>JBNDKG010000005.1:0-172613 GCA_050435405.1 Clostridiales Family XIII bacterium PM5-7
ACGGATATTGCACTTATGCTCAATTTTTTTTGTATTAAAAAATGCTGGAATGGTTGATTTCTTTTTTCAACCACCCCAACATTTATTATAGAGCCAAAAAGCCTTGAAGGGAAAACCCCTTTAAGGCTTTATTTTCCCTTGTAAGAACAGATAAATAATGGTATAATTTAACGTGATATTTTGTGATTAAATGAATACAACTGTATAATGAATGTGGCAGGTTTTATTCCATGGAGGAAAAGATGAGGATAAAATCATTGCCAGAAAATGAAAGACCTGTAGAAAAAGCTTGCAATATAGGGATTGAGCGTTTATCAAGCGCAGAACTAATTGCAGCGATCATTCACACGGGAACGAAAAACAAGTCGGCCATTGGACTGTCGGAGGATGTATTGAGCGCCTTCCCAGAAGGTCTAAAGGATTTAGGTGGCTGCAATATCGACGATTTGCTCAAGATAAGCGGCGTTGGCAAAAGCAAAGCGTGCGCCATACTTGCTGCAATTGAGTTGGGGAAGAGAATATCGGCTTGCCCTGCCAGCGAAAAATATTCAATCGCTAGTGCAGAGGATGTTGCGAATCTCTTTATGGAAGAATTGCGATACTTACGGAAAGAGCACTTTAAAACCGTGTTGGTCAACTCAAAAGCGGAGATCATTGCCACAGACAATGTATCTATCGGAGAGTTATCCAGTACAGTTGTTCACCCGAGAGAAGTATTCAACTTAGCTGTGCGAAAAAGCGCAGCTGCCGTTATCTTTGTTCACAATCACCCGAGTGGTGACCCTAAGCCAAGTGACGAAGATATCATCACCACGAAGCGCCTCGTTGAAGGAGGCGACCTGCTAGGCATCAGAGTGCTGGACCATATCATTATTGGAGATGGCAAGTACACGAGTTTGCGCGGTATGGGATTTGTAGAATAATATAGTTAAAATGGAGGAAGCATATATGTTCAAGTTTTTTTCGACAAAAGATATGGGAATTGACCTCGGTACGGCAAATACCTTGGTATATATAAAGGATAGTGGAATCGTGCTTAACGAACCATCGGTTATTGCCAGAGACGTTAGACGAGATGTGACCTTGGCGGTAGGCGTTGAGGCAAAAGATATGCTGGGAAAAGCACCGCATAATATTGCCGTAGTTAGACCGTTACAGGACGGGGTAATCTCTGATTTTGATCGAACAGCAGATATGCTTAGAGCGTTTATTGAAAAAGCAGTAGAAGCCAATAGAGTGAAGAACTACAGAGTTGTTGTAGGTGTTCCTAGTGGCGTTACTGAAGTGGAAAAAAGAGCCGTGGAAGAAGTGGTTAGACAGATGGGCGCCTCAGAGGTGTACATTCTAGAAGAACCAATGGCAGCAGCAATTGGAGCAGGCATTGACGTCGACAGCTCTACTGCATGTATGATTGCAGACATTGGTGGTGGCACGACAGATATTGCGATTATTGCGTTAGGCGGAATTGTGGCAAGCACATCCATTAGACATGCCGGAGACAAGTTCAACGAAGCAATCATTCAGTATATGAGAAAAAGATATGCACTATTAATTGGGGATAAGACTGCAGAAATGCTGAAAATCACAGTTGGTGTTGCGTGTCTTGATGTAGATGAACAAGGAAATGAAATCATCAAAGCGGTACAGGCCAGCGGTAGAGATATTATCTCAGGGCTTCCTAAGACCCTTGAAGTGACCAATAGAGACATTATGCTTGCATTGCAAGAATCCATTGACATGGTCATTGATGGAATTAAGGCAACCATTGAAATGGCTCCTCCAGAAGTTGCAGCAGATATTGCGGCCAACGGATTAGTGCTTTCTGGTGGTGGTGGATTAATTCACAACCTAGGCATGGTCATCGAAAAGAGAACAGGGATGTCAGCAACCGTTGCAGAAAACGCGTTTGAGGCTGTAGCTACAGGAACTGGCATGAGCCTAAATGACATTGAAAAACTAAAAATTTATGCGTCTAGTGTAAAAAGAAGATAGGAAAAAGTGGGTATGAGATGGATTAAATCACACAAATTAATCAGTTTTTTGTTGACCGTAATTGGGGTCAGTCTTATGGTGCTGGTGATTTCCATTGCTACAGGGGGAAAAGGCAATGTGGTTTCCAGATTTTTTAGCAGTGCCATTGCAACAATTGAAAAGCCAATTGCATCAGTGGCAGGCGGTATTTATGACAACGTTACAGGGTTCTTTACCTATAAAGAAGTGGCCGAAGAAAATGAAAAGCTGAAAGAAGAAAACGAAAAGCTAAAGCAACAGGTCGCCAGTCGTACGTTGACCGCAAACGAATTGAAAGAACTAAAGAACCTTTCGGAAGTGTTAAACTATGACAGCATTAATGGCACCGATGATATTGTTTCTGCTGATGTAACCTCGATGAGTAGCGTCAATTGGATGAGCGTATTTACCATCAACCGAGGAACTGAAAGTGGAATTAAGGAATGGGACATCGTCATTTGTGGTGATGGCTTAGTTGGTCGAGTTCATTCTGCTGGAAAAGGCTGGGCGAAGGTGGTCTCTATTATTGATGAAACCACCAAAGTGAGCTTTAAAATTTCAGGTAATTTAAAAATTCTTGGCATGGTTGAAGGAACAAAAGACGGAAAGCTAACTGGATATATGCTAGACAGTGCCGCAAAGGTTTCTGAGGGAGATAAAATTGTCACTTCAGGAATGGGACTTTTCCCTGCTGGTATCGAAATCGGCAAAATTGTTAAAGTGAAATATGACAGCAATTCGCAGTTGAATACAGTAACCATTAAACCGTTTACTGACTTCAAATCCTTACAGAAGGTGTCGGTGATCCTATGAAATACGGTAAAGCATTTTTATTGTATTTAGCCATGTTTTTCTTGCAGATGATTCTTAAGCATGCAGTACCGATTGTCGGTGAGCATATCAATCTGCTATTATGCTTGACTGTGGTAATGAGCTTTCTCTATGATGATCGTTTTCCTGGAATTGCTTTTGGATTGATATTTGGGTTAGCCAGCGATGCGCTTTATGGTCTATATGCAGGACCTGGTACAGTTGCATTAGTGCTTACAGGAATTGCAGTGTATGTGCTTAAAGATTATGTTAACATTGGACATTTTTTGATTGTTCCAGTGGTAAGTGTTTTTTCCACATGGCTATTCACATCAATTTACTGGGTAATCTATTTCTTTATTGGAAGCCCGTACACCTATCTCTTTGCGATAAAGACGTTGCCGCTTCAGCTACTGTTTGACTTGGTAGCAATTGCGATTATGTTTTTGATTATGGAAAAACGCAAAGAAAAGCATAGGAGAGACAGGTACTTCAGATGAACAAGAATGTAAAATTATTCGATTCTAGATATCGACAAATCGTGGGAACGATTATTGTGCTGATGATTATTCTAGGGGTTAGACTCTTTGTCATTACCGTCTTGCAACATGACGAATGGACGGTAGAAGCATCTGACCAAAATACGAAAACCATCTACACCACAGCTCCCCGTGGAAATATTTATGACCGAAACGGTCAGCCGTTGGCGCTGAATAAGCAAACGTTTACCGCAACATTTAATGCAAGCTCTTTATCAACTGAAGAAATCAATGCTTCTGCATTGACGTTGATGAATACGCTGATCAAAAATAACGATAAGTATACAGACAATTTTCCCATCAAAATTGGAACGTCGGGAAAGTTTTACTATACTTATGATGTGAAAAAAAGGAATTGGTTGAAGTCAGAAGGACTTCCGACTAATTTGACCGCAAAACAGGCCTTTGATCGATTGCGGGAAAAATACAATATTGATGCGACATTGGGCAGAAAAGAAGCCATGACTGTACTCCAGGATAAGTATAAGCTAGACCCGCCAATTTCGGCATCGTCGATGGAATATACTTATGACCAGCAAAAGTACTATTTCCTAGCAAAGTTCAATATCGTCAGAGAGTCAGACAACGAAGTGGATGTGGATATTTCTGCTGAAGATTGTTTTAAACAACTTAGAGAAAACTACAGTGTGGATAAGAAGCTGTCCAACAAACAGGCAAGGCGAATTTTTATCATCAGAAACGAAATCGCGGCCAATAGCTTTTCTAAGTATTTGCCCATTACGGTGGCATCTAACGTTAGCAATAAAACCATTACGTACATTGAAGAATCAGCAACGCCAGGCGTGGAGATTACTTCTGGAAGTACGAGATACTATCCAAACGGTTCAACTGCTTGCCATATTTTAGGATATATGGGGGCGATTTCTGAAAGTGAAGTAGAAGAATATGTTGAAGAAAAAGGGTACAGCGCCAGTGATTTAATCGGAAAAGATGGGCTTGAGGCCTCTCTTGAGGATAAACTTCACGGAACACCGGGCGTTACGAAAATCAAGGTCAACAGCAGTGGTGAGTATGTCGAAACCCTTAGCGAAGAAGCAGCAAAAAAAGGTTCAGATGTGTACACGACCATTGATCTTGACTTGCAAAAAGTAACAGAAAAAGCTCTTAAGGATGCAATCAATAAATCCTCGACCAGTGAAAGCGGAGCGGCAGTAGCCATTTCCATCAAAACTGGAGAGGTGCTTTCTCTTGCCAGCTATCCAGGCTTTGACCCTAATATCTTTGCAGAAGGCATATCCTATAAAGCTTGGCAATCAGTACAGCCAAGCAACCCGAGAGACTCATGGGGTCCAAGACCACTGTTTAATATTGCAACCAATGCGAATGTTTCACCAGGGTCTACATTCAAACCAATTACAGCGATTGCTGCATTGGAAAGCGGATTAAATCCAAACGCTTCAATCGTCGATCGAGGATTCATCGAAATCGGTGGCATTGAATGGGGTTGTTCTTCTTGGAATGACTATGGTGGAACTCACGGCAGTCAAACCCTAGAATGGGGCATCGGAAACTCATGTAACTATTACTTTTTCTGTATTGCTACGGGAAAAGATTGGGGGACAGGAGCGTCTCTAGGATATAAACAAAAAATCAGTGTAGACACATTACTAGGCGTTGCCAAGCAATTTGGCCTAGGAGAAAAAACAGGCATCGAATTATCAGAGTCAGTGTTGCCATTAACATCGGCTGCACAAAAAATGGAAAGCTATAGAATCGGTGTATGGAATGCAATTTACGATGATGCGAATAAGTATTTTCCCCAAGAGGTGTTAGATGATGATGCAAGACTGGAAGAGAACATCAGCATTATTGCCAACTGGATTACGGACAATCCATCATATAACAAATTAATCAGTCTAATCGAAACCAAGACAGAAGCAAAAAAAAGTCAGGTTGAAGCCCTTGCCAGTATGGTCAAGTTCGACTATTTCATTCAGGCACAATGGGGAACAGGAGACCAGTTTAACCTGTCTATCGGACAAGGAGATAACGCCTACACTCCACTTCAAATGGCTAATTATGTAGCGACCTTAGGAAATAACGGAAAGAAAAATCAGGTCAGCATTGTTTCTGGCATCGAGGGTGAAGGAAAAAAACAGACAAAAGCAACCAAGCTAGACATAAAACAAAGCTCCCTAGATGAAACCATAAAAGGAATGAAACGAGTATGCACCAGTGGTACTTTAGCCGGTGTATTCAGTGGATTCCCTGTGGAAGTAGCAGGAAAGACAGGTACTGCAGAGAACCAAGGTATTAGACAACCGAAAAGCGAAGTAAGCTACATCAAATCTCATCTTTCTCGTCTGAATTCAACAGCAGGAACTTCCGTAACTTGGAGCAAAGTGCGTTCGACGATGGAAAAGATGATGGACGAAAAACCAGAAGTATATTATTCTGAGGACAGCACTGTAGATGATGCATTAATCAAAGCAAGCAACTACAAAATCACTCAAGCGATGATCAATAGCGGTAAAGGAAGCTATGAATACAATGCGTGGACCATTGCCATGGCTCCAGCCGACGATCCGCAAATCGCAGTAGCGGTATTGCTCATTGAAGGAGGATATTCTTCCAATGCTGCCCCAGTGACGAAAGAAATCATCGCAGAATATTTGAAGCTATACGATGATGAAGAAGTAAAAGTGAAAAAGACAAAAAATACAGGAAAAAACAAAGTGCAATAAGTGTAATGAATGGAGGACGTAATGGGCAAAGTATTATTAATCGCATCAGGTAAAGGAGGGACTGGTAAAACCATGTTTTCGACAAATCTAGGTGCTACTTTGGCTAAACAGAATAAGAGTGTAGTCATTTTAGATATGAATTTAGGATTACGTAACTTAGATTTGTTTTTCGGTCTTGAGAATAATGTCGTGTATGACGTGTACGATGTAATGACCGGAGTTTGCAGAATTAAGCAGGCACTCATCAAGGATAAGCGGTTTAACAACCTTTACCTTATGGCTGCTTCACCAATCAGAGATGATGGCAGGTTGACTCCGCTTCATATGCAGGTCCTCTGTGAAAAACTAAAGAACCTCTACGATTATATTATTGTAGATGCACCCGCAGGAATTGACGATGGCTTGGTCATTTCTTCATCAGGAGCTGAGGAAGCGATTATCGTTACAACGCCTGAGTACTCGGCGCTGCGAGACGCAGACATTTTAGATAGACAATTGCTGAAGGCAGGCATTAAGAAGCGCCATGTTATCTTAAACAAGGTCGTTGCGGAAATGATGAGCGCAGGATATGCGCCAAAGCTTCGCGACATCACCAATATGCTGATTGCACCTATGGCAGGCATTATTCAATTCGATGAGAATATACAGATTTCTACCAACCTAGGTGTGCCAATCGTCATCAAAGACGGCACATACATTCAAGAGAATTTTGAAAAGATAGCAGAGAGAATTTGTAAAGAATAATTGCATACTTAACAACGATTGAATGTTTTTCCAGAGGCAATTTTGCCTCTGGTTTTTTAGTTGGTGGGCGATGGTTAAACTACGCCTTTCGCCTAGCGAATTGCCATCAATTGGGAATATAAATGTTGATGGCATTTTGGTTAACATAATAAGACTCTATCATCAATGTTGAGGTGCATTGCTCCTTGCCACTTTTTTGAGTGACCGCAGTATTTCAAAAATAAAAGGCTTGATACGGCGATTTTCGAAGAAATTCGTAAAAAAATCGCAGTATTCTTTCATATATATTGACCATAAGGCGCTTTATTGACGGAAACCCACTAGCCACTTGCTCAGCAGTAGCTTGACCAAAAATATTCCTAGTGGACAGTAGGTGAAATCACCATATCTCACCAAGAATCAAGTCTGATATTGGGCTTATTTGCTCAGGAAGAAGCTTGATCGACGGGGAGCTTTGCTAAACCGCCGTACGCCCCTTTTTATTTGGAAAATACTGCGATTTTCCAGGGCAGTTTGACCAAAAACCGCCGTATGGCCTCAAAAAAGAGCCAAATACTGCGGTCGAGGAAATCTGTAATTTTTATATGAGCCTTGCGAGTTTTAGAGGCGCCTGTGCCTTCGCCGTAAGACGAAAAAACCAGAGGCAAAATTGCCTCTGGAAAAACGTTCAATGGTTTATAAAAGCTTGCGTCGCACTCTCGAGCTTGGCCCTCTTAGAATCGGATGGTTTTGCTTCTCACACCAACGCATAACACCAGCCCGACGGCAATCATGTTGGACATGATGGAAGAGCCACCAGCGCTGAGGAATGGTAAGGTGATACCGGTTACTGGCATTAGCCCCATGGTCATGGCAATGTTTTCAAAGATTTGAAATGCCAACATTCCAATGATACCTGTAACGATGAGCGCACCATATAAATCCACAGAGTTTCGAACTAGCTTAGCGAAACGGATGAGCAAGATGGCAAGAATTCCGATAACCACTAGGCCACCGACAAATCCTAATTCCTCTCCAATTACAGAGAAAATAAAGTCTGAGGTTTGTACTGGAATGAAATCCAATTGCTTCTGCGTTCCGTTGAAAAGCCCTTTTCCAAATGCACCACCAGAGCCAATAGCTACCTTTGACTGCCAAACTTGATAGTTTCCAGTAAGGTCTAAATTGTTGGGGTGTAGAAAGGCTTCGATACGTTCCTTTTGGTAAGGGGCCATAAACACATAAGCGACAGGAATGGCGGCAACGACTAAAGCGAAAAATTTCGCGAATACGCCGAGATTGATACCTGCGAAGAAAATCATCACAACCCATATGGCAGCAAAGACCAGCGCACTTCCTAAATCTTCCTTTAGGACAATGAGAATAATCGGAGCGGCGACTAGGCCGGCTTTGATTAAGCCTTTGAAATTATACAAGTCTTCCTTGTGTTCGTTTAAGTATCCCGCCATGATCAAAATAAAGAGAATCTTTACAAATTCTGATGGCTGAATCGTAGTGATTTTTAAGTCAATCCATGCTCTAGAGCCAAAGTTTTCAACGCCTAGGCCAGGAATATATACAGAAAAAAGCAGTAGAAGCGACAAGATGTATAGGTGCCGTTCCAATCCTAGAAATTGGGTGTAATTAAAGGCAACAACGACAATGGCCAGTACAGCACCAATGCCGTAAGCAATAATCTGCACAATCACTTCTCTACTCATAAATCCAGTGTTGATTTGGGTGCTACCAATCATCAAAATACTGATGGCAGCAAGCAGTGTGACAAGAACAATAATTGTTTTGTCTATGTTTTTCGCTATATTTGAAAAATTGTTCATCCTTTTCCCCTCTTGTTCTTGACATGATGCCGTTTTAAACATTATAATATATATTGTGTGAATATATCAAGATTTAATTATGTAATGCACATATTTAAGAAAAAATACTTTTAAAAATAGAAAAAAACTGAATAAGAAGGAGGTGCTTTAATGTCCCCAATAGTTTTAACCATTATTGTCGGAGTAGTTGCGTTAGCCCTAGGGTTATTGATTGGATATATACTAAGAAAGAACGTAGGCGAAAAAGCTATCGGAAGTGCTGAGCAGAAAGCGAAGAACTTAATACTCGATGCAGAGAACAGATCCGAGACGATAAAGAAAGAAATAACATTAGAAGCAAAAGAAGAAGCTCATCGAATGAGAACAGAAGCAGAACGTGAGGTCAGAGAAAGAAGATCTGAGATACAGCGTTCAGAGAGAAGATTGATTCAGAAAGAGGAGTCAGTTGATCGCAAATTAGAGAACATTGAAAAAAGAGAAACAAGCATTACAAAACACGAAGAAGATATTGCCGCAATGAAAGAAGAAATGAATAACTTCCTTGCTAAGCAGGTTGAGGAGCTGGAGAAAATTTCCGGACTCACTGCAGAAGATGCAAAGACGTTGCTCTTAGCAGAAATTGAGAAGGATGTTAGACATGATGCATCTATAATGATCAAGGATATTGAATCCAAGGCAAAAGAAGATGCGGATAAAAAAGCGAAAGAAATCATCACTGGAGCAATTCAGCGTTGTGCAGCAGATCACGTTGCAGAAAGTACAGTATCTGTAGTCGCATTACCTAACGACGAAATGAAGGGCAGAATCATCGGTCGTGAAGGAAGAAACATCAGAGCAATTGAAACCTTAACTGGTGTAGATTTGATCATCGATGATACGCCGGAAGCAGTAATCATTTCCGGATTTGATCCAGTAAGAAGAGAAATCACAAGACTGGCATTAGAAAAACTCATTGTCGATGGAAGAATCCATCCAGCAAGAATCGAAGAGATGATTGAAAAGGCAGAAAAAGAAGTCAATGCAATCATTAAAGAAGAAGGCGAACAAGCCACATTTGAAGTAGGGATTCATAACCTACATCCAGAATTGGTCAAACTTTTAGGTAGACTGAAATACAGAACGTCTTATGGACAGAACGTATTGAAGCATTCCGTCGAAGTAGCACATCTTGCAGGACTAATGGCTGGCGAGCTTGGACTAGACACTGTACTAGCCAAGAGAGCAGGACTACTTCATGATATTGGAAAGGCCCTAGACCATGAATACGAGGGTACACATGTAGACATCGGTATTCAGGTACTGAAGAAATATAAAGAGTCCGAAGCTGTAATCAATGGCATGGCAGCGCATCATGGCGATTATGAGCCAAAGAGTATCGAAGCCGTCCTCATTGCAGCAGCAGATGCTTTGTCTGCAGCAAGACCAGGGGCAAGAAGAGAAACCCTAGATGCATACATCAAGCGACTGGAAAAGCTAGAAGATATCGCTAACACCACCAAGGGTGTAGAACGATCCTTTGCAATCCAGGCGGGAAGAGAAATCAGAATTATTGCGAAGCCGGAAGAAGTAAATGACGAAGGCATTGTATTGCTAGCGAGAGATATCTCCAAGAAGATTGAATCCGAACTGGAATATCCAGGACAGATTAAGGTCAACGTTGTGAGAGAGACAAAAGCGATTGATTTTGCAAAATAACCAATTCAGACTCCCCATGGTTCATGGGGAGTTTATTATCTCATAGAGAAAAGGTGAAACTCATGTTTGTATATTTGGACAACAGCGCAACAACGAAACAATATGCTGAGGTAAATGAAGCGATGCTTTGTGCAATGGAAAACCATTATGGAAACCCATCATCCCTTCATCGGTTAGGACTGGAGTCGGAGAAAAAAATCAAAGAAGCGAGAAAGACCATTGCATCTTCCCTTGGAGCCAAGGAGGATGAGCTGTTCTTTACTTCGGGAGGGACAGAAAGTGACAACACAGCCCTATACGGTATCGCCCATAGCAAAAAACGTGCAGGCAACAAAATCATCACCTCTAAGGTTGAGCACCCAGCGGTTTTGGAAGCATGTAGAGTGTTGGAAAAAGAAGGGTTTGTCGTAGAGTATATCGGAGTAGATGACCAGTGTAGACTGGATATGGATCATCTAAAGGCAGCGATAGACGATTCGACTATTTTGATTTCCATCATGACGGTGAATAATGAAACGGGAACCGTGATGCCGGTAAACGAAATTGCGAGGCTAAAGGGAAACGCCATTGTACACACCGATGGAGTTCAAAGCTATGGTAAAGTAGACATGAGAAATTGCGATGCAGATTTGATTTCGATTAGCGGTCATAAGATCCACGGACCTAAAGGCATTGGGGCGCTTTACGTAAAAAAAGGCATTCACCTTCCTGCCTTAATGGTGGGCGGCGGACAAGAACGTCATATGCGTTCTGGCACAGAAAACGTGCCAGGAATACTTGGATTCGATGCGGCGTGCCGTGTGGCCATGGAACGTTTTGATGAAAGAATCGCAAAAATGAACGCAGCGAGAACATATTTGATGGAAGGCATCAAAACAGAAATAAAAGATATACGTATTAACAGCCCTGATGATGGTGTAGCATCTGTGCTCAATGTTTCGTTTAATGGAACAAGAAGCGAAGTGATTCTTCATACGCTGGAGCAAGATCAAATCTACGTGTCTACAGGCTCGGCGTGCTCTTCTAATAAGAAAGGTCAAAGCCATGTGCTTGCAGCTATGGGACTAACAACCCAAGAAATTGATGGTGCCATCAGATTTAGCTTTAGCGAGTTTAATACCATTAGCGAAATGGAGTTTACTTTAGCTAAACTGAAAGAAGCAGTGACCAAGTTTAGAAGCTTGACCAAGTATAAAGTGTAAAGGGGAAAACCATGAACGAACAGAATATTTTTATCGTTAGATGCGGCGAGGTTGCCTTAAAAGGAATGAACAAACCGTATTTTGAACGGATGTTGGTTGAAAGAATTAAGCACAACGTCAAGGCGTTTGGCGATGTTGAAGTGAAACGTCAGGAAGGATTAATTTATGTGAGAAGCAATAAGTCAATTCCGAAAGACGATATTTTGAAACAAGTGGGAAAGGTTTTTGGTGTAGCATCCATTAGCCCTGCCGTTGAAGCCGATAGCAATTTAGACGCCATCGGGGAAGAAGCGGTAAAGTACATGATGGACTTAATCGAAACTAAAGGGATAAAAACCTTCAAGGTAGAAGCCAAGCGAGCTGACAAAAATTTCCCGGTAAAGTCTCCAGAAATTGCGAGAATTATCGGTGCAAAGGTGCTGATCGGTTGCAAGGTTTTATCCGTCGATGTTCACCAACCGGATTGCCACCTATTTGTCGACGTAAGACACGACAAATCCTACATTTATCAGCAGAAGATTGCTGGATTTGGGGGATTGCCGTTAGGGACCAACGGCAAAGGCATGGTGCTGTTATCTGGTGGTATCGATAGCCCTGTGGCCGCATGGATGATGGCCAAGCGAGGCATGATTATCGAAGCGGTTCATTTCCATTCTTATCCTTATACCAGCGAAAGAGCGCAAGAAAAGGTAGAGGAGCTAGCAAAGATTGTTGCCACCTATTGCGGCAGAATCAAAATGCACGTCATCAATCTACTGCCGATTCAAGAAGAAATCGTCAAGCATTGTCCTGAAGAGGAGACGACGATTTTGGTCAGACGATTCATGATGCGAATCGCCGAAAAAATTGCTGAACAGAACAGAGCCATGATGTTGATTACTGGAGAAAATCTAGGGCAGGTGGCAAGCCAGACAGCGGAAGCGCTGGTGGTTACTGATGCATCAGTGAAAATGCCAGTGATGAGGCCTCTAATTGCCATGGACAAAATTGACATTATGGACATCGCACAGGAAATAGGTACCTTCGAAACTTCAATTCAACCTTACGAGGATTGCTGTACTGTGTTTCTGCCGAAGCATCCTACAACAAAACCTAAGCTTGAGCGAATACTGGCTTCGGAAAGCAAGTTGGATGCAGAAGCATTAATTGAAGCGGCCGTTGCATCAACAGAAATTGTCAACATTATGCCAGAGTAAATTGGTGAAAAAATGAACCTTTAATGAACCTTTTTTGTATGAAAGAGAAATGTAGTGAGTATAAAACGACTCACTACTTTTTTTTCGGAATTTATCTGAATTTAGTGAGAAAACTTGTTGCAAATGATATATAAAAATGGTTTACTATATACGTATGCTGTTATTTTTATAACAATGGTTGCATACAGTTAAGCGCGGTTAAAAATACATCCTCCCAAAGGGGGGACCGTTATTATAATTTAAGGAGGCATTTACATGAACTTTCAACTAACGAAGGAACAAGAATTCGTAAGAAAAATGGTAAGAGAATTCGCAACTAACGAAGTTGAACCAATAGCTGCTGAGATTGACCAGGAACACAGATTCCCTACTGAAACAGTAGAAAAAATGGCAAAGTACGGCATGCTTGGTGTTCCATTCCCAACTCAGTACGGTGGAGCAGGCGGAGACCACATCTCCTATGCAATCACAGTAGAAGAATTATCCAGAGTCTGTGCATCAACAGGCGTAATTTGTTCAGCGCATACATCGCTTTGCTGCTGGCCAATTTTTAACTGGGGTAATGACGAGCAGAAAGAAAAATATCTACCTAAGCTACTTACAGGTGAGCATCTTGGAGCGTTTGGTCTTACTGAACCTAATGCAGGTACAGACTCAGCTGGACAGCAGACAAGAGCAGAACTTGTTGACGGAAAATGGATTCTAAACGGAGCAAAGGTATTCATCACTAATGGTGGATATGCTGACGTTTTCGTTGTAATGGCTATGACCGACAAGAAAAAAGGTAACCGTGGAATCAGTGCATTTATCGTAGAAAAAGGCGATGAAGGCTTTTCCATTGGTAAAACAGAAGATAAGCTAGGTATCTGCGCATCTTCTACTACTGAGCTAGTATTCCAGAACTGCGTAATTCCAGAAGATAGACTTCTAGGAAACATTGGTGATGGATTTAAAGTTGCAATGTCTACACTAGACGGCGGACGTATTGGTATCGCTTCTCAGGCTCTAGGTATTGCACAGGGTGCTTTCGACGTTACAGTTGAATACATGCAGGCAAGAAAACAGTTTGGAAAGAAATTATCTCAGTTCCAGGGACTTGCTTTTGAAATGGCTGACATGAAAACAAGAATTGAAGCTGCAAGACTTCTTATTTACAGAGCGGCAGACATGAAAGACAAGCACATGGCTTATGGCGAAGCTGCTGCAATGGCTAAGCTATATGCTGCAGAAACAGCAATGTACGTAACCACTAAGTGCGTTCAGTTCCACGGCGGATATGGATACACTAAGGATTACCCAGTTGAAAGAATGATGAGAGACGCTAAGATCACTGAAATTTATGAAGGTACTTCAGAAGTTCAGAAAATGGTTATCGCTGGCGCCACTTTTAAAAAATAAGAAGTAGGAGGAAATAGAAAATGGCATTTAAGATTATCGTATGCGCAAAGCAGGTACCAGATACTAACGTAATCAAAATTAACCCTAAGACTGGTACTCTGATTAGAGACGGCGTTCCAAGCATCCTAAACCATGACGATGCTAACGCTCTAGAAGAAGCATTAAAAATTAAGGATCAATATCCTGACACACATATTACCGTTGTAACTATGGGACCTCCTCAGGCAACTGAATTGCTATTCGAATGTATAGCAAAAGGTGCTGATGAAGGTGTACTTGTTTCCGACAGAGCTGTTGGTGGTTCCGATACATGGGCTACATCCAATACTTTGGAAGCAGCAATCAAAAAGATTGGTGATTTTGACCTTATCTTTGCTGGAAGACAGGCTATCGACGGAGATACCGCTCAGGTTGGACCACAGATCGCTGAAAAGCTAAACCTTCCTCAGGTTACTTACGTTGAGGAATTTGAAATCGCTAGCAACATGAAAGACATCACTGTAAAGAGACAGTTAGAAGATGGTTATGAACTCATCAAGCTACAGACTCCTTGCATGTTGACTACAATCAAAGAATTAAACACTCCTAGATACATGACAATTAACGGTATCTTTGCTGAGAAGAAAATGGTTACATGGAACGCTAAGGACATCGAAGTTGACCTTAACACAGTTGGACTAGAAGCTTCTCCAACAAACGTATTCAGATCATTTACACCAGCTCCAAAGGGAAAAGGAACAATGATCGAAGGAGATACTGAAAAAGAAATTGCTGACAAGCTATTAATTGGCTTAAAAGGCAAGCATGTAATCTAATAAGGAGGAGGAAATACAATGGCTATTAAAATTATAAATGATAAATGTAAAGGTTGTACCCTTTGCGTAAAAGCTTGTCCATTTGATGCGTTGAAAATGGTTGACAAAAAAGCAGTTGTCGACGAAGTAAAATGTACAAACTGTAACGCTTGTGTCGCTAAATGTAACTTTGAAGCGATCGAAGCTGCTCCTGAAGCTGAAAAGGTTGACCTAAGTGCTTACAAACACGTTTGGGTTTTCGCAGAACAGAGAGACGGAAAACTAATGAATGTTGCTCTTGAATTAATCGGAGAGGGCTACAGACTAGCAAAAGAAATCGGTGAAGATACTCAGGTTTGCGCACTATTAGTTGGTGACGGAATTGATCATCTTGCTGAAGAATGCTTTGCATATGGTGCTGAAAAAGTTTACATGATTCAGGACCCACTACTAAAGAACTTCACTACTGATGGATATACTAAAGTAATCAAACAGGCAATTGATGAGTACAAGCCAGAAATCGTTCTTTACGGCGCAACTCACATTGGTAGAGACTTAGCACCAAGAGTTGCTGCAAGATGCAACACTGGTCTAACTGCTGACTGTACTAGACTAGACGTTAAAGTATCTAGCTACATCCAGTTTGCTAACAAAGAAACTACTTTAGATACATCCACTTTGGACCCTAACGATCCTTCAACAGGAATCAAACAGACTCGTCCAGCATTTGGTGGTAACCTAATGGCTACAATCATCTGTCCTAAAACTAGACCACAGATGTCAACTGTTAGACCTGGCGTAATGCAGAAGAGAGATAAAGTAGAAGGCGCAACAGGCGAAATCGTTACAGTTAAGCCTGCAATCGCTGCAAGCGATATCAGAACTCAGATTGTAGAAATCGTTAAATCAGCTAAAGAACTTGTTTCCCTAACTGATGCAGAAATCATCTGCTCCGGCGGAAGAGGACTAGGCGATCCTTCTGGATTCGATTTAATCAAGAAATTTGCTGACAAGGTTGGCGGTGTTGTTGGTTCATCCAGAGCATGTGTTGATGCTGGTTGGATCGATCACTCTCACCAGGTTGGACAGACTGGTACTACGGTAAAGCCTAAAATCTACTTTGCTTGTGGTATCTCTGGTGCAATTCAGCATTTAGCTGGAATGCAGACTTCAGACATCATTGTTGCCATCAACAAAGATGCTGATGCTCCAATTTTCGAAGTTGCGGACTACGGAATCGTAGGCGATTTATACAAAATCATTCCACAGATCATCGAAGAATGGGACAACGCAGAAGCACTATTTGACGCTTCAACAAAATAAACATAAAAACAAACATTTTTCCAGAGGCAATTTTGCCTCTGGTTTTTTTCGTCTTGCACCCGAAATACAGATAACTACGATTGCGACATTTGGCGATTTTTTGTATAACAAATACAAGGAAAATCTGCGTTTAGACTCGAATTTTGGTGCAATAGAAAATGACGATAACCGCAAGGGAGGAAAAACCTATATTAGCTTGAATTTGCTAGTGAAAAGTGGTACAATTAGCATAATATTATATATTGGAGTGAGGTGAAACTGCAGTGTTGTGGAACAGAATTAAATCTAAATCAGGAGCGACGATCTTAATGGCATTGCTGTTTTTCCTTTTGTGCTCGATGGCAGGGTCGGTTATCCTTGCAGCAGGAACGACTGCAGCAGGAACATTGTCTCAAGTCAAAGAAGGAGAACAGGCGTATTATACGGTCACTTCAGCGGCACAGCTCATAGAAAAAGAAATAGAAAATCAACCGTTTATCTATTACAAGAAAGAACCGAAAACACCACCAACCGGTACCACTACTGAGGACTTTAGACCTAGTGGAAAACCAGGTGGAAAACTATCGGATTTACTATCCACAGCAGCCATATCGGTCTTCTCTGATGGAGTAAAGTACGAAAATGAATTCACCATGGATACGACCAACCCGTCACTGCATCCAGAATTGTCAGCAGTTACAGGCGAGTTTGTCATGAAACCCAACTACGATATTGAAATCACCTTGCGGTTAGCCGATGGTGATGGTGCAGGGTTATATACATGTAAGCTAAACATCAAAGCCAATGCGCAGCATATCAATGATGAAACAGAAACAGTAGACATTTATGGTCATGTTTTCCGTGAAATCGAAACCCGCTTGTCTTGGGGAAAGGCAACAATCATTAAAGTGAATTAGGAACGAATGGGATGAGCAAGTTAAGAAAAAAATTACTGGATAAAAAAGGCGAGACCCTGGCTGAAGTACTAGTAGCAGTACTGGTTTCAGCAGCAGGGATGCTTTTGCTGTCTTCCATAATTATGTCTTCTGTGAGAATCGTCGATAAGAGTAATGCATCGATGGCTGTGATGTACGATGGGGCAACTGCCATGGAATTAAAGGATGCAGACCAATTGATTAGCGCACAGATTAGCGTCACCTTTGATCGGGAAATCCCGAAAGTATTGAGCATACCAATATGCATTTATAAAGATGATGCTTCTAATTTAGTGTCCTACACTGCAGAAGGTACAACGCCATGAAGAAGAAAATGATGAACAAAAAAGGCTTTACCCTATCAGAGCTTTTAATGGTCGTGTTGATTCTGGGTCTGTTGGTCACCATACTGGGTAGCGGATTTGGCGTAGTGAAAGAAGCCTACGAAAAGGTAACGCTAAAAGCCGAGGCGCAGACGTTGATGGCAACAACAGTGACCAAGGTGAAGGATGAATTCCGATTTGCTCGGGAGATCAAAACAGGTCAATTGGTTGTAGGCAGTACGCCAGTAACTACCTTTGTCAGCGGCAATGAGAATATGGAAGTGTTCTTCACCGATGATACCACCGGAAATCGTGGAATTTTGATGGTGGAAGTGGCAAAACCTGCACAAGGAGATGAGCACCAATCGGTGGCCATTGCAACAGATAAAACCATGACCAATAATCTGACCACATCGATAGATTACAACTATGACGTGGGCACCCATGTGATTACAGCAACTATACAGATACTAAAAGTCGTAGATTCGGGAAAAACCCTCATATTGGAACAAGAAATTAAGGTAAAACCGATTAACAAATAAACGCAAGGAAAGGGAATAGCATGAAATATAAGAGACTGGGAGACTTGCTCTTATCCGTTGAATTAATTTCAGAAGAGCAACTAAACGAGGCCTTGGCGCTACAGAAACAGTCCAAGGATCGTCTTGGAAAAGTATTAATCGACAATGGATTCATTACAGAAGGTCAGTTGATCGAAGCCCTAAGGATGCAGCTGGGTATCGACTTTATCGATTTGACCAAGACAGTTATTCCAGCAGAAATGGTGGAACAGCTACCGAAGAGCATCGCCAAAAAACATGGTGTTGTTCCAGTAAAACTGGTGAAGGACACACTTTATCTTGCCATGAAAGACCCACTGAACTTTATGGCAGTGGAAGAAGTACGTAGTGCAACCAAGAAAAAAGTCATTCCGTTGATTGCATCAGAACATGCAGTAGAGCATTCCATCAGCGCGCTGTATGGAAACGAAGGTGCAGCAAAGGCAATGGCACAGATGCGTGAAGAATCTGGATTTAGACCAGAAGAAGCCACCACAGATGTGTATAACGAAGAAAACAGTGCACCAACCATTAGATTGGTAAACTCGATTATAGAAAGAGCAGTGTCTGAACGTTCCAGTGACATTCACTTTGAGCCAAGCGAAGGCAACATGAGAGTGAGAATGCGTATTGACGGCAGACTACATAATATTTTAGAAATCCCTAAGGATTTACAGGAATCAGTTATTTCCAGACTTAAGGTTATGGGAAGAATGGACATTTCTGAACGACGCGTACCACAGGATGGTAGAGCGGAAGTTCAACTAAAAAGCAATACCATCGATTTCCGTATGTCCACTTTGCCGACTATTTTTGGCGAAAAAATGGTAATCAGACTATTGTCCAGAAATGGCGAATTGCAAGATAGAGCAGGAATTGGTCTCATGGGAGAGGACTCCAAGAAAATGGATAAGCTACTGAGCAATACCAGTGGTGTTATTCTCATCGTTGGACCTACAGGAAGTGGTAAATCTTCCACCATGTCAACCATGATTAGGGAATTGATCAACGAGGAAACCAACCTCATCACCTTGGAAGACCCAGTAGAATACAACATTGAAGGAACTACACAGGTGCAGATCAATGAAAAAACTGGTCTGACCTTCGCAGCAGGATTGAGAGCGATTTTGCGTCAGGACCCAGATGTCATCAGTATCGGAGAAATTCGTGATGGAGAAACCGCAGAAATTGCCATGAGAGCGGCAATGACTGGCCACTTGGTTATTTCCACCATTCATACGGAAGACGCCGTATCGGCCATTGACCGTTTGAGAGATATGGGCATTGAGCCGTACCTCATTGCGGGAGGACTTCGCGGCATCATTTCTCAGCGATTGGTCAGAAGAATCTGTGACAACTGTAAAGAAGAATATCAACCAGATCCAGAGCAATGCAGCTTGGTTGGCATCGATCCAATGCAGGTGAGAACCTTCTATCGTGGAAAAGGATGTCCAATGTGTTTCCACTCTGGCTACAGAGGAAGAATCGGTGTCTTTGAAATCATGAACGTCAACAGCGAAATGCGTGGAGCGATTACCCATGGAGCTACCGTTCAGGAATTGCGACAGACATTGACCAAGACAGACTTTGTACCGATGATCAAAAGCGGAGATATCTTAGTTGAAAAAGGAATTACTACGGTTGAAGAGCTATTTAGCGCTTTAGGCGGTATTGAATAGGAGATAATATGATTGTAGAAACCTTAGTCAGTAGAGCCAGTGAATTTGGCGCATCTGACATACACTTGGTAGCTGGTCTACCACCAAAATGTAGAAAAGACGGTCAGTTGGTTGACTTGATGCCAGAAACGTTATCAGGTAGTGATTGCGAAACCATTGCCAAGGAATTGGCAGGAAAGCTATACGATCAGATTGACGCAATTGGAGAGCTAGACTTAGCGGCCACCATTGCAGGAGAACGTGTGAGAGTCAACCTGTTTAGACAGCAGGGATACATTTCGGCGGCGCTGCGTATTCTCAGCAACAAAATCCCAGAGCTAGAAAGCCTAGGACTTCCACCAATCGTAAGCCAGTTCCCTTCTTGGCAAAAGGGGATCATACTGGTTACCGGTGAAACAGGAAGTGGTAAATCCACCACCTTGGCAGCGATTTTGAACCGAATCAATCAGACGAGAACAGATCATATTATCACGTTAGAGGATCCGATAGAATATCTGTACGAGCCTGACAAATGTGTCATCAACCAGAGAGAAATTGGAAAAGATACACAGAGCTATGAAAACGGTTTGCGGGCAATTTTGAGAGAAGACCCAGACGTCATCCTCATCGGTGAAATGCGTGACTTAAATACCATAGAAACAGCCTTAACGGCTGCTGAAACTGGACATTTGGTCTTTGCAACTTTGCATACCAATTCGGCACCGGATTCCATCGACCGTATCGTTGGCGTATTCCCAGCGGAACGTCAACCGCAAATCAGATTGCAGCTATCCACTACCCTAAAGGCAGTGTTATCACAGCAATTGCTAGTGAGAAAGCAAGGTACTGGACGAGTTGCGGCTTGTGAAGTGATGGTGGTTAATGCGGCCATTCGAAACTTGATTCGCGAAGGAAAAACACCACAAATGATGTCCTCGATGTTGGCTGGAGCCAACGAGGGAAGCGTCATCATGGACAATTGCCTAGTGAAAATGGTTAAGGAAGGCACCATTTCAGCAGAAACCTGTATGGAAGCCGCCAATGATAAAGATTTTATTAAGAGATATGTCAACATTAGATAAAAAAATCCGAACAGAAAGGATGTGATTTGGGATTGGTAACGTATCAATATACAGCCATAACTGAAGATGGCGTCAAGAAAAAAGGCGTAATTCAGGCTGTAGACGAATTTGCAGCTGTAGAAAAAATCAAAGCTACCTGCCCAATAGTGACGAAAATCACGCCAGTTGAAGAAAGCAAAAGCATATTGTCTATGGAGCTGGGACAAGCAAAGATGGACCAAAATGCTTTGTCGGTCATGTGTTCTCAGTTTGCCATTATTCTCAAGTCGGGAGTTCCGATTTCCCGATGCATGGAAATGATTGCAGAACAAACAGATGATAAACGGCTTCGAAAAATGCTGGCCAATGCGGCAGATGATGTTGCCGAAGGAAACGGAATTGCCAACAGTTTCGAGAAAAACTGTACGGCGTTACCTGTTACCTTTATCGAAACCATTAGAGCAGGAGAACATTCCGGTACGCTGGAAAACTCTTTTCAGACATTAGAAAAATATTACGAAAAAGCATATAAAACAGGACAAAAGGTCAAGCAGGCAATGATGTATCCAATCTTCGTTATCTGCGTAGCCATTGTGGTACTGGCTGTAGTCATGATTAAGGTCATCCCAACATTGATGGAAACCTTCTCAGAGCTAGGCGGAGAAATGCCACTGATCACTAGAATGATGATTGCCATGTCCGACTTTTTCGTGGAGTATTGGATGATCATTGCAGGTATTCTGCTTGTCTTGATTATTGGACTCAAGGTGTATTTCAATACAGAAAAAGGACGAGTGTTTTGGAGCGATTTCAAGTTGAAAATTCCGATTTTAGGAAAGATCGCGTTGCTCAATGGATGCAGTCAATTTGCCAATACCATGACGGCTCTTTTACAAGCAGGCGTTACGGTGCATAACTCTCTAGAGATTACAGCCAAGATTATGGACAGCTACGTTCTTAGTCTAGAAGTATCCGCCATGAGCGGGAAAATCGAAGAGGGGAAAATGTTAGGCGACTGTATGCGTGACAGCAAATACTTCCCGAAAACCCTAGTGGAAATGACCGCCATCGGTGAATCCACTGGTGAGCTGGAAGACACACTGAAAACCGTTGGAGATTACTTCGATAACGAAGCCCAACACGAAACGGCGAAAGCCATCAACAAGCTGGAACCGGGAATCATGATTCTCATGGCAATTTTTGCAGGATTTATCGTTCTTGCTGTATACTTGCCAATGTTCCAGATGTACGAACAAATTTAGTTCTTAAAGACACCAATTCAACCCGATGTCTTTAAAGATAGATCTATCAAAACAGTATTAAACATACGAAGGAGGAAATTAGCATGCTAGAAATGAGAAAAATGTTAAGTAAAAAATTAAACAAAAAGGGATTTACCCTTGCTGAATTATTGGTTGTTGTTGCAATTATCGCAATCTTAGTTGCAGTATCCATTCCGATTTTCACTGGAAGATTGGAAAAATCAAGAGAAGCTACAGACGTTGCTAACATGAGAGCAGCAAAAGGTGCAGCAGTTACTGCATACCTAAGTGATGATATTAAGCCGGATGCAACTGGTTCAGCGTGGAAAACTACAACTGCTCCAAAAGCTAAAGCATATTATTTTGCAGACGAAGGAGTTTTCGTTGCAACTAAGGCTGAAGTTACTGTTCCTTATGGAAAGGGCACAGCTACAGACGGAGGGACTAGCTTTGGAAAAACATATACTGGAACTACAGTAGCGGACGGCAAAGTTGTTTTTGTTATCATAGATACAGCCTCAGGCGCTGTTGAGGTTGACTGGGAATAAGCTTAAAAGTAAACGGGCATATTTAAACACTAATCATCGAGGAACCGTTCGGGTTGCGGTTCCTCGAATCAACATCAAGATGGATAATTGAGGAATCATGAACTTACGAGATAACAAACGAGGATGGTCGAGAATAGAAGTATTTTGCATTGTGGGAATTGGCTTGATTTTGGCTTTCCTACTCTTTCTTGGTGTCCGTTATCATTTCAGTCAGATGGACACAGGAAACGATGCCCTCAGGCTAAATGCAGCAGAATCTGTTGCGAGAACCAATTGGATGACTACAGGCTGTGTAGTTAGTGGATGTAGTGAAACAAGTGAGACTTGTCCCCACGAACTAGAGGGGGAAACCATGGGATATTACGATCCCGTGACAAAGAAAATATTAGCAGAGAAAATAAAAGGGTACAACGAACACCCTATTGATCATAGAGAAAAAAATACGTTAATCATTAGAGTAATTGCAGACTCGTCAAACATTTTGCTCGAGTGGGTAGAAGGAGATAACAGATCGTGATTGGCGAAGGTGCAGGAATAACAATATACATATTGGTGGTTTCTGGAATTTTCGGTGCTGTCCTCGGTAGCTTCATCAACTGTATGGCATGGAGAATTGCCCATGAGGAAAGTGTGCTGAAGGGAAGAAGCCACTGTGCAGTGTGTGACCACCCTTTAGGTGGGATGGATTTAATTCCACTGGTCAGCTACATTATGCTGAAGGGTCGATGTAGATACTGCAAAGAAAAAATTTCATCTAGATATTTCATCGCGGAGCTAATTTGTGCAGTGACCTTTATGCTCATTGCTTATCGCTTTGATGTATCCTGGCTGGCATTGAGATATTTGGTGCTGGCATGTATGCTGCTTGGGCTATCCTTGGTGGATTTGGAAATCTACGAGATACCGGATAGGTTCATCATCGGAGGAATCCTTTGGTGGGCAGCCACCTTACCTATGCTGCAGGATGGATGGAAGGATGAGTTAGTTTTAGGATTAATCGGAGGATTTGCCATTGCAGGTAGTATGTTACTGCTGGCGATGCTCTTTGATAAAATCACAGGAAAAGAAAGTTTAGGTGGAGGAGACATTAAGCTCTTCTTCATGACTGGACTTTATTTAGGACCATGGGTTGGCCTGTTAAATTTAATGCTGGCCTGTTTCCTCGGCATACTGTTTGTCGTCTTGTCAAACGAAAAGAAAATACCATTCGGACCAGCGATTTCAATGGCAGTCATCATCAGCATTCTGGTGGGAAAAGAGATTGTCGGCTGGTACTTAAATTTATTTTAGTTAAAGGAAGGATATGACCTATGGCAAAGAAAATTTTGGGCATGGAGATAGGGAATAGTCGTTTGCGGATTGCAGTCTGTAGCGACTACAATTTGGAACAAATGGTTACAGCAGACGTTCCCGAAAATGCAGTCAGAGAAGACGAAATCGTTTCTTGGGAAGCGATGGCTGACTTCATCAAAGAAACCTTGAAGGAACATAAAATTTCAGTAAAAAATGCGGCGGTAGTGCTACCAGAAAGCATGTGCTATATTAAGAGGGTAACGCTTCCTGCAATGGACGTGGATCAATTGAAGGTAAATCTTCCTTATGAATTCCATGACTATATTACAGAAGAAAAAGAGAAGTACGCCTATGATTATGCGGTAATCAAGCAAATTGCTGGTCCAGACGGTAAGATAACCGAAATCGATTTGGAGGCAGTGGCAGTATTGAAAGAAACGGTGAAGAAATATCGTACCATGCTTAAGCGTGCAGGGTTACGATTGACTTCCCTTGCGCCAGAATTTTGTGCCCTAAAGAATATCATTGGAGACTATGAAGAAGTAAAAGGCCTTAATGAGGGCATGAGCAAAGATTATGCGATCCTAGACATCGGTTATCGCAGTAACAAAATCAGCTTCTTTACGAAAGGTGAATATGAAATTACGAGAACTATGGAACCGGGTTCGGAAGCCATTGATATGCAGATTGCAGACATTCTCGATAAAGATGTTCACATTGCATCCATTTATAAAGAAAACAATACAGATGAAATCTTGAGAGACCCAGCGTGTATGGAAATCTACAACCAAATGGCCATCGAGATCATGAGGGTATTAAACTTCTATAACTTTAACCATCCAGAAAACAGCTTGGATACGATTCATTACTGCGGTGGAGGAGCAATGATTACGCCGTTAATTGAAGCCGTGAAAGAAACTGTAGAAATCAATGTACTGCCAATCAGCGAACTATTCACTGATGAGTACGAAGATGTAGACGCTATTGTGGCAGGGCCTAGAGCTCTGGGTATCGTTTGGGAATAGGAGGTGCGGATATGGGAAAACTAAGCAAGAAAAAAGTCGGCAAAATCAAATATCCAGAAAAAACCTCGATTAACCTTGCGATTTCTGATCGAGATGCTGGAGAAACTAAGCTTCCGGTTCTATTCTTTGTGATCTTTTTGATTGTATTGATGGTGTTTGTAAAATTCATGGTCATTGACAAGCTTGCAGCGGCCAACGATGCGAGAAAAGCATACCAAGAAATGCAGTATTCCATTGGTGAATTAAAAGAGCAAAACGCCATTTATGACGAGGTGAAAGCAGATTACAGTCATTATGGAAACGGATATCTTAATGAAGAAGAACGCATAGAACAAGATCGTTTGGAAATCATCAACGCGATCAGTAAAAAGGTATTGCCAAAGGCCAATATCAGTTCACTGCAGATTTCAGGGAATGTGGCGACATTAACCATCGCCAACACCAGATTAAGCGTAGTATCCGAGATAGTGGCTGCATTAGAGGATAGCGACATTGTCAGCTATGTCAATGTAACAACAGCCGGAACCCAAAACGATGAGAGCGCATCTGTTTCTGCATCGATGGTGATTAATTTTAAGACTGCAGGAGGTGAACAGTAGAATGTTAAGCCGTAATTTTAGCAAACGTGAAAAGATTTTGCTGGTCGTGCTCTGTGCACTATTGTTTGGATTGCTTTATTATCAATTTGTGATAAAGGAAGTGAATCAAATCATTGAAGCGAATAGTACAGAGGAGCTAGAAACCGAGCTGCTGACAGAACAAAGCAGGGCCATGGATATCGTTCGCATGAAAAAGGAAATGGACGAAAACAAAAGCATGACCAACAAAGTTGTTGCCAGCTATAACAATGTAAAGAATGAAATTAGTGCACTCAACACTATTTTTGCCAATGCAGTAGATTATAACTTGAACTTTTCTGACCCAGTGAAGGAAGGTGACGCTGTACGTAGAGTCATTGACATATCCTTTACGGCCAGAAGCTACGATGGAGCAGTGTCCATCATCAAGGAGCTGTATAATTGCAAATACAGATGCTTAATTAGAAATATTAACATTTCACCAGGATCTTCTACTGGAGGAATCAATTCAGGTACGGTAAGTGTAAACTTGCAGGTAACCTTCTTTGAAACCATGTTTAATGCTGATACACAGCAAGGATTGGAAGAAATTAAAGATGAAACTATCGTTGAAGAAGAAACTGAAGAATAAGAAAGGGTTTACTCTTGCTGAGCTACTTGTTGCAGTGGCCATTATTGTCATCTTATTAGGGTTGACCATGATGGGCGTTGTTAGCTATGCGAAAAACATGAGGCTGACAGAAATGGATTCTACTGCGCGTCAAGTGTTTATCGCTGCGCAAAACCATTTAACCTCGGCAAAGGTTACAGGACGAATCAATAATACCAGTGATTATGGCCAGCTGATGACCATCAAACCATCAGATTTTGATGCGTCTAGCGAAGACAAACAATGGCCGGGAGCAAGCAATGACGAGTATTATTATCTGGTGTATTCGCCGAAGAGTCCCGATGCGCTTACTTCAAGCATGTTGAAAAATATGCTTCCTTTTGGTGCAATTGACGAAACCGTTCGAACTGAAGGCTCTTACATTATTGAATATAACGTGAAAACAGCAACCGTTTACGGTGTGTTTTACACAGATAACGCTGCAGGCGTAACTGCGCTAGATGTGGCGCAGCTTAATCAAAACTCGGGACGTGACCCTAAGCTTGGTCGTGAGGCGAGACGAGATCACGTCAATTCCGACAACAAAAAGGTAACCATCGGATACTACGGTGGCGCCATGGCTGACGAGTTAGACCCATCCTTGAAGGATCAGCCTACTTTGCTTATTGAAAATGGAGAGCGACTGCTGTTAAAAATCAGCGACACCAATTTCTTCAAACCAATTAGCGGAACTGTCCAAAATACCAGTGTTCAAGTGGTCATTACGGGAGAAGAAAGCGGCGCAAGCAAAAAGCAAGTGCTTGATTTGGAATTGAATGGAAACACCTTCACACCACAACCTAAGGTAAAAGAGGACTGGTGGAAAGTGGAAAAGGTTACGGTGGAAGGAATAGACAACCCTGTGCTTGAATATGAGGTTTGTTTAGATGACATTACCTGTGACGATGGTCATTTTGCCAGCATGTTCCCAGATTTAATCCCTGGAGAGAACATTAAGGTGGAAGTCATCATTGACGGTGAGTACACAGATGCAATCAAATTGGAAGGCAGCACCAACAGCTTGTTCTATTCTGGCACCAATACGACAAACAATTTGAATATCGAAAAGTCAGTAGAAATCTCGGCAATAAGGCATTTAGAGAATTTGGATCCTATGGTTTCCAAGATTAACGCAAATATTGAGCCGAATAAACCGTATGTAAAAACAGCGAAACAAACGGCAGATTTAGATTGGAATGTATTCCACAATACTGCTACAGAAAAGAAGAGCATTTATTCTGCCGATTCGGCTAAGCTAACCAATGAAAGCTATTATGGCGTTCATCTAACCACATTGGAAGAATACAATGGAAATGGAAAGACCTTGCGTAATTTTGTCATCAACAATAGCGCATCTGATACAGAAAACATGGCAGCCGTGTTCCAAAGTGTAGGATCAACCAAATACCCTACGACGGAATACACTATAGAGAATCTGACCTTGGAGAAATTCGATGTGATGGTGCAGCATGTGAGTGGTTCCACTTCTAGCACAGCCAAACTTTCCGCTGGAAGCCTGGTGGCTGTGGTAAATGGTTCGCTCAAGGTAAATAGTGTAGCCGCCTTAGACGGTGAAGTGGTGTCTAAGGATTACCACGCAGGTGGACTGATTGGTGAAATCCGTAGCGGAGATGTGGAAATCCGAGACTGTGCTTCAGCAATGAAAGTTGAAGGTCGAGATGTGGCTGGCGGATTAATCGGAAGCATTTCTGGAGAAAATAATGTTGTCAGCATTATAACTAGCTATAGCAGCGGAAGAACAGATGATGGCATATACAAGACCTACAATGTAACGGCAGGAAAGATTGCCGGAGGTCTTATCGGTCACGTAGGAAGCAGCGGAGCATCGCATCCAGCATTGACGGTGGACAACTGTTATTCTACAGCTTCTCCATCTGCACCAGACCAAAAAGCTGGTGGATTTGTTGGGGAAGATGTTGCTGGTAAATCAACATATAAAGACTGTTATGCAACAGGATTGGTAGATGGAAAATCCAGATACTTTGGCGGAACTGGCCTTGAAGGCGGATTTGCATGTGAAATTCGTTCACCTAAATCCATCACGGGTTGCAGATACCTTAATGGAATCAACGGAAATATGCCAGGCCTAGCAGTAGGAACCCATGCAGGAGTAATCAAGATTAATTATGACGATCTGTCGGTGACGAAAACCAATAGCGAACCAAGGCCGTATGACCTGTTCCTCATTGGAAAACAGTATCCGTTCCCAATGGTTAATGCTACAGGAAAGACGTTAGAAACCACCACAGGGGTACACTTTGGCGATTGGCCAGACAGTGCCAATGTTGAAGAAACCCACCCACCAATGAAGAACATGTTTGCTTACTATGTACCGAAGGGCGATGGAGCTACGGAAGATAGATGGTTCATTAAAGGCGTTACTGTTGAGGACCAAGGTGAATTATTAGTTGTTCATAATGATTTTTATCCAGGAATTGAAAATTCAGGAGATCCTGCCCATAAAGATCGTGAATATGGTTTATTCTTAACGACAAAGAAATGGTCATCGAATATCTTCAAGGGAAGTGGTAAGGAATTTTTCAAAGAGCAATATTCGAAAACGGTAATCATGGATGGTGTAACATACTATTTCTATCCAATTTTAGACTCATTATATAGTAACACAACGTTTACCTTTAGGCTTAAGAATATGGATATTGTCATTACGCCAGGCCTTGCGGCAAGTATTGAAAAAGCCAATTAACAAAAACCAAAGGAGCAAGCGAAAGCCTGCTCCTTTTTGATGCTACAATAGTTTTCTATAGAAATACAATTGAAAAAGAAAATCAGGTATGATAGAATGCTCTGACGGATATTTTTGATGTTGGAGGAATATATGCCTAGATTATCGGGGGACAAACAATTTTATCGGAAGATGGTGATTATTGGAATTCCAGTAGTATTCCAAAATCTTATCAGTATTGGGTTGAATCTGATTGACACCTTGATGATTGGTATGCTGGGAGAACAGCAGCTAGCAGCAGTAGGTGCGGCCAATCAGGTTTATTTTATCTTTACTGTATCCTTGTTTGGCTTGTTCAGTGGTGCAGCTGTATATACTGCCCAGTATTGGGGTGCGCAGGACTTGGATGGTGTAAGAAAGGTACTTGGCATTGACTACTTAGTGGGCTTGAGCTTTGCAGTAGTGGTGTCAATATTAGCCTATGCCTTAGCACCGCAGATCATCGGTTTGTTTTCTGAAGATGATGCGGTTATTCAGTATGGGGTGAATTACATTCGCATTGCATGTTTTTCCTATATTTTTTCCAGTATTTCAGGAGCAATTTCCTATAACTCACGTGCCATACAGAATTTGATGGTTCCGACAATCATCAATGCAGTCGCGTTGTCCATTAACGCGGTACTAAACTACTTGCTTATTTTCGGCAAGGCTGGACTTCCGCAAATGGGCGTTGAAGGTGCTGCCGTAGCCACACTGATTGCAAGAGTCTTTGAGTTTTTGGCTTTAGTGGGTTATGTGTACACGAGAAAAGAGCATCCATTGAAGGTAAGACCAGACAAGTTATTGCAATTTGGAAAAGAATTGTTCAAGAAAGTCATGAAGACTGCCATGCCCGTGGTGCTCACTGAAGGTGGATGGTCGCTTTCTGTTGCCCTGATTTTTGCAGCCTATGGAATGCTGGGAACGTCTGCCTTGGCAGTTGCCCAAGTAGCCAACGTGGTTAGCGAAATGCTGCAATCCGTTTACTTCGGAGTGGGCAATGCCTCGGCCATGCTCATTGGAGAAATGCTTGGACAAAAGAACAAAGAAAAAGCCTTCCAAAGCGGAAAGCAGGCCGTAAGAATTGTATGGATATTAAATGCGATCATCACGGTGGTGATGATTCTCATCAGTGTGCCAGTATCGGGAATTTACAATTTCAGTGGTGAAACCAATAGACTATTGATCATTACCTTAATCACCATGGCGGTGCTATTAACGCCAAAGATGTTAGGTTACATATACATTGTCGGTATTCTCAGAGCAGGTGGCGATACGGTTTTCTGCATGAAGGTGGAGACCATTTGCAACTTGTGTGTTCAAGCACCGCTGGCATATATAGCAGTGCTGTTATTTCATCTGCCACTACCACTTGCCATGGCAATGGTGCAGCTGGGAGATTTGGTTAGAATTTTCGTGTGTAGAAGAAGATTCAATAGCAAAAAATGGATCAATATTGTTACCTAAAGGAGAGCTAGCTTAGCAGAAATCAGATCCCAAGGGAATCCGACGACGGTATCAAAGCTTCCGTCATAACGCTGGATGTATTGGTTAAAGATACCCTGAATGGCATAGGCGCCAGCCTTATCGTAAGGTTCATCGGTATCCAAATAGGCGTTAAGCTGGGTATCGCTAAAGTCTTTGACGAATACTTCAGTCACATCACAGAATACCTCGCGGCTCGGTTCGCCAGCCACAAGGATAGCTACACCAGTTGCCACAAAGTGACTGGTGTTTCTGATTTTTCGCAGCATCATATCAGCATCCTGACGATTGGCTGGCTTCCCTAAAATGCCGTCCTTGAAGACCACCGTATCTGCTGCAATAATGATTGAACCTTTAGGTTGTCCAAGCCGTTCGACATGAAGGGCTTTTTTTAATGCCAAAAACATAACCGCATCCATCATGCTTATATTTTCTGGCAAGGTTTCGTCAATGTCTGCTGGGCAGATTTCTGGTTGAAATCCATGACGATTCATCATTTCAATTCGCCTTGGTGATTGGGATGCTAAAATAATCGGTTTGTTTGTCATAAGTGGCCTCCTTTGCTAGGCGATGCCGAGGATTGATTCAATAATGACCGTAATCCCAGCCGGAATCATCATCAACAGAAAACAGCCAAGGGCAATTCTTAATTTATTTCCCAACCCATTGGATCTTTGCCTAAATGGGAAAATGTTCCTTATTCCACTCATGTTTCCTAGATAAAAAATTGCCAGCAGAATCATTGAAGTACACATGATACGATTAAGGTATTGAATGCCTGTGGAATATTCGATGCCATTAGCATCTTCAAATTCAGTGGTCATGATGACATAAATGAGTAGAATGTATCCTAAAGCAGAAAAAAACTTTACGAGAAGATTATCACTTCTAAATCCTGGGGGAAGATTGGAAGGTTCCTCGTCTACGAATCCACGACTGTTCCGCAATTCGATTACACTATTGAATCTTTTTTCTGGGTCAATTGCGGTACATTTTTGAATAACGGCCTGAAGAGGACCAGAATACAGTTCATTCACAGGTAGCTTTCCAGTTAATAATTCATTAATTAAAATGCCGATGGCATAAATGTCTGTTTTAGTGCTTGATTGAGAAAACCCGTATTGCTCTGGTGCTGCATATTCCGCTGTTCCCATTAAAACAGTGTCTCTTTTTTTCTTTGGATCGAATACCTTTGCTGCATCGAAATCAATAAGATACAGTTGTCCGATTGAATCTAACATCAAATTGGAAGGTTTGATGTCACGATGGATAATCTCCGGAACATGATTATGTAGTGGTTGCAGAATATCGCATAATCGAAAGATGATGCTCTTTACTTCTTCTTCTGAGAATTTTTTTTCATCCAAAAAATCCTGAAGGTTTCGCCCATTGATGAATTCTTCAATAACAATCAAACGTTCGTCATCAATAATCAATTCTTCTATGCGTGGAATGAATGGAAATGCATTTTTTTTAAGCAGTTGATACAGGTCGTAGTTGTATGCCAAAATCGTTTTTTTGACATATACTTGTCCTGTTTCGATGTGCTGAACCAGAAAAACCTGCTTGTCTTTATTTATTGTTGAAATTTCTTTGTAGAAAGAAAGAATAAATTCATGTTCAATGGTCATAATAGGAACCTCTCCTGTTGCATTCATGTTGATTCTATTGTAACATAATATTGAAACATTGAACACAGAATATGGCGGTGAAATAGTGAAGACAACAACGAGAACGTTATCGAAAAAACTTGAACAAGTAAATCAAATGAAAGAGGCGGATGATTTTTTTCACGGAAGTGCTGAGAACCACTTTCAGTTTTTTTATCAATACCTAAATGAAATAATTGCAAGGAAACAGTTGAAAACTTCAGAGGTGATTGAAAAAAGCGGTATAAATAAAAATTACGTTTACAACATCATAAACGGGGACAAGAAAAATCCTGGTCGCGATAAGGTCTTGGCATTATGTATTGGAGCAGGAATGACTTATCGGGAGACACAGAAGGGTCTTGCCCTAGCAAAAGTAGCATTGCTTTATCCACGAGACGAGAGAGATGTGCGGATTGCTGTTTCAATAAATCAAGGGATAAATAGAGTATTAGAAGTCAACTTGGTTTTAGAGGAATATGGATTAAGTATAATTGAATAATAAAGATATAAAAAGAGAATAGTAACGATACCAAATCGTTCGCATTGTTTTATCAAGGGCCTCATCCTATATGATAGGATGAGGCCTTTTTTCGTGCTAGCAGCACAACAAAGAGGTGACTATAAACGATAAACTATACTTAGCATTTCAAGAAAGAAGGGATAAGACATGTTAAGAACAGAGTATTCGGATTTGCACACAAAGGGTACATTGTCGGCAATCTTTTTTGCAAAGCAAAATGGGGAATAACACAGGAGATTTAGAAAAAAGGCTTAAGCAACTAAAAACAGAAAAAGAAATAGATGAATTTATTTGTACCCAAAAGAGAAAAGGCGAAATCCAGTTTTTTTATCAGTATTTAAACAAACTGGTAGCAGAGAAAAATATTTCGATGAAGGAGGTTATTGCTCATAGCCATATCAACCGGAATTATGTTTATAACATTACCAATGGTACTAAGCTGAACCCTGGAAGAGATAAAATCATTGCTCTTTGCATTGGTGCTCATATGAGTTATGAAGAGACAAACGAAGGTTTGGAAATTGGAGGTTATTGTAGATTAAGGCTACGAAATGAACGGGATGTCAGAGTAGCGACATTAATCAATATGGGGATGTATGACGTGTTGAAAATCAATATTGTTTTAGAAGAACATGGATTGGAACCACTAGTGATTTAATTATTTAAGAGGTGAAAAAATGAACGAAAAAAAGATGACAAAAACTTGCAGTGTTTGTGGTGCTGATATTGCAAAGAATGCTAAAGTATGCCCACAGTGCGGTGGAAAAAATAAAAAACCAATTTACAGGAGAGGTTGGTTTATCGCTATTATTGTAATTTTTGTAATAGGCGGCATAGGCGGCGCGATGAGCGGAAGTGATGATTCTACTCCGAAAGATTCACAGAGTGCAGGGACAAAAACAGAAGCCCCGAAGGAAGAAATTACCTATACTCAGTATAAAGTAGATGAGCTAATGGACGATTTGGATAACAATGCAGCTAGCGCAGCGGATAAATATGACGATACTTATGTTGAAATTACAGGAGAACTATCAACGATAGACAGCAGTGGAGATTATATTAGCCTTATGCCAATGAACGATGATTTTGCATTTGTTGGAGTGCAATGCTACATACAAGATGATGAGCAGCTTGCACAAATCAAAAAGCTTTCCAAAGGAGATAAAATGACCATACGTGGAAAAATAACGGATGTCGGAGAAATAATGGGCTATTCACTAGACATTATTAAAATCATAAAATAGTGAAACATACTAAAAAATAAAATTTAGCGCTATGTCAAGTGTTGGGACAGCGCAAACGTTCATAATCTATTGATCGTTTTTCCAGAGGCGAAATTGCCTCTGGTTTTATTTTTTTGGGGATGATGAAGGTGCATTTGAAATGCCATCAATCTGGAATATAAAGGGCCTTGATGGCAATAGCAATCTTTTCGAAAGCAGAAATGCCATCATCTTTCGATTAAAAACCCATTGATGGCAATATACGATTTTCTCGAAAGCGAAATGCCATCATCTGCCTGTTACAAGCTAGCTGATGGCAATTCTATTACAATTCCTGTGAAGATAGCAGGTATTTTTGCTCTTGATCAATACAAAATGCCACCACTCAATATAAATACTGGCAATGATGGCATTTGGGTTAACATAATACATGGTCATTGGCATCAGCAACATTTAATTCTGCGAATGATGGCATTTCAGTTGACATAATGCAGCCCATTGACATCATCTATCAAATAAACTGCGAATGATGGCATTTAGCTTTCAACTTACCACCAGAAGTGGAGTCGGCTTTTTTATGAGTTAACATCACCAAACCATTGAAATCATCCGTAAGTTATTTACAAAGAACGCTAAATATGGTAAACTATTATACTATGATATGGATGATTCATATAGGCAAATTCTGCCTAAGCATGCTATATGGGCTATTGAAATTGTGCCCAATCAATTCCAATAAAATCTTGTTCCTTAGCAGGCAATCAGACGAATTGAGCCTGGATTTTTCTATGTTGAAAAGCAAGTTAGAAGAGGACATTCCTGAAGTATCTATCGTTGCCATTTGCAATCGATTAGATGATAGTGGAACTGGCATGTTAGGTTTTTGCCTTGACACCTTGAGAAGCATGTATCACTTAGCAACGAGTGAGGTGTGCGTTCTTGATGCCTATTGGCCAGCAGTGTCTATACTCAATCATAAGAAAACTTTGACCGTGATTCAAATGTGGCATGCCATAGGGAAAATCAAACAGTCAGGTTACCAAACCTTAGGAAAAGCATCAGGTAGAGGAGAAGCAGTCGCTAGAGCCATGCAGATGCATGAGCACTACGATCTGATTATTGCCGGTGGGAAAGCATGGAATCCATATTACTGTGCATCCTTTAACACTACGGAAGATAAACTGGTGAATATTGGACTTCCGCGTATTGATCATCTACTACAGTCTGCTGAAAAAAATAGAACTGAAATTGCAAAGGCTTATCCTGAGCTACAGGGAAAAACCGTGCTGTTATATGCACCGACCTTTAGAAGGAATATCCAGCTAGAATGGGAAACGCTTTTAGATACTATAGATTTTCATAAATATGTATTGATTGTTAAAGGACACCCCAACCAGAAATTAGAAACGCAGCGAGAAGGTGTATTAACCTGCGATGAGTTTAAGGCAGTGGACTTACTATCCATTTGTGATTACCTCATTACAGATTATTCGGCAATCGCTGTTGAAGCAGCGGTACTGAACAAAAAAACTGTGTATTATCTTTATGACTACGAGGAATACACAGAGAAAAATGGACTCAATGTCAATCCGTTTTCGTCTATGGCTGGATGTGCATTTGAAGACGCCAAAGGGGTAATGGACTTAATTGATTCGGGTGCGTACCCACAAGAAACGCTGGACAATTACCGAAGAGAATTTCTTCCAAAAGATTTAGGAACTTCAACGGAGAAATTGGCGGCAATTGTAAAGTCAAACCTAATAGACAGAAAAGAGAAATAAGCATGTTCAAATTTGCAAAAAAGTGCATAAAGAAACTAAAGCTATTCGTCTTATATTGGTGTCGAATTGTTTTCGTCAAAAACAAGTTCAAATGCTCACCATGGAAGAAATTTAAGGCCAATGTTTTTGGCGGATTTCTTGCAGATCAATGGGTATTGTATGATTTGGATCACCAAGACAAGGGGGAATACCTTTCCGAATTTGATTGGTATAGATCCAGATACATTAACGAACCTTTTGACTTTATTTTAAACAACAAAATCGCTGCTGCCGAAGTGCTGAAGCAATACACTCGTGTTCCAGAAAGCTATATGATCAAAAACAAAGGGTATTTGACCAGCTTTGATAGCAAACAAATGGAATACGAAGACGCCATTACCTTATTAAAAGAAAAAGGAAAGCTGTTCATCAAGCCTTTTGGTGTTGGCAAAGGAAACGGTGTTAATATTCTCATTTGGAAAGATGAAACCATTTTCGTGGATCAGGAGCAGTACTCCGAAGAAGCGTTTTTGACGTTCTTAAAAGGTCGTGATGACTGGTTTATTTCTGAGGCCATGAAGCAGCATCATTATGCGGATGCCATATATGATCAAACGGTAAACACCATTAGATTGATTACCATGAGAGACATTCATACCCGCCAGTTTAAGATTTTCTTTGCAGTGCAACGAATTGGAACTTCTGCTACGATTCCAGTGGATAACGGCAGCAGAGGCGGTCTTGTGGCAAAAATCGATTTAGATACAGGCACCTTAAGTGAAGCGAGATGCTTGCATAACTTGAATGTGTACAAGACTCATCCAGACTCAGGAGCGCCAATAGAAGGTGCAGTGATTCCCAATTGGGAGAACATCAAAGCTGAGATGTTGGAGTTAACCAACAAAATGCCGTATATGCATTTCATTGCCTGGGATATTCTGGTCACAGAAGAAGGCATTTGCATTATCGAAGGAAATACATCCTCCGGCGTGAACATCATCCAGCTTTGGGGTGGACAGCGCAATGATGAATTAGGAGATTTTTATCGCCATCATGGCGTAATCAAAAAGTAGTTAGGAGCAGAGACGTTCATATGAAATACATTATCATGGCTGATGGTAAGGGCACCAGATGGAACAATTACAAAGACATTCCCAAGCACTTCATTGAAGTTGAGGGGGAAACCTTACTTGCTCGTACCGTAAGGCTGCTGAAAACCATTGATGCCAATGGTCAAATCATCATTACCTCTCATGACCCTAGATACGAGGCAGAGGGCGCATTGCGATATGAACCGAAGAACAATGTACTAGAAATCGACAGATTTACAGAAGAACTCATCGAAGACAATATTTGTTTTCTTTACGGCGATACATTTTACTCTAAAAAAGCAATAGAAGAGATTACAGCGGAAACGGAAGAACCATTACTGTTCTTTGGTAATGAAGTATCTATCGTTGCAGTTAGAGTAAGAGACGGAAAGCTATTTAAACATCACGTTGATCGTGTAAGAAATCTGTTTTTGGAACAAAAGATAGAACACTGTAAAGGTTGGCAAGTATATCAATCCTATCAACATCTTCCTTTTGACGAAAAAAAGATTGCAGAAAAATATGTTTACATTGAAGACGAGACTCGCGATTTTAATTCGCCAGAGGATTACGAAACCAGAAAGGATAGATAATGAGAACGCTGATAAATATCATTAAAGAGCACATCGCCTATCGAAAACAGATTTGGAAGCTGGCGAAAACAGACTTAGGCAAAACCTATAAAGGGTCGGCGCTAGGGTGGTTATGGGCAATCATTAGACCAACGATTACGTTATTTGTCTATTGGTTCGCTTTTTCCATCGGATTAAGAAAAGGCAAACCAGTTGAGGGATACCCCTTTTTCTTGTGGCTGTTTGCAGGGATGATTCCTTGGTTTTACATTCGTAGCATGCTAATGGGAGGCGCAACGTCATTGCGGCGCTACACCTATTTGATTACCAAAATCAAATATCCTATCGCAACCATTCCAACCTTTGTGAATATATCCTTTTTCTTTGTTCACCTGATGCTACTTGCGTTTATGATTGTGGTGTTCATTGCAGCTGGATATATGCCGGATATTTACTATTTGCAGCTACCAGTGTACATGATGATGGTGTTTTTACTTTGCAATGCTTGGGGACTGTTTGCAGGAGTAATATCCTCCATTAGTCGAGATTTCCTCAACTTTGTTCGGTCAATCACCACAGCATTACTTTGGCTTTCGGGCATATTCTATAGTGCCAATTCAATATCGATTCCTTGGCTAAGACAGCTATTATTGTTCAATCCAATTACGATTATTGTTAACGGCTATCGAAACACATTTATATACAAACAATGGTTCTGGGAAACTCCAACAGAAATGATGAACTTTCTCATCATTTATGCAGCGCTACTATTCCTTGGAGTATGGGCGTACAGGAAATTACATAAAGACATCCCAGATGTATTATAGAAAAGGAATTATTTATGGAAAATAATAATACCATCGTGTTTCAACACGTGACAAAAAGATATAAATTATATAAGAATGATAAACAACGATTCCGAGCGATTTTCATGAAGCGGATTAAACCGAAAATAAAAGTTGCCCTTGATGATGTATCCTTCACTATACATAAAGGTGACTCAGTGGCGCTGTTCGGAAAGAATGGTGCAGGAAAATCCACCTTGTTGAAGATGATTACAGGAGTAATTTATCCAACAAAGGGGGATATCGAAGTCAATGGAAGAGTCAGTGCGCTATTAGAGCTAACTGCTGGATTTGACCCAGACTTTACAGGAAGAGAAAACATTTTTTTTAGAGGACAGCTTTTGGGAATTGACGAAAAAGAAATCAAATCGGTAGAAGACGTCATTATTGACTTCGCCGATATTGGAGATTATATTGACCAACCAGTAAGGACATATTCTAGCGGAATGAAGGCTAGACTAGGGTTTGCCATTAATGTAAATGTAAAACCAGAGATTTTGATTGTAGATGAAGCCCTAAGTGTAGGCGATAAAGCATTTAGAAGAAAGTGCAATCTAAAAATCAAAGAAATTCTTGCTACTGGAGAAGTGACGTTTCTATTTGTAACCCATTCTACTAATGTTGCTAAAGGCTTTTGCCAACGTGGCATTGTCATGAAGAGTGGAAAACTAATCTATGACAGCGATGTGGAATCTGCGGCTAAATTCTATGAAGACATGATAGATGCAGAAGTTCCACCGCAACCGAAGACAGAGAAACAATAGTTTAAATCACGGTTAAGAAACGAGGAAAAAAGTATGTCTAGAAAACGCAAAGAAATCTTCGCACAGAATAACAAATATGAGAAGAATCCGTTTAAGAAATTCGGAAGATGGTTTGGCAATTTAAAGGGCTGGCAAAAAGGATTGTTGATTGCCTTGGTGGTGATCCTCATCGTAGGGGTGATTTTGGTCTCTTACATTTTTGGCAAGCTGAACAAAATCAACAAAGTTGAAGTAGACGAAACCAAGCTTTCCTGTGTTGACGTCGATGGATACATTAACATCTTATTGTTAGGTGTAGACAGTCGAGACATGAACAATATTGAAGGCTCAGGTGCTGACGCTATTATGATTCTTAGCATTAAGGAAGAAACAGGCGAGGCCAAGCTAGTATCGATTTACAGAGACACCTTCCTGAAAATGGGTGGTGACGATTACTACAGCAAAATCACAGATTCTTGCAGAATCGGCGGTCCTGAAATGACCATGAAATCGTTGAATCAGGCTTTAGATTTGAATATCAGTAAATTCGCTGTAGTGAATTTTAAATCTGTTGCAGATTTAGTTAATGCTGTCGGCGGAATTACTGTAGACGTACAAGAAGAAGAAATTCAACAGCTCAATAAATACACCATTCAAACAGCGAATAACATTGGGCAGAAAAAATATCAACTGGTGGAGCAAGCTGGAGAACAAAAAATTGAAGGTGTCCAGGCAGTATCCTATGGCAGAATTCGTAAAGGCGTTGGAGACGATTTTAAACGTACAGAAAGAATGCGAATTGTCCTCGGAAAAGTGCTAGACGAAGTGAAGAAAAACCCAACCCAAATTGATAAGATACTCGATGTTATGCTACCACAAGTACAGACCAACTTAAGCAATAGCGACATGCTTGGTCTTGCGGCAAGATTAACTGATTTCAACATCAAAACGGGTTTAGGATGGCCATACAATGTGGTTGGTGGAATGGTTGATAAGATTTCTTATGTATTTCCTGACAATTTAGTGGATAATGTGATTAAGCTACATCAAGAGGTGTTTGGACAAGAAGATTACCAGCCATCAGAAACGGTTACAGAAATTAGTAATCACATAGCAGCAGTCTATGCAGGCTCAGGTAGCCAGACACCAATCGAGACAGAACAAACTAATCCAGTGGATGATAATCCAGCGGATACCAATAATGGAAATGGTAATTCTGGCAATAACAAACCGAAACCAGACCCAGAACCGACACCGGATCCAGACCCAGAACCAACACCGGATCCAGAACCGACTCCAGATCCGGAGCCAACGCCTGACCCACAGCCATCACCGGCAGATGGGGGAAATGAGGCGGCATAATTCGTTAATGTAAATTTTGATAGAATGGAGATTACCAATGGCAAAAGAAAAAATTGATTTTGAAGATGAAGAGATAAAATTAAAATATAGACATACGACTTCACATATTTTGGCCCAGGCTGTAAAAAACCTTTGGCCGCAAGCGAAGCTGGCAATAGGCCCAGCCATCGACAACGGATTCTACTATGACATTGACATGGAAGAAAAATTGTCCGACCAGGATTTGTTGAAAATCCAAAAGGAAATGAAGAAAATCATTCAGGCGAATTATAAGCTTGAGCGATTCGAGCTTCCAAGAGCTGAAGCAATTAAATTTATGGCAGATAGAGATGAAACGTACAAGGTGGAGCTAATCGAAGACTTACCAGAAGACGCAGTGATTTCTTTTTATCAGCAAGGGGATTTCGTTGATCTTTGTGCGGGACCTCATATGGACTCTACTGGACAAATCAAAGCGGTTAAGTTGATGAGTGTTGCTGGGGCATATTGGAGAGGTGACGAGCATAACAAAATGCTGCAGAGAATTTATGGCACATGTTTTCCAACACAGGATGAGTTAGATGCGTACATTCATCGATTAGAAGAAGCGAAGAAAAGAGACCATAGAAAAATTGGAAAAGAAATGGACTTGTTCATGCTTCTCGATGAAGGCCCTGGATTTCCGTTTTTCATGCCTAAGGGAATGATTATCCGAAATGAACTGGAAAACTTCTGGAGACAGGAGCACAGAAAAAGAGGATACATGGAAATCAAAACACCACTGATCTTAAACGAAGAATTGTGGAGAACCTCGGGTCATTGGGATCATTATAAAGACAATATGTACTTTACGAAAATCGATGAACAGGATTTTGCCATTAAGCCAATGAACTGTCCAGGTGCCATGTTAGCCTATAAGCGCAAAATGTGGTCATATAGAGAGCTTCCGCTGAGAATGGGAGAACTAGGCCAGGTGCACAGACACGAGCTGTCTGGAGCCCTTCATGGTTTGATGAGAGTAAGAACCTTTACCCAGGACGATGCACATATCTTTATGCTTCCTGAGCAGATTAAGGATGAAATCGTTGGCGTGGTTAGATTCATCGATGATGTTTATCGCATTTTCGATTTCAAGTATCACATTGAGCTATCAACTAGACCAGAAAACTCTATGGGAACTGATGAAGAATGGGCAATGGCAGAAGACGCGCTTCGCGAAGCCATGGATGAAATTGGAGTGCCTTACGTAGTCAATGAAGGCGACGGTGCGTTCTATGGTCCTAAGCTAGACTTCCATTTGGAAGATTCTCTCGGCAGAACCTGGCAGTGTGGTACAGTTCAGCTAGACATGCAGATGCCACAGAGATTCGACCTGACTTATGTAGGGTCAGACAATGAAAAACATAGACCAATTATGATTCATCGTGTCATCTTCGGTTCTATTGAACGATTCATCGGCATCTTAACTGAACACTTCGCAGGGAAATTCCCACTATGGCTTGCACCAGTTCAGGTGAAATTGTTGACTGTAGCGGAAAGCTTTGCTGATTATGCGAAAGAAGTAGCCGCAAAATGTCAAGAAGCTGGACTGCGCGTTGAAGTAGATGTTCGAAACGAAAAGATCGGCTATAAGCTTAGAGAAGCTAGAAATGAACGTGTATCTTATATCGGCGTCATTGGCGAAAGAGAACAGGAAGCAAATACGTTGTCAGTTCGTTCAACTAAGGTTGGAGAATTAGGTGAACAATCGGTTGACCAGTTTATTGAAAAGCTTGTAGAAGAAGTGAAAACGAAAGCGGTATAAACCATGTTTGGAAAGAAGAAAACCCAAGAGCCATGGAGAGATAGTGTATATCTTTGTACGGCAGACACCAGCTTTCAAGCTGACTTGTTAGAAGCCAAGCTGAAAAGCGAGGGCATTCCATGTCAAAGAAAACATGAAGGTGCCAGAAACTATATGGAGATTTTGATGGGTGGACAGAACAACGTAACCAACCCAGTAGAATTGTATGTTCCTGAGCAGTGCTTGGAGGATGCAAAAAACATCATCGTTCCCATTGATTTGGATCAATGCGAGCCTATAGAAGAATAAACAAAAGAAATCCCCTGATTCCAATGGAATTAGGGGATTATTTCTTGCATGACTTATTGTATGGCTAGAGATGTAGCCTCGGCAACTGGATCAGGAATTGGTTCAGTTACTGGATCTGTTTTTTCTGGTTCGTCAATGCTTTTTGCATTGGTTGAGAATAACAGCTTCCATGTGGTCTTTCCAATGTAGCCATATTTTTTCATGCCGTTTTTGCTTTGGAACGCTTTTACCGCAGCCATGGTAGCTGGGCCAAAGGAACCATTGGCGGTGCCCTTAAAGTACCCTAATTCCTTCAGTCGTTTCTGTGCTGCGATGGTATATGGTTTCACTGTGGCCGTATTTTTCCCTTTTTTCAAGGTGTACTTATAGCTGTTTGGGTTTAAGGCAAAGTCCACGCTATAGCTGGTTCCTGATGGAATCAGTTTACAGCCGCTGGACTTATTGCTGACCAGCTTTCCTGTGTCAAGGTTGTAAAGTCCTTTGAACTTATAGCCGATATCAGACTTTGGATACACTTCCAAAGGATAATCTTTGCTGGTGTAGTATTTGAATCCAAATGTGCCATGATCTGTAGCGGTAATGGTTCGCAGAACAGAATTGGCGTAGAACTTAGCTGATACCAACGGGTTGCTCGAGAAATTTCCACTGGCAAGCTCCTCTTGACTGGATAAATCTACAGAGGTCAATTTATTCTTGGATAAATATATCCATCGCAGATTTTTGGCACCAGTGGTATTGATCCGCGTAAGGCTATTGTTGTAGGCAGAAACTCGCTTTAGGGTATCAAAGTTGCTGACATTCAGGGTGCCTTTCAGCTGCTGATTATAGATAGAAATATATTTAAGGCTGCCATAGCCGTTGGTTTCAAAATGCTTGTAGGTTCCCCAAGTTGATTTGCGAGTAGGATCGTAGTTTTTGTTCAGCTTTTTCCCGTTTCCACTGTATGAGAGGAAGGTGCGAAGCTGACTGATTTCGTTAGATACATTCATGTAAGTCGCTGTTTTGTTTCCCGACACCATGGTTAAGGCATAGTGGGAATAGGACATCAACGTATCGGAAATATCAAAGTAGGTGTAATTGACGATGGCTGACTTTTTCCACGTTTTGTCGCTGGCATCAGAAGCACTTCCGTAGAAGTTTAAGCTTCCTTGCTGCGGATCGATATTGACCCAACGGCCATCAATCCACGCCTGCATCCAAGTGTGAGAGCTGGAATCGAAGTAGCTGTCAGGACAACCTTTCCAATTGGTCGTTCTAGCAGGCATGACCTTTCTTCCGTAAATCAATCGGCAAGGGATGCCTTGGGCTCGGCCTAGGGCAATGAGAATTCCTGCATAAGCATCGCAATGGATGGCCACTTTTCCAGAAAAAGCGTTGTAGCCATTGCCTGACTTATTGACTAGGTATAACAGATTGTAGTAAGGGTCATCGTAGGGAACGCGCTTAGTCGCTTTCGTATAATTGTCGTAGTAAAAGCTGTCGGCAACGTAGGCGAATAGAGCCTTCATTTTGTCATATTGAGAACCTTTAGCAACACCGGCTTTGGCGATAACCTTATCGGAAACGCTTTTGTAAAAGCTTGCTTCCTTAGAAGCATCAAAGGTTCTAAAGGTGGAAAAGGTTCCACGCTTAGCAAAAAGCTGACGCTTTAAATCGACGAGGGATTTGGTGGTAAATCGTCCGGAAGGGCTGAAATCGTATTTCTCCACGTTGGAGGCTTTAATATTATCGTAGCTGTACATGGTTGCCGTTCCAAACCATACGGAAATATCAATACCTTGCAGATACGTTGGGTAGTTGGTTAATCCGCTATCTGCATTCTTGTTTTTTTGCACAACGATTCTAAAATAGTAGTCTCCATTGGGAATGGTAGAAAGATCAAAACTCTCTTGGAAGGTTCCGTCTGAAGAAATGGGGAAGTATTTACTTTTGTAAATCGCACCATCCTTCATGAGTCTTAAGACGATTCGATCGAATTTTTGGCTATGCTTCATGGTTACATCAATAGAAGAACCACTGTTGGTGATGCTCACATAATCATCGTCATCGGGCGAACCGCTGGTGACTTGTTCGATGATATTGCTTTGCCGCAGTTCTGTATTGGTATATCCATAAGCAGAGGTGCCAAAGACCATGGAAAACATCATACAGATGATTAATACTAAGGCGGTGATACGAGAGAATTTTTGAACTAAATTGTGCTTAAACATTGTTACTCCTTGAATCGTTTATTGGTACTTGGTTTTATTTTGCCCCTTTAGGCATGGTACGGCTGTAGTGGGTGTAGGACAGCAGCTTGTAGGAGATATCGAAATAGGTGTAATTGACAATAGAGGATTTTCTCCATGTCTTATCTCCAGCAACGCCCTTTTTGCCGTATTGGTTTAATGATCCTTGTTGTGGGTCGATATTGATCCACCGGCCGTCGATGTAGGCCTGCATCCACGTGTGAGAATTAGAAGTGAAATAACTCTTGCTACAGTTGCTCCAATTGGATGAAGTGGTTGGCACGATTTTTCTTCCATAAATCATTCGACATGGGATGTCCTGTGCGCGTCCAAGGGCCATGAGTATTCCTGTATATCCGTCGCAATGAAGGGCGACTTTTCCTAAAACAGCGTTATGATTGTTGCTCTTTTTGTTCATCAAGTTGTAGAGATTGTAATAAGGGTCATCATAGGCTGAGTATTTTCGTGTTGGGTTATAGTAATCGTAATAATAGTTATCTGCCACAAAGGTGAATAATGCCTTCATCTTCTGGTATTTATCCGTGCTGTCAGCTAGATTCGCATCAGCCAAAATCTGGTCAGACACTTTTTTATAGTAATTTGCCTCTTTGGTCGCATAAATGGTACGAGGAGTTTTGGAATTCTTTTTGGCAAAAAGCTGATATTTCAATTCCGACATAGACTTTCGTTTGTAGTACGACGTGGAGCTTCCTTTTTTGTTCAGGTTGGAACCATTGATATAGTTAAAGTAGTACATGGTTGGGACACCTGATTTGACCTTCACGTAGATCCCTTGCCAATAGGTAGGGTAGTTGGTCAATCCGCTAGATTGATTTTCGTCTTTTTGGACCACCAATCTGAGGTAGTAGGTGCCATCTGCCACATTGGAAAAGTCGAAAGGCTCGAAAAAAGTAGTTGCATCTGGGTTAGGATAGTCTTGTTTGTATTTTATCGCCTTACCTTGTTCAAGGCGTAATGAAATCCGGTCAAAGGATTGACTATGGTTAAAGGTGACGCTGATCAAAGAGCCACTCTTAGCAAAGTGGAGGTAATCATCATCGGTTGATTTCCCACTAGAAAAGGAGGTAATTACCTTCTTTTGGCGTAGCTGCGCTGTAGTGTAAGCGTGGGCTTGTTCACTGAACACGATGGGAATAATCATAGAAAGCAGCAAGGCAATCGCAATGATCCTGCTCATTCTTTTTTTATCACTATGGGTATACATATCTTCTTCCTCATTTCTTTTTTTACTTTACTATTGTAACATTTTTCCTCTTTACGTTCAACCGTGAGACAAGAAATATAAATTGAATATAAGCGGGTAATATGGTAGAATAATTAGGATATTGAGAAGTTTTTTTGCTCTGCGCAAAAATAGAAATATAACTAAGATGAAAGGTGAAATTGAATGGATAATAGACCGATTGGATTCTTCGATTCAGGGGTTGGTGGATTGACCTGCATTCCCTCGCTACAGAAGAATTTACCCAATGAAAGAGTCGTATATTATGGCGATACGGCGAGAACTCCATATGGATCTAAGTCGATAGACACCATCAAAAAGTTCTCGTTTCAAATATCGGATTATTTGGTTGAGCATGACGTGAAAATGATTGTCATTGCATGTAATACCATTAGCGCAACTTGTTTAGATGCATTAAGGCGTAGGCATCCACAAATTCCAGTTATTGGTGTCATTGAACCGATCGCAGGGAAAATTGCTGCAGAAGAAACAGAAGAAATTGAAATCGGCGTTGTGGGAACCAAGGCGACCGTTGCTAGCGGTGTGTATGCCAACATGATTACCAGTAAAAACAAGAACGTGAAATTGTTTAGCAAAGCCTGTCCTGTATTTGTTCCGTTGATTGAAGAGGGTATTATTGACCATGATATTATGGATTTAACCATTAAATATTATTTGGATGAATTCATCATCAACAACGATTTGAAAAAACTGGTTCTGGGCTGTACCCATTATCCGTTTTTAAAGAGAAATATGGAAAGACTTTATCCTGATTTGGTTTTGCTCAATCCATCCGCAGAAGTCATCAATGAAGTGAAACGGGTGTTAGAAGAAGAAGATATGTTAGCTGATCGTGATAACCCTAATGAACATCTGTGTTATGCCAGCGACTTATCGGAAAACTTTCAAAATATGATAGATACCGTATTTGAAAACAATAAAGGCGTAAAGGTAAGTTTTAAAAAGTTTAACGATTAATAATGCTTAGAGGTGGAGAAAATAATGAAACGAAAGCTAATGAATATCTTGAAAGTGATGTATGCACGATTGCTTAGATTTAATTTCATCTGGAAGAGAAGAAAGGCAATCAAACAACAATTAAAGAAAATTCGCTATCGCAAGATAGAACGATATAAGAATAAGCTGATGCAGAAATATGAGAACCTTAGCCTTTCTGATACTGACTATGAAGAAGTGACCTTGGAGAAGAAAGAGAGAAACAGTGTTGTTTTTGGATATGATGCCATTGGAAAGCTAGACCATCTGGATGACTGCAATTATACTGAATATTGCTCAGGGTTAAAGGGGATTTTGGATAACGAGGACATAGATATGATTATTTCCTACGTTGATCAGCTTGAAACTCATCGAGAAGCTTTAGATTACATGAGAAACGAAATCAATCTTTTGGCAGTAACGGAAGGGAAAAGCTACCTAGTTACCTGCGGCGAATTCAAGGCGGCATTTATTGGAATGGCCATTGCCAGAGAAGGCGAAGTGGATAGCGAGCTGCTCAGTGAAACCGTTCTAAAAGATATTGTATATGCGAGACAACAAGGTGTAGATTACATTGTTGCGTATATTTCTAGAGAAACCCATAAAAGCACAACCGCTACGCCATATGAGGCAGCCCATCTGTATCGCTTGGTTAACCTAGGCTGTAAAGCCGTGATCTGTACCAATCCTGCAGGCATTCATGTTGGTGGAGACATTGCACGTATGGATAAAACCTATGCCAATGCCATCGCTAGCATCGGCAGTATTTTTGGAACTCATGAAGAGGGGATTCATGCTGCATTGGCCGTTAGGCATAAGCTGATTCCATCTCAAGATGACAGCTTGTACATTGTCAACAAAGGATATATTCCGCTGTATAATCCAAGTAACGGAAATCAATTCGAGCATATCATGCGCATTGATTATCACAATGGAGAACACCGCAGAGATCCGGAAATGATGAAGGCGCTGGAATACATTGAAGACGAAACAGGAAAATTAAGAGATATCCGAAATATATTAACCATCGGAGATATTTGCAATATTTTAGAAGTGGAAATGCCTAAGGAATACGCACATTTGGCTGACGCGAGTGTTGGAAAAGTATGTGCTAGATCCTTTGAGGTCAACAGCGGAGATGTGCTATTCTTCCGTGAGCCTTTCGAAGACCCGAACGACGATGAACCCAAGCCATTGGAAATTCGAATGAGAATTGTGGAAAAGGGTCTGGACAGAGGGGCGAGATTCATTTTTTCCTATACAGATTTGGACAAGAGCATTCCCCATGTAAAGCTGGACAACGCAAGGGAAGCACATATTACCGTATGTGCAGCATTGCGTCAATTCTTTGAAGTGAGAACCATCGGCATTACTGGTAGCGTAGGAAAAACCAGTACTAAGGATATGCTGTTCAATGTTTTGGAACAAAAATATGCAACCTTTAGAAACTTGAGAAATTCCAATACCCAAGTTAACATTGGCATGCACATCCAAAATTTCCGTGGAGAATACGAATTCTATATTCAAGAAATTGGTGGTGGAAGACCAGGAGGAGCATCAAGGCATTCCAGAATGATTCTACCAGAGGCAACGGTGATTACCAATATTGGTCATGCGCATATTGGCAACTACGGAAGCCAAGAAAAAATCATGGAAAGCAAGCTGGGTATTATCGACGGAATGGATGAAAAAGGAACCTTGTTCCTCAATGCTGATGACCCGCTTTTGGTCGATGCCAAAGTGGATGTGGAAACGGTTTTCTATGGAGTGAACAACCAAAACGCAGATTACTACGCAGACAACATTCACGAAGAAAATGGAGAAACCCACTTTGATATCGTTCATGGTGACCATCGAGTAAAAGCTGTTCTCCATGTGCTTGGTGAGTACAATGTACTCAATGCAGTTTGTTGCTATGCCATAGGGATTAAATTTGGCTTATGTGACGAAGAAATCGTGGCTGGAATCGCTAATTTTGAAACTAGTGGTGTGAGACAGAACTTAATCAGCGTGGCAGGATACAGTCTATTTGTGGATTGCTTCAATGCTTCACCTAAATCTATCGATTCATCTCTTTCGGTTCTGGATAAAATAGAGACTGACCAAAAGAAAATTGCTGTTATCGGTGATGTAACGGGAATGGCGGAGCTTTCCCATGAAATCCATGTGGAAATCGGGAACATTGTCAAAGAACACCAAATGGATATTTTGGTGTGTTATGGAGAAGAGTCGAAAATCGTTTATCAAATGGCTAAAGAAGCTGGCATCAATGCATACCATTTCACTCAGCCTGAAGCCTTAGAATCATTCCTAGGCGCAGAATCAAAACCGGGAGATGTGCTATTGTTCAAGGGAAGCTCCAAAATGCTTCTCGCAGAAAAAATTGATGAAATGTTCGGCACCATGCTGTCGGATCAACGATATATTGACGGGGTAAAGTTTAACCAAACCACTTATAACAAAGTGCGCTATAATCTCTACCCGGATTATGCAACAGTTGTGGGCAGCGTAGATTACAATGGAAAGGTCATTGTGGCAAAAAGTGTACGCGGTCGTACAGTACATAATCTTGGAGATGGTGCGTTTTCCGATAAAGAGAACATTACTGGTGTAAGATTGCACAACAAAATACGTCACATCGGCGCAGGATGTTTCCACGGGTGCGGCATGATTAAGAAAATGAACGTACCAGCAAGCGTTAAGTATATTGGAGAGCGTGCCTTTGCTGAATGCAACTCTTTAGAAAAAATCAAACTCAATGAAGGGTTGCTGCACATTGCGGATGAGGCATTTGAAAGCTGTAATGCTCTAACTGAGCTTTATCTGCCATCGACGATTCAAGAGATGGGGAAAGATGTTTTTGCCAATTGCGATTATCTGACCGTAACTTGTGAAAAGGGCTCATATGCAGCTGAATACTGTGAGAAAAATGGCGTACAATATAAATTAAACTAAAGTTGATGGAGGAACCAACATGAAAAATATTCTAATTGTATTTGGTAGTATGACACCAGAGCACGATTTATCTTGTAAATCAGCGGCGACCATTCTTGAAGGAATCGATCGCACCAAGTACCGTCCAATTGCTGTGGGCATTACCAAGGAAGGTCAGTGGTATTACACTGAAAGTACACCTGAAGAGATTCACTCCTGCACGGATTGGGTACAGTCACCGACCAATAAAAAGGCTATGCTGGACATCAACTATAACGCGAAAAGATTGATGATTTTTCAGGAGGATGGAACAATTTCCTATGAACCAATTGATTGCATCTTCGCCCGAATTGCTGGAAACACTGGAGAAGATGGACAGCTACAGGGACTCTTTGAACTGACAGGAATCCCCTACGTTGGCTGTGGCGTCATGTCCTCTGCATGTTCAATGGATAAGGCGATTTCCAACATGTTTGCAGATAGCATTGGTTTAAAAAGACCGATGACCCAAATTGTCATGAAAAAAGACTATGAACTCAATCCAGAAGAAGGCATAAAGGCCATTATGAATGATTTAGGGGCAAGAGCAGGCTTCCCCATTTTTGTTAAACCAGTATCGACAGGTTCTTCAGTAGGAATTTCCAAGGCACACAACGAAGCGGAGCTGGTGCCTGCCCTTGAAATGGCATTTTCCTATGGAGAAAAAGTAATTTTGGAGCAAGGCATTACAGGAACGGAAATCAAGGTTGGTGTATTAGGCAATGACCATCCACAGATTGGTGCCTTATGTGAGCTAACCTCTAATGGAGACTTTAACGACTTTAATACGAAATATGTAGCCCATACTTCGACGAAAAAAGTCCCAGCCGACTTGGCCCCTGAAGTAGAAGAGATGATTAAGCAGTGGACACTGAAAATTTATGAAGCCATGGAGTGCCGAGGATTTTCAAGAATTGATTTCTTCCTTACAGAGAATAATGAGCTGGTGTTTAATGAAATCAACAGTATGCCTGGCTTCCAGCCAGGAAGTGTTTATCCTGTCTTGTTCGATGCAGTAGGTATCGGATACACTGAATTAATTAGCAGATTAATTGAAGCTGCAATGGAGTAGGGCGAATAATATGGCATCATTAACCAAACAAATAAAAAAAGAACTTAGAACAAGAAAACGAATTGGAATAATCTCCAAGGAAACCGGTTTAAGCCATAATGAGGCAAAATTAAAGCTATTATTTGCCGAAACGTTGTCGCAAATAAAAGTGCCACAATATATGGAGGAAAAGCTATACCTTATCCCCGATGAAAAACTGATGAAGGCAAGAAAACGATATCTAATCGAAATTGTTTCAGAGCAGTTCAGGGCTTCTTTTGGTGAAACCTATGTAAAAATGGAACATGCCAAAGAGAAGTATGGAATATCCTATTTTCAATTTGCGGAAAAACAAATGATGCACTGCAGATGTTGCAATTTGTCCGGAGAAAGTGGTTCTGATTGAAGGCAATGCGCGCCCTAGTCTAAGTGGATATCAAGCAGCATTTGCCGACAAAAAAGAAGGAAAGAAATATTTAGTTGAACCATACTTATAGAAAGGAATAACCGAGAATGCATTACATAAAAGGCGAGAATTTACAAGGGCAATGGAGATATGCCTATGATCAACAGCAGAACCTTTACAAAATCAAAGAGGCTACAGCATTAAATGAAGCGGCGATTTTATTTGGTCCAGATATGCACCTAACGAAAAAAATGTGTGGAGGACTATTTAAGAAAACCACCAATTTTGATAATCAGTTTGCTTACCTGCAAACGGCATTAGAGAAAGCGGATTTTGCAATGAGCCCAGTATCGGTGGAATTAGGAATTGCGGACAAAAGTAAGAACAAAGAAAGCAAGGTTGGTTTTTTAAAAAGTTTAGATGCTATTGGATTTGATGTGTTGCTTTATCAAAATTCAGTGTTATGTCATGGGGAAGAAAGTCTTTCTTCGATTTTTGAAATCAATGGAATCAAAGTAGGATTTGCTTTTACCATTGACCAAGTAGCAAAGCTGCGAGACTGTGGTGCGGAATATGTTTTTGCACTGGATAAGACGGAAAAAAGTCAGGCAACGACAGTCGCAAAGCAGCTGGCAGAAGCAGGTGCGGATTATGTGGTTTTAAACCAGCCAGAAGGAATCTCGCCATACTATATACTGAACACGGAGGATGGTAGAATCGTTCCAGTAATGGGGTCATTGGGGCAGGCATTTTCTACGGAAGAAGAGTATACTGGCCTTGCATTTCTAAATGTAAGACTATTGAAAGCGTTGGATGGAACCATCACTGCGGAAAGCATATACATTCCTCTTTGCGCAGCGAGGAAATTTAACGAGGAGCATTATGTGCTGCTGCCAACACTACAGTACTATAACGGCAGTATAAAATCTAAGAAATTGCAGGCTATGAGTCGAAGTGTAAAAAGACGCATTGGCAAAGAATTGAACTGCACACCACGAAGAAGTGTCATCAAGAATAAAAACGGATTCCAGCCGCAGGTTAACATCAAAGAAATATGCCAAATTCTTGATGTTTCAGATGGGTTCTATCAAGGTAGCTTCCCAATAGAAGAAAAAGTCCATAGCATTGTTATGCGGAATACGGAGTTGGATAAAGGCTGCGTTGCGGTGATTGGACCTGGAAAAAAAGAGTTCGATATTACACCTGAACAAGCCAAAGCGGCGGGTGCGATTATGGTCATCGATACCAAGGAAAATCAAGGGATACCATCTTTGATTGTGGACAATCCTACAGACGCATTTATTCAGCTTTGTGTTGCAATCCGTAAGAAATATGATCCATTTACTGTGGCAATCACAGGAACCGTAGGAAAGAGCACGACTACAGATTTAATCAAAAGTGTGATTAAATATGACTATAATATGCTAGATGTACGTGGAAACTATAATCACTATAGGACGATTGGTCTTTGTATTCAAAAACTAAGTCAAAACCACACTGCATATGTGCAAGAAGTTCATGGCGGAACCAAAGGTGCAGCGAAATTGGGCTCAAGTATGGTATTGCCAAATGTATGCGTCATTACTAATATCGGTGATGCTCATTTAAGTCAAATGGGTACTGTAGAAGATGTCCTGAGAGAAAAACTTGGTATTATAGACAGTATGCAACCAGACGGTACTTTGCTGATAAACAATGACAATGAATATTTACAGACAGTTGATGCACCAGTTCATACCATTCGGTACGCAGTTCACAATCAAAATTCGGATTATTATGCGCAAAACATTGTAGACTATGGTGAGAAAATTGAATTCCAGATTGTTTGCAAGGAAGGTGTTTTTGATGCAGTCATCCACTGTATTGGCATCTATAATGTAGGGAATGCCATTGCAGCTTTTGCAGTTGGTAGGCTAGCAGGCATTGCGCCACACAGATTACTTGCCGCCATTTCCAAATATAGAACTAGTGGAACACGACAAAATATTATAAAAAAGGATGGATACACCGTTTTTGTAGATTGTTATAACGCCGCACCTGCGTCTATGTTTGCATCTATGACTGCCTTCCAAAACTTAGGGAAGGGAGAAAGCGGGAAGCATGTTGCCATTCTTGGAGATGTTGCACAACTTTCTGAGAAAACTGTTTATTGGCATAAGGAATTTGGAAAAAAAGCAGCTGAATTAGGATTTGATGTAGTAATTACCTTTGGTAGCAAAGCAATGCACATCACAAATGTAGCAAAAGCAATGGGTGTCGAGGCCTATGGATTTACGGAAGAGGAAAGAGATGCATTTGAGGCGAAAATTTGTGAAGTCATTAGACCTGGTGATTTTCTTTTATTCAAAGCTAGTCATGCTACCGATTTAGAATCATCTGTTAACCATATATTTGGCGAAATAAAAATGAAGTAAAATAATAAAACCGCAGAACTATGTTTTCTATAGTTTCTGCGGTTTTTTGCATATGTGCTCACCAGCAGCCCTTGCGGAGGAATAGGCAAATTGTAGATTATAGCCTCCTGTGATGCCGTCGATATCTACCATTTCTCCGATGGCAAAAAGATTAGGGTGATACATCAACTCCATGGTAGATAGGGTCAATGCATCTAAAGCAATTCCACCACAGGTTGCCATAGCAGTCGTGAAGCCTTTTACTGATTTGATGATGAATTCTTCGCCAGAAAGGGCAGCTGCCAAAGCCTTCAATGAATTGCCGTATCGCTGAACAAGCAGGCTGGTAAATCGCTTTGGTAATCCAAAGTGACGAGACAATAAATTAGGCAAGCTCTCGTTGCTTCCAGCGAAGACGGTTTTTAACTGCTCCAGTACCTGCTGATAGGTTTGCGGGTACAAATAGTTGATTATCAGCTTATCCTTTGGTGAAATATCTTTGGATATATTGATGACGGCTGGCCCAGATAGATTTTGATGTGTAAACAGTAAATCGCCTTGGGTTTCAGTCACTTTTTTTTGTTCACGATAAACAGAGATATTCACGCCTGAAAAAGAAATTCCGGACAAGTCAGCATAAGGGTAATCCATGATATTTACAGGGGATAGGGCTGGACGAAGAGGCGCGATTGGGAGGCGTAAATCTCGTTTCAGTACCGAAAACATAGACCCATCGGATCCCGTTGTGGGATAAGAGCAACCACCCGTTGCAAGGATAAGGCTTTTGCAATGGTATCGACAACCAGAGGTAAGGACTTCCCAAGAATGGTCCTCCTTTTCATGGATTTCGGTTACGTCTTGTCCATAAGCAATAGTAAACCCATTATCCTTAGTTAAGCGCAATAAAAGATTCAATACTTCATGGGCATCCAAGGATGCAGGAAAGACTTTTCCGTCTTCTCGAATAATGGTTTCAACACCATGGTCATTGAGAAGCTTTATTAAGGAGCGGTTACTATGCTGATAAAGACTGGTTCTGATTTTACTACCGTTTTTGCCATAGCAGGGGATAAAGTCCTTAATCGAGCCACCGTGGGTAATGTTACATTGCCCACTTCCACTCATGAGTAACTTGGTTCCAGGGGCGTTGGTTTTCTCTAATATTAACCCTCGAACCTTTTCTGGGAACGTCCCACTACAAAAAAGCCCTGCAGCACCAGCACCGATAATGATCACATCATATTCAGTTCCATTATGTTGATTTTTTCTCATAGAGTTATCATAACCGTTTCTGTGAAAGAAATCAATGAAATCCATAGAGTTCCCCTGTATCCATTTACGGAAGGGAAAAAAAGTGGTATACTTTTAGGATAGAAAAGATAAAGGAGAATCACCAAATGGACAAGGAAAAAAACCAAGAACAACGACAGGTACATACCTATGACCCAGATACACTATTTCGCAAACCGCAGAAAAACCCCAAAGACCCTAACTGGAAAAAAGGCCTGGTGATTTTTCTCATTATTGCAGTTGTAGTAGTAGGCGTCTGCGTAGCTTGTAACAACGGAATGGAAAAATTCGGAGAAGCCTTCTTCAGTACTGAGGAAGAAAGCTACGATTTTAATACAGAATATATTGGAGTGTTAGCCATTCAGGGGACCATCACCAATGGAACAGATGCTTCGGAACAGTACAATCATTCATGGCTTATGGAACGTGTAGATGCAATGAAAAACGATCCACTAAACAAAGGAATGATTCTTCGCGTCAACACACCGGGCGGAAGCGTATATGCTACCGACGAGCTATATTTAAGCATTATGGATTACAAGAAGACCACTGGTCGACCAGTGTATACATATATGGAAGCCAACGCGATGTCAGGAGGCTACTATATCGCAATGGCCAGTGATGAGATATATGCCAATCGAAACTGCTGGACAGGATCCATCGGTGTAACACTGGGAACTAAATATGATTTCTCAGGATTTTTGGAAAAAATGGGTGTTAAGACAGTGACAATCACCTCAGGTGACAACAAGGCAATGGGAAGCTCAGTGGACCCAATGACCAAAGAACAGATGAAGATTTATCAAGATTTGGTAGATGATGCATTTTCACAGTTTGTGGACATTGTGGCAGAAGGTAGAGACATGAGCATTAGCCAAGTGAAAAAGCTGGCTGACGGAAGGGTCTATACCGCTAAGCAGGCAAAGAAGAATGGGTTGATTGACCAAATCTCCACTCTAGAAGAGGCAACCAAGGCAATGCAAAAAACCTATGAGCTGGAGAATTGTCAGATAGAGATGATCAACTATACGCCATCCTTCAACTTTTTTTCGTGGTTAACTAGCCTATCTAACAGCAGCAGTGAAGCCGAATCGGAAATCAATCAGATGAAAATGTTAATGGAAGAAAATGAACAATTCACCGTAACGTATTTCTCTAATGTAAGAAAATAGAAAACAAGTAAAGAAACAAACGATTAAGCGTAGCAGCATCCTGTTACGCTTTTTTGTTGCGTCAAAAAGCAATTTGCAAAAATCAAGCCAAATTTATAAAATGTAAAGAAAATCCAAAAAAACTGAAAATAGTCACAAAAAAGTAACGGTTATTTTCTAGAAACCGTGGATACAATTTGCAGAAAATGGAAATGTGTGTTAGAATATGACTAAAATAACCGAAAAGTAACTGAAAAAGTAACTTTGAAGTAACTGAACGAAAATAGAACCCATTTAAGGAGAGATAAATTGAGAAAGAGTTTAGGAAAATTGTTTATCCTTGTTGTCATAGCCGTATTAATTCCTTGCATTTTCGTGATGACCACGCAACCTACCAGTAACAGCCCTACAGAAGTAGATGAGCTTGAAGAAGAACATCCAGTAGGTATGTTTTCTTGGGAAGAATATGTCGATACACCGGAACGCGCTGAAGCTTTGATTGATCAACTATCGATCACAAGGTGGTATCAAGAAATTGACTTTCAAGGAGATTCAACTAAAATCAAGTCATTTATCAATGGACTTAGCGAAAAAAACGTAACTGCATATGCCCTATTTGGTTCAGTGGATTGGGGCTATGAGAAAGATGGGAAATCTTTAATTGCGGCCATTAAGGAAGTAAGTAAGTACAACGAATCCGCCGAAGCAGGTGAAAAAATTTCGGGCATTATGGTGGACGTGGAACCATATACATCCTCTAGATGGAAGAAAAACACTGAGAAACAGATGAAAAACTATGTGAGCGGAATGATTGCCGCATATCAATATGGAAAAGAACAGAATTTAAACGTAGCGGTATGCATCCCTCGCCATTATGATGATCAGAATTTAACAGAAGAGCTAGAACGACTCATCGCCGAGGCATGCGATGAAGTGGTCGTGATGAACTATGATTGCGGTCGTGAAATCCAAAGCATTGCCACGGAAGCAGCGTTGGCTGAACAATATGGAAAGACACTGCATTGTATCTTAGAATTTCAGCGCGTTGGAAAACATGGATTAACTGAAGATAAAACCTATCGCAATAAAGGGATTGATCAAGCGCTTTTGACGTGGGACAGATTAGATGGTGCTTTTCCAAGACTAACCATTGTTAGGGATTACCATTGGACTAAGCCGATAGAAGAGATGTTAGAGGAGGGAAACGATGGCAAATAATCGGAAGGTATTTCGTAAGGAACGAAAATATTTGCTTAATCCTCAGCTTCGTGGAAAATGCGAAGGTCAAATCATGGAGTTCATAGAAGAAGATAAACATAATGGAGTCAACGGTTACATGGTTAGGTCGTTATACTTCGATACATTAGATGACCGCGATATTAACGAAAAAAGGGATGGCATTGAATCCAGAAGAAAAATTCGACTTCGGACTTATGCGGCTGATGCAGAATCTGCATTCTTGGAGCTAAAGCAAAAACAAGGAGCCCATCAACTGAAACGCTCCTTAAAAGTCAATCGAAAAGATGCTGAAGAACTGGTTAGGGGAGAGTATCGCTCCCTATTGGCGTATGATAACGATTTTGCGGCGGAGTGCTACAGCTTGCTGACGATGCATACCTATCGACCAAAGGTCATTGTAGAATACAACCGAAAGGCGTTCGTCCGACCGGAAAACGATATTCGCATCACCTTTGATCAGCAGATTGTAGCCACGCCTTTCACCAACAGTTTTTTTGATCCAAAGCCTAGATATATGCCAGTATTAACACCGGCAGTCTCCGTTTTGGAAGTAAAGTATAATCATTTTTTACTTTCTTACATCAAGGAAATATTAGAAATGTGCGGGAAAAATGAAATTGCGGTTAGTAAATATGTGCTGGCACGAGAACAGCGTGTCAGATTTTAGGAAGGAGAAACACATATGCAAAACTATTTAAATGATATGATTCAACAAATTCAAAACTTAAGCTTGACTGGAATTGTAACCCAAATATTGGTCGCATTGGCACTAGGATTTGTTATTTATCTCTCGTATTTTTTGACCCATGCGGGCACTATTTATAGTAGAAAATTCAACACAAGCTTGGTGATTTTAGCCATATTAACCACAGTAGTCATGACAGCGATTGGAAACAATATCGCTTTATCACTTGGTATGGTCGGTGCGTTGTCTATCGTGCGTTTCCGTACAGCCATCAAAGATTCAAGGGATACAGTGTATATTTTCTGGGCAGTAGTTGTGGGTCTTACTTGTGGTGTAGGAGATTATTCAACTGCTGGAGTTGGGAGCGCAGCCGCATTTTTGGTTCTGCTGATTTTAGGCAGAGTAAGAAACGAAAATCGAATTGTATTGATTGTAAGAGGAGCGAGAAACACAGACAGTAACATTATGGCAGTAGTAAGTCAATACTATAATATGAAAATGAATCTTAGGGTGAAAAACACCACTGAAGATTCTGTTGAGCTGATTTATGAAATTCCGAAAAGAATTTTTGATAAAGCTGCTAAAAGAACGGAAACCATTGATGAATTGTTATATCGCATCGATGGAATTGAGTATGTAAATCAGGTAATGCAAGACGACGATATTAGTGGATAATGATGATGAAAAGAAGGACAACTGTAATTTTAATCATATGCGTGACAGTTGTATTTTCTGTCATGGTTCAGGTGGCATTAAGTCATGTAGGCAGTCGTACCCATCAGCATGAATCGGCAAAGGTGTCTGATTCTGATGTGACTGATCCTTTAACATGCATTAATAAAACGGAAACCTCTGAGATTCAATATGATGCATCAGCGGTGGATACCTCTGAGCTGAGGACTCATCTTCCCATTGTAACCATTAATACCAGTGAAGATATTCCCGGTGTTCCGTATTATGAGGATAGAACTACCCATAGAACGTACACCACATCAGCCAATGGAGATGATTACGTCATTGGTGAAGTGAAGGTTCTTGACAATGCTAACCAGTACAATACGATCAACGACGATCCAGCTGTGGTAACCAATGCGAAGGTAAGGGTGAGAGGAAACAGTTCTCGATGGTTTGATAAGAAATCCTATTCCATAAAGCTAGTAGATGAGGAAGAAAACTTTAAGAATCTGAAGATTATGGGGATGGAAAAAAATCATGATTGGGCATTGCACGGTCCTTTTTTGGATAAATCCTTAATGCGTAATTACTTAGGCATGAACATTTCGGGGCAATTGATGGATTATGCACCAGATGTTCGCTATTGTGAGGTCGTAATAAATGGGGAATACCAAGGACTGTATATCATGATGGAGACAGTTAACAGGGGACAAGGCCGAGTGGATATCGAACAACCCAATAATACCAAGAACTTAACAGGATACATTGTGGAGTTAGATAATCGATCCATTCAACCGTTTACTGCGGCTGAGAATTTCACCAAGTATACGCAGGTTTTACGAAAAACAGCGTTCTTCAATATTACTTATCCCGGTTCAGATAATCTGACGCCAGAGTTAAGGGATTATATTGAAAAGGATATGAGTACATTTGAAAAGGCATTATATTCTTTTGATTACGATAAAATAAGGTATGGTTATAAAAACTTTATCGATTTTGATGAGTTTGTAAACTACCTTGTGGTCTGTGAAGTATTCCTTCAATATGATACAGGCAGCTTGTCCACGTTCTTTTACAAGGATGTTAATGGCAAGTTTAAGCCTTGCGTTTGGGACTTCAACAACTCCGTTGAAAACTATTCCGATGCTCTTGAAGACGCGGCGCAATTACGAGGATTTGTCTCATTGCAGTCACCATGGATTTGGATGATGATTAAGGATGAGGCCTTTACCGAAGGCATCATTACGAGATATAAAGAACTCCGAAAGGGAATTCTAAGCGATGAATACTTGCTCAACTACATTGAAGACACAAGGCTATACCTTGGTAGTGCAGTGAAACGAAATGAAGCGGTATGGGGATATTCTTTTCAACCTGAGAACTTGAATCGAAGCAATAAGCTCAATCCAGATGATAGAAATCCTAACAACATGGATGAGGCGGTAGCACAACTCAAAGAAGGGCTACTCAATCGTCTTTCGTGGCTAGATGAAAACATTGATGTATTAAAACAGTACAGCCATGAATCAGCAGTGAAGAAGTTTAACGATTAATACGTAGGAAAGGTAAAAGATGAAAAACTTTTTTGTGATTTGTACATCGGTACTGTTAATCCTATGTGCCGGAATCTACATTTCCAATAAAACGAGTGCTTTTGTGGACATGAATCCCAATAAGGCGGTAGAAACATTTACCACCGTTGAGGAAAAGACGATTTTTCTCGATTCGGGAGAAGGAATGGAGCCTTTTGAGATCAGAGGTGTGGACATGGGTGCAGGGATTCCTGGCCATTTCGCAACGGATTATGCCATTAGTAAGAACACTTACAAAAGATGGTTTAAGATGATTCAGGAAATGGGCGCTAATTGTGTTCGTGTTTATACAATACTCGATGATACCTTTTACGATGCAGTATATGAATACAACAAAGATAGAGAAGAACCATTATACATTATTCACGGGCTTTGGGTTAATGACTATATCCATTATTCTCGTGTAGATGCCTACGATGAGAAATTTCTTGGGGAGCTGCTCAAAGATTCGCGCACCCTCGTTGATGTCCTTCATGGAAACAAGGAATTTTCTCTTGGAGAAGACCTTGGAAAAGGCACGTATACTTCGGATATTTCTCAGTGGGTGATTGGCTACATTTTAGGTGTGGAATGGGAAGATACTACTGTTGCCTTTACGGATCACATGAAAAAAGAGCTGGACAGTTACGAAGGAAAGTACATGTATACCACCGATGAAGCTTCGCCCTTTGAAGCAATGCTCGCACAAGTAGGCGATAAGCTCATCGATTATGAAACCACCAAATATAAGGAACAACGTTTGGTTGCCTTTACCAATTGGCCAACGACAGATCCCCTTGAGTGGGATGACTTGGTTGAGTTTTACTTCAGAAAATTTGAGCAGGTTGACGTTGAACATATTAAGACGACTGATGCGTTTCTATCAGGCCATTTTGCATCTTATCATATTTATCCTTACTTCCCGGATTATTTTGGATTCCTGGATGTATTGGATATCCCATCAGATGAGAAACAACAGTTCATTGATAAACATGGTACGTATAATTCTTACCGTGAGTATCTGACCAAAATCAATGAACATCATACGATTCCAGTAGTGATTTCTGAATATGGAGTACCGTCATCTCGAGGTCGTGCCCAGTCAGACAGAAACACGGCAAGAGCGCAGGGCGGCATGTCGGAAAAGGAACAAGCGGAAGCTTTGGTGACCTGCTATGAGGATATTATGGCAGCTGGATGCGCAGGGTCGGTGGCATTCACTTGGCAGGATGAATGGTTTAAGCGAACCTGGAATACTATGGCATATACCGATTTGAACAAAACGCCGTACTGGAGCGATTACCAGACCAATGAGCAATATTTTGGAATATTGTCCTTTGATCCTGGTGAAGGGAAAAGCGTTTGCTATGTTGATGGCGATGTTTCCGAATGGACGAAGGACGATGTGATTCTTCAAGGAGATGGATATTCGCTTAGCAATAAATATGATGAAAAATACATGTATTTCTATCTTCACAAGGATGGATTTAGTGATGATCCAAACCAGGAGCTTTATCTTCCGATTAATACTACGCCAAAGACGGGAAGTAGCAAGTGGAATGGAGCGGATTTTCTATTAAAGCTTTCAGGGAAAAAGAATAGTGAATTGGTGGTACAGAAACGTTATGAGGCGCTTAGAGCCATCTACTCTCAACGAGTGTACGGTGAGGATGCTTATCTCAATGTGCCGGAAAAGGATACAGATGAGTTTGTCCAAATCAGATTGATGCTACAGGTTCCTATTGATCCAAGAAAGGAAATCGCCAATACAGCCAGAGAAACGGGAGATACCTTCCTTACTGGAGGATTAACCCATGGAAACGGAAATCCGGATTCTCCTGATTTCAATTCCTTATCAGATTTTTATATTCAGGGCGACGATATTGAAATTAGAATTCCATGGTCGCTATTGAATTTCTCCAATCCAGCAGAAATGTATATTCATGATGATTATTACGAGCATTATGGAATTGAAAACCTTGCAATTGAAGAAATGCAAGTTGGGTTGGCAACGTTAACAGATGATGAACCATCAATGGAGATGGGAAACATTAAGCTTGTAGGTTGGAAGAAGAATCCCACCTATCATGAACGGTTAAAAGAAGGCTATTACGCATTACAAAAATTGTGGACACAGAAGTAAGAGGAAAAAGTCATGGTATTGAGAGTCGACATATTAATCATTATTTATATGATATTGTGCGTCTGTGTGCTTGCATTTGACTTGGTTTATCTTAAAAAAGGAAAACCAGGAGAAAGGCAGTGGCACAGAGGTGAACAACGATTCAAAAAAAAGGTCTCTGCATTGATTTCTGAGGGCGGAACCATAACGAGGACAGCAAAAAAAGAATTAGTTGATAAGCTTCACCGATTCTCCTATTTTATGTGTTTTCATGATTTGGTTATGGACTACCTTGCTGAGGAAGAAACGGCTGAATCAATCAGACAATGGATCAGAGAAAATGACGATTTGCTTTTGGAAGTCCATGAAGACTTTGTTGACAGTAGGCGAATCAATAAAAAGGCCTTTTTCGCGTATTTGGTATGGCAATACAATTTATGCCAATCTCAAAGGGGCAGACGATTTGTCGTTCTCATGCATCGATTGGTTCTGGAGAATTCCATGTATTGCAGAGAAAACGCACTGTGGGCACTATACGTTGGTGGAACTACTGCTGACGTGATCAAAGCATATAAGCTGATGATTGACCACGGCATTGTCCATAGTCAAAAGCTGGTTACCGATGGATTGCTTGCATTTCGCGGCAATAAACAGGAATTAGCGGAAGCCTTATGGGATAATCGTAAAATATTTTCTGTACATTATGGCGTCGCATTTATTAATTTTGTTCGTATGGCATCGTCAGGATTCGAAGAAAGATTTTTTCAGCTGCTGCTAAACGAAAAGGCCGACGCAGAAATTCGTATTGCTGCGGTAAGATACTTCCGTAGTCATCCATACCCAGAAGCGTCGAAATACATGCGCGGCATTGTGAGCAATTGGAGAAACCATGATTGGGAAATCGTTTCTCAATCAGCTCTTTCCCTTGAACGAGATATCCAATCAAAAGAGACTGTACTTAGCTTAGTAGAAGGTGCACACAGCACCAATTGGTATACACGAAAGAATTCAGCCGAGTCATTATCTCGATTGGAAGATGAAGAGCTACTGAAATTAATTGTGATCAATGAAGACGACCGATATGCTAATGAAATGGTGAATTATATCATTGAAAAGAGAAAGGAGGAAAAGAAATGATGGATGCAATCAAAACGTTTCTATTTGGTGTAGACGTTTTTTTCGTCGCGTACCTAATTGGATACAGTACGTTTCTTTTTCTTTCTGTAATTCAGGGTGGTATTAAACTGTTTCAAAAAAGAGAAGATGACATGATGGAAAGCCGATTGCATCACGACATCTTTATTCCCATTAGTATCATTGTTCCTGCACATAATGAAGAGGTTACCATTCTAGATTCTGTTTCTTCATTATTGGCGCAAAATTATAAGCTCTATGAAATCATTATTGTTGATGATGGATCCACGGATCGCACTGCAGAGAAGGTCATCGAACATTTTCATATGACGAAAATTGATAGACCAGTGCAGCGATTGGTGCCATGCCAGGATCCTTTGGAAATATATGAATGTCAAACTGAAAATCGTATTCCCATCACCTTTGTTCGAAAGGAACAAGGCGGAAAAGCGGATTCTCTTAATACGGGCATAAATGTTTCACAATTCCCGTATTTTATCTGTATGGATGCGGACTCTATGTTACAGAAAGACTCTTTGTATGAAATCATTAAACCTGTTTTGGAAAACGACAATGTTATTGCATGTGGTGGACAAGTAGCAGTGTCCAACGGTGTGAAATTGGTCAATGGAGAAGTTGTCGACTATAGCTTACCAAGAAAACACGTTACGGCAATGCAGGTTTTAGAATATGAACGTTCCTTTCTTGCATCTAGAATTTTCATGAATACCTTCAATGGAAATTTGATTATTTCTGGAGCATTCGGATTATTTAAGAGAGATGCAGTGGTCAAAGCAGGAGGATATGATGTTAGCACCGTTGGTGAAGATATGGAATTGGTGGTAAAGCTCCACGCATATTGTAGGGCAAATCAATTGGATTATTCGATTCAATATGCACCTGATGCCATATGTTGGAGCCAAGTGCCAAGCACACTTTCTGACTTGATTATTCAACGAAGACGTTGGCATATTGGGTTATTTGAAAGTCTGACCAAATACAAAAGTGTAGTCGGACGGAAAGAATATGGACTAATGGGTACGATTTCATTCCTCTATTTTTGGATATATGAATTGTTGTCTCCTTATATTGAAGTTTTCGGACTCCTAACCATCGTATTATCATATTTTGTCAATTTGATCAATGCGCCATTTATGGTATTGTTCTTTTTGGTGTATGCTACATTCGGATGTATTCTCACCTTGAATTCGTTTATCAATCGACTCTATGTTAGAGGCATTCACATTTCCTTTTTGGATACCTTAAGAGCAATGTTTTTATGTGGATTTGAGTTGGTTGGATTGCGATTTGTGTTGATGGTGGTTCGTTTTTACGCGCTAATCGGTTATCGAAAGAAAGACGTAGTGTGGAAGGACTTAAAGAGAGTGAAGCACGATCATAAGCAGGAGGCGTAACCTATGACAGGGAAACAAAAAGAAAAGCTAGGTTATATATTGGCCATTGTTGTCACATTGGTGCTACTTGTTTCGGTTTTTGTCTTTGCTGAATACAGCAAAAATTTCACGGATAACAATTCTGCAAATGCGAAATTGATGGAGCTGGAAAATCGAAGCATGACTTTGATTCAATCGGGGAAAACTCTTTGGCAATTTAAAGACGATGGCGTTTTCCCAGAGCAAAATAAAACGGGAACCAATTGGAACATGCCAGGCTATAAACAAACTGATTGGAACTTAGGACAGGGGACATTTGGCTCTGAGATGGGAAAACGGACGAAAAAAGTTGATGACCGTTTACCCTCGAATCTATTGAATTTCTATACGCCAAATCGTTTGCCTGTGCCAGTTTACTATTTCCGCATGGAATTCAACCTAAACCAAATTTACGATGATTGGGAGTTGAGTGGAAGAGTAGAATTCGATGATTCCATCATCATTTATATCAACGGCAAGAAAGTCTTTGGATCAAATGTACCTAGCGAAGGATTTTCTGCAGATGGATACGGAGCAGAAAAAACCGTAGACAATTCTAGAACGAAACAATTTTCCGTCAGTGATACGTCAATGCTGAGAAAAGGGAAAAATGTTGTCGCGGTGGAAGTACATCAATCCAGTCAATATAGTGACGACATATTCTTTGACTTTATCCACTTAAAATATGCACAAAATATCAGTGCCAATAGCCTCTCGAGAATTCCTGGATGCATCTTGGAATTGGGAGATCAAGAAGGCGATATTAAAGTCAATTGGTTAACTAAACAGCAGGGAGACTATGTCCTACAATATGCTAAAGCTAATGTACAAAAGGTGCTGAAAGAATATATCAATGTGCCGTTAACCCTAACAGATGAAACGGAGGATGAGGCATTCTGTTACATTGGACAAATGACCAATTTAGAGCCAGGAGAAGATTACACTTATCGAATCGCTTCGACAGATGGAAAACAGACATCGGCAGAATACACTTACACTGCGCCGATAAACGAGAAAGGATTTTCCTTCTTGTTTGCTGGCGATCCCCAAATTGGTGCCAATGACATTCAAAATGACACTGAAGGGTGGTCAATGGCGTTGGACATTGGTTTGTCCCTTGAAAAAAATGCATCATTTATCCTTACGGCAGGGGATCAAATTGATAGTTCTAAGAAAGAAGTTGCGTTGAATGAGTATTTCGGGTTCAGAAAGCCGGAAGAACTGAAATTCCTACCGGTGATGGTATCGAGAGGGAATCATGAAGCAAAGGGAAGTTTGTATGACTTACAATTTACAGACAATGAAGAGGTAAACAATTGTTTTACCTACGGGGATGCGTTATTCATTCGCTTAGACTCCAACAATAAGGACTTTTCTGCCAACCGGAAATATATAAAGGAAGCGATTTCAACCCATCAAAAAACCTGGGTTATTGTGGTCATGCACCACTCCATCTTCGGATCAGGAGCCCATGCAACAGATAAAAGCATACAGAAGATGAGAACCGCATATGCTGAATTCTTCTCGGAAATGGATGTAGATTTGGTGCTTTCAGGTCACGACCATGTTTATTCTAGAAGTTATTTGATGAAGGGAAAAAAATCAACGGGTAAAGATGAAGGCAAGAAACAAACAGGTGAAACCATGTATTTGAGCCAAAATTCTGCCTCATCAAGCAAACTATATGAAGGAAAGTTGACGATGTACCCTTATCTTAAGGCATTGCAAAAAAAGCCAAATGGACACTTGACTACTGTGGAAATATCAAAAAGTAAACTAAAAATCAACACTTATCGACTAACTGACATTAAAAAAATCGATTATTGCGTAATTCAAAAGTGATGTAAAGCAAAAACACTTGACACGCCCTGGTACTTGTGATAAAGTATCAGGGTGTTAAGGTTTTTGGCTTTACAGAAGAAGGAGAACCATGATAGATAAAATCACAGAAGCAAGTCTATTATATGACTTTTATGGACAGCTTTTGACGAAAAGAAAACAACAGGTGATGGAGCTTTATCATGAAGAGAATCTGTCTTTAGGGGAAATTGCGGATGAGTTCCAAATTTCTAGAGCAGCAGTTCACGACTCTCTGAAATCAGCTGAGAAATCTCTCACAGAATACGAAGAAAAATTAGGGCTAGTAGCCAAATTCATGAAAACCAATGAGGCGATTGCAGGTATTGAACAGATGTTGGAGAAACTAGCGATAACATATGAAGATAATCAGGAATTAACAACAATCTTGAATAAGATTAAATCTGTGATTAATGGATTAGAAGAGGTGTAACAGATGGCGTTTGAAAGCTTATCCGATAAATTACAAAGTGCATTTAAAAAGATAAAGGGTAAAGGCGTTCTAACTGAAGCAGACATCAACGATGCAATGCGAGAAGTGAAATTGGCATTACTCGAAGCCGATGTTAACTTCAAGGTGGTCAAGGAGTTTGTCAACGAGGTTAAGGAAAAATGCCTTGGTGCAGAAGTGATGGAAAGCTTAACTCCTGCTCAGCAGATGATCAAAATCGTCGACAGGGAGTTGGTTGACCTAATGGGTGGAACCAACAGCAAGCTGACTTATTCGCCATCAGGGTTTACCACGCTGATGATGGTTGGATTGCAGGGTACAGGTAAAACCACAACCTGCGGAAAATTAGCCAATTACCTAAAGCAGACAGGGAAAAAGCCTATGCTCTGCGCATGTGATATATACAGACCTGCAGCGATTGATCAGCTAGAGGTTGTGGGAAAATCGGTGAATACTCCCGTGTTTACCATGAGAGACTGTAAAGAACCAACGAAGATTGCGGCTGCAGCCAAGAAAGAAGCCGAGAAAAAAGGCTTTGATGTGCTTATTGTCGATACTGCAGGTAGACTGCAGATAGATGAAGCCTTAATGGAAGAGCTGGTTGACCTTAAGGGCGCAGTAAAACCACACGAAATCCTTTTGGTGGTAGATGCGTTGACTGGTCAGGATGCTGTTAATGTAGCAGAAGGCTTTAACGAAACCCTAGGCATTGATGGAATCATCATGACCAAAATGGATGGCGATGCCAGAGGTGGTGCAGCACTTTCTGCGAAGAAGGTAACGGGAAAACCGATTAAATTCATGGGTATGGGCGAGAAGTTTGACGCTCTTGAGCCTTTCCACCCAGAGCGAATGGCCAGCAGAATTTTAGGCATGGGCGACATGCTCTCCTTGATTGAAAAAGCTGAGCAGACCTTTGATCAGGAAAAAGCCGAAAAGCTGGAGAAAAAACTGAAGAAAAATCAATTCACCCTTGAAGACTTCCTAGACCAAATGGGTCAGGTGAAGAATATGGGCGGAATTGGCAAAATGCTTGAGATGCTGCCTGGCATGAGTGCGGCGCAGATGAAGGGCGTGGACATTGATGAAAGCGAAAAAGACTTTCTACAAATGGAGGCCATTATTCAATCCATGACCATTGCCGAAAGGCAAGACCCATCCTTGCTAAACGCAAGCAGAAGAAAACGAATCGCAGCAGGCTGCGGACAGCCAGTAAGCAAAATCAATAACCTAATTAAGAAATATGAAGAAGCAAAAAAAATGATGAAACAGTTCTCTAATCCGAAAGCGATGAAGAAAAACAAGCTGTTTAGAGGAATGTTCTAGGGACTACAATTCAGTAAAACCACTGAGTTTAGATATAGTAAATCATAAGATAAAGGAGGAACAAGAAATGGTAAAAATCAGATTAAAGAGAATGGGTGCGCACAAGAAGCCTTTTTATAGAGTCGTAGTAGCCGATTCCCGTACACCAAGAGATGGTAAGTTCATCGAAGAGATTGGTTATTACAATCCATTAGTAGAACCACCAACAATCAAGATTGACGATGAAAAAGCAAAAAAATGGTTGGAAAATGGTGCTCAGCCTACAGAAACTGTAAGAAGTCTTTTCAAAAAATCCGGCATCATTGAATAAGAAAGCGGTGAGACTAAATGACAAGATTGGTTGAATCAATTGCAAAGTCTCTAGTCGATCATCCTGAGCAGGTTATGGTTACCGAAGAACAGGATGAACAGGGCAGTGTATTGCAGTTAAAAGTTGCGGCTGACGACATGGGAAAAGTCATTGGGAAACAGGGAAGAATTGCTAAGGCGCTTCGTACTGTTGTAAAAGCAGCAGCAATTAAAGAAAACAAAAAAGTGATAGTAGAAATCGTATCAGAAGACGAATAAGACTATTAATCGGGCACATGGATTTACCTTAAGGTATTTTCATGTGCCTAAATGATAATTGGGAGAAAAATGGAAAAGATAAAAATAGGAAGAATTGTCAATGCAGTGGCGCTGCGCGGAGAAGTGAAGGTTTATCACTATTCCGATTATAAGGAGCGTTTTGAAGAATTCGACACAATCATTGCAGATGACAAAGAATACAAAATTGAAAAAGTTAGATTTCAGCAGAATATGGTTATTCTCAAGCTGTCTGGGGTGGATGATCGAAACGCCGCGGAAGCATTAAAAAACACCGATGTGTATATAACAGAAGCGGATTTACGAGAATTGCCAGAAGACACGTTCTATATTAAAGATTTAGTGGGGCTGAATATCGTAGAGATAGAAACGGATAAACCGATTGGGAAGCTTAAAGACGTACTTCAAAACAGTGCCCAAGATGTTTATCTTATTGAGTTATTGTCTGGGGGAACTGGAATGATTCCCGCAGTATCTGAATTTATCAAAGAAATCAATATGGAAGAAGGCTTCATCAAGGTGAAGTTAATAGAAGGAATGATAGACTGATGAAAATCAACGTACTAACCTTATTCCCGGAAATGTTTACAGCGGTAACAGAAAGCATTTTAGGTCGCGCTGCAAGCAATGGAATACTGGAAATCAACTTCATTAACATTAGAGATTTCAGCCAGAACAAACATAAAAAGGTAGACGATTATCCTTTTGGTGGTGGACCAGGAATGGTCATGATGGCGGATCCTATTTTTGGTGCGTTAGAGTCTATCCATGGGGAAGAGAAGATCATTTATATGTCACCAAGGGGAAAGTGCTTAGACCAAGCGATGATAGAAGCCCTTGCTGAGGAAAAAGAATTGACCATTTTGTGTGGCCATTATGAAGGCGTCGACCAACGAGCACTGGATTATTGGAACATGGAGGAAGTTTCTATTGGCGATTATATCTTAACCGGTGGAGAGCTGGCGGCAATGGTACTCATAGACAGCGTAGCGCGGCTCATTCCAGGGGTATTAGCGGGAAACGAATCTGCCACAGAGGAATCCATATATTCGGGATTGTTGGAATATCCCCAATATACCAAACCTAGAGAATACCATGGAATGCAGGTTCCAGAAGTACTTGTCAATGGAAACCATAAGCTAATCGATTTATGGAAGTTTGAGCAGTCGTTGCGCTTAACCAAAGAGATTAGGCCAGATCTTTTTCAAGATTTTGTGAAGAATCATAGAGAATTGTCAAAAGATGAACAGAAGGTATTGGAAAAAGTATTGAAATGATGTAAAATATTAGTATGAGTAAATTTAAAAATAAAGGCGTATTGATCTTTATCATCGCGTTAATTGTGTTATACAGCATTATCTATATTATCCCAAAAGTAACCGGAGCTTTGGTATCATCATATACAGTAGGGTATGGTGAATTGAAAATTGCCGATGAAGTCAACGGCTACTTTGTTCGCAACGAAAAAGTTTATGTTGCAGAAACAGGCGGAAAAGCCAATCGCTACGTTAAAAACGGAACCTTGGTTCGCATTGGTACTACAGTCATGGAAGTGACTGGAGGCGCTGACGGAGAAATGGGTGAGCAGTATATTGAACCGCTAAAGAGATTAGGCGAAGACAAGGTTACGACCAACACGTTTTCTGTACAATCAGGTGGAATCATTAGCTACAGCTTTGATGGATATGAAAGCAAGCTAACCCCCAAGACGATGAAGGACGGCAGCTTAGCTTTTTATGAAAAACTGAGCCAAGAAAACGTCATCGATCTAAAACGAGAAAACGTCTTCTCTGGCGAACCGGTATTTAAGGTGGTGGACCGCACCAAGTGGTATATCGTCTGCTTTATCGACAAAGCCCATATAAAACGATACGAATCTGGAGATAAGATTAACGTGGAGATAAAGGACGATACCATAACATGCACAGTAGACCAAATTGATAAAGTCGACGGCAAAGGCAGAGTGATACTCAGCACCGATCAATATCTCGAGCAATTTGCCGAAACAAGAGTAGCAAAGGTATCCTTAGTGACCTCCAGTGTCAAGGGACTGATCATTGAAAATGACAGCATTGCTGAAGAAAAAGGCGTTAAAGGCGTTTACGTTCAAGACAAGACTGGCGAATACGTTTTCGTTCCAATCTTGGTCCTTGCAACCGATGGAAAGCAGTCGGTCATCGAAGATACCTATTTTTATGATGAAGACGGAGAACAGCAATTGACTGTAGAAATCTATGATGAATTGCTGAAAGATCCAAAGAAATAAGAAAGCTGGTGTAGTAATGTCAATTAAATCAAATATTGAGTACATCAATGAATTAAAAGAAAAAGCAGCCATAAAGTCTGGACGAAAAGGTGGCGATGTGCTTCTTGTGGCAGTAACTAAGCTGCATACCCCAGAGGAAATCAATGAAGCCATAGATGGCGGAATTACCGATATTGGTGAAAACAAGGTTCAGGAAATCATGGACAAGTTTGATGCGGTCAAGCCAGTGAGATGGCATTTGATTGGACATCTACAAACAAATAAGGTAAAATATATTATCGATAAAGTTAGCATGATTCACTCAGTGGATTCAATTAAGCTTGCAAAAGAAATCGATAAAAGAGCGGCTCAGCACAACTTGACCATGGATGTATTGGTTCAGGTTAATGCAGCAGAGGAAGAATCCAAGTTCGGGATTACTACTGACGAAACCAAGGAATTGATTTCGGAAATTATGGCAAACTGTCCCAATGTGAACATCAAAGGGTTGATGTGTATTGCTCCTTTTGTAGAAGACCCAGAAGAGGCAAGAACATATTTTGCAGAAGTGAAAAACATCTACGACCTATTTGATTTTCAATACTTGTCTATGGGCATGACCAATGATTTCGAAGTGGCGATTGAAGAGGGCTCTAATCTGATTAGAGTAGGTACAGCCATTTTTGGATATAGAGATTACCGTAAAGAAGAAAAATAACATAGCAATGCAACTAATAGGAGGAAATTACAATGGGTTTTGCAGAATCAATTAAAAAAGTCATCGGTATTGAAGAGTTGGATGACGACGACATGATTACAGAAGAAGAAGTTAATGCGGAGAAGGAAAAAATTGCGAAAGAAATGTCTAAGCGTTCTTACAGCAGTGAACTGAAATCAGAAAAGAAACCATCCTTCAGCTCATCATCAAAGGCACCAGAAAAACGTTTTTCTGTAACCAATACCAGTGCGTTTAAATTGGTTTTGATTGAGCCGAAATCTTTTGAAGAATGCCCTAAATTGGTAGACAGTCTAAAAGGCAGAAGACCAGTAATTATCAACTTAGAAAAAATGGAAACGGAAGTTGCCAGAAAGATATTTGATTTTCTAAGTGGAGCGACATATGCCCTAAATGGAAATGTACAAAAGGTTGCCAATAATATCTTTATTTTTGCACCAGAAAATGTAGCCATTTCGGCAAACAATCAGGATGAAAAATCTGCCCTAGACTTTACTGCGGATGAAAGAAGTCCTTGGAGGTAACAAGTGATTATTATTTTAGCAAGAGCCATTAGCTGGTTCGCTGAGCTGATCACGTTAGCCTTGGTTGCTAGAGCCGTCTTGAGTTGGTTCGGACAGAATCCTTACTCTGGAATTGGGAAAGTGTATCAGTTTATGATTAAAGTTACAGAACCGATTATTGCACCAGCCAGAATGATATTACAACGATTCAATTTAAACACAGGAATGCTAGATCTTTCTGTAATTCTTGCATTCTTTATGGTGAGAATTGTATCTCAATTATTGATTAGAATTCTGTTGATGTTTGCAATATAATTCGTAAGGAGAAAATTATGATTACGCCATTTGAAATAGAAAACAAAGACTTTTCCAAAGCAATGCGCGGATACAATATTGAAGAAGTAGACGAATTTCTAGATGAAATCATTCTTGATTTACAGAAGCTTCTAGCAGAGAATGAAAAACTAAAGGCTGACGCCAAAAAGCTTGCCAGTGAAATGAACCAGCAAAAGCAATCCGAAAACTCTGTAGTGAGTACGTTAGAATCAGCGAAACGACTGATGAACGACCTTTCTGCCAGTGCGGAAAAACGAGCTGAAATCATCATCAAAAACGCGCAGCTTGATGCAGAAGTCATTCAGCGTGATGCCAAGGAGTCTATCTCCAGATTGGTGGAAGAAGGAGAGCGACTGAAGCATAAGGTTGCTCGTTTCAAAGACAGATACAAACAAATTTTGGAAAATGAACTATTGCAGATTGAAGGCTCTAGCGAAGATTTACTTGCAGACCTAGAACAAGACTTTTTACCTGCATCTATGGACAATACATCTGTACCAAAGCAAACCGTGGTGCAGAAGGAGAAACCTGCCCCAGCAAGGACTGAGGCTGATCAATCATGGGAAGAAATGTTGAAAGAAGATTTTCAATCAAACCCTAAAAACGACATGACAAAAACGAGAATAATATAGGACTGGAGGCGGGGCACTAGTTGCCCCGTGATTTGTATGAAATACTTTTTGATTTCGGCACTCATTGTGGTTGTAGACCAAGTAAGCAAAATAGCGGTGAGGGCGAATATGCAGGTTGGTGAATCCATCAGCATCATAGGCGATTTTTTTCGATTGACCCATATCGAAAATCGTGGTGCGGCGTTTAGCATACTGGAAGAACAACGGCTGTTTTTGATTTTGATGCCAATAATTGCTATTGCTGTTGCTGCTTGGTACCTCATGCGCCATAAAGACGAGCATTGGTCCATGCACGCCTCCATTATCATGATTATTGCTGGCGGTATAGGAAACCTAATTGATCGAATTGGATTCGGGAAGGTAACCGACATGTTTGACTTTAGTATTTTCCCACCGGTGTTTAACGTTGCAGATATTGCAGTAACATTAGGCTGCGGATTGCTGATTATTTATGTGCTATTCGGCGAACGATTTAAAGGAAATCATGAATAAGACATCACATCATTATGAATTTTACATTGAAGAAGAACAGAAGGGCACCAGAATTGATCTTGTGCTCTCTTTGTCTTTACCTGATACCTCGAGAAGCTTTATCCAAAAGCTTTTTGATGCAGAAAACATCAAAGTCAATGGTCAGATATGCACTTCGAAAAAATACAAAGTACAACCGATGGATCAAGTGGAAGTCGTCATTCCTGAGGCTGAAGCCCTAAGCATTGAAGCAGAAGATATTCCCCTCGATATTGTTTTCGAGGATGAAGATGTGCTTGTTGTTGATAAACCTAAGGGCATGGTGGTGCATCCAGCACCAGGCAACTACACGGGCACCTTGGTTAACGGAATTATGTTTCACTGTGGAGAGCGTCTTTCTGGAATTAATGGGGTAATTAGACCAGGAATTGTCCATCGTATCGATAAGGACACCAGCGGACTTTTGATGATTGCGAAGAATGATTTGGCCCATGAATCATTGTCGAAACAGCTGGCAGAGCATTCCATTACTCGGCGGTATACGGCGCTGACTTATCATAATTTCAAGGAAGATCAAGGAACCATTCATGCACCAATTGGGAGAGATCCGAAGAACCGTTTGAAAATGGCTGTAACTGATCGAAATAGTAAGGATGCCATCACGCACTATGAGGTGCTAGAACGGTTTGGAAGCTATACATTGATTGAAGCGAGATTGGAAACTGGTCGCACTCACCAAATTAGGGTGCACATGGCATATCGAAAGCATCCATTGGTTGGCGATTTGGTTTACGGACCCAAAAAGCAGACACTACCAGTGGAAGGACAAATGCTCCATGCGAAGGTGTTAGGATTTGTTCATCCTCGAACCAGTGAGTATATGGAGTTTACCAGTCAATTGCCTGCAGAATTTACGAAAATATTAGAACGATTGAGAGGGGAACAGCGGTGACAAAAATAGCAATGAAACCGGGGACCATGTTAAACCCCGTTCCAGTGGTCATGGTGACTTGTCGCTTAGGCGAGCAGGATAATATCATTACTGTGGCATGGACTGGCATCGTCAATTCTGAACCACCGATGCTATACGTTTCGGTAAGAAAATCTAGATTTTCACATCAATTCATTTTAGAATCAAAGGAATTCGTGGTGAATTTGACCACAGAAGATTTAGCCAAAGCAACCGATTATTGTGGCGTGAAATCCGGCCGCGATGTAGATAAATTCGCTGAGACGGGACTAACAAGAGAACCGGCAGAGCTGGTTGGTTGTCCGATGATTAAAGAATCTCCAGTAAACTTGGAATGCAAGCTAAAGGAGGTCATCGAATACCCTTCTCACGATGTGTTTGTCGCAGAAATTGTTAAGGTTCACGCAGACGAAGCCCTGTTCAATGAAAAGGGCAGAATTTGCTTAGACGAAGCAAAAATGCTTTGCTATAGTCATGGGGAATATTTCGGCCTTAAGCGATATCCACTCGGTAAATTCGGATACTCCATCATGAAACCGAAAACCAAGAAAAGGCTCAATCGTGAGCAAGGGAAAAAGCGAAGGGCTAAAGGAAAAAGAGGCTGATTAACAGCCCCTGCAACCTTTTTATAAAACAGTACCATGTACATGACATTTTGATTAAATGAACTAGAATGTCAGCAGATTAAATTAAAGTGATAACTTCTCATGTTGCGTCTGCTTGATGTACTTGATACAATCCTCACAGACAAATCCTCCCCGAAACACGGTATTGTGATAAATATTACCGCATAGGGAACAATTCTTTTCCATTGTGAAACCTCCTTTGCAAATGGCACTGCTTATGTTTGGTAAACCCACTTTACTGCAAGGGAGCATGAAAAACAAGGAAAAAAGTGACTCGTGTTGTTTTTTGGATATTTATTGTAAATCTTTAAGATATTTTTGAAAAGGAGATGTAGACATGTATGACAATTTTGCCTTTGAATCAAGAAACAAAGCAGTAACTGGCTACGATTTTCATTGTACCCATCCGACACAGGTGATGTGTGTCCTCCATGGAATTGGAGAACATGCTGGCCGTTACAAACGTATGGCTGAAAAACTTGAACAGGAAGGAATCGCCATGGTATCAATGGATTTAAGAGGCCATGGAATTTCAACTGGCGTACGTGGAGATGCAGCGCCGAGAGATGAAGTGCTTGCTGATGTGGATGCATTAATCGAATCCGCCCAGAAGCTTTATCCTGGATTGCCAATTACGTTGTACGGACATAGCATGGGTGGAAACATCTGCCTTGATTACAGAAATCGCGGAGAAAAAAACTATATTCCCAAAAAGTACATCGTATCTGCACCATGGATAGAATTGGTTCGGACAGTGCCAAAAGCACAGTACGTTTTCTTAAAAAGTGCCGCTAAGGTTTTGCCAAAGCTGACCATATCTTCTGGTTGCGAAGAAGCTGACTTAGGTAATCTTGAATACGTTAGACCATACAAAAGCAATCCGCTTGTCCATGATAAAATCTCAATACGCTGTGCGGTGGACGGCTTTGATATTGGTGAAAAGCTGGCTAAAGGGTTATTGGAAAACAATCACGGTGCCGATGGAAAACCATTACTGCTCATGCACGGGGACGCAGACAAGGTTTGTAATGTAGAAGGCGCACGAAAAGTAGCAGCCCTTCATCGTGAAGAGCCTAATTTTGAATATGTGGAATGGCCAGGATTTTACCACGAAATCCACAATGGCGGGCCAGACGCAACAGGAAATGAAGTCATTGAAAAAATCATCAAATTTATACTAGGGTAGGGGGAAAACAATGAGAGAGGAAGAGAGAGCTAAACAATTAATCAATGAATTATTGCTCAATGAAGGCGGAGAAGCAGTTAAAAGCCTAGAAGAGTTTGACATGCTCATGATGAGATACGATTCGGCATTACGAGAAATTAGAACAAAATTTGAAATTCTCAATGATGAACTATCCATGACCAGTGAACAAAGTCCGATTTCTTCTATTACCGCTAGACGAAAAAAACCGGTGAGCATTTTAGAAAAACTAAAGCGACAGAATGACGAGATATCCCTAAAGTCCATAGAAGAAAACCTAAACGACGTTGCTGGACTGAGAGTGATTTGTTCTTTTGTTGACGATATATATAAGGTGGCAAGAATGCTGGTTCAACAGGACGATGTGACCTTGGTTCAAGTGAAGGATTATATTCAAAACCCAAAGCCAAATGGATATCGAAGCTACCACATGATTGTGGAGGTACCAGTGTTTTTTGTCTATGAAAAAAGATCCATGCGGGTCGAGGTGCAGATTCGTACTGTGGCGATGGACTTTTGGGCAAGCCTGGAGCATCAGATGAAGTATAAACAGGACGTTGATACGGCGCCAGAGATCATGAAACAATTGAAGGATTGTGCCGATACCATTGCAGATACAGACATGAAAATGTTGAGCATTAGAGAGAAAATTTCGGGAGCAAAGACCTGATTCGATTAACCAAAAATATTCTTATTATTCTGTAATATAATCATATATTATACTGTGTAAAGCATGATATATTAAAAATATAAATAAAATAATAAGAAAAAATTTGGAGGTTGACATGAATTCAATTGAAAGAGTTACCCTTGCGTTACAGCATAAAGAACCGGATAGGGTGCCGGTATATCCTCTAATTAACAGTGTATCTATGCAGACATTGGGAATTAACTATGAAGAGTGGTCAACAGACCCAGACAAATGCGCAGAATCCATCATAAGAGCAACTGATGAAATCGGTGTTGATGCGATTTGTACCTTAATTGACTTATCCGTAGAGGCTGCAGACTGGGGACAAAAAATTGTATTTAGTCCAACCAATGCGGCACATCCAGACATGGATGATAGATTATTAAAAAGTGCTGATGACTATGATAAGGTTCAAGTTCTTGATCCAAGAAAAACACCAAGAATGAGTGAACATATCTATCTAGCGAAGAAGCTATATGAAGCGAGAGGTCAAGAAAAACCGATTATCGGATTCGTATTCGGGCCCCTTGGCGTATTAAGTATGCTACGTGGACAAGAGCAAATGTTCTATGACATGATTAAGTGCCCAGATAAAATGGAACAAGCTCTAAAGAATATTACAGAAACCCTTAAGGAATTTGCTTTGGCAATGATAGAAGCAGGATGCCATGCGATCATGTTTGATACATTGTATTCTTCAAAGACAATTTTGAGCCCTAAGATGTGGGACAAAGTAGAAGGCCCTTTAGTTGAAGAGCTTGCCAATGCAGTAAGAGATGCAGGGGCTATGGTTATGGTTCATAACTGCGGAGACGGCATTTACATTAGACAGCAGATCGAAAGAATGCACCCAGTAGCGTTCTCACTTGACCATTTCCCACCTGATTGTACATCTATGGAAGAAATGAAAGAGAAGTATGGTAGCGAAACTACCTTTATCGGTATGGTTGAACCAGGCTGGCTACTAGCTGCAACAGAAGAACAAGTAAGAGAAGAGTGCAGAAAGCAAATTGATGCATTAGGAGAAGACGGTGGGTTCATTTTGGCCACTGGCTGTGAGTATCCTTCCGCATTGGACTTCAACATGGCAAAGGTTATGGTTGAAGAAGCATGCACTTACGGAAAATATGACAAATAATGGAGCATAACGATGATTGGAATCGGTATTGATACAGGCGGAACATGTACTGACGCAGTTGTTTTTGATTCTGTATCGCGAAAAGTATTGGCCTATGGGAAAACATTGACCACGAAAAAGAACCTGAAAGAAGGCATATTAAAGGCATTGCTTGCGATGGACCAAAATCTAGTTCAGCAGGCTGAATATATTTCTCTTTCAACAACCTTAGCAACCAATGCTTGTGTAGAAAACAAAGGCGGAAGAGCGAAGCTTGTGTTCATTGGGCTGAAACAAGAATATGTAGAAAAGATGCAAGGCACTTACGGATTGCCACCAACGTCAGAAATCTATTTTCTGGCGGGCACACCGACAAGATTTGCGGAACCGGGAAATGCTCCTGATTGGGATATGTTCCGAAATGATGTCAGAAGTGAATTCAAGGTCTACGATAGTGTTGCAGTCGTTCAAATCAACCCTAGATATAATAATGGAGAGTTTGAAAAAACGGCGGAAACCATCATCAAAGAAGAATTGGGCATTCCATGTGTCTGTGGTTATGACTTGTTTCAAGAAATCAACGTGCAGAGGCGTGGTGCCACAGCATTGCTTAATGCAAGACTGCTTCCCATCATGAATGAATTCTTTGCATCCATTGATCAATCCATCAAAGAGCTGGGGTTAGACGTACCCGTTCAGGTGGTGAAAAGTGATGGAACCATCATGAGTCGAGAGTATGCCATGGAACGGCCAGTGGAAACACTGCTGTGCGGTCCTGCGGCAAGCATTATCGGCGCAACAGAATTATCAAAGCGAAAAGACGCATTGATTGTGGACATGGGTGGAACAACCAGTGATGTTGCCATGGTTAAGGGTGGAATCCCTGTGACCTCTGGCGCTGGTATATCCATTGGCTCATGGAAAACCATGGTCAAAGGCGTAGCCATTGATACATTTGCATTAGGCGGAGACAGTGCAGTTGGATATAAGGATGGAGAGCTGTTCTTAGAAGAACGAAGGGTTGTACCCCTTTGCATGATTGGCAGCCAGTACCCATATGTGGTCGACAAGCTGAAAAAACTCGTTTCTGAAAAGGCGGCATACAGTTATCCAGCAAACCAATTTTTGATGCTGGCTTCTACACCGGAGAACGAAGATAAATTCTCGCCTTCCGAATATAAATTGATAGAAGCGCTGAACAATGGACCGCTGATTATCGATGATGCTGCAGAAGCCATTGGTGTCAGCCCTTACGTATTAAAAACGAAACGACTTGAAGACGAAGGCGTGATTATTCGTTGTGGGGTTACTCCAACAGACGCGATGCATATTTTAGGTGATTACACCGATCATTGTGTTGAAGCATCTAAACTAGGCATGGAGTATTTGCGCATTGTTACACGAAAAACCATTGCGGAGCTTTGCACGGAAATATATGAAATGGTGAAAGAAAGATTATATCATCATTTGGTACGTATTTTCATGAAGCATGAAATGGGTGACGCATTGACGGAGGAAGATCAAATGTCCCTCGGCAAGGTGGTGGACTACGTGTTCCAAGCTAAGCGAAAAAACATGAGTCATTCCCATCTCTACCCGCAATTTAAAGCGGCGACAGGGTTTATCGGTATCGGTGCACCGACAAGCATTTTTATGAAGGATGTTGCAGATTTACTAGAAGTAGATGGAGATTTTCCGGATTACGGTAAAGTTGCCAACGCCATTGGGGCAGCAGTCGGTAGCATTTCTACAGAATATATTGTACGAATTGAACCGTGTCACCATATGGATTGGAGTGGTAACTACGTTGTTTCAGGTGGAGAAAAGCTGGAATCCTTCGAGTATTACGATCAAGCCATAGATGCGGCAAAAAGAATAGCTGATGAGCGGGTGCGTGAGAAAGCCGATGCTCAAGGCGCTGGTACCAACGTGATTGTTGAACTAGAAATACAAGAAGACAGTTACGATTTAGTAAAAGATGGTGCCAAGCTGTTTATCGAAACACGGGTGATTGGAAGAGCCACCGCTCAATAAATCAAAATGAATGGCTCTAACTAAACACCATTTACCAATAGCCATCTAAAATGGTAATATATGAATATAAAGAGCTACCGATAGACGGTTAGCCAAGATTATTTGTTACAAAAAATAACCGAACCTTTGACTGTGGGGCGGTTATTTTTTATTTCCGGTATATGTCAATATTAACACAATTTGAATGGGATTCAGTTCCTATTCTGGAAGCTTAGGGTCAACCCAAACCGTCTTATTGTTGGTGAAAATCACCATTCCGGGTTTAGCGCCGCTTGGCTTTTTAACGTATTTAATCTGCACATAATCAACGGGAACATTTCCAGATGATCGGCCCTTACTGTGATAGGCAGCGATTGCCGCAGCTTGGAAAATATCCTCTTCACTGATGGATTTCCCTTGGGTGAACAACACAGTATGCGAGCCTGGAATGTCTTTGGTGTGAAACCATAGATCGGTTTTTGCAGCGGTCTTTAACGTGAGAATATCGTTTTCCTTGTTGTTTCGACCCACCAAAATCTTCAATCCGCTAGAGGTCAAATACTGATGCGGTTCAGCCTTATATTTCTTTTCTTTGATGTTGGTCTTTCGACGTCTAACATAACCGGTTTCGATTAACTCTCCGCGGATGGCTTCAATTTCATCGAGGTTATCGGTATTCAGCAAGTAAGTCAATACAGATTCTAAATAGTCAATATCCACTTCTACTTCCTCTAGTTGTATTTGTTTTTCTTTAATGGCTGTTTTTGATTTCCCATATTTTTTGTAATATTGCTGCGCATTCTTTGCGGGGCTAAAGCGCTTATCAAGGGCAATACTCACCGTAGAACCGTCATAATAATTGGTCACTTCAACTTTAGTATCTCCCGGCTTGATCAAATGCATATTGGCCGTAAGCAGTTCTCCGAAAAGACGTAGGTCTTCTGAGTTTTTCGCCTTGAGCAAATCTTCGTTCAGTCGTTGTTTCTTCAAGTAGTGTTTATCCAAGGTGGATGAAACGGACTTAATGAGGTCGTGAGACTTTTGCTTTGCTCTATTAGAGGAAGCTTTGTGATCAAAATAGTATGCGATACACTGACTCAACGTCTCGAAATTGATTCGTTGGCAAACACCTTCAAATTCGCTGATGTCAGTTAGATGAAAATCTCTAGGAATGCCGTCTTCGTCCACATAAACTCTAGGAATAATGGTTCCCTGGTCAATAGAATCGAGTAAACCCTTTAACCAACCACTTCGATTTGTCGTTCCTGCAAGCTGAGCAGCAATGGCTGGTGAGATGCCTCCGATTTTGGACAAGAGGACTTTTGGATTAGGCTCTATTGTATCAAGCTCATCAGCGTTGATGTCCTTAAACGAGTGTTTATCCTGTTTTGGTGGATATTCATATGTTTTCCCAGGCAATAATTGCCGTACGCGATTTACATCGATTGATACTCGCTTGATGCTGTCAATAATCTTATCTTCGGTGGTATCAACTAAAATGATGTTGCTATGCTTTCCCATAATTTCAAAAATCAACCGTTTGGAAACGCTGAAGCCTAACTCGTTAAGCGTTTCAAGGGAGATTTCGATAATTCGTTCGCAATCTCGCTGCTCAATGCTGACAATGCGGCCGCCTTGAAGGTGCTTACGAAGCAGCATACAAAACCCCAGTGGTACTGGGGGATTTTGCAAGTTTTCCTCAATAAAATGAACGCGTGAGTGTGAGCTGTTTACTGACGCGTATAGTTTAACATTTCCTGTTTTTGTGTGTATATGAAAAACAAGTTCATCGCTTTCAGGCTGATAAACTTTCTCGATTTTTCCATATATAAGCTTGTCCTGCAATTCTTTCGTCATTGCATAGGTAATGATTCCGTCAAATGCCATAAGTTTTCTCCATTTTTTCTTTCTATTCTACTCTTTGGGATATGTATTTGTCAACGACAGGGATTTATGTTAAAATTACTCTGTTATCATTAATGAAGAAAAGATTGGAGAAAGTTAGATGATAAAAAGCATGACAGGCTTTGGAAGAAGCGAATACAATGATGGGAAAAGAAACATCATTGTTGAAATTAAATCGGTAAACCACCGCTATTCGGACATTTCAGTTAGAATGCCAAGACGTTACTCTTTTGCTGAAGATAAAATTAAAAATACGGTGAAAGAAAAAATCAAAAGAGGGAAAGTGGATGTTTCCGTCATGGTAGAAAACTTAACGGAAAACGATGTTAACGTAAAACTGAACACCATGGTTGCACAGCAGTATTACGATAATTTGCAAGAGCTTCAGCGTCAGTTCCAATTAGATGGAGAAATCACGCTTCAGTTTTTAGCGACGATGCCAGATGTGTTGAAATCTATCCCCGACGTAGAAGATGAAGCGGAGATAACCAAATGCATTTTAGAACCTGTTAAGGGCGCTGCGGCCAATCTGGAGAAGATGCGAGCGTTAGAAGGCGAAAAGCTGGCAGCAGATTTAATTATGCGCGGAAAGGTCATTAAGGAATTGGTAGACCAAATCGAAGTGCGCGCAGAATTGGTCCCACAGGCATACACGGAAAAGCTGAGAGAACGAATCAAAGACCTTATTGGAAATACAGTCACTGTTCCTGAAGACAGAATTTTAGTTGAAGCTGCAATCTTTGCTGACAAGTGCAGCGTTGCCGAGGAATTAACCAGATTAAACAGCCACATGGAACAGTTGGAAATCATCATTTCCAAGAGTAGCCAACCTGATGGAAAAAAATTAGATTTCTTGGTTCAAGAAATGAATCGAGAAGCCAATACCATTGCATCTAAGGCCAATGATATAGAGGTAACCAATCTGATGCTACAGGTAAAGGCGGAGATTGAAAAAATTAGAGAGCAAGTACAGAATATCGAATAAACTTCTTGAATGGACTAGGGAAAAATGTTATACTAGTTGTCTACAACAAACGCATTGAGGAGAGAAAAATGGATTCAAATATTGATCATTCTGGAAAATTGTTTATCATATCCGGCCCTTCTGGAGCAGGTAAAGGAACCATTTGCCAAAGGCTTTTGGAAAACACCAAGGTGGAATTATCCGTTTCCATGACCACTAGATCCCCAAGACCTGGTGAAGTGGATGGCGTAAATTATTACTTTTCCACACGTGAAGAATTCGAAAAGGCCATTAGTGAAGGCGGACTTCTTGAGTATGCGGAAGTTTATGGAAACTTTTATGGAACGCCCAAGGATAAAGTCATCGAGAAACTGAAACAAGGAATCGATGTTGTCTTGGAGATTGATATTCAAGGTGCCCTAAATGTGAAAACGGTATATCCCAACGGAATTTTCATTTTCATTCTGCCACCATCTATGTCAGAGCTGAGAAAACGAATTACGGGAAGAGGATCGGAAACCGAAGAAGCCATTAACCTTAGATTATCTCAGACACTGAAGGAAGTGTCTTACATTGATAAATATGACTATTGTGTAGTTAACGGAGAACTAGAGGAGGCAGTAAGTAGAGTGCAAGCGATTGTGGTTGCTGAGCATTCCCGCGTGTCTCATAGCATATATAAATTGATTGAACACTATAAGGAGGAAGTATAATGCTATACCCATCAATTAATGAAATTAGAAAAAAGGCTGACAGCAGATATACCATTGTCGTTATGGCGGCAAGAAGATCAAGAGACATCATCGACGGTAAACCGATTTTGACTGATTGCGAAATTGAGAAACCAGTATCGATTGCAGCTCATGAAATTGCTGAAGATTTAATCACGTATCACCGTGATGAATCAATCACTGACGTTATCGAAGAATAATCACATGCAGCATGGCCACAGGTCATGCTGTTTTTGTCTTCAAATGTCGAAAAACATGGTTTTTTTCTCATTTTCTCAACCCTTGGAGCATCTTATAATATAGACAAGAGAATACGAATCCAGCTCCCTAGGATAGAAGGAAAGGAGAAAAGAGATGAGTGAGAGTTACATTCCGATTATTTGTGGAAAAGAAGCAGCTAAGGTCAAGGTAAGTGATATTCTCATGATCGAACGTGAGAATCGTAAACTGCATGTGATTACCCAGGATAAAGCCTATGCATATTACGAAAAGATTCAGAATGTAGAGCCTATGCTAGACGGAAGATTTTATCCCTGTCTAAAGGGCTGTTACATCAATTTGGATCATGTAACAGGTATGGCCAACCAAACCATAACCTTTGATAATGGCACTGAATACAACTTGGGAAAAGAAAATTTCATCAAGGCGAAACAGACCTATGTGGTGTATTTGAAAAAAATCTATTAAACCAACGAAAATAGCTTGCAATTCCAACAAAAATATCATATAATTATTGTCGGCTCACTTATGGGCTGACAATTTTATTTATTCTAATTAACACACTTGATTATCTGCGCCATTGGTGCCGCATTGCGGTTTAGGCAAAGGAGAAGATTGAGTGGAAGAAAAACCAGGAGGAAAATTAAAATGGCAGTAATTTCAATGAAACAATTACTAGAAGCTGGTGTACACTTTGGACATCAGACAAGAAGATGGAACCCTAAGATGGCTCCATACATCTTCACAGAAAGAAACGGAATCTACATCATCGACTTACAGAAAACCGTAAAGAAAATCGATGAAGCGTATGAATTCATGAAACAGGTTGGCGAAAGTGGCAAACCAGTTTTGTTCGTGGGCACGAAAAAACAGGCTCAGAATGCAATTGTAGATGAAGCAAAGAGATGTGGACAGTACTTCGTTAACGAAAGATGGCTAGGCGGAATGTTAACCAACTACAAGACCATCAGCGGAAGAATCAAAAGACTGAACAACATCAACAAGATGGAAGAAGACGGAACATTCGAGAAGCTTTCTAAGAAAGAAGTAATCAAACTGAGAGCTGAAAGAGATAGATTAGAAAAGTTCTTAGGCGGAATCAAAGACATGAAGGGAATGCCAGGAGCATTATTCATCGTTGACCCTAAGAAAGAAAGAATTGCAGTAAAGGAAGCAAGAATTCTTGGTATTCCAATTGTTGGAATCGTTGATACAAACTGCGATCCTGATGATGTGGACTACATCATTCCTGCAAATGATGACGCAATCAGAGCCGTAAAACTAATTGCAGGCAGAATGGCTGATGCAATCATCGAAGCAAATCAAGGCGAAAGCTTTGATGAAGGTACAGCTGAAGAAGCTGTTACAGAAGAAGTAGCAGAAACAGCTGATGCTGAATAATTAAAGGTGGCATAATTAACGTCAAGCTAACTAGCTGGGCGAACACCATTATACGACTAATTCCTAGCCAGCTAAAGCTGGGGAATTAAAGCATAAGGAGTTCTCAACAATTCTACTGCGTAGAATTGGAGCAACTCCATTAGGAGGTAAAGATATGGCAGTAACTGCACAAATGGTAAAAGAACTAAGAGAAATGACTGGCGCAGGCATGATGGACTGCAAAAAGGCATTAGTAGAAACCGATGGAGACATCGATAAAGCAATTGAAGTATTGAGAGAAAAAGGATTATCCAAGGCTGCGAAAAAAGCTGGAAGAATCGCTGCTGAAGGTCTAGTAAAGACTGCATTCTCAGCGGACAACAAGGTGGCAGCAATTATCGAAGTAAACTCAGAAACTGACTTCGTTGCAAAAAACCCTGAATTCGTTGAATTCGTTGAAAACCTTTCAGGCATGGCGCTAAATGAAGAAGATCCTTCAATGGACACGTTCATGGGTCGTGCTTATGAAGGTGAAGGAACTGTTGCTGATGCATTAACTAGCAGAATTTCCAAAATCGGTGAAAACCTAAACATCAGAAGATTCAAGAGAAGTGCTACTCCAGGAGTAGTTTACACTGGATATATTCACGGAGGTGGAACCATCGGCGTGCTTGTTGGTATCGAAACAGAAGCAACTGCAGCTGAAATTGAAACTGTAGGTAAGGACGTTGCAATGCAAGTTGCATCAATGAATCCTAAGTTTGTTAACGAAACAGAAGTTGACCAAGAATGGTTGGCATCTGAAACTGAGATTGCGAAACAGCTTCTTCTTAACGAAGGAAAGCCAGAAGCAATGCTAGAAAAAATTATTCCTGGAAAAATCAAGGCAATCCTTAAGGAAGTATGCCTAGTTGACCAGAAATTTGTAAAGAACAGTGACCTTACTGTAGCACAGTATGTTGACGAAGAAGGCAAAAAGCTAGGCAAGTCAATGAAGGTTGTAGAAATGGTTAGATTCGAAGTTGGCGAAGGAATCGAAAAGAAAGAAGAAGATTTCGCGGCTGAGGTTGCTGCTGCACAGGCAAGCGTATAAACAAAATCGTAAATTTAGAATCCCCGATGCGTCAACAGTACTGACGTCTCGGGGATTTTCGCATCAGTAATGTGGATTAACTGACGATTTTTTGAAAACTGTAAATGAACGTGATATAATATTAGGGATAAGGATTGAATAGCAAAAGGAGAGGTATATGCGAAAGAATAAAAAAGGCTTTACTTTGGCTGAATTGCTTACCGTTGTTGCAATATTGGCCATTTTGGCCGCAATTTCAATTCCATTGATTTCGGGTGGAATTGAGAAAGCTGAAGCCGAAACCTGTAAGACTAATCGTCATGACTTGATGCATGGAACGACCACTGCGTCAATGACTGATCATATAGACTGGAGAGACTACACTAGTGACCAAAAGGATGCGATACTCATTTATTTGATGGATCAAAATTACCTTACAGAAATGATCACTTGCCCTTCAGGAGGAACGCTCTATATTAGCGATATCACCAAAGATACAGTATATTTCAAATGCACCTTTCATGATGATCATATCAAACCAGGTGAAGATGGCCCAACGGATCTAATTAATCAAAAAATTTCAGACCTACAAGCAGCAGTTGAAAAATCAATGGACGCCAATGGGCAAAATCCAGGAACAAGTAATGATAGCGTCATTAGAAAATTTGTTGAGTCTGAGTGGTCTGACCAAATTCGTGAAGTGGATACCAGCTCCATATTAACCGATAAAGTCATCAATAGGATTGCAGATGAACTGGTTGCCACTGGAGTGTGGACTGATAAAGATAAAGTGGTCAAAGCCTTGCAAAACATAAGGGATAAGCAAGTGTATCTTGTTCCGTATTATGCAGCAAAAGCGCAAAAGGTGATCACGTACTTGGTGGAAGCGCAGCAGGTTTTAGAAATGAAACCAGAAACTGAAGGGGGTGCAGGAAAAACTCACCGTTCAACCAATTTGATTTGCTATGACAATCATTGGTACCTAGCAGCCAATCATAAGTGGGACGGAGGCCTTTCATCCGGTTACGTTCTTCCGGGATTCACATCAGCTACTGAAGCGGAAATTATGAATATTCTAGACAATAAAAGTGGAAGTAGTACTGTGTGGGTTAAAATCAATTAATGACATGAAATGCGGCTTTGCTAGTCGCATTTTTTTATAGAAGATGAGGTAAACAGTGATACAAGAATTAGTAGGAAAAAAACTATATAATCAATATGAATTCATACAGGCAGAAGAAGGAGACCATGTCCTTTGCTTTGATGGAGATAGCTTGTTTGTCAAAAAACTAGAAGACCAGCAGTACACGCTACCTTCAGCTGCAGAGTTTCTTCATGAGCCCTTGCAATATTTATTCAGAATTAATGAGGACAAATACTTTCTTAGGATGAACATCGATGGGCTAAACGGCTACAAAAAAGTGAATGTTAGGAATCTGCGAAATTCATCCCAAAAGGATTTATCCTTTGCGGCCATGACGGGATATCATCTGTTCCAATGGTACCGAGACAATCAATTTTGTGGCCGTTGCGGAGGAAAAACCGACACCGATGAAAGAGAACGAGTATTAAGGTGCAATCAATGTGGCAATATGATTTACCCTAAGATTGCTCCAGCTGTCATTGTAGCAGTAACTGATGGGGAACGAATTTTGTTTACAACGTACAAAGGCAGGGCATATAAAAGATATGCATTAATTGCAGGGTTTACTGAAATTGGAGAAACAGCCGAGGAAACCGTCAAAAGAGAAGTCAAGGAAGAGGTAGGCCTAACGGTGAAGAATGTGACTTATTACAAAAGTCAACCATGGGGAAGTGAAAGCAATCTGCTATTAGGCTATTTTGCCGAGCTAGATGGAGACGACACGATTGCCTTAGACGAAGAAGAGCTATCAACTGCAGAGTGGTTTCAACGAGATGAAATCCCTATGACTGACGATGGATTCAGTTTAACAAGTGAAATGATGGAGGCCTTTAAGAAAGGGGAAAAGTAATGTATGATATCATAATTATCGGCGCAGGTCCAGCGGGAATGTCTGCGGCAATTTACGGACAGCGGGCAGGCAAAAAAACGTTATTATTAGATGAAAAAGGATTTGGTGGACAAATTTTAAATACACCTCAGGTGGAAAATTACCCAGGCATCAAAGCGACATCAGGATTTCAATTGGCTAGCTCACTGTATGAACAAGCAACTGAATTAGGCGCGGAAATTAAATACGCTAAAGTTGATGCCATTGAACAGTCTGACGGTCAAATCAACGTCATCACAGCACAAGAAACCTTTGAAGGCAAAGCGGTAATTATCGCCGTTGGCGCCAGAAACAGACCGCTTGGCATAGCTGACGAAGAACGCTTTGTTGGATCAGGGGTATCCTACTGTGCGGCCTGCGACGGCATGTTTTTCCGCGGAAAATCGGTGGCCGTAGTCGGTGGAGGGAACACTGCTTTAGAAGATGCAGAAGTACTGTCTGGTTTGGCCAGCAAAGTGTATTTGGTTCATCGCAGAGATGAGTTCAGAGGGGAAGCTGCAAACGTTAAACGGTTAGAAGGCAAAGAGAATATAGAGTTCGTACTTAATCATGTACCGGAAGCGTTAGTCGGAGAAGGCTTGATTTCGGGAATCAAGGTGAAAGAGGTAAATAGTGGCGAAGAGCGGCTATTAGATGTCCAAGGGGTGTTTGTGGCAATTGGTCAATTACCTGATACAGAAGAATTCGCACCGATTATTGATTTAGATGAAAAAGGTTATGTCATAGCAGGAGAAGACTGCGAAACGACAACTAAGGGCATTTTCGTTGCAGGAGACTGTAGAACAAAAAAGGTTAGACAATTAACTACTGCGGCGGCAGATGGTGCAGTTGCTGCCTTAGCAGCAGTTGAGTATATTAATCGATTGTAAGCTGAAAGGCTCTATGCTAAGTGTTGTGGCAGCGTAAGCTGCAATCGAATATTGATTTTTTTCCAGAGGCAAAATTGCCTCTGGTTTTTCGTTGTGGAGGGATGATGCTGGCATTCGAGCTTTTTGCGCCTATGGCATCATCAATCATCATTTTTCTTGTAAGCCTTTGGATATGCTTGTGGTTCGTCAGTAGCACCGACAATATAATCAATGCTGGTATCGAAGATTTGTGAAAGGCGTTTGGCTTGCTCCACGGTGGGATATCGCTTTCCTGACTCAAGCTTAGAGTAGTCGGATTGATCAATGCCAGTGAGCATTTGCACTTTAATCTGCGTGTACTTCTTTTTCTTTCTTAATTCTCGTAGTCTATTCATTATGGCTCATCTCCTATTGGCTCCATCGAGGGATATCCTATTTATTCAATTATGGCAAATTGACCTAATCAAAATAGGGTGAAATTGACCTAAAACGGATGGGAGATATATTATTTAGACCACGAGGCAAAAATCGTTTCAAAATAGGGTGAACTTGTGATATAATTGTTCCATTGAAACAGATATTAAGGAGATAAGAATGGAACCGAAATATAAACGCGTTCTTCTGAAAATAAGTGGAGAAGCGCTTGCAGGAAAAGGCAAGTTTGGTATCAATGAAGAGATGACGAAAAAAGTCGCAATTCAGGTGAAAGAGGTCCATGAGCTTGGCGTTGAAGTAGCCATTGTCGTTGGTGGAGGAAACTTTTGGAGAGGAAGAACCAGCAAGGATATGGACAGAGCCACAGCAGACTATATGGGGATGCTGGCAACAGTGATGAACTCTTTGGCTTTGCAAGATGCTTTGCTGGCTGAAGGCGTTAAGGCTAGAGTCCAAACCGCCATAGAGATGCGAGAAATTGCTGAACCATACGCAAGACGAAAAGCCATTAGTGAATTAGAGCATAAGGATATTGTGATCTTTGGAGCAGGAACAGGAAATCCTTTCTTTTCCACAGACACAGCGGCAGCTCTTCGTGCAGTAGAAATTGATGCAGATATTATTTTACTGGCGAAAAATGTCGATGCGGTATATTCAGATGACCCAGAAACCAATCCAGATGCTGTTCGGTTCGAGGAACTGACCCATATGGAGGTTGTTGAAAAAGACCTAAAGGTTATGGATCTTACTGCGGCAACACTTTGTAAAGATAATGGCATAGCGATTCATGTGTTTGCTTTAGCGGAAGAAGGAAATGTAGTGAAGGCCATATATGGCGAAAAAATCGGTACGATTATTAAGTAGGAGGAATTGAAAATGAGTCATTCACACAAAAGTTTAGAGGAAAGAATCGAAAAAAGCCTTTCCGTATTAAAGGAAGAATTAAACACGGTTAGAGCAGGAAGAGCCAATCCAGCGTTGCTAGATAAGGTGACGGTAGATTATTATGGCAGCCCTACACCACTAAAGAATATTTCCAATATCTCGGTGACAGACCCAAGGACCTTGATGATTTCCCCTTTTGATCCGAAATCTATTGGAGATATTGAGAAGGCAATTAATGTTGCAGATATTGGCATTACACCTTCTAACGACGGAAAGAATATTCGTTTGGCTGTCCCACAGCTTACAGAAGAACGAAGAAAAGAACTGACAAAAGTAGTGAAGAAAATGGGCGAGGACACGAAAATTGCCGTTAGAAACCTGAGAAGAGATGCCAATGACGCGTTGAAAAAACAGGAAAAAGACGGAGAGCTTTCTGAGGACGATTTAAAGAAAGAATTAGATGTGGTACAAAAGACAATTGAAAAAGCAGTTGCTGATATTGATTCCATTGTATCAAACAAAGAGAAGGAAATCTTAGAGGTTTAAGATTACATCAAATAGTATAAAAGATTAATACAAGGGGCTGTCTCGGATTTCATTTGGGATGGCCTCAAGTTGTGAGGAACACATGATAGATAAAGATAGAATCCCCACCCATGTGGCCATCATCATGGATGGAAATGGGAGATGGGCAACGAAAAGAGCCCTTCCAAGATTGGCAGGTCATAATGCAGGCATGCAAGCCATGAAAGAAATCGTCAAGGCTTCGTCTACCTTAGGCATCAAATATCTTACGGTATATGCCTTTTCCACGGAAAATTGGAAACGATCAGACGATGAGGTTAGTGGTATTTTCAAACTACTTGTGAAGTATGTCGATAGTGAATTATCAGAGCTACATGAGAACAATGTAAGAGTGCGCATACTTGGAGACTATAAGGTAGTACCGAAAGTGGCAGTTGATCGTTTGGAAAAATCATTGCTTACAACGGCGGATAACACGGGCTTACAGTTTAATATTGCATTGAACTATGGAAGCCGAGCAGAAATCATCAGAGCGGTCAATCACATCAAAATCGATGTGGAGGCTGGGAAAATCAATAGCGAGATTACAGAAGAAACCATTGCTCGATATCTTTACACTGGGGAGGAAAATGGGAATATTCCAGACCCGGATTTAATCATTAGAACCAGTGGGGAAGAGAGGTTGTCAAACTTTATGTTGTGGCAAAGTGCGTACAGCGAATTTGAGTTTACTGATGTGCTGTGGCCTGACTTTACCCCAGCAGAATTCCAACGATTGATTGAGCAATACCAAAAAAGAGATAGACGGTTTGGCGGCAGAAAGTAGGTAAAGGATGAAGACGAGAGTATTATCAGGACTTTGCATGGTTCCCCTTTTAGGGTTGGTTTATTTAGGAGGATATTGGATTACGGCATTATGTATATTGGTGGCCATTGTCGGCGTCAGAGAGTTTTTTAACGGTTTTCGGGCGATGGACATTCACCCATCAGATGCCATAGCATATGGGGCGATTCTCCTGCTATATGTATTGAATTACCTCTGGCCCATGGAACACGAATATATTATTGCGTGGCTTGTTGCCAGCGTCATGGCCAGTTCAATTTATATTTTCAAGATCAATGAACGGAAATTAGAAGATGCTATGGCAACGATGCTGGGCATTATCTATGTGGTATTTTTCTCCTTCCATGTGACCTTAGTGGCGCAAACAGGAGTGTATTCCATTCTCATTTGGCTCGTATTATTATCGGCCTTTGCAACAGATATTTTCGCATATTTTTCAGGGTACCTGTTTGGAAAACACAAGCTGTGTCCAAATTTAAGCCCGAAAAAAACCATAGAAGGTGCAGTCGGAGGAACGCTAGGCAGTGTCATTTGTTGCGGCTTATTCGGATATTTTGTTATGCCAGAGCTGTTCATTCATTGCATGGTTATCGGTTTAGTGGGGGCTGTATTGTCTCAATGTGGCGATTTAACGGCATCTGCATATAAACGAAAAATGGGCATCAAAGATTATGGGAATTTAATTCCAGGTCACGGTGGAATTATGGACAGATTTGATAGTGTATTATTTACAGCGCCTGTGGTTTATTACTACATTATTTTGGTGCTGATGTAGGAGAAGAAATTTGATCAAGAAGGTTATCATCCTTGGCAGTACGGGTTCTATTGGAACGCAAGCCTTGGAAGTGATTAGAGCACATAAAGAAAAATTCAAGGTTATGGCCCTTACCTGCGGAAGTAACATTGAACTTTTGTGTAAACAAATTGAAGAGTTTGCTCCAGAGATGGTTGCGGTGTCTAATGAACGGGATGCAAAAACCATAGCAGAGTCATATCCCAAGGTTTCTGTTGCTTACGGCGAAGCAGGGTTTATTGCTGCTGCTGAATATGAAGGTGACATTCTACTCAGTGCAATGATGGGTATGCGTGGACTCGTTCCGACGTATCATGCCATTAAGGCAGGAAAAGATATCGCCCTTGCCAATAAAGAAACCCTAGTGGCAGGTGGCGAGCTAATGATGGATGCCGTCAAGCAAGCAGGAATCAAGCTACTTCCAGTAGATAGTGAACATAGCGCAATTTTTCAATGCCTTCAAGGAAATGAAGGGAAGGAAATTAAGCGAATTCTGCTTACTGCTTCAGGTGGTCCGTTTAGAGGCTATTCTTTGGAACAGTTGAAAAAGGTCACTTTAGCTCAGGCGTTGAATCACCCTAATTGGTCTATGGGAAAAAAGATTACCATCGATTCAGCAACGATGATGAATAAAGGATTAGAAGTCATCGAAGCAAGATGGCTTTTCGATGCACCACTTGAACGCATTGAGATTTTGGTTCACCCTCAGAGCATTGTTCATTCTGCTGTGGAATTCGAAGATAATGCTGTTCTTGCACAAATGGGACTTCCAGATATGCGTGTGCCCATTGGCATTGCTTTAGGATATCCTGAGAAGCTACCGCAAGATCAAAAAGGACTAGACTTTTTCAAAGAAGGTGCGAACCTGACTTTTGAACCAGCTGATCCAAAAGTCTTTCGGTGTATAGACCTTGCATTTGCCGCGTCCAAAGCTGGTGGTAGTTATCCAGTGGTGATGAACGCAGCCAACGAAGTTTTGGTGGAACAGTTTTTACAGGGGAAAATTCAGTTTATCCATATTCAAGAACAGATTGAACGCATACTTGAAGCGCACAATCCAATTTATCATTTAGGGTTAAATGAAATTATAGAAATCGATAAATCAATTCGTGAAGAGGTTATGGGATGACAATTATCTATGCAATCGTTTTATTTGTAATTTTGATCTTTCCTCATGAGCTAGGCCACTTTGTTGTTGCAAAAGCCGTAGGAGTAAAGGTCAACGAGTTTGCATTCGGCATGGGGCCGGTAATATGGAAAAAGCAAAAAGGAGAAACACAGTATTCTATTCGATTAGTTCCCGTTGGTGGGTTTTGTGCCATGGAGGGGGAAAATGAAGAATCGGATAGTAGCAGGGCCTTTAACAATAAACCAGTATGGGCGAAGCTTGCTGTTTTAGTGGCAGGATCAACGATGAACGTGTTGATTGCCATATTGACCTTGTCCATCATGATGGGGTACGTAGGCACAGCAACAACCACCATAGAGAATGTAATGGATAATAGCCCTGCCTTTGAAGCTGGGCTAAAGCAGGGGGACAAAATCATTGCCATCGATGAAGCAGACGTAAAAAGCTGGAGTGATTTAACCGAAGCGGTTGGCACTGCCAATGGAGAAATAGCCATTGCTTTTGAGCGAGATGGACAGGAAGCAGTAACCAAGGTAACACCAGAGAAAAATGAAGAGGGCAGAAATGTTGTTGGAATTACGCCAAAGAGCAGCCATAACGTATTTACTGCCATTAAATCAGGCTGCAAATCTACAGTGAGAATGCTGACCACCATGGTCGATATGCTAGGGCAACTATTTACAGGTAAAGTGCCAGCATCACAATTGGCTGGGCCTGTGGGCATTGTCAACCTGGTCAGCGAAACCAATAGCCAGGGGCTTTGGTATTTTGGAACGTTAATTGCCATGATGAGTTTAAACTTGGCATTACTGAATATACTACCGTTCCCAGCATTAGACGGGGGCAGAATTTTGATGGTGATCATCAGAAAAATAACAGGGAAAATGATTTCTGACGAATTGGAAGGTAGGATTCATATGGTCGGAATGATGATGCTATTCGGTTTGATGATCTTTGCTACGTGGAATGATATTACGAGGTTATTCACATGAAAAAAAGCGTAAAATGCGGAAATATAACGATTGGTAACGGTGCCCCAATTTCGATTCAATCCATGACCAATGTAGATTCTAAAGATGAGGCAGCGTTATTGGCACAGATTGATCAATTGACGAAAGCAGGATGCGACATAGTACGAATTGCCATTCCAGACAAGGAAGCCGCAAAGGTCTTAGCGAGAGTCAAGAAACAGGTTCAAGTGCCTTTGGTTGCCGATATTCATTTTGACTATCAGTTGGCCATTGCTGCCATTGAAGCTGGCGCCGATAAAATTAGAATCAATCCAGGGAATATTGGTAGTGTAGAAAAAGTAAAGGCAGTGGTGGACGCAGCCAAGGAAAAGCAAATTCCCATTAGAATCGGAGTTAACTCTGGTTCTTTAGAAAAAGACATTTTGCAAAAAAACGGAGGTGTGACCGCGGAGGGTTTAGCGGAGAGCGCACTGCGTAATATTGAATTAATCGAAGGAATGGGTTACGATAACCTGGTCATTTCCTTAAAATCCTCCGATGTGATGATGAATTATCAAGCACATAAGCTGGTGGCAGAAAGAACTGATCATCCCATCCATATTGGAATTACAGAGGCAGGAACTCTAAAACGAGGCAAGGTAAAATCAGCTGTCGGCATTGGAGCTTTGCTCCTTGCGGGCATTGGTGACACCATGAGGGTTTCTCTTACAGCGGATCCCGTTGAAGAGGTATATTATGCCAGAGAAATATTGGAATCAATCGGCATTAGAAAAGCCAAGGTGAACCTAGTATCTTGTCCAACCTGTGGCCGTACGAAGGTTGACTTAGCGAAATTAGCCGAAGCTGTCGAACGACGCTTAGAAACAGCCAATATTTCTAGAGACATCAAAGTGGCTGTGATGGGATGTGTCGTTAATGGCCCAGGAGAGGCAGGAGAGGCGGATTACGGAGCCTGTGGCGGTGATGGCAAAGGCGTCATTTTTGCAAAAGGTAAGGTCATCATGACCGTAAAAGAAGAAGAAATCGTTGACCAATTGATAAAGGTAATAGAGGAACATGAAGGACATAATTAGTTCGAGCATACAATGGGATACCATAGGTGCTCATGACATAAGTGAATATCAACTAGACATCAGCGGAGCGGTAATAGCTAAGGAAACAGAAATGTTAACAATTACACTCCGCCTGAATTTTGTCATCCCTTATTTGGATATGGAGAAAATGAAGGCGGTGATTTTACACCAAATTCCCAATCTGAAAGGGGTGAATATCCAATGCCAGTACGAGCAGGTCATTCTGACGAATGAAGAAATTGCTCGGTTGTTCATTCCCCATATGATTCACATCATCAATGGAAAATATGCTGCAATCACCAAGGCAATTCAACCAGAAAAATATGAGCTTGTTGGTGATACGCTAAATATTCACGTACTGGGTCGCTTGGCGACAGAACAATTGAACCAAAAGGTAGCAGTGCAGTTTACACAATTGCTAAAAGAACATTTTGATTTACCATTGACGGTTCACTTTGAACACGATGATGAAGCATACAACCAAGCCGCGGAGAACTGGCGAGCTACTGAAGATGAAGACATCAAGCAATCCCTGAAAGAACAAGCAGAGAAAGTGGCAGAAGCGAAGAAAAACATGGCGGAACGACCAGCCGATGGAGAAAACAAAAGCTATGGCGGTGGAAACGGCAATGGTGGAGGCTGGAAACGTAGAGAAAAAGAACAACCCGCAGAGGGAAACCGCATAATGGGAAAAGATATCTCTGGCACATCTGTGGAGCTGAGTGGACTGAAACCAGATACTGGAGTGGTTGTTATTGAAGGCATTTTGTTTAACAAAGACGCGAGAGCAATTAAGAACGAGAAAAAACTAGTGACGTTAATGGTAACGGATAAGAAAACTTCTGTTTGCCTAAAGGCGTTCACTTCAGACAATAAATGGAATGAAATCGACACGTTATTGAAAAGCGGAGATTATATTAAGGTTCGCGGCGAGACAGAGTGGGATCGGTATGATAACTGCTTGGTCATCATGGTTAAGGACATTGAAAAGGGAGAAATCAAAAGACGCGAGGACATTTTTGATGGCTTGAAGCGCGTAGAACTACATGCACATACTAAGATGAGTGCAATGGATGGACTAAACGACGTAGAAACCTTAGTAGAGACTGCAGCTTTTTGGGGACAGCCCGCTGTGGCCATTACTGACCATGGCGTAGTACAGAGCTTTCCTGATGCGGCGAAAACTGCGAAAAAGCTTAAGGGCAGAGAAAATCCAATAGACATTAAAATCATCTATGGTATGGAGGGTTACGTCTTTGATGATGCAGACTGCCATGCACCTGATGGAACCATAGATTATAAGAAGAAAAACACCAACCATATTATTCTTCTGGCGAAGAGTCAAGAAGGACTAAAAAATATTTATAAATTGGTGTCTTATTCTCATTTGAATTATTTCTATAAGCGACCAAGATTGCCGAAATCGGTCATTGCCGCCCATCGTGAGGGGCTAATCATCGGTTCAGCTTGTGAAGCGGGAGATGTATATCGTGCTATTTTAGAAGGAAAATCCGAAGAAGAGCTTTTACAAATTGCCTCCTTTTATGATTATTTGGAAGTTCAACCACTAATCAACAATCAATTTATGATTGATAAAGGAATCGTTAACGATACGGAAGACCTAAAGGAAATCAATCGAAAGATTGTGGCTTTGGCTGATCAGTTGAACATTCCTGCAGTTGCTACGACCGATGCGCATTATGATGAACCGGAATCTGCAATTTATCGTAACATCATCATGGCAGGTCAAGGCTATAAAGATGCAGAAAATGGTCAAGGTCTATATATGCGGACCACTGAGGAGATGCTAGAAGCGTTTAGTTATTTTGGTGATCGTGCATATGAGCTTGTGGTGACCAACACCAACAAAATTGCCGACATGGTGGAGGAAGGCATTCTTCCTGTACCAAAAGGGAAATTCCCACCTAAAATCGAAGGTGCCGATGAAACACTTCGTTCGACTTGCATGGAAAAAGCCTACAGCATATATGGGGAACACATGGATCACGTCATTGAAGAACGATTGGATAAGGAACTGAATTCCATCATTGATAACGGATATGCAGTCATGTATGTGTCGGCACAGCTATTGGTGCAGAAATCTCTTCAGGATGGATATTTAGTTGGATCACGAGGTTCTGTAGGGTCATCCTTTGCGGCGACTATGGCAGGCATTACCGAAGTAAATCCTCTTGATCCCCATTACATTTGTCCTAACTGCAAACACTTTGAATGGGGAGATATGAACCTGTACGATTGCGGAATAGATATGCCTGAACGGGCTTGTCCAGAGTGTGGGAAAGTCATGGATCGTGATGGCTATACGATTCCTTTCGCCACCTTCCTTGGCTTTGATGGAGATAAAGAACCGGATATTGACCTTAACTTTGCGGGAGAGTACCAATCCACAGCCCATAAATATGTGGGGACCCTTTTCGGTGAGGAAAACGTATACAAAGCGGGAACCGTGGGAACCATTGCCAACAAAACGGCTTACGGTTATGTGCGAAAGTTTTTTGACGAAACCCAACGTCCCATCAATAAATTTGAGGCAGATCGATTGACCAAAGGATGTCAGGGCGTAAAGCGTACAACTGGCCAACATCCAGGCGGAATCATCATCGTGCCCGATGACCATGAGATTTATGAATTCTGTCCCGTGCAGCATCCCGCCAATGACGTTAACTCTGATATTATTACGACTCATTTCGATTATCATAAAATTGACGAAAACCTATTGAAGCTAGATCTTTTAGGGCACAACATACCGTCAATGATTAGACAGCTGCAGGATATGACTGACGTTGATCCACTGAAAATTGATTTAACCGATAAAAAGGTGCTCAGTATTTTCAATGGGATTGAAGCGCTGGAGATTCAAGATGAGGAGTATCCGTTTACCCATGGAAGCTATGCAATTCCTGAATTCGGAACGCCGTTTGTTCGGCAGATGCTCGATGACATCAAACCGGATAAATTTGCTGACCTGGTTCGTATTTCTGGATTTTCCCATGGAACTGACGTATGGCTAAACAATGCCCAAGACTATATCCGTGATGGCACAGCGACTATGCGTGAGGTAATTTCCACGCGAGATGACATCATGAACTACCTGCAATTAAAAGGCCTAGAGAACAAAATGGCGTTCCAAATCATGGAGGACGTGCGAAAGAATAGGCCGTTAAAAGAAGAGCAGCTAAAGGTCATGAAGGAACATGGGATTCCTGATTGGTATGTTGACTCTTGCATCAAAATTCAATACATGTTCCCTCGTGCCCACGCTGTAGCCTACGTGATGATGTCGTTTCGTATGGCTTGGTACAAGGTATATTACCCAGTTGAATTCTATGCCACATACTTTACCAGTACTGTTGCAAACTTTGATGCTGAGACCATCCTGAAAGGGCCAAAAGCATGTCTAGAACGAATTGAAACCATTAATCTCATGGGAGATAATGCAACTCAGAAAGAAAAAGAAGACATCTTGAATTTGGAGGTTGCGTGTGAAATGTATGCTCGTGGCTACGCATTTTCTGAAGCGAAGCTTGGAAAATCCCATGGTGTTCAATTCTGGGTTGATGAAGGAAAGGTACTATTACCTTTTGTTGCCCTAGAAGGTGTAGGGGAAACTGCCGCCAAGGCGTTGACTGCGGCTTATGAAGAAATGCCTTTTCACACAATTGAGGAGGCAATCAAAAGAGCAAAATTGAACAAAACTGCCGTAGAAGGTTTGCGTAATCACGGTGTTTTTGCAGGTCTTCCTGAAACGGATCAATTGTCGCTTTTTTAGAAGTTTACCATGTGGTAACACAATCTACACGAGAGGCTTCCAGAGTCTTCGCAATTCCAACACAATCAATTGGTATACTAAGAGTGTCAAAAGGAGATAGGGTTACAAAATAATTCTTTTGAACGTTCTTTCTTAATTAAATAGTATCGCAACCAGAAAACCTCATCGCAAGATGAGGTTTTCTGGTGTATAATATTCGTATATTGAAATGATTTTGGAGGTACCCATGAACGTATTAATGATTAACGGAAGTGCACACAGCAAAGGATGCACCTTCACCGCCCTTAGCGTAATCGGCGAAACTCTTAAGGAGCATCAGATAGATAGTGAAATCGTTCACTTAGGCGCAGGGAATATGCAGGATTGTATTGGCTGCAACCAATGTAAGGACAATCGATGTGTTTTCGATGACATCTGTAATCAAATTATCGAAAAGGCAGAGAAAAGCGATGGCTTTATTTTTGGCACGCCAGTGTACTATGCACACCCGTCGGGAATGGTATTGTCTGCAATCAATAGGATGTTTTATGCGGGAAAGCCAGCATTCACCCATAAACCAGGTGCTGCAATTGCATCGGCCAGAAGAGCAGGAACAACGGCATCAGTGGATGTATTGAATAAATATTTTTCCATTAGCCAAATGCCCATCGTGTCTTCAACCTATTGGAATATGGTTCATGGCAATACACCTGAAGAAGTAAGAAAAGACTTGGAAGGCATACAAACCATGAAAAATTTGGCGAACAACATGGCATGGTTGTTAAAGTCTATTGAAGCAGGAAAGTCTCAGGGCCTGAAAACACCTGAGAATCCTATCGTTACCACCAATTTTATTCGGTGAATCGTTTGACATAGGCAATGAGTTGTGATATTATAATTGTACACGAATTTTAGACTGGAGAAGCAGAAGAGTGGGTTGAACCCACTCTTTCAATTTTGTTCGGGGTAATTTACCCTTTTTTCAGTAAGAAAGGTGAAACATGACAAAGAAAAAAATAAAAGAAATCGTTGAAGAAATTTCGTCATCGTTCTTAGCAGAGAACCAGTTGATTCTCTACAATGTAGAGTTTGCAAAAGAAGGAAAGGACTGGTTTTTGCGGGTTTATATCGATAAGTCTGATGATGCGGAAAGTGCGTATGTCGGCACTGAGGATTGCGAGATAACCAGTAGATTCTTAAGCGAACAGCTTGATGAACTGGATCCGATAGAGCAAAACTACTATTTGGAAGTATCTTCGCCGGGAATGGACCGACAATTAACAGAACCGTGGCATTATGACCGATATGTAGGACAGCTGGTGGAAGTGAAATTATATAAAAGTGTTGACGGAAAGAAAGTTCTTGAAGGCACGTTGGTCGGATTAATCGATGATCACGTTGTCATTAAGGATGAGAATGATAAAGAGATGATGTTCCCACAAGACCAGGTTGCTAAGACCAACTTGGCAGTGGTTTTCTAAGGAGGATAATAGACAAATGAACAGAGAATTTATCGAAGCTATAGATGAATTGGAAAAAGAGAAACATATTGCAAAAGATATTTTGATTGAAGCAATTGAGTCTGCATTGGTTTCTGCATACAAGAAAAACTATGGCACATCACAAAACGTGAGAGTAGATATCGACAGAGAAGATGGCGACATCATGGTACTCATGAAGAAGGATATCGTAGAAGAAGTACTAGATGACATGATTGAAATGTCATTAGAAGAAGCACAAGAAATTGACCCAAGATATGAAATCGGTGATGCAATTGAATTCCAAGTTACACCGATGGACTTTGGAAGAATCGCTGCGCAAACTGCTAAGCAGGTTGTAATGCAGAGAATTAGAGAAGCGGAAAGAGGCATGGTATTCGATGACTTTGTGACCAAACAGGGAGAAATCGTTACAGGCCTAGTTCAGCGAAAAAGTGGAGACACCTTATTTGTCAACATGGGTAAGGCTGAGGGCATTCTGCCGGCCAATGAACAGGTGCCAGGCGAAAGCTTTGAGGTCAATGAACGACTAAAAGTGTTCATTATGGACGTAAAGAAAACCACTAAGGGACCACAGGTGTTTTTATCTAGATCTCATCCTGGATTGGTGAAGAGACTGTTCGAGCTAGAAGTACCAGAAATTCAGGACGAAATTGTGGAAATCAAGGGCATTGCAAGAGAAGCCGGGTCGAGAACAAAGATTGCCGTTTATACGGAGGACGAAAACGTGGATCCAGTTGGTGCATGCGTAGGGACAAGAGGAAGTCGAGTACAAGCCATAGTAGATGAATTAAATGGTGAAAAGATCGACATCATCACTTGGAGTGAAGACCCAGAAGAATTGATCAGCAGTGTGTTAAGTCCTGCAAAAGTTGAGCAGGTAATCCCTTCGGATGAAGAAAGAACTGCTACAGTCATTGTGCCAGATTATCAACTATCATTAGCCATTGGTAAAGAAGGACAGAACGTTCGTCTTGCTGCTAAGGTAAGCGGATGGAAAATTGACATAAAGAGCCATACACAATATTTTGGAGATGAAGAAGAGGTTTTTGTTGAAGAAGAATAATATTCCCATGAGAAGATGCGTCGGTTGCATGGAATCAAAACCACAGCAAGAATTAATCAGAATTGCATATTTTGACGGAGCGTTGACCATTGATTCAACAGGAAGAGCAAAAGGACGTGGTGTCTATTTGTGCAACAATGCTGATTGCCAGAACAAAGCAAGAAAAAAGAAAGCCTTGCAAAGAAACTTTTCTGGAGAGATTACAGAAACGCAGGTAGAAGCTGTATTTCAGGAGTTATCCAATGAATAGAGACAAGGTAGAAAGCTATTTAGGATTCGCGGCAAGATCCAGAAATCTGGTTACTGGATATAACACATGTACCATGATGATGGAAAAGAAACGCATACATCTGTTAATCATTACGAAAGATATGGCTGAGAATACAATGAAAAAAATGTTGCAGCAATGCAATAAGAATAAGGTAAAGTATAGGATTTTCGGAGATAGTGAGGCACTATCACAGATTACTGGAAAGGCCGGAACGGGAATTTTCGGTATTACAGACAAGCATTTTGCGAAAATCATTTGTGAAGAGATTGATCAAATTCAATCAGAAAGGGAGGTGTTCTAATGACAAAAAAAGTACATGAATTAGCGAAAGAATTGAACCTAAGCAGCAAGGACATACAGAGCAAGGCAGCACAGCTTGGAATTAGTGTATCGAGTCATATGAGCGTACTATCTGATGCAGATATAGAAAAAATTAAGGGGAGCCGTGCCGAAACTAAGATTATTAAGGCAGAACCAAAAAAGAAAGATGCTGCTGGAGTTGATGAGCCTAAAGTTGTCGTAAAGGCAGCAGTAAGACCAGGCCTATCAAACAGACCAAAACCACCAGTGGGAAAACCTGTTGTTGACACAGAGTATCTTGCAAATAAGCACAAACCACCAGTGGGAAAACCGGTGATCAATAAAGATTTAGAAGAAAGAACACAGAAACCGCCAGTTGGCGTACCTTTGCCTAAAGCAGAAGAACCGAAGGCAACGGAAACCAAGGCGGAGACACCAAAAGCAGTGGAACCAAAAGTAGAGGCACCTAAAAAAGAAGCGCCAGCGGCTCCTGCTGCTCCAGTAGAAAAGAAACGTGAAGTTAAGCCAGAAACTCGTGCTGAACAGAAACCAGAAGGTCGTTCAGATAACAGACGTCCTGAGCAACGAACAGATAATAGAACGGGGAATCGTCCGACCAACAGACCGGATAACCGCTCTGGAAATCGCACTGATGGTAGGCCGAGTGGAAATCGTACCGATGGTAGACCGAGTGGGAATCGACCAGACAATCGACCTGGCGGAAACCGTCCTGGTGGTAATAGACCTGCTGGTGGCGGAAACAACCGACCATATGGACAAGGTGGAAGCGGTGGTCAGTCTAGAAACGACAAGCCACAAGGCGATAAGCTGGAAACCAAACCAGGGTATGCCAAACGTGGAGATGCGAAAAAAACCCAAGGAAAACATGAAAAGGACAGAAGCAAATTCACGAAATTGGAGAAGCGTTCATTGGAAAAACAGACAAGAAAAAAACACGTTAAAGCGAAACCAGTAGTGGTTGAACCGGAAATTCCAGAAGAAACACTACCAGAAGGCACCATTATTTTGAACGTGCCAATTACTGTAGCCGGATTTTGTGAACAAGCTGAAATTTCAACATCAAAAGTCATTATGGCATTGATGAAATTAGGCATTATGGCTAACATTAACCAGAGTATCGATGAAGATACTGTGGCGATTTTGGCTGAAGATTTAGGCATTAGTGTCGTGGTTGGCAAGGTAGCAGAAGAAGCCGCTGAAGAAGGACTAGAGCTTTTCGAAGATAAAGAAGATGACTTAAAGGCAAGACCTCCAATTATTACGGTAATGGGTCACGTTGACCATGGTAAAACCTCTTTGCTTGATGCAATTAGAAAGACCAATGTTACTGCTTCTGAATCTGGCGGAATCACACAGCATATCGGTGCTTCGGAAGTAAGCATTAACGGACAAAAAATTGTATTTTTAGATACTCCGGGCCATGAAGCGTTTACTGCTATGAGAGCTAGAGGCGCCCACGTTACAGACATTGCTGTTTTGGTGGTAGCTGCCGACGATAGCGTGAAGCCGCAAACCATTGAATCCATCAGTCATGCTAAGGCTGCTGGGGTTCCGATTATTGTAGCCATCAACAAAGTTGATAAACCAGGTGCTAATCTGGATAAGGTAAGACAAGACTTATCTGAACACGGAATATTAGTGGAAGACTGGGGCGGAGATATTATCAGTGTGCCAGTTTCAGCCAAAACTGGAGACGGAATCGTAAACTTGCTTGAGATGATTTTGTTGCAGGCGGAAGTACTGGAATTAAAGGCAAATCCAAATAGACTTGCTATGGGTTCAGTTATCGAAGCGAGATTAGATAAGGCTAAAGGGCCAGTTGCCACATTGTTAGTAACCAACGGAATGTTGGAATCAGGACAAAGTGTCGTAGCGGGTACCTGCTCCGGACGTATTCGTCTGATGACTGACTTCAGAGGAAAGACCATTAAAAAAGCCGGCCCAGCAACTGCAGTGGAAATCTTAGGATTAACTGAAGTACCTCAGGCTGGAGACGAATTCAATGCAGTTAAGGAAGATAAAATTGCCAGAGAAATTGCAGAAAACAGAAAAGATAAGCTTAGAGAAGAAGTACTTGCAAGAAACTCCAGTACTACCTTAGAAAAGCTGTTCACCCAGATTCAAGAAGGGGAAGTGAAAGAGCTTAACCTTATCATTAAGGGTGACGTTCAAGGATCTGTTGGTGCATTGGTTGCTTCATTAGAAAAGCTGAACAATGAAAATGTAAAAGTAAATGTTATTCACACGGGCGTAGGTACGGTAACTGAGTCTGATGTTATGTTAGCTGGAACTACAGGAGCAATCATCATCGGGTTTAACGTAAGACCGAGCACAGCAGTGCAGACCCAGGCAGACCGTGATGATATTGAAATTAGAACCTATCGAATCATTTATGATGTTATTGATGATGTGGAAAATGCCATGAAGGGCATGCTTGACCCTGAATACAAAGAAGAAATTCTGGGCAAAGTGGAAATCAGAAGCACCTTCAAAGTGCCTGGTGTGGGCATTGTCGGCGGAGCATACGTTACTGAGGGAAAAGTTGTGCGCAATGCAGAGGTAAGACTTGTTCGCGATGGTATCGTTATTCACGAAGGCAAAATCTCTTCACTAAAGAGATTTAAAGATGATGCAAAAGAAGTCGCACAAGGATATGAATGCGGTATTGGCATTGAGTCATACAATGATATTAAGGAATTGGATATTATCGAGTGCTTCCACATGGTAGAGGTTGAACGAAAATGATATTCTATTTCACGGGAACGGGAAACTCTAAATATGTTGCGAAGAAAATCAAAAGCGAATTTGGTGGGGAATTAATCGATATTTCCACAGCAATGAAACGAAAAGAATTGGTATATTCGGTTGAAGATGGAGAAACGATTTTTTTCATCTTCCCAATATACTTTTTCGGACTCCCTAATATTGTTGGGGAGTTTCTAAAACAAGTAACCTTTTCTAATGCAACACCAGATGTTTGTGCCATTGTGACTTGCGGTGGTCGTGCTGGTGGTGCTGACGGAATGTTTAAGAAGATGGTTAAAGACAAGCAGTGGAATGTAAAAGGGTTTTACCCGATTGTCATGGTTGACAATTACATTTTCATGTTCAAGGTTCCCCTAAAAGAGGAACAGGTCATGATTGAACGTCGTGCCGAAAAAGAACTATCAGATGTGATTACTGCCATTAGATTTAACTACAGAACCACTTATAAATCCACGTTAACCTCTAAACTGTTGACAAAGGTTGCGTATTCATTTTACAACGGAAAATGCTCGACGAAAAAGTTTTGGGTAAGAGAAAGCTGTATTGGTTGTGGCCTTTGCCAGACCATATGCCCAGTTGATGCCATCACAATGGATGAAGGAAAGCCTGAGTGGATAAAAGAACAGTGTGTACACTGCGTAGGATGTATCAATCGTTGCCCTGTCAGTGCAATTGAGTATGGAAAAGCAACAGAACATAAGGGACGATTCGTACATCGAGACTTGTAATGACGAAAGAAGGAAAAAACTATGGGAAAAGGATATAGACAAGGGCGCTTAGGCGAAGAGATTCGTAAAATCATTAGCGAAATGCTCCTTCGTGAAATCAAAGACCCTAGGCTTTCATCAGGAATGATCAGCGTTTCTGACGTTGATGTAACCGCAGATGGAAGCTATGCGACCTGTTACATTAGTGTGCTTTCTGTTAACCAAGACGAGGAAGCAAAAGCCCAGGAAGAAGAACAGGTGCTTGAAGGACTAAGAAGCGCAAAAGGTCTATTTAAAAAAGAAATAGGAAAACAAATCAAGCTGAGACATATTCCTGAATTGTTGTTCAAAATGGACCATTCAATGGAATATGGTAGGCATATCTCCGAAATGATAAATAAGTTAGGTATCGATCATGAAGAATAAGGCAATTGAAGCAATAGTAAACGAATTAAAGCAAGCAAATACCATCTTGCTGTTTCCCCATGTAAATATGGATGGAGACACGCTAGGATCTGCTGTGGCGCTTTGTAAGGCATTGAGAAAAATGAACAAAGAATGTCATGTGCTGATTGAAGATGAAATTCCATCAAATTTACAATTTTTAGATAAGGGCTATTGCACCAATAATATGGAGATATTGCCAGCACAAGATTTGTCAATTTGTATTGATTGCGGTGACGCAAATCGCTTTGCACTTCGTAAGGATAAGTTTAATCAAGGAAAAAAAAGCATTTGCATTGACCATCACTTAACCACAACCAAGTATTGTGACGTTAATCTCGTTGATAGCACTGCAGCGGCAGCAGCCCAATTGATTTATGAACTTCTTTTGGCGCTAGGCGCTGAGATCGATCAAGAAATTGGAGAAGCAATCTTTGCGGCAATCACTACCGATACAGGGAATTTTCAATATTCCAATACGACGAAAAAAACCCATGAAATTGTTGGTGCCCTTTATGACGTGGGCATTGACTCTAACAAGGTAAGCATTTGTTTGTATGAGAACATTAGACTAGAGCGATTGATGATTCAAAATAAAGCCTTATCCACCTTAACCACCTTATGTAACGGTGAAGTGGCAATGGCCTACGTGACGCAAGACATGCTCGCTCAAGTAGGTGCGTCTATGGATGAGACAGAAGGCGTAGTCGAAGCCCTTCGTAGCATCAAAGGAGTAAAAATTGCAGCCTTCTTGAAAGAAACTGAACCTGAAATCATTAAAATTAGCTTGAGAGCAAAAGGTGAGGTCAGCATCTCTGGCGTTGCCGAAAAAATCGGCGGAGGCGGACATGCTCAAGCAGCCGGTTGCACAATCAACAAGAGTTTAACAGAAGCTTTTGATGAAGTAAAAGCAGAGCTACTTGCTTATATGGAGCGCTAATGATCACTGACGGAATTTTAAACATCAATAAACCGCAGAATATGACTTCCCACGATGTGGTAAGTATAGTGAGGAGAACCCTGGGCATCAAAAGGGTGGGGCATACTGGTACGTTGGACCCCATGGCTACAGGCGTTCTTCCTATTTGTGTAGGAAAAAGCACCAGAGTAATTGAATATCTTGACCTGGACATCAAAAAGTATAGGTGCACAATGGTCTTAGGAATCGAAACAGACACCCAAGATATTTGGGGGAAGGTGCTAAACGAAAAGTCTACTGATGGCATTGATGAACAAGGAATTCACGATGCTTTTGCACCATTTCAGGGTGTAATTGAGCAGACACCACCGATTTATTCAGCACTAAAGGTTGATGGGAAAAAGCTATATGAATATGCAAGGGAAGGAAAAACCGTAGAAATCAAAAGTCGGAAAATCTTTATTAAATCCTTGACGATTGATGAAATTTCCCTTGATGCTTCAACGGCGAAAACCGTTACATTTACTGTAGAATGTTCTAAAGGAACATATATCCGTTCCATTTGTCAAGACGTAGGTTTAGCCCTAGGCTGCTATGGAACAATGACTGGTTTAGTTCGTCTAGCCAGTGGTATATTTACCATAGAGGACGCAGTTGATTTGGAAACCCTAAGCAACCTTAGTCGTGAAAAAATCGATGGGTTGTTTATGCCAACCAATGAACCGTTGATTCATTTTGGCAAGGTGGTCACCGATAAGGTAAATGCCATAAAATTTGCTAGCGGATGGCACTTGTCCCTCAATGATTGCCAAATCATCAAAGGACCCCAATATGAAACCGAGCCCTTCTATCTACCAATTAGAGAAGAATATAAAAAGGCATACAATGTGTTTGGCATCATTGATGATACAGAAACATTTATGGGTGTTGCCTTTTATAATGAAACCTATAAAAAACTAGTCGCCGATAAGGTGTTTTACACGAGGTAAAGAGATGAACATTTTTGATACATTAGAAGACATGAAGAATATTGAGCCTACAGTCGTTGCGTTAGGAAATTTTGATGGAGTTCATTTGGGACACCAAAAACTAATTCGAACTGCAGTTGAGAAAGCCCATGAACAAGGCTTAGCATCAGCTGTGTTTACGTTTTCTAACCATCCAAAGGACTTGTTACCGAAAGAAAAGAAAGTGAAAAGTATCTTATATAAAGATGAAAAAGCAGAAATCATCGCAGGGCTGGGAGCAGACTATTTAGTCAATATTGAATTCACCAAATCAATCATGAACATGACACCTGATCAGTTTGTCCAAGAGCTGCTATTAGATAAATTAAACATGAAGCATGCCATATGTGGCTTTAACTATCATTTTGGACACAAGGCCTCTGGTACTCCAGAAGTGTTAAGGGAATTAGGGAAAGAAAAGGGCTTTCAAATTGTAGAAATGGAACCGTTTAAGATTAAGGGGAACATAGTCAGCTCCTCTTTGATTCGAACCTTAATTGCATCTGGACAAGTAGAGCAGTGCAAAACCTATATGGGTAGGAACTATGCCATTGGTGGAGAGGTTGTTGTAGGAAACAAGTTGGGAAGAAAGCTTGGATTTCCAACATCCAATTTGGTCATTGACCCAGACATGGTTACCCCGCCTAATGGAGTGTACGTGACATACTGTACCTTTAACGGCGTGAGATATCCTAGTATAACCAATGTGGGGATAAAACCGACCATTGGTCATTATCACAAGAATGTAGAAACCCATATCTTTAATTTTGATAAGGAATTGTATGGAAAGCATATCTTCGTGGAGTTTCTAAAAAAGACAAGAGACGAAGTGAAATTTGACCACGTTAAGGAGCTGTCTGAACAAATTCTTAGAGATTGTAGAGACGCAAGAGTGTACCATGAAAAATTGGCTGAAGGTACTGAAAAATAGGGCTTGCAATAAAGTTCTGTATATGATATAGTTAGTTGTTGTATTTTTTACTTTCACTTAGTTACTCGACACTCCGACGATAACCCAGTGAAAGCCAATGAAAAAAAGGAGAAAAAACCATGATTACAAAAGAAATGAAAGAAGCAATTATCAAGGATTACGAAACCAAAGCTGGTGACACTGGTTCCCCAGAAGTACAGGTTGCAGTTCTTACCGCTAGAATCAACGATTTAAATGAACATCTAAAGATTCATAAGAAAGACCACCACTCAAGAAGAGGTCTTCTAAAAATGGTTGGTAAGAGAAGAAACCTTCTTAACTACCTAAAGGACGTTGACATTGAAAGATATAGAACACTGATCACTCGTTTAGGATTAAGAAAGTAACATTAATACTGGAAATGATGGCGGGGCATAAACCCCGCTATTTTTTTAGAGACCTTATGCAATGCTAATATAAATTGTGAAAGGTACACACGCTAACGCCAAAATGAAAAACCAATAAACAGGAAGGAGTTGTTTATTAACATGGCAAGATTTACAGATTATCGAACATTTAAAACCGCAATTGGAGGGAGACTATTCCAATTAGAAATCGGAAAAGTTTGCGAACAAGCAAATGGACAGGCAATGGTATTCTATGGAGATTCCGTGGTCAGTGTTACTGCCACAGCATCGAAAGAACCAAGACCAGACATTGACTTTTTCCCACTAAGTTGTGATTACGAAGAAAGAATGTACGCAGCAGGGAAAATCCCTGGTGGCTTCATAAAGAGAGAGGGAAGACCAAGCGAAAAAGCTACGCTTTGCTCAAGATTAATGGACAGACCGTTAAGACCGTTATTCCCAAAAGGCTATTACAATGATGTTGTCGTTGTGGCTACAGTAATGTCTGTAGACTTAGACTGCGAAACAGATATTATGGCAATGATTGGCTCCTCTGTGGCATTATCTCTTTCAGATATTCCATGGGAAGGACCAACTGGTTCCGTTCGTGTAGGTATGGTTGACGGCGAATTCATCATCAACCCAACACTAGCACAGAGAGAAGTTTCTTTAATGAACTTAACCGTTTCAGGTACAAAAGACGCCATCATGATGGTTGAAGCTGGTGCGGAAGAGGTTTCCGAAGAAGTGATGCTTGATGCAATTCTCTTTGCCCACGAAGAAATCAAAAAGATTGTTGCCTTCATTGAAGATGTTGTTGCTGAAGTCGGTAAACCGAAACAGGATGTCGTACTGAAGGTTGCACCAGAAGAAATCGATGCAGCAGTAAGAGCTTATGCAGTTGACAAAATGAAAGCAGCAATTAAAACGGTAGACAAACAGGAAAGACTAGATAATATGGATGCCGTTGAAGTAGAGACGAAGGAACACTTTGCAGAGATTTATCCTGAAAACGCTAAAGATGTTGATGGCGTAATCTATAATATTACAAAAGAAAGTGTCAGAAGCATGATTCTTGACGAAGGCATCAGACCGGATAATCGTGCACTAGATGAAATTAGACCAATTTGGTGTGAAACTGGATTCTTACCAAGAGTTCACGGTTCAGGGCTATTTAAGAGAGGGCAAACACAGGTATTATCTGCTTGTACTTTGGCACCAGCTCGTGAATCACAGACCATCGACGGAATTTCTGAAATCACAGAAAAAAGATATATGCATCACTATAACTTCCCTGCATACTCAGTAGGTGAAGCTAGAGCAGCGAGAAGCCCAGGAAGAAGAGAAATCGGCCATGGCGCTTTAGCAGAAAGAGCCTTAATTCCAGTACTTCCATCAGTGGAGGAATTCCCATATGCCATTCGTGTAGTATCTGACGTGTTATCCTCTAATGGATCAACATCAATGGGTTCAACTTGCGGTTCATGCCTTGCACTTATGGATGCAGGTGTTCCAATCAAAAAGCCAGTTGCAGGTATTGCAATGGGTCTTATTGAACGCGTTGAAGAAGATGGCAGCAGCAAAATGGCAATCTTAAGCGATATTCAAGGAATGGAAGACTTCCTTGGAGATATGGACTTTAAGGTAACAGGAACTGCTGACGGAATCACAGCAATTCAAATGGACATCAAAGTACATGGACTTTCAAGAGAAATTCTAGAAAAGGCCTTGGAACAAGCTAGAGTGGGTAGACTTCACATCATGAAGGAAATGCTAGATGAAATTCCAGCACCTAGAGAAGAAATGTCACCATTTGCGCCTAGAAGCATAAGCATGCGTATTGACCCTGACAAGATTAGAATTGTCATCGGACCTGGTGGAAAAACAATCAATAAGATTGTAGAAGAAACTGGTGTAAAAATTGATATTTCCGAAGATGATCCAGGGCTAGTGAGCATCTACAGTGTAGATATGGAAGGTGCTGAGGCAGCTAAGATGCAGATAGAACTGCTAACTAAGGATGTTGAGGTTGGTGAAGTCTATGAAGGAACAGTCATGAGACTGATGAACTTCGGTGCATTCATCGAAATCCTTCCAGGAAAAGAAGGCCTCCTACACATTTCTAAGATGGCGAAGGAAAGAGTAGAAAAAGTTGAAGATGTCATGAACATTGGAGACAAAGTACAGGTTAAGGTTACCGAAATCGATAGCCAGAATAGAATCAACCTGTCAAGAAAAGAATTGTTATAAAAAGCATTGACTTTTGGCGGTACTACCTTAGGTAGTGCCGCTTTTTGCTGTATGAATTTCTCTTTGTTAATTTCGCTTATTTGTGGTATAAGTAAAGTATGATGGATATAATAATTGGATTAATGATTCCGTTTATCGGGACAACGCTAGGCGCCGCCTGCGTATTTTTCTTAAAAGATCAAATCAATATTTACGTGAGAAAAGCGCTACTTGGATTTGCTTCAGGCGTTATGGTTGCGGCTTCCGTTTGGTCGCTGCTTATTCCTGCAATGGATATGTCAGCTCACATGGGTAAACTTTCTTTCGTCCCTGCGGCAATCGGGTTTATGCTAGGCATTCTATTTTTGTTGATCATGGATAAGACCGTTCCCCATTTACATCTGGAAAGTGATGAACCAGAAGGGCCGAAAAGAAGCTTAAGCAAAAACACCATGCTGGTCCTCGCTGTCACCTTGCACAATATCCCTGAGGGTATGGCAGTGGGCGTGGTTTTCGCAGGAGTTCTTGAAGGAAGCAGTATGATGACCATGTCTGGTGCAATGATTTTGGCAGTAGGCATTGCCATACAAAACTTCCCAGAAGGGGCCATTATTTCTATGCCGCTAAAAAGCGAAAATTCCGTTAGCCGAGGGAAAGCGTTTTTGTATGGAGTAGGATCAGGAGCTGTTGAGCCCGTAGCAGCGGCAATAACCATTGTGCTAACTCGCTTTATCGCGCCGGTATTGCCTTATACATTGGCTTTTGCGGCAGGGGCGATGATTTATGTTGTGGTGGAGGAATTGATTCCAGAAGCCAGTGAAGGAAAGCATAGCAATATATCTACCATTGGATTTGCCATAGGCTTCGTCTTGATGATGACGTTAGATGTGGCCTTGGGATGAAAAAAACACCTCGCAGTTGCACATTGATGTTTAGGTGCATAGCGAGGTGTATGTTTATTTTTTTTTGCGTTTTTTCTTGATTTTTTCCACATCATCTGGAAGGAAGATTACATTTTCATCGCGCTTCAAATCATCGTCAATTGATGCGTTTTTCTTTACCTTGTCTTTTTCCGAATTGTTTGATCCGCTGCTTGAAGTACTGAACAAGTAATACACGAATAAACCAATAGCAAAGACAAATCCCAGTAGAATTAGCTGCATAATCTCACCTCCATAGTTATACAATAATTTTACCACAAAAGAAACAGGATACAAGTATCTTTTTCAGCAATGAACCTCGTCGGCTCACTGGCGGAAAGCGGGGAAAAATAATCCTTGCAATTCAGTGGATTAAATGCTAAACTAATTGGGTACGTAAGTATTGACAATTCAATATACAGACGGTGAAGGAACCAGTAGTACAGTGTAATATCCTTACAGAGAAATTGCCATTTGGTGAGAGGCAGTTGGTGAAGCCAGTATGAATATCACTCCGGAGTCTGACACTTTAATGAGAGGCGCCTTGATAGAGGCTGCAAACTAGGGTGGTACCGCGGTTAAGTTTATAATCGTCCCTAATCGAAGATATATTCGGTTAGGGATTTTTTTTATACAAATACCTAACCACAGAACATGGAAAGGAAAGAATAGCAAATGTTTGAGAAATTATCAGAAAAACCTGTAGCACAGGTCCAAAACGAGCAAGTTGAACAATGGAAAGAGGAGAATTTGCTGCAAAAATGTGTTACTGCTAGAGAAGGCCAACCGAAATTCGTATTCTATGAAGGCCCACCAACTGCCAATGGACAGCCGGGAATTCATCACGTTATGGCAAGAACCCTTAAGGATTCTATTTGCCGCTATAAGACCATGAAGGGATTTCAGGTTAATCGAAAAGCAGGCTGGGATACTCATGGACTTCCAGTTGAGATTGAAGTTGAAAAACAATTGGGTATGACCGGAAAACAGGATATCGAAAAATACGGAATCAAGGAATTCAATGAAAAATGCCGAGAATCTGTATTCACTTACACAGGAATGTGGAGAGAAATGACAGAAAGAATGGGTTATTTGGTAGATATGGATGACCCGTACATTACGCTTGATAACGATTATATTGAAAGCTGCTGGTGGATTTTAAAGGAATTCTTCAAGGAAAACTTGATTTACGAGGGACATAAAATTTTGCCTTACTGTCCAAGATGTGGAACTGGCCTTGCATCCCATGAGGTGGCACAAGGATACAAAGAGGTAAAGGTAAATACTCTTGTAGCAAAGTTCAAAAGAACAGATGCCGATGAATACTTCTTGGCTTGGACAACGACACCTTGGACGCTGGCATCGAATACGGTCTTAACTGTCGGACCAGACATCGACTATGTAAAAGCAAAGATGACAGAAGGTGACGAAGAAGGCAACGTGTTCTACGTAGCAAAAGCCCTTGCAGACAAAGTGCTTGGAGAAGGCAAGTATCAAGTTCTTGAAGAAATGAAGGGCAAAGACCTTGAATATTTGGAATATGAGCAGCTGATGCCGTTCGTAAAGGCAGACAAAAAAGCATTTTTTGTGACGTGCATGGATTATGTATCCGTTGAAGATGGTACAGGTATCGTTCATACAGCCCCAGCATTTGGTGAAGATGACTACCAGTGTGGAAGAAAGTATGATTTACCAATGCTTCAGCCTGTAGATGAATCTGGATGCTATACCGAAACGCCATGGGCAGGTCATTTTGTTATGGAAGAAGGCTTGGATGTTGAAATCATCAAATGGCTAGCACAGGAAAATAAAATTTTTTCTAAACAGAAATTAGAGCATAATTACCCTCATTGTTGGAGATGTGGAACACCACTAGTATACTATGCTAAACCAAGCTGGTATATTGAAATGAGCAAACTAAAGGAACAGCTTGTGGCCAACAACAACACGGTAAACTGGTATCCTGATTTTGTTGGAGAAAAACGATTTGGAAACTGGTTGGCTGAAGTAAAAGACTGGGCGATTTCTAGATCCAGATATTGGGGAACGCCAATTCCAATTTGGAGATGTGATTGTGGCCATTTGGACTGCATGGGAAGTAGAGCAGAGCTGGCAGAAAGAGCCATTGAAAACATAGACGAAAGCATTGAACTGCACAGACCATATGTAGATGACGTACATATCACTTGCCCACATTGCGGTAAGCCGATGACGAGAATTCCAGAGGTAATGGACTGTTGGTTCGACTCAGGCGCTATGCCATTTGCACAGTGGCATTATCCGTTTGAAAACAAAGAAATCTTTGAGGAAAAGCTATTTCCTTCCGATTTCATCTGTGAGGGAATCGACCAAACAAGAGGGTGGTTCTACTCCCTAATGGCGATTTCCACATTTATCAAGGGCGAGGCGCCATACAAAAATGTGTTGGTTAATGACCTTATCCTAGATAAAGAAGGCAAGAAAATGTCTAAATCCAAAGGGAATACGGTATCACCGTTTGCATTATTCGATAAATATGGTGCGGACGCTACCAGATGGTATCTGTTAAGTGTGTCACCGGCATGGTCACCAACCAAGTTTGATGAAGATGGCCTAGTGGACGTAGTCAGCAAATTCTTTGGGACATTGAGAAACGTATACAACTTCTTCGTACTGTATTCCAATCAAGACGATATCAATCCTAAGGAGCTGTTTGTAGAATATGATCAAAGACCAGAGCTAGACAGATGGATTCTTTCCAAGTACAATCAACTGATCAAAGATGTTACCACCCATATGGATAGCTATGATCACATGAAAACGGTAAGAGCAATTACTGAATTTGTTGCTGAGGATTTATCCAACTGGTACATTAGAAGAGCGAGAAGAAGATTCTATGCGGAAGAAATGACTGAGGATAAAAAGAGCGTATATGCTACGACGTATGAAGTCCTAGTCGGAACAGCCAAATTGATTGCGCCAATTGCACCGTTTATTGCTGATGAAATCTACACGAAGCTGACTGGAGAAGAAACAGTTCATGTTGCTTACATGCCAGAATGTAACGAAGCACTTCTTGACCAAAAAGTTGAGGAGAGAATGGATTTAGTTAGAGAACTGGTTACCTTAGGACGTGGAACGAGAGAAAAAGAAAGAATCAAGGTGAGACAACCATTAAACGAAATTATGGTTGATGGAAAATACAAAAAAACCATTGAAGACTTGTCAGAACTGATTATGGAAGAACTAAATGTGAAGACTGTTGTCTTTGCTGATGAGCTTGACCAGTTTATGAACTTTAGCCTAAAGCCAAACTTTAAAGTTGCAGGCCCAGTTCTCGGCACCAAAATTAAGGTATTTGGCGGAGCATTGGCAAAAGAAAATGCTGCCGAATTCGTTGGAAAGCTTGAAGCTGGTAGCGTGACGATGAATCTTGATGGAGAAGACTTCCAGATTGAAAAGGAATTTGTCGATGTGAGAATTACGGCAAAAGAAGGTTTTGCTGTAGCCATGGAAAACAACGTATTCACCATCTTGGACACAACCGTTACGCCTGAATTAGAGGCAGAAGGTCTAGCAAGAGAATTGGTTTCCAAGGTACAACAGCTGCGTAAGCAAAAAGACTTCGAAATGATGGATAACATCAACATCTTTGTAACGGCTGACGATGAAGTAAAAGCGGCAATTGGTCAATTTGAAGCTTACATTAAGAAGGAAACCTTAGCCGTGACGATTGCTGATGGAGATGGACTTGAATCCTACGATCTTAATGGTCACAAGACAGGCATTGATGTAGAAAGAGTATAACATGAACAATCTAACCAATCTAACTTTGCAGGAGATGGAGGAATTGGTGTCTCAACTGGGACAGCCAAAATTCAGAGCAAAGCAAGTTTTCGGCTGGATTTACAAGGGAAAGACAGACTTCTGGGAGATGACCAATCTTCCGGAAGTCTTTCAAACTAAGCTGGCAGAAACCTGTTATATCGAACAGCTGCTTCCGTTGCAAATTCAAAAATCATCAACTGATGGAACGCGGAAATACTTGTTCCAATTGAACGATGGAAACAAAATCGAAAGTGTATTCATGCAGTATAAATATGGAAACTCCCTATGTGTTTCTTCGCAGGCAGGCTGTCGTATGGGCTGCAGATTCTGTGCGTCTACGAAAGAAGGACTAGCTAGAAATCTGACTGCAGGAGAGATGGTCGGACAGCTTATGGCCGCAGAAAAAGATACGGGAGAAAAAATTGGCCACATTGTGATCATGGGTACGGGAGAACCGTTTGATAATTATGATCAGTTAAGCGCCTTCATTGGCATTGTCAATGACAAAAATGGACTGAATATTGGAATGAGAAACATTACAGTATCCACTTGTGGCTTGGTACCAGTCATTGGGCAATTTGCCAAAGATTTTCCCCAAGTAAACTTGGCAATATCCCTTCATGGAACGACAAATAGCCAAAGAAGTGCAATGATGCCAATCAATAACAAATATCCGTTAGAAATCTTAATACCAGCATGCAAAGCCTATACAGAAACAACAGGGCGGCGAATTACCTTCGAGTATACCTTGGTCAATGGCGTAAACGATCGAGATGAAGATATGGAACGATTATGCGGCTTACTAAAAGGAATGCTGTGCCATGTCAACTTGATTCCGTTGAATAAGGTTGAGGGAACCGGCTATGATACGGTAAGCAGAAAAAGAGCAGAAGCCTTTAGAATTCGTCTCGAGAAAAGAGGAATTCCTGCGACGGTCAGACGTGAACTGGGCAGTGATATTGATGCTGCCTGCGGGCAACTCCGACTAGGGAAGTCCCAAGCTGAAGGAAATTAAAAAGAACAGAAATAAAAACATTGAATCAAGTGTTTCTGTAGTGTATAATGATAATAATATTTAGAACGGGAGGACAGTAGATATGATTAGATTATTGATTGGACATAAAGGTACAGGTAAGACGAAACAGATGATCGATTTAGCTAATGAACAGGTTGAATCAAGTAATGGGAGCATTATTTTCATCAATAAAAATTCTAGATTAATGTACGATTTAAAATATAGAATCAGAGTCGTGTGCATGGAGGAGTACGAACACATCACCAATAGTGATGAGTATATCGGTTTCCTTTATGGAATTATCAGCTCTGACCATGATATTGAAACCATCTACATCGACAGCATCCTTAAGCATGCAGACTTTTCATTAGGAGATCTTCCTGAATTCCTAGAAAGACTAACAGACATTTCCAAGAACTATGGAATGAACTTTGTAGTCAGCTTAAGTGCAGAAAAAGAAGAGATGATCGGTGTTGATTTCTCGCAATTTGAGATTTTGAACTAGTAAGCAAACGAAAGGGGCGGAGAAACCGCCTCTTTTTTGTATTCTGAAAGGGATAGGCATGAACATTACGTTAGAAAAAATAAAGCAGGTCTATAGACATAGAGCCCCAAGGCCGATTGGACCACATAAGTTTTTTTCTGTTTTGGTTCCTTTGGTGGAAAAAGACGGAAAAGTGCATCTACTGTTTGAGGTTAGGGCGAAAGACATGGAATCTCAGCCTGGAGAGATTTGTTTCCCTGGTGGACACTTGGAAGAGGGCGAGACCTTAGAAGCATGTGCCCTAAGAGAGACCTTTGAGGAAATCGGCATTGCACCGGAAAATGTTGAGGTGATTGGACAAGGAGATGTCCTTTACGGATATGCCAATTACACCTTATACACCTATATGGGAATCATTCAATATGAGGATTATTTGAACGCGAAAATCGATCCGGCGGAGGTGGATGAAATTTTCTTGGTTCCTATAGACGATTTAATTGCCAATCCTCCGCAAATCCACGATGAACAAATCTACTCTCATATTGGTAAAGAATTCCCTTATGACAAAGTGGGCATAAAAGAAACCTATCAATGGCGTGTAGGCAATTGGGTGATCCCAATTTACGACATTGAAGGAAGGATTATTTGGGGTTTAACGGCAAGAATCACAGAAAACGTGATACATTCAATTTGGTAAAATACCTTTCCATAATCCTATGGTTAGATTATAATAAAACTAGAAATAGAACAGAAGAGGTGGCTATGTTTTTACCCGTTACAGCAAAAGACGTTAAAGAAAGAGGATGGACTCAAGTTGATTTTGTCCTCGTAACAGGAGATGGTTATGTAGATCATCATTCTTTTGGTACGGCAATTATCGGCAGATTGCTGGAAAGCAAAGGGTATAAGGTAGCCGTGCTTGCACAGCCAGACTATAAACATGCAGATGGCTTTAGACGTTTCGGAAAACCGAGATTGGGGTTTTTGATCAACAGCGGAACAGTGGATTCAATGGTCAATCATTATTCGGTGTTCAAGCATAAACGTCGCGTTGATGAATACTCTCCAGGAGGAGAAACAGGAAAAAGGCCAGATCGTGCGGTGATCGTATATAGCAATAGGGCGAGAGAAGCTTATAAAGATGTGCCAATCATCATCGGCGGAATTGAAGCCAGCTTGAGAAGACTAGGCCACTACGATTATTGGAGTGATAAGGTAAGACGGTCCATACTGTTAGACGCTAAAGCAGACCTGTTGATTTATGGCATGGGAGAACGTGCCATCGTAGAAATTGCCGAAGCGTTAGATAGCGGTATAGCGGCAAAGGACATCTCATGGATTAGAGGTACTTGCTATAAAGCAAAAGCGGTTGACGTCGATGAAGACACCGTAGTGCTTCCAACGTTTGACCAAATTTCAACCTCAAAGGAAGCATACAACAAAAGCTTCGCGATGCAATATAGAAGCAACGATTATATCAATGGAAAGCGATTGATTGAGCCATATACAGATACTGTGTATGTCGTTCAGAATCAACCGCAGCCGCCCCTTGAGCAGGAAGAACTTGACGATGTTTATCAGCTACCCTTCGAGAACGAATACCATCCTATGTATCAAGAGGAGGGTGGCATTCCAGCGTTCAGAGAAATAAAGTTTAGTATTGTGAGCAACAGAGGTTGCTTTGGTGGGTGTAGCTTCTGTGCGTTGACCTATCATCAGGGTCGACAGGTGAGAAGTCGGAGCAAAGCTTCTATTGTGCAAGAAGCAAAAGCACTAACAAAGAAACAGGATTTCAAAGGATATATACACGATATTGGCGGCCCTACAGCCAACTTTAGGGGGCCAGCATGTAAAAAACAATTAAAGGCTGGTGTATGTAAGGACAAGGACTGCTTATACCCAAGCCCATGTAGTCAGATGATAGTGGATCATCAAGACTATTTGGAGGTACTCCGTGCAGTGCGAAAACTGGATAAGGTGAAGAAGGTGTTCATTCGTTCAGGAATACGATATGACTACGTTATGGCTGATAAAGACGGTACATTTCTTAGAGAATTATGTCAGCATCATGTCAGCGGAACCTTGAAGGTAGCACCGGAGCATATTTCTGAAAACGTTCTTTACTATATGCGAAAACCGGAGAAAAAGGTATTTATCGATTTTGTTCGAAAGTATAAGAAAATCAATGAGGAGTTAGGATTGAAGCAATACCTCATTCCGTATTTGATTAGCTCTCATCCAGGAAGCACGTTGGATGATGCCATTGATTTAATGAAATTTCTTCAGGAGTTCGGTTTTGTTCCTGATCAGGTGCAGGACTTTTATCCTACACCAGGAACTTTGGCCACCACCATGTATTACACAGAAATGGATCCCTTTACGGCAGAGCCAGTTCATGTAGCGAAAGACATGGAAGAGAAGAAAATGCAGAGAGCGTTGATTCACTACAATAAACCAGAGAACAAACGATTGGTGATGAAGGCGCTAGAGAAAGCAGGGCGAAAAGATGAGTTTGATCAAAGAGTTTTCCAAGATTATCGCCGCAGGAAAAAGACAGTACCAAGCGGTCAAAGAAGCGGAGCTGACGCTAACCGAGGAAATCCACACAAAAGAAGATCCTCGCCATCAAATTCTGATTCACGGCGATAATAAAGGGGTAATGAAGTCGTTGATCCATCAAGGAGAAATGGCAGGAAAGATAAAGTTGATTTACATCGATCCACCTTTTTATTCTAAAGCAAATTATGATGCAGTGCTTCACGCTGGGGACGAGAACATTAAGCATTTAGCCTATGGAGATAAATGGGAAAAGGGTATGGCTGAATACTTGAAGATGTTGACGGTAAGACTGCTGTTGATGAAAGACCTTCTTGCAGATGACGGTCTGATTTGGTTGCATTTGGATTGGCATGTGGTTCATTATGCCAAGGTGATTATGGACGAAATCTTTGGTGAACAGCACATGATTAACGAAATCATTTGGACCTATAAATCAGGTGGCACCAGCAAGAAACATTTTTCTCGTAAACACGATACGATTTTGGTCTATAGCAAAACCAAGAAATACAATTTTTATCCGATTCAGGAAAAATCATATAACCGCCAGTTCAAGCCTTATCGGTTTAAGGGTGTTAAAGAATATAAAGACGATACAGGCTGGTACACTATGGTCAACATGAAGGATGTTTGGACCATTGATATGGTGGGAAGAACTTCTGCTGAACGAACAGGGTATGCTACCCAGAAGCCAGAGGCTTTGCTCAAGCGCATCATCGAAAGCTGTACTGTGGAAGGGGATATCTGTGCGGATTTCTTCTGTGGCTCAGGAACCTTGCCTGCCGTAGCAACCAAATTGAATCGAAAGTTTATCGCTTGCGATGAGGGACGACTGGCTGTGGAAAACACCATGGCACGATTGCACCACCAGGGCTGCAGCTTTTCAGTGTATGAGACGAATTCTACGAAAAAGAAGGATACGCTTAGTGCTAACATTCAGCTCTTAGCTGAAGAGGTGCCAGGAACAGAAAACGCCTTGCTTACCGTATCGATTGAATCTATTAAGGAAAAATCTTTGGCAAAAGCATTGGATGAGGCGTCAAGGGAAAAAGTGAAGAAGCTGATGAAGGATAACCCTCTCCAGTTGATTGAGTACTGGAGTGTAGATTTTAACTGTAGGGACACCGTGCATCGACCAGAATTGATTTTCATGCGTAATAAGGGCGATCTGGAAACAAGTTGCCAAAAAATAGTGAAAGGAGAAACCGTAATCGGGGTGAAGGTTGTGGACATCTTCGGTAACGTGACGGTTGAAAGAATAGAGTATGAAGGAAACGCTTAAACAACGATTAATTGATTATTTATTTTTAGTCATTGCATGTACTATTGGTGCATTTGCAACGACTGCAGTGATGATTCCTAACGGATTAACCAGCGGTGGATTAACTGGAATTATTCGCATACTTCAGTCGTTTATTCCGTTTAATTTCTCATTGATGTACTACGCTGGAGCGCTGGTGATTTTGATTATCGTGATTGCCACCATCGGCTTTAAGGAAGCGAAAAAGGTGCTGATTGTCACCATTATGTATCCAGCAATTTTGTTTGTTTTGGAGCAATTCGACTTTAAGCTGTTAGAAGAAAAGGACGTGATTCTAGCCGCAATTTTTTGTGGCGTGTTCAGTGGCGTAAGCAACGGGTTAGTATTTTGGCGCGGTTACTCTTTTTGCGGAACAGAGTCCATAGCAAAAATCATCAAAAAGAAGTTTGCACCCCAGGTGGACATCAGTAAAATTTTGCTGTTGCTAGACGCAACCATCATCATCATTTCTGCCTTTATCTTTGGACGAAATATTGCATTGTACGCTTTGGTGACACAATTCATTGCGTCAAAGCTGGTGGATTTCGTAATTTACGGGTTTGAAACGAAAATTGTTGAGATGGATATCATTACAGCGAAAGCTGACGATGTGGCAAAATTCGTCATGGAGGAATTGAATCGAGGCGTATCTAGCCGAACCATTGTTGGCGAGTTTACGAAAACCGAAAAGAAAGAATTGGTTGTACTATGCTCTCCTAGAGAAAGTATGGTATTGAAAAAATATATGGCTCAGATTGATCCGACAGCCTTTGTTACCGTGCTACATGTAGATACGGTTTGGGGAAGTGGAAAGGGCTTTACGGATATCGACCAAGATTAAAAAAGGAGGATGTTATGGCAAAGTATAAGTGTGAAGTGTGTGGATTTGTATTTGATGAGGAAAAAGAAGGGGTGAGCTTTAGCGATATCGATTGCTGTTTTGCTTGTGGAGTCCCAAAAGATAGAATGGAAAGGATTCAAGAGGAAGGGGAAGCGGCACCGGTGAAGGAAGAAAAGTCTGCAGAACCAAAAGCTGGCAATCTTGCTTATGATTCGAATTTTGCAAGAAAAGACGACAGCTGCAGATATATGGCGGAAATTCATGAAATGGCCGTGTCAGGAGAAAGCCTTCATGGCGCCATGAGCACCACTATGGCTATGGCAAGCTGGGATGAAATTTTGTTACTTGGTGCGCAGCTAAATCCAGCACCGTTAGAGGAAACAGAACCAGTTAACCTACAAACCATCATTGGAAAAAAAGCAAAAAAACCGATGATTCTGGACCATCCTGCCTTTGTTTCTCACATGTCCTTTGGCGCATTATCCAAGGAAACTAAGGAAGCATTAGCAAAGGGAAGCGCAATGGCAAAAACCGCAATGAGTAGCGGCGAAGGAGGAATTCTTCCTGAAGAAAAAGCAGCAGCGTATAAATATATTTTTGAATATGTCCCAAATCTGTACAGTGTTACTGATGAAAACCTAAAAGAAGCAGATGCCATTGAAATCAAAATTGGACAAGGAACCAAACCTGGAATGGGTGGACACCTTCCTGGCAACAAGGTAACTGAAGAAATTGCGATTATTCGAGGGAAAGAAGTAGGAAAAGACATTCAAAGCCCTTCCAAATTCCCAGAGCTAAATACAAAAGAAGACTTAAAAGCCATGGTAGAGGATTTACGGAGTCGATCAGAAGGCAGGCCAATCGGCATCAAAATTGCCGCTGGCAGAATCGAAAAGGATTTAGAATTCTGCGTTTTTGCTAAGCCAGACTTTATTACCATCGATGGACGCGGCGGAGCAACAGGATCCAGTCCATTTTTCCTAAGAGAATCAACCAGTGTACCGACAGTTTATGCATTATATCGTGCAAGGAAGTATCTTGATTCTGTAGGTGCTGAAATTGAATTGATCATCACTGGCGGCCTTCGGGTTTCTTCAGATATTGCGAAAGCCATCGCAATGGGTGCAGATGCAGTAGCCTTGGCATCAGCTGCCTTGATTGCAGCTGCTTGCCAACAATACAAAATTTGTGGCACAGGCATGTGTCCAGTAGGAGTTGCGACGCAAGATCCGAATCTGCGTCAACGGTTAAATGTAGATGCAGCAGCCCAGAGGGTAGCTAATTTCTTCAATGTTACTGCTGAAGAGCTGAAGACTTTTTGCAGAATTACGGGGCATAAGGACGTCCATCAACTTTCAGTTGAAGACCTTTGCACCACCAACAAAGAAATTTCTCAATTCACCAATATTGAACACGCATAATGAAAACAAAAATAAGATTGGAATCCTTGATTCCAATCTTTTCATTTCGGACATTTCATGGTATACTATTTTCGTTGACTATCCCGTTGACTGATATACGCCCATAGCTCAGGGGATAGAGTAACTCACTCCGAATGAGGGGGCCGGGGGTTCGAATCCCCCTGGGCGTACCATAACTGATAAGCACTGCCTTTTGGCGGTGCTTTTTAAATATTCATCAATGAAGAAAAAATCTTTAGAAGAATTTTATGATGTTAAATGCCTAATATGCTGAGAAATATAAGGTTTTGTTTAAAAAGGTACCACAATAGGTTAAAAAAATGCATTGCATATTTATGCATAATTCTATAGAATACATTCTATAGCTAAGGAGAGTCTAAATGAAAAGATATGAGAACTTAGTCGAAATTCGAGCTGAAAAACTGATATACAAACCATTTCACCTGAGCCACAACTTGCGATATATTTATGTTCTCAAGGGGAGTTTGCATTGCAGATTTGTTGCTGGTGTTCATACCATGAAAGAAGGAGATCTGGAAATCATCAACATTGATGAACCAGTTGGATTTGAAAGCAATGGCGGTGGAAACCTCGTTTTGACCTTTGAAATCAATGCAGAAAAGGCAAAGTCATATTGTGATTTTATTGATAAGGGACTGTTCAATTGTAGTACTACGTTATTTTATTCATCGAAGACAGAACCGAAAGCGATTGATGAGTTGAAATCAAACGTAAAACGATTGTTGTTTTGCTATATTAATGAAGATGATGACATTTTACTAGAAAATCTCATTAGAGAGATTGTTTGGACAACTTGTGAGGAATGTCATGATTTACAGAATATGTTTAAAAGACAAAGTGGCTCTGATGCGAGAGCTAAACGATTTGTGAGATTATATACATATATTTATCAACACCATAGCGAAAAATTAAATTTAAAAGAACTTGCTGATAGTGAGTATGTCAGTGAGCAGTATCTTTCAAAAGAGTTTAAAGATCAGTTGAATATGAATTTTAAGGACACTCTTGAATACTATCGAGTGATCAATTCGGTTAGATATTTAGTTACGACGAAAAAGAATATTTCCTTAATTTCTGAGCTATGCGGGTTTTCTGCATCTAGATATTTTTATAAACACTTTAATCTGTATCTAAAATGTACCCCCAATGAATTTAGGCAGAAAAACAGTGCTTTCCCTGAAAAAATCTATGATGTGGCGATTAGCGATTCAATTATGCAAATGATGATTGCAACGATGAAACAACATGAACCCAAAGAAATGAATGCACTTTTCGCGCAGAATGCGACTACTAATGATACAAGTGTCATGGAAGGTGAATCCAGTTCAATCGTATATAGCAAACGGAAAATTAGCCGTCAATTGCTTCTTCAATTTGAACATGAAGTTAGTGCACAATTGCCATTAGCGTTAAATTTAAAAGAAATAAAGCTGCAAAGTGCAAGAGAAAGAGTACATCAGTTGATTTTTGGAGTGGACAGTGTTGAAGTTCCGCCAGCGATGTTCTTACTTTCTTTGAACCAATCGATTGATTGTTTGGAAAAGATAAAACTGATTCAGTATGTTGAACAGGCTATGATAATGGCTTACCAACTGGGTGATTTAGCAAAATTAGAAGGCATAGCTGTTTCTCAGTTATACGATATTTTTGACTGCTATAGTGAAATTCGTCAAGTTTTAGAATTATTCGAAGAAGAAACTCCACTAATTATCGTGGAACTCGGATATCTAGCTTGAGTGAATATATTAAAGAAAGAAAGGAAGAAATAAAATGAAACAAAAGAAATTAATCTCATTGCTAATCGCAATGACCATGGTGACGGCATTGGTTTTCACCGGATGTGGTAGTTCCAATGACAACGAATCAACTGGAGATAGCACCAGTCTAGTTATTGCAATTCAAGACGAAATTGAGGGAACTGATATTCAACAAATCGGTTGGGAAAATGTGGTTCATACATTAATTTATAGCCCACTCGTTACGTTTAGTGATGACTTGAAAGAAGTGCTACCGTGCTTCGCTGAAAGTTATGAGCTTTCAAAGGATGGAAAAGAAATCACATTCCACTTATTTGAAGATGCTAAATTCTCCAATGGAGAGCCACTTACTGCAGAAAGTGTAAAGCTATCTGTTGAAAGAATGAAAGAAATCAGTGAATATGCTGGCGATATTGAGGCAGTTGAAGAGGTTGAAGTTGTTGATGATACTACGGTAAAATACAAACTATCTCAACCAGCACCTTATATGTGGGCTAGTTTGACCAGCACATATGGTGGTGTAGTAGATGCAAAAACCGCTAAAGAACTGGGAAATGACGAATTCAATAGATGTGCTGTAACGAACGGACCTTATAGAGTGAAGGAATGGCAGGCAGGATCTCAGCTGATTTTAGAAAAGAATCCGCATTTTAAAACTTCCGATCCAAACGTGGAAAACAAAGGAGAATTAAGCTTTGATGAAATCATTGTTAGATTCATTCCTGATGAGTTTACAAGAGTTAGCGAATTAGAGGCTGGAAATGTGGATATCATCTATGATGTTCCAGCGTCTAGCGTAAATGATCTAAAGGGAAATGATGCACTTACAGTTCACGAATACAAACAGGCAGGTGTAACTTATATTAGAGTCAATACATTTGATGAAGGACTTAAGGATATTAAGGTTAGAGAAGCATTAAACTATTGTTTAGACAGAGATGCAATTGCAGAAGCCTTGAATAACACAGTAACCCCTGCATATGGTTATCTAACTGATGCACAGGCAGGATACGATGATGCTGTTGAAAAAGAGCTTGCAGCTAAGTTTAAACATGATATAGAGAAGGCGAAGACCTTATTAAAAGAAGCTGGATATGAAGACAAAGATGGAGACGGAATTGTAGAAAAAGACGGAAAGAAGCTTTCTTTCGAATTTGCTTCACCGACAGATAAAGCAGCTCCAAAAGCAGCAATTCCTGTAATTCAAGAACAGCTTAAGCAAATTGGCGTAGAAGTAAATATCAAAGAATATGAAGCACAATATATTAAGCAGATTGCAAGAGATGGAAAAGACCAGCTCTCCACAGGTACTTATTTGTGGAATGATGCGGATATCCTGTATTATATCTTCACAAAGGAATCCGGCTACAAGTGGGATAATCCAGAAACTACAGCTTTGTTAGAAGAAGGTCGTTACGTTATTGATTCGGAAGCTCGAGCAAAGAAATACGGTGAATTCGAGCAAGCGATGATCAAGTATCTACCAGGCATACCAGTATTTGCTGAGAATTATGCTATTGCATGCCGAAACAATGTTAAAGGCGTAGTAGTTACTAATGACGGAAGAACCATCTTTAATGATGTAACTAAGGAGTAATGCATGGTAAATCGAGAAAAACTTGAGAAGAGGTTAGATGCAGTCATTTCTCCTGTTATGCATGAGGGAACACCTGGAATGGCCTTGTTGATCGCTAAAGGTGATGAAGTATTAATTCGTAAAGCTTATGGGCTGGCGGACTTGGAACATCAGACGCCAGTAAAGGTGGAGGATAACTTTATCATTGCGTCTAACACGAAACAGTTCACCTGTTATGCCATTGCGATGCTGAAAGAACAGGGACTTCTGGATTATGATGAACCTATCGAACGGTTTTTCCCTGATTTCCCTGAATATAGAAAATTTGTCACTATCCGTCAAATGATGACTCATCAATCTGGAATCAAAGAATATTTTGAAGAGAATCGATGGATGGAGCAAGAAGGAATAGAAACAGCTGACACAAAAAAGATGCTAGAAATGATAAAATCTTTTGGAGAACTAGACTTTGAACCAGAGACTCAGTTTTCGTACTGCAATTCATCCTATGTAATGTTGGGAGATATTGTTCGTCAATTGAGTGGAATCCCCTTTGGGAGGTTTATAGAGGAACGAATTATTCGCCCGACTGGAATGAAAAATACATTTGCACCAGATGGCATGAATAATAAACCGAACAACTTAATTGAAGGTTATTTGGTTCAAGAGGACGGTGGGTTTAAGAAACTACCGTATGATATGAACATGGTTGGATATGCAGATGGAAACATTCAATCAAATGTGGACGATTTGTTTCGCTGGCTAAAGCATCTACACATGGAAGAGCAAGAAATTTTCCTTAAGCGTGAAGTGATGAAGCAGGCATTTACAGAAACCCGCCTAAAGGATGGCGAGGGCACTGGATATGGACTGGGATTTTTTATCGATGGTAATGGCCGAAAAGAAATATGGCATACTGGAGGTACCATGGGTTTTGTTTCAAGATGCTCATGGTATCCAGATGAACAAGTATCTATCATCATGCTGACCAATTATGAAGGCTTACCAAAAAATGAACTATACGAAAAAATCGTAAAAGAGGTATTTGTATAATCATGTTTTATGGGGAGAAGAACAGAAAACTTCTCCCCCTGTTTTTAGAATTCAAATGGAGGAATAAACATTGAATGACACACTGCGTTACATTATTAAACGATTGTTGATTGGAATTCTAGTCGTACTATTTGTGACCGTCCTCATCTTTTCCATTATGCAAGCTATGCCGGGGAATCCTATTGACCTAATGGTTGATACTAGAGTTTCTCAAGAAAAAGTTGCGGAAATAAAGGCTCAATGGGGATTGGACAAGCCGCCAGTGGTACAATATTTTTATTGGCTAGGCAACATTCTCCAAGGAGATTTTGGTATGTCAATTTCCATGAAACAGAAAGTTTCTGATCTCATTATGCAGAGACTACCATATACATTGATGCTGACAGGTGCAGCTTTGGCAATAGAATATATTTTGGCAATACCCCTCGGACTTTGGGCGGCAGTGAAAAAGAACAAAGCGACTGACAAAGTGTTGACCGTCGGTACGATTGTTCTATGGTCTATGCCAACATTCTGGTTGGGTGTTTTGCTGATGATGATTTTTGGTATTAAACTGAGCATACTGCCTATTTCAGGATATAGTGGATTTGCATCGTTGCTTTTGCCTGCATTTACATTGGCATTGCCAACACTTGCACAGATTTTCAGATTAACACGTTCAGAAGTATTGGACGTGATGGATGAAAAATATGTAACAACTGCATATGCAAAAGGCATTACGGACAAAAAGGTTTTGGTTAAGCACGTATTACGAAATGCGTTAATTCCAGTAACTGTCATGTTCTTTTTATCTTTGCCATGGCTAGTTGGTGGTGCGGTTGTTGTTGAAAATGTTTTCGCTTGGCCAGGCATGGGTCAAATGCTTTGGAAAGCGATTTCCAAACAGGACTTTGTTGTAGTACAGGGAGTAATCTTTGTCATTACTATTTTAACAGTGGTCTGCAATATTATTGGTGATATTATTTCGGGGATTTTGGATCCGAGAATTAGATTAGAGTAAGGAGGTGCGAAATGAAAGAACTTAAACGAATGATGAACAATAAAATGTTTTTGATAGGATCTATTCTTTTTCTGATTGTGGTTCTGGTTGTGATTTTCGCACCATTCATTGCGCCACACACGTATCAGGAACAGAATTTTGCGATGAGATTAGCAGGGCCTTGCGCTGAATACCCACTGGGAACAGATCAATACGGTCGGTGCATTTTTAGTAGAATTATTTATGGATCAAGAATTGCGTTGAGTGTTGGTATTGTAGCAGTTGTAATTGAGTCTCTTATTGGTGTCACTCTTGGAATTATTTCGGGATATTTTGGGAAGAAACTGGATAAAATTGTACTGTTTATCACCGACACCACCTGGTCAATTCCTCCAATTATTCTAGCGATGGCAATTGTGCTTATGCTTGGTTCTAGTGCGATGAATGTTGCAATTGCTGTGGCAGTAGTAAGCTGGGCACAATTCACCAAGATTGTTAGAGCTAAGGTGCAATCACTTAAAAACTTGTCGTATATTGAAGCAGCTAAAATTTATGGAGAAAGCAATTTCTCGATTATCATAAGATACATTTTACCAAACTTAACGTCGACAATTATTATTTTGGCTACGCTGGCATTACCATCAGCGATTTTATCGACAACGTCGATGGGCTTCTTGGGACTAGGTGCTCAGCAACCTCAACCTGATTGGGGAATGATTCTTTCGGACGGAATTCAATACATCAAAAATGCTCCGTGGATTTCCATTGCCCCAGGTATTGCAATTATTTGGACAGTGCTTGGGTTCAATTTAGTCGGAGAGGGCGTCAAAGAGCTGCTTGATCCGAGACTAAAGGTATAAGGGGGCAGAAATGAAAGAAAAATTGCTAGAAATAAACAATTTATGTATAGATTTTAATACGTCAAAAGGAAAAGTAAAAGCAGTAGATCACGTTAGCTTTGATATTAAAAAAGGCGAAGTGTTTGCTTTGGTTGGTGAGTCTGGCTGTGGGAAATCAACAACAGCAATGGGTATCATGCAATTGATTGGTGCACCAGGAGAAATCAGCCATGGTGAAATTCTGTTTGAAGGAAAAGACCTTTTACAATTGGATAGAAGTGAAATGACGAAGGTAAGGGGAAAAGAAATAGGAATGATTTTCCAAAACCCTTTAGATTCTTTGAACCCAGTTTACACCATTGGAAATCAGGTGACAGAAGGATTGCTGGTTGAAAAAATGGATAAACAGGAGGCATGGAAGACTGCGTATAATATGCTCAAGGATGTGAAGCTTTCCGATGTCGAATCAAGAATGAAGTCCTTTCCACATGAAATTAGCGGAGGGATGCGCCAACGTGTAATGATTGGTATGATGCTTTGCAGAAATCCTAAACTGCTTATTGCTGATGAGCCTACGACCGCTTTAGATGTAACCATTCAAGCAGGAATTATTGAACTAATGAATGAACTTCGACATAAGTACGATTCCTCGATTTTGATTATCACCCATGACTTCGGAATCGTAGCAGACATTGCTGACAGAGTCGGAGTTATGTACGCTGGAAATTTAATTGAAGTAGGCGAGGTTTTTGAAATTTTCGATCATCCAATGCATCCGTATACGAGATTATTGATGAAAGCACTACCTACAATTACTAAGGATGAAGGCAGATTGGAAACCATTAAAGGGACTGTACCAAATTTAGCGGAAGAAAGGCCAGGATGTAATTTTGCTGATCGTTGTCCTGATGCTTGTGAGCGTTGCAAACAAGAGAAACCGCAGTTAAAGAAGGTTTCTGATGGTCATTTCTGCTCATGCCTATTATTGGAAGGAGGAAAGCATGATGCAAAACAGGAGTAATGGACAGGTTCTTGTGAGAACTGAACACCTTAAAAAATTCTTCCCTCTGAGAAAAAATAAGAAAAAAGCATTTGTTCGTGCGGTCGATGATGTGACACTGGATATATATGAAGGTGAGACATTAGGATTAGTCGGTGAAAGTGGTAGTGGAAAGACCACGTTAGCGAAAATGATTTTAGGGTTACTTCCGCCTACAGAAAATACAATCTTTATTAGAGAAAAGGATGTATGGGATAAAAAGAATGCTAAGGAAATTCGAAAAGGTGTTGGAGCCGTATTTCAAGATCCAGCTTCTTCGTTAAATCCAAGAAGTACGGTATACCGATCATTAGAACGCCCATTGCAGATTAATGGCTATTCTAAAGAAGAAGCAAAATCTTTGATCATGGAAACAGCAAAAAAGATCAATATCGGAGAGGAGCTTTTGGAAAGATTTCCCCATGAACTGTCAGGCGGCCAACAACAAAGGGTGAGTATTGCCCGAGCGATTATGTTGCAACCAAATTTGTTGGTATTAGATGAACCGACAAGCGCTTTGGATGTGTCTGTACAAGCACAAACGTTAAATGAATTGTTAAAGCTTCAGCAAGAGTTTAACATGACATATTTATTCATATCTCATAACCTTTCAGTAGTTCGATATATGAGTGATAGAATTTGTGTAATGTATGGTGGTTGTTTAGTGGAAATTGGAAAAACCAATGATGTATATGAACGATGCATGCATCCGTATAGTTTTGGGTTACTATCATCAGTTCCACCACTTCACCCAAGAGAAAGATCACGAAAAAAGTACCTTCTTAGCGGTGATATGCCGAACTTGACTGAAGAATCTACAGGGTGCAGGTTTTATAGCAGATGTAAATTTTGCAAAGATATTTGCAAACAAGAACGACCAACGCTTAAAGAGGTTGAGTCAGAGCATTATGTGGCTTGTCATTTTGCCGGAGAAATTGAATTTTAAGGATAAGGAGAAAAAATGAAAGATTTAAAAATCTTGAACGCCAAAATACCAGATTTTGAAATAAACAGTTGGGAAACTGCGGATATTCTGATTGATCGTGGAGTGATTACAAAGATTGGGACTGTTTGCGAGGATACAAAAGAAACTATTGATGCCAATGGAATGATTGTTTCTCCTGGATTTATTGATATCCACGCTCATGAGGACCCTGTGGATGCTGGCGAGTTTAAGTTCTTCACTGCTGAATGTTGCTTACGCATGGGCGTGACGACAAAAATTGCAGGAAACTGTGGAGAAAACTTTGATTCCTTAGCGAAATTTTGTTCCAATATTGAGAAAAATGGCAGTCCGACGAATTACATGATGTTTGTCGGTCAAAACAAGCTGAGAGAAATGGTTGGAGCAAATGACAGATACAAACCGTCTACTTCTAAGCAATTAGATCAAATGAAATATTTGCTAGCTGAGGCTCAAAAATTTAATCCTGTAGGTTTATCCTGCGGATTTGAATATTGTCCTGGAGTAACAACCGAAGAAACCATCGAGCTACTAAATGCATTTGAAAATGAAGAACATTTAATATCGGTACATTTTAGAAGTGATGGAGCAGATAGCTTAAAATCTCTTGACGAGTTAATTGAATTGAATAAGCGAACTGGATTTGGTGTGCAAATGTCTCATATTGGAAGTTGCAGTGCGGTGGGGTATATGTCTGAAACGCTTGATTATATCAATAAAGCGCGTAACGAAGGGATAGATATTACTTCAGACTGTTATCCGTATACTGCTTTTTGTACGGGTATAGGAACTGCGGTGTTTGATGACGGTTGTTTTGAAAAATGGAACAAGAGCTATGATTCCATTTTTGTAACTGGCGGGAAATATAAAAATCAAAGATGCACAAAGGAAATCTTTGAAGAACTTCGTAGAGACGATCCAAACATGAATGTGGTTGCGTTCGTTATGAATGAAGCGGAAATTGAAATGGCATATCAAGCACCATATGTTATGGTTGGTAGTGATTGCGGCTTTGTCAATGGGTGCGGACATCCACGAGGTGCAGGAACTTTCCCTAGAGTGCTTGGTCGATATGTAAGAGAAAAGAACATCATGTCGTTGATGGATGCACTGCGAAAAATGACCATTTTGCCGGCCGATAGATTGAATTTAAAAACCAAAGGTGAAATAAAGGAAGGTTTTGATGCAGATATTGTTATTTTTGATGAGCATATAATTATGGATCGTGCTGATTTTGAGAATCCAACATTGCATCCAGAAGGAATAGAATACGTTTTGATTGGTGGTGAGGTAGCCATAAATAGACAAAAAATGATAAATGGACGATTAGGAAGATATATTGCATATTAAAATAGCAGCCAAAAGCGCCAAAAAACAACGATTACCAGGGGAGGATTTTAGATTAAATCACCCCTGGTTTTTTCTGGTTTGATTTACGATACCACTTTTTGAATTGACGAAAAATCATAAATAGAGTATAGTATTATGTGTGTATGTGATGGATGATGAATGATAGGGTAGCATTTCTTGTTCAATGTACCTACATTTTTCATACCGGATACATCTTTTTTTTGACAAAATATGGAGGATTATTATATGCGTCGTATTTTTGGTTTTATTTGGGACCATTTGGATAGTTGGGACGAGATATGCATAAATAATAGAGCTCGTCTTCGTTTAAATTTGATTCTGTTTTCATTTGTTATTTTTCTAGTTTTTTTATCCATGTCGATATACTCAATCGTCACACTTGATGTTACGAAAGCCTATTCTACAATATTATTCGGAGCAATCACATTGGGCATTTTCTTATGGCAGTTTTTTCATAAGGAATACAACATGGTGATTGCTTGGCTTTTTGGATTTATGAGTTTGGGCATGGCGGTGTATTTTATTTCTAGTGGAGGATATTTAAATACAGGTCATATTTGGATCTGCATTTTACCGATTGTAGGAACCTTGATGGTACCGTTTCGTGCAACCTTTATTTATAATGGGGCATTACTGCTGGTTGTTTTTCTTCTGTTCAGAGACCCATTCTTTGACCTTATCCCTGCACAGTACAATGGATATATGCGTGTAGTTTTCCCAATATCCATTTTATTTCTAACCCTTTGCAACTATGTTGCGGAGTATACCAGACAACGTACACAGAGACAATTGCTTATTATGGCGAAAAAGCTTCGGGACTCGGCATTCACAGACCCTCTTACTGGTGTATATAACCGTAGGGCGTTAACGTCTCATTTCGGAGATTCTCACGAGCCAGCACATGGATTATCCTTTGCTCTAATGGATTTGGATTATTTCAAGAAAGTTAATGACCTATATGGCCATGAAGTAGGGGATAAGCTACTATGTCATGTAGTTAAATTAATCAAGGGAAATATCCCTGCGGGCGCGCAGTTATATCGATGGGGTGGAGAAGAATTCCTCCTTGTGTTCAAATCCAGTGATTTGGCTACCCTGCAAGAGGTATTGGAACAGATTAGAAAAACCATAGAAGAAACGCCACTTGAAGATGTAATCAGTGAGGATGGAATACCGCAAAGCCTTTCGGTTACAATCAGTATTGGGGGAATGGTAGCGTCTCCTCAAGACAGCATAGAACACGGCATAAACTTTGCTGATGAGCAAATGTATATGGCGAAAAATGCAGGCAGAAACAAAGTCATGATTAAAGCTGTAGAATCGTAAAGATAGAAACGTAAACAAAAAATAATAAACACCATCCAAGCGGATGGTGTTTTCTTGTATCATTCTTATTCGCTGATTACGCGATTTCGTCCTGTAAACTTGGCATCGTACAGATATTTATCGGCACGATTCAATAATCCATTAAGTGGTTCGCCGCGTTGTGCTTGTACCAAACCGATACTTACTGTAATTTGGCTTTGGTTGTGAAATACGATTTCACTTACTGAACGTCGAATACGCTCGGCGATTTCTTTCGCTTTGGCTAAGGAAATATCATCAAGGACAACCACGAACTCTTCGCCACCAGTACGTGCTAATACGTCACTTTCTCTTAAATTGTTCTGTACAGCTTTAGCGAAGCTAATCAGTACTTCATCTCCGAATCCATGTCCCCAAGTATCGTTGACTTTCTTGAAATGGTCGATGTCCATCATTAGGATGCAGATATTTTCGTTGGCCTCCAGCTTGTGTTCAAGATATTGAACAAGGAAGCGACGATTAAACGTATCGGTCAGTGAATCTCGATTGGTTAAGGTTTTCAACTGTTCGTTGGTACGTTCCACATTCTTCAACAGACTATGTATGCGAACCTGTTCTTCATCGAAGGTGTTCGTAACATAAGCGCCTAAAATGGCAATTCCTGATACAGCCATAGTCAATGCAACAATATAGTCTAAGAACTCAGCCATCCAATTCCCATGAGGAATAACGATGTCAGGATGAACATATTGAATTGTACACACTGCTGTCAACAACACCAAATTGGATACAATAATCGCAACACGCTCTTTTCCCTTGAACATCACCGTAAGTACAAAGGCCGCCAAAACGGAAAACAAAAATGCAGTTCCTTGAAATCCAGCCGTTTGAAAGAATAAAAAGGGGATGTAAATAAAGGCAACAAATACCAAAAGTGGTTTCGTAATGGCCATCCGTACTTTCATTGGAACGAATAACACGACAATGCAAAATACGATAAACGACCACTGAAACAAAATTCCCCAAATTCCTTTAGCTAGAAGCGTGTTGGTGGTTGCTGAAATAACAGAAACCAATAAACACTCGAAGAAGAAAATCATGTATATTCGATAATTAAACGGAAGCTCTTTGCTAAAGAACCTTGAGTAAAAAAAGTTTTTTATTTCTTTCATCATCACACACCTTTTACTTTCACAAGTATAATAAGTGTATTATAGCATTTTTTCGATTACCCATTCAAGCATTATCGCCAAATTCATTATAGTCCTAATCCAAACGTATCCTTTACACGCTGTAAAGTGGTTACCGAAATGGCATTGGCTCTTGCAGCTCCGTCTTTTAAAATCTCAATTAACTCATCAGAGTGACGGATTTCCTCATATCTTGCTTTGATCGGTGCAAGTGCATTTACCACGACTTCAACCAAATCCTTTTTAAAGTCACCGTATCCCTTACCTTCGTAGTCCTGTTCCAATGATGCTATTGATTTTCCAGAGAGCACGCTGTAAATGCTTAACAAGTTACTTACGCCTGGTTTATTCTCTACATCATATTTCACAACGCCTTCGGAGTCTGTTGTCGCTTTCATGATGGACTTCTTAATTTTTCCTGCATCGTCTAGTAAAGAAATTCTACTATGGATATTCTCAGCAGATTTACTCATTTTCTGTGTAGGATCATCAAGGGCCATAATGCGAGCGCCTTCCTTCAGGTATCTCCCTTCAGGGACAACAAAGGTTTCTTTTTTCGTATTGTTGATTCGCATCGCTAGGTCACGGGTCAATTCAATGTGCTGCTTTTGGTCATTTCCTACAGGAACAACAGCGGTATCGTAGAGCAAAATGTCTGCCGCCATTAAAACAGGGTAGGTGAATAGACCAGTAGGGGCAGATTCTTTATTTTGACTTTTGGCTTTATATTGGGTCATTCTAGATAACTCACCTGTATATGAATTGCAAGTCAAAATCCATGATAGTTCAGCATGTCCAGGAACATCAGACTGAACAAATACGATGGACTTTTTAGGATCAATGCCTACAGCGAGATACAATGATGCAACATCTAAAATGTGTTCTTTTAGCTCAGCAGGGTCCTGCGGCATTGTAATTGCATGCATATCAACAATGCAGTAAACACATTCATAATCGTCCTGCAGCTCAACAAACTGCTTTAGTGCGCCTAAATAGTTTCCTAAGTGGATATTTCCAGTAGGCTGAACACCTGAGAATACTCTTTTCATTTTAATTACCTCATTCTTTCCTTTAATTCTTTTCTGGAGGGAATAAAAAAAGCTTTTATCCCTTAGTCTCTCCAAGGGACAAAAGCATAACACTTCTGCGATACCACCCTAATTCGCATACCTTTACAGGTAGACGCTCTCTAGACATACCAACATATGTCATTCGATGTTACGGTCGAATCCCGTCGTCCATACTGAGCAAAATGCCGTTCTGTTTGCCCTCATCAGTCCATTCACCGGTACGTTTGCCACTGCAATTCCACCATCTGCAGCTCTCTTCACTGGTAACTTTTGCCGGATACTACTCTGAATCATCGGTTTGGTGTATAGTTTTCTATCATTAAAAATTTTAGCACAATGGTTAGAGGGAGTCAAGGGTAATTCCCATTTCATTTGACAGAAACCGTCTGAAATGATACCCTATTCGTTAGGGAGTTTAGAGAAATTTTTGAAAAAATAGAAGGTACCATCATGAAAGATTACAAGTTAGAAAAAAAGTTCTTTGAGTTTAGGGATTTGCGCGAATTGCTTAGACATTCGGCAGAAAAATATACTGAGAGAATCGCCTTTGTGACGAAAGTAAAAGACAAGGAAACAAAGGAAACAAGCTATATCAATACAACCTATGCAACTTTATTTGAAACCATGGGATATCTAGGAACTGCATTGGTTGAAAAAGGCTATAAGGATAAACGAATTGCAGTTATTGGTGAAAACAGCTACCACTGGTGTTTAGCCTATTTTGCTGCGGCTAGCGGTGTTGGCGTAATGGTGCCGCTAGATAAAGGTCTTCAAAAAGAAGAATTGGAAAGCTGCTTGTGTCGAAGCAACACAGAAGCGATTTTTTATGATAAGAAGCAAGCAGCAGTCATTGAAAAAATATATGAAGAAGGAAACACCAATTTGTCCATGCTGATTCCTCTTGATTTTGAGGCAGAAGGCAAGGAAACAATTGTTGATTTAATCGATTTAGGACAACGGCTGGTCAACCAGGGGGATAGAAGATATCTAGATGCGGAGATTGATGCTGATGCCATGAGCTTCCTTTTGTTCACTTCGGGGACGACATCGCAATCAAAAGCGGTTATGCTGTCTCATCGAAACTTTATGAGCTGCAATTACGGAATGAATTGTGAAGAACTATTTTTCCCTGATGATGTCAATATGATGATCTTGCCATTACATCATTGTTATGGCATGTCCGGAATGCTGACGTTCTTATCCCAAGGGATGAAGAATACGTTCTGCGATGGATTGAAATACATCACCATGAATCTAAAGGAATATGGCGTTTCGGTAATCATGAGTGTTCCGTTGCTTTTGGAAAGCATGTACAAAAAAATCATGAAAGCCATAGCGGATCAAGAAATGGAGGACAAAATCCAATTCGCCCTGAAGGTATGTGCGGTCAGCGACAAGGTAGGCATCAACTTACGAAGAAAACTATTTAAGCCAATCATCGATCAGCTAGGCGGAAAAATGCGTTTCATCATCAATGGGGCAGCTGCTTTGGATCCAGTAGTATCCAAAGGCTTTAACGACTTGGGTATTCTTACCGTACAGGGATATGGATTGACTGAAACGTCACCGACGATTTCTAGCGAAACCTATCGATTCTTGAATCCTGGATCTTGTGGAAAGCTGATGCCCAATGTAGAAGGGAAGCTAGTTGATGTGAATGAAGAAGGCATTGGAGAATTAGCAGTTCGTGGCGGAAATGTCATGCTTGGATATTATGAAAATCAAGAAGCCACAGACGAGATGATCATAGATGGATGGCTTCATACAGGAGATTTAGCGTATTTTGACGAAGAAGGATACTTGTTCATCTGTGGCAGAAAGAAAAACGTCATTGTCATGAAAAACGGTAAAAACGTTTATCCGGAAGAAATCGAAAATCAGATTAATTTCTTACCATATGTGGACGAAAGTATGGTCTTCACAAGAGATAAGGCAACTGATGTTGTTCTTTGGGCTAAAGTAGTATATGATAAAGAATATCTGAAAGAGCATCAAATGACTGAGGAAGAGCTACAGGCTAAGCTGGATCAGGATATGACAGAAATCAATAAGACAATGCCAGCATACAAAATGGTGAAGAAGTATTATTTGTCAGACAAACCAACAATCAAAACAACAACGGGAAAGACCAAAAGAAACATAGAAATCAAAAACATCGAATGTGAAATAGAAAGCCTAGGGCGATAAGGAGGGTAATATGCAAAACTTTAAGTATTCTATACCAACAGAAGTCTATTTTGGAAAAGGACAGATCAATAAGCTAGCTAAGATTGCTGATCTTGGCGAAAAAGTATTGATGGTCTACGGTGGAGGAAGCATCAAACGCAATGGCATTTATGATGCTGCCACAAAAGTTCTTAAAGAAAAGGGGATAACGGTTTATGAACTTGGAGGCGTTGAACCGAATCCAAGAATCGAAACCGTTGCTGAAGGTGCTAAAATTTGCAAAGAGAATGGTGTAGATGTGGTTCTTGCCATAGGTGGAGGAAGCACCATCGATTGCGCCAAGGTTATTGCAGCAGCAGCTAAATACGATGGAGATCCGTGGGATTTAGTATTGGATGGCAGAAAAATGAAAGAAGTTCTTCCCATTGTTGCAGTGCTGACCATGGCAGCTACAGGCTCAGAAATGGATGGTTTTGCCGTAATTTCCGATATGAAGCAAAATGAGAAATTGGATACAGGAAGCCAGAAAATAAAACCGACATTTGCGATTTTGGATCCAGAGTATACATTCAGTGTACCGAAGAGGCAGACTGCTGCAGGAACAGCCGACATCATGAGCCATGTTTTCGAAGTGTATTTCACCAGAGAAAAGGGAGGCTATTTACAGGCGAGAATGTGTGAAGCCGTCTTGAATACTTGTGTAAAATATGGACCAATTGCCTTAGCAGATCCTGAAAATTACGAAGCTAGAGCTAACTTGATGTGGGCATCGAGCCTTGCCATAAATGGACTGCTCTCTTACGGTTCAGACGTGCAGTGGTGTGTTCATCCAATTGAGCATGAGCTTAGTGCATTTTACGACATCACCCATGGAGAAGGGTTAGCCATTTTGACCCCTGTTTGGATGGAAAAGGTGTTATCAGAGGAAACCATGAGTAAATTTGTGGAGCTAGGAACTAACGTTTGGGGCTTCGATTCGACTCAACCGCCAGAAACCATCGCAAAGCAGGCGATTGCTCGCACAAGAGAATTCTTCAATGAATTAGGACTTCCTGCAACACTGACAGATGTAGGTATTGGAGAAGAAAACTTACAAAAGATGGCTGATAAATTAGACGGCGTATTTACCGACACTTATACTCCATTGACGGGAGCAGAAGTATTGGAAATCTATAAAGCTGCATTATAAAGAAAAAAAGATGTTTGTCACCGAGAAACAAGGGGCAAACATCTTTTCTATTTGTGCTAAAGTTGGTTAAGCAAATTGACCATTTCTATGGCGCTTACGGCACAATCATAGCCTTTGTTTCCGGCTTTTGTACCAGCTCGTTCAATGGCTTGTTCAATGTTTTCCGTGGTTACAACGCCGAACATAACTGGAATTCCCGTCTCAAGACCGACGGAGGCAATCCCTTTCGATACTTCGGCGCAAACATAGTCATAGTGAGTCGTATTTCCGCGAATCACTGCACCGAGACAAATGACAGCGTCATACCGGCCGCTTTTTGCCATTTTTGCTGCCACAAGGGGAATTTCGAATGCCCCTGGACACCATGCCACATCAATATCAGATTCAACGATGTCGTGACGTGTTAACCCATCAAGGGCTCCGCCCAATAGCTTGGAAACGATAAATTCGTTGAATCTAGCGCAAACGATACCGACCTTGATTTCTTTTGATACTAATTTTCCTTCATATACGTTCATTGTTCTTCTCCTTTAGTAATTTAGTAGATGTCCCATTTTTTCTTGTTTTGTTTTCAAATAGAATAAATCATGAGTGTTGGCTGGCATTTGGATTGGAACTCGTTCTACAATGTCCATGCCGAATTTTTCCAAATCATAAACCTTATCTGGATTGTTGGTAAGTAAGCGCAGTGTTTTAGCACCGAGGTCTTTGAGAATCTGTGCCCCGATATAGTATTCTCGCAGATCGCCAGCAAAACCTAAGGCCAGATTGGCTTCGAGGGTGTCCATCCCTTGATCCTGCAATTGGTAGGCACGAAGCTTATTGATTAGACCGATACCACGACCTTCCTGTCTCATATACAATAAGATGCCGCTACCATGGGCTTCGATTTGTGACATTGCTGATTGTAATTGCTGGCCGCAGTCGCATTTTGATGAGCCGAATGCATCTCCAGTAAGGCATTCAGAGTGAACTCTGCACAATACATCTTTTCCATCGCCGATATCACCTTTAACTAGGGCAATGTGGTGCTCGCCATTTAGTTTATTGACATAGCCGTGGGCCATAAAGTTTCCGTATTTTGTGGGGAGCTTGGTGATGGCAATACATTCTACCAGTTGGTCGTGATTTTTTCGATATTCTTGTAAATCTTCAATGGTGATGAATTTTAGATTGTGTTCCTTTGCTAACGTTATCAGCTCAGGGGTACGCATCATGGTGCCATCATCCTTCATGATTTCACAACAAAGTCCGCACGGTTTCAATCCGGAAAGGCGCATCAGATCTACCGTGGCTTCTGTATGTCCGTTGCGCTGTAACACGCCATTGGTTTTAGAAAGCAGGGGAAACATGTGGCCGGGACGTCTGAAGTCCTCTGGCTTAGCATTGTCCTCGACACACTTTCTGGCAGTAAGGCCGCGTTCCTCAGCAGATATTCCCGTAGTGGTGTCGATATGGTCGATGGAAACGGTAAAGGCGGTAGCATGGTTATCGGTGTTTTCGTCGACCATCTGTGGCAAATGCAGATTTTTACATATCTCTTCACCCATTGGCATACAAATCAATCCTTTACCGTGTATTGCCATAAAGTTTACATTTTCAGTGGTGGCAAATTCAGCAGCGCAAATAAAGTCACCTTCATTTTCACGTTCTGGGTCATCAGTGACCAAAATAATCTTTCCCTGACGCAAATCTTCCAGGGCTTCTTCAATGGTATTAAACTTAAAGTCGTTCATTTATCTTTCCTCCTAAAATCCGTTTTGGATTAAAAATTCTTTGGTCATTTTACTTTTTGATTCTGTCGATGCAGGGGAGCCGATTAATCGTTCTACGTATTTTCCAATACAATCATTTTCCAGGTTCACCATGTCTCCAACTTTTTTTGTTGCCAAAATGGTTTGTGATAAGGTGTGGGGAATGACGGAAACGCTCAACGAAGTGGTCGAACATTTTGCAACGGTTAGGCTAATTCCGTCAATGGCAATGGAGCCCTTTTCGACAACGTAACGAAGTAGGTTGTTTGCGCAGCTAATGGTATACCATACAGCATGACCATCTTGTTTTAGCTGTGTAATTGTTCCAGTGCCATCAATATGGCCGCTGACGATATGACCACCAAAGCGTCCGTTGGCTACCATGGCACGTTCCAAATTCACCTTGCTTCCTATAGAAAGTTTTCCAAGGGAAGAGCGGTTTAAGGTTTCGTGCATAACATCTGCGGAAAAACCGTTTTGATCAAATTTAGTTACAGTGAGGCACACACCATTGACTGCAATACTGTCACCGAGATGGACATCATCCATTATGGTATGGCAGGTGATTTGTATTGTTGCCGAGTCGTTAGACTTTTTTATGGCACTGATGGTTCCGATTTCTTCTATGATTCCGGTAAACATGATTTGACCTCGCTTTCTATCAAAAGATCATCTCCGAAGTGAGAAATGGTTTGGTTAACTAGAGCAAATGCCTGATTGGGCGTATCTACACCGATTCCGCCGATTGGCCCTGGTGCTAGATTTCCTCCAAACAGCTTGGGGGCAATATATGCTTGTACTTTATTGACGATTCCGCTGCACAAGGCGGACCAGTTTAATTGTCCACCGCCTTCAAGAAGAATGCTGTTGATTTGTTCTTTTCCTAGGACTTCCATTAGCTTGACCAAATCGATATGATTGGAATTGTCTTTAGGAATCCAGATGATTCGACAGCCTAAATCCGTGTAAGTTCGCTGTTTATCCTTGTCTTCACAAGCAGTAGCGATGATGGTAGGTGTATTCTTGGCCGTTTTCACTACGGCTACATCTAAGGGAATACGCAAGGCTGTATCGCAAATGATTCGCACAGGATCTTTGCTCCCTGAAAACCGAGCCGTTAATTGGGGATTATCTCGAATCACGGTTCCTGAACCAACCATAATGGCAGCATATTGATGTCTGTCTCGATGGACATTGGCTCTTGCGTCATGACCAGTAATCCACTTTGATGCACCTGAATGGGTCGCAATTTTCCCATCTAAGGTCATTGCATATTTCATGGTGACATAGGGGAGACCAGTGGTAATGTAGTGAAAAAAGGCCGCATTTAAGGCATCGCATTCTGTTTTCATCACATCTTGCACGACAGTAATTCCCGCAGCTTCTAGAAGTGTAATGGAATGATTTAGTACCAAAGGATTAGGATCTCTGGATCCAATTACAACTTTGGCAAGCTTGTATTGGATGATTGCGTCGGTACATGGCGGAGTTTTCCCATAATGACAGCAAGGGGTTAAGGTGACATACATGGTGGCACCCTCTGGACTTTCAGTGCAGCTGGCTAATGCATTTCTCTCTGCATGAGGACCGCCATATTCTTGATGGTAACCTGTACCGATGATTCGATTGTGTTTTACGATTACGGCGCCAACCAAAGGGTTAGGGTTGGTAAAACCGATGGCCTTTTTTGCTAAGGAAATGGCAAGCTCCATGTATTTACGTTGCATCAAAAACTCCTTTAAATGAAAAACCCTGAATCTAAATATAGACTCAGGGCAAGGTACTACAAAAAAATAGGCTCTGAAACATAAAGTTCCAGAGCAAATTAATACAAACAAAAATAGTGTTGTATGTATCTTCTTTCATCCAGACTATACTGTCGGTTTTGGAATTTAACCAAATCCTGCGCTTTCGCGCTCGCGGACTTTACCGCCGATCGGGAATTTCACCCTGCCCTGAAGATCATTTTATTCACTTATCAACTAACACAGATTGTATACCCGTGTCATAGATTTGTCAAACAGAATTTTGTTTTTTATTTTTTCGCATACTCAGCTGCGAAGATTTCTGCGTCATCACCGTTTAGATAACGAACTTTTACCACAACATCTTCAATTTTTGATTCTTCTGCCAAGCTGTCGCGAATGGCATCAAATGTGGTGGCAACAGATTCCATGGTTTTTTCGAAATACTCTTTCATGACTTCAAGTTGTTCGTCATTGTAAGTTTCCGTATATTTGAATGTGTAAGTAAGGGTGTTTTCTTTGATTTCGATGTTTGCACCCATTTCATCAGTTGAAAATTGCTCGTTAGTGTTGTCCAATTGTGCTTTTACATCTTTATCGGAATTAACATAATCCTCCAAAGTCTTAGCTCCGCAACTTGTGATTAGGGAAGCAATAGATAAAACCATTACTAGAGTCATTGCTACTGCAAATAATTTTGACGTTCTTTTTTTCATTTTATTTCTCCTTTTGTTTAATTCTTTCTTTACCAGCATCCATTATATCCAATTTGCCTGTTGTTGGCAAGAAAATCTACGGTAATGGACGAAAAAACCCAAAGAAGTGAAAGAAGTAACCCAAAAATAATTTACAGAAAATGGTTGACATATATTACCAAAAATGATAATGTGTAGAAACAGCAGGAGGAAAAAAATGGAAATTATCAAAGTGGGTATTGTGTCAAATCAAGATGAATTCGTCCATGCACTGGTAAAGGGTTTGGCGAGAAATAGCCGAGGGATGAGCTTCTGCATCTTAAATTCCGTGGAGGATGGTGCGGATTGCCAGATGATTCTTTCTACAGAAAAAATTGAAGACCAACGTTGCGTACATTTATCGGTTGTTCGAGAAGACAACTGTCAAGTGGACGGACCGCCATATCGACTATATCGATATGAAGATTGCCAGATGATGACGAAACAATTGCTGTTTATCTTTTTTTCCATGACTGGGCGAATCGTGGAAAGTGGACTGCAGAGAAATTGCAAAATTTTGGTGATTACATCAGAATGTGGTGGCGCAGGGGCAACGTCTTTGTCTATTTCTTTAGGAAGAGCATTATTCAATCTGTACGGTTATCGATCGCTATACTTGAATCTTTGTCCAATAAATGATGGCTATAAGTTTTTACCAAATCCCCAATTCAATTACACGAAGAAGCTATTCTATTACTTGGACATGGAACGGTCATTTCCTTTGGAACCATTTATTTCTTCTGCTGATCAATTGGATTATATTAGTACTGATTATATTAATCGACACCTTCATGACTTATCTTCAGAAATCATGCTAAAGCTAATTGGTAAAATTGAAGATATTGGAAGGTATACGTACTTAATTGTCGATATTGGTAATCACTTGACTAGAGAAAACCAAAAGCTTATGGACTGCGCTAGCCACACCGTTTTGCTTCATGACAGTAGAAGAAGCATCCCTGAATCGATGAGATGTGCAATAAGGGAAGAAGTAAAAGCTAGAACAACAAGTGGTGAAGTAATCATTGTACATAACTTTGCAAAGGATCAATGGGAAGGAGACTGCGAAGAAGAGCTTTTTTTGGAGGAGAAGGGGGATGCTTTTTTCTTTCAGAAAGATGACAGAATACAGATAAACTTAAAGCATGGGTACGGAATGGGCATTGCAGCCATTGCTAAGCGAATTGTTGAGGAGGTAAACCGTAATGAAGTGCAGTAGAGCAGTAGTTCATCATTACTGTGAGGAAGCAAAGAAAAAGCTTTTGTCTGCAAACAAGGAATTATCGGCTGATGAAGCAATGGAGCTGATAGAAGAGGTAGTGTTTAACGGGAGTGAAGAGCTTACGTTACAAGAGTGCAAGTTTTTGGTGCATCAAATCTATGCGAAAACCAGAAGCAAATTGGGTATTTTGGATAATCTCATTGACGAAAGTGATATCAACGAAATCATGGTGGATAGTCCCAATGATATCTTCATTGAGCAAAAGGGAGAAATGATTCGCTTAGAACGTAACTTTGATTCTGTAGAAGAATTGGAGGAAGTCATACGAAACATTGCAGCCAATGTCCATCGAGAAATCAACGAGTTAAATCCTATTTTAGATGCTAGACTTGATGATGGGTCAAGAGTCAATGCAGTATATAAAAATGTTGCCATTAATGGACCAGCATTGACCATTAGAAAGTTTTCGAGAGATAGAATTACCATCGAAGAAATGGTAAAAAAGGGTACATTGACCCAAGAATGCGCAGATTTTCTAAAAGATTTAATTGTTTGCGGATACAATTTGTTTATCAGTGGAGGGACTTCCTCAGGGAAAACAACGTTTCTAAATGCATTGTCAGATTATATTCCTCGTCACGAGAGGGTAATTGTCATTGAAGATTCCGCCGAGCTGCAGCTAAGCAATATTGACAACTTAATTCAGATGGAATGCCACAATGCCAATACAATGGGGCAGGGGAAAATCTCTATGGACATGTTGATTAAAACTAGCTTACGAATGAGACCAGATAGAATCATTGTGGGAGAAGTGCGGGGACGCGAGGTATCTGAAATGCTCCAAGCGATGAATACTGGACACGATGGGAGCATGTCTACTGGACATGGAAACTCTGTATCAGGGATGCTCAGGCGACTTGAAGCCATGTACTTAATGTCAGTCCAAATCCCCATTGATGCGGTTAGAGCTCAGCTTGTAGAGGGAATAGATGTCATGATTCATTTAGGCAGACTGGATAATGGAAAACGAAAAGTTCTGGAAGTCCAGGAGCTGGTGGATTTTATCGATGGGAAATACGTATTACAACCGTTGTTCTTATTAAATGAACAGATGGAGCTGAGTTCAACAGGAAAGAAAATGAACAATTTGCACAAGTTTAGACTTAAAGGGAAATCATATGATTAGCGACTACGGCGTATATAGATTAAGCAAAAAAGAAAGAGCAGTTGCACTATCGGTATCAATTGTAGCTGTTGCTTGTATTGGTTATCTGTTCTATGAAAGCCTATTTCCATTGGTCATACTCCCGTTTCTCTATGGGAGAATAGAAAAGGAATATGGAAAAAGACTTGCGTACAAGAGACAGGAGCAATTACGACTACAGTTTAAAGATTTGTTATACAGTCTATCAGCATCCTTTGCCACAGGGAGGCATCTATCTGAAGCCTTGTTAGAAGCGAAGGAATCCTTAAGCACCATTTATCGTCAAGGGGAACATATTCTTCTAGAGATAGAACAAATGCTGATGAGAATGAAGGAATTAAGAGAAACTGATTTACAAGTTTTAGAGGATTTTGCTGCACGAAGCAATTCGGAGGATATTGAGAACTTTACGGAAGTCTTTCGTGCTTGTAGAGATACAGGTGGAGATTTAGTTGAAGGTGTAAATAAAGCTGCCACCATCATTGGGGATAAAATCTTAATTGAAACGGAAATCAAAACCATGATCGCACAGAAGAAACTAGAAGGAAGGATCATTACCTTCATGCCGATAGGCATCATTTGCTTTCTTAGAATGATGTCAGCTGACTATTTAGAGGTGATGTATACCACCGTGATTGGGCGAATACTCATGACTGTAGCTATCGGCGCTACTGTATTGGCATATGTCATGATAGAGAGGATTACCAACATTGAAGTATGAATTCATTCAATATTGTAAAGAAAATAAAAGGACGGTGGCCTTAGTTTTTTTCATCTGTTTGGTTTGTATCGCATTGCAAATTGCAAGCTATGCTTCCCATAGCAACAATTACATCGTAAATGATCATGGTCAAGTGGTCGCTATTTCTAGAGGAAATGGAGAGGCTTCGTTGTCACTTCCTTTACAGGTGGAGGTGAAGCAGGGAAAAACCTCTTTGATGGAGAAGGTGGTGCTGTTTTTTGAAGGAGAAAAAGTCAAGAAACAAGAAAAGTCTACGGATACTAATGAAGCAAATAGCCTACAAATGGAGCTACAATACTTAGCGGATCAGATTAGCCAATCAGATAAAGAAATTGTAGCCTTGCCAAAAGCTACTGAAGATGGGCTAGCACTAAAATGGCAACGCGATGAGCGTTATGAAAAATCCTTCGTCTTATTTATTTTAGCACCGATTGTACTGTTTCTGTTTTACCGAATGGAAAAAGAACGCCATCAAAAGATAATAGCTGAGCAAATGCACAGCATTCGATGTGAATTGCCAGCAATGAATAGCCAATTGTTGTTGTTATTGAATAGCGGATTAATCTTTAATGATGCATTTAATCGCATTGGAGAAAGCTATCTTCGAAGGGATAAAAAAATCAGTCATCTAGGAAAAGTGATTTTGGACATTATGGAGAAATCGAAAAAAACAAATATTAGTTTAGTGCTCAGCTTTGATGAAGAGGCGAAACGGCTAGGCATAAAAGAGCTGTCTAGAATGTCAGGCATTATTTTAGACAATCAATACAAAGGGGTTAGCCTTAAAGATAAACTATCCAATGAACGTGAACTTCTTTGGAATCAGAGAAAAAAGATGGCGGAAGAAAGAGGGAAACTGGCAGAAACGAAATTGGCTTTCCCCCTTGCCATTTTGCTAATGGTGCTTATTGTTGTAACATCTGCACCAGCAATATTACAAATATAAGGAGGGTTATGAGATGTTGAAAAACAAAAAAGGAATGGAATTGGTGCAGGTTGCAATTTTAATTGGGCTTGCTGTAGTGATTGGATTGATCTTCAAAACGGAGATTACCACTTTTGTGAATAATACCTTTAAAAGTCTTAATGGTTAGGATGCTTAAGGGGAAAAAAGGAGACGAGATGGTAGAGGCAGCCATGGTACTGCCCATCATCATTCTCATCGTTTTAAGTTTGATTCTGTTGATGATCTATGTTTATGCTTGCTTAAACACGCAAGTAAAAAGTCATCAGCAGTTAATCATAGAAGCTGACCATTCGTCCCAGATGTTTACCATAAAAAAAAATAAACAAGAAACCTCGACACATCTGGGCGGATTCGTCAGTTTAATCATGAACAAAGAAATTGAAAGCAGAGCTTATGTCATGCATCAAGCTAAAATAATACGCTTAGGAGAGATGCTCGATGGAGATTAAGAATAAAAAGGGCACAGTTGCAATCATGATTATGCTTTTTTTCGTTACGCTGGTTGGGTTGATTTTCACGTTTATTGAAGCATCTAAGCAAACAGCGGTAAAGGGAGCAACTACTGCCCTCGGTAGTTTATGGGCGGATTCAATTTTAGGAGAATATGATTTAAACTTGCAGCAGAGGTATCATCTATTTGGGTTTTATGGAATGCCAGCTGATGTGGTAAAGAAAGTTGATTACTTTGCAAATCAGTCATTTAAGACTAAGACATATATTGATTATGAGGGAACCACTAGCAGTTTATACCACTATTCTTTGGCAAATGTCGATGTCTTTAGAGAGCAAGTCATAGAAGTAGGAAAGCTTGTTGTAGCAGAAAGAATAATCAATCGTGAGGTAAACGTAGAAACAGCCCACCCAAAAGGTGAACGTGGAGTCATTAACAATGAAGTGATCTTAAACGGATTGCCCTCCAAGGGATCATCATCGGCTATATCAATTTCAGGGATTGTAGATAAGCTTAGTGGATTTAAATCCATCAAGGAAGGAATAAAAACAGTAGGGAATCGGTACTTGGAAAATCGATATTTGTTTTCATTTTTTCGCAATCATTTACATGATAGAGATGTAGGCGAAACATTTTTCCAAGGGGAAATCGAGTATGTAATAGGAGGAAAACATAGCGACGATGGAAATATTTCCAGTGTAAAAAAGAAAATTATAGGGTTGAGAGAAGCGGTGAATTTTGCCTATCTGCTAAAGGACCCAGAAAAAAGTGGCGCTGCATTAGCGGCAGCTGAAATTTTAACACCAGGGCCTGCTGCAGTCGTCACTCATAAGGGGGTTTTAGCAGCTTGGGCACTTGCTGAAAGCAACAATGATTACAAGCTGCTCATAAACGGAAAACGTATTCCACTGTTGAAAACTGATCAAAGCTGGGCAATAGATTTAGAATCGATTTTGAATGATCAGGCAGGTGACTATATCGATACTGGAGTAGACCAAGGGGAAGATTATGAAGATTATCTCAACCTGTTCATCAATATGATGGATGGACAAGTTAAATTGTTGAGAATGATGGATTTGATTCAAATCAATATGAAGCTGTTATATTATGAGGGCTTTTCCCTAGACACATATAACGGTGGAGTGCGGTTTGTCATGAAGGTAAATGGAGAAGAATATGAGATGGATAAATCGTACGAAAAAGGGAACTTACATCGTTGAAGCAGTCATTGTCGTTCCCATCTTTATCATGGCAGTGATGATGTTGATTTCCATTATTCCCATCATTGCCACTTGCGAAAATATAACGTATGCCACAGTAGATGAATTAAAGCTGGAGAACGTCAAAGCAGCATTTCGAAAAAACCAAATAGCATTATCAACAAGCTTAAATTATAGAATTCGCACAGAAAACGATCAAGTGAGTATGTGGAACATTGACAAGCTGGATTATCTTTATCAAGCAGAGGATATGGAGGATTTAATCAGCCTTACTAGTACAAGTGTGTTTAGCCAAAAAAATCCATTAGGCCTGTTTAGTTCGGTTGTATATGAAAGTCAAGTAATCAGCAGGGCGTTTACCGGAAAAATACATAAAGAACCACCATCAGCTAGAGAAGATTTTGAGGAAGAAAAAGAAGAACAATGGGTATACATTTTCCCCGAATGGGGAAAAAAGTATCATGGGAAGAAGTGCACATATATTCAATCGGCTTGCCAAATGAACTACTTGTCTCAGACCACCAAGCGGCAGTATGACCCATGCAAATTGTGCGATGCCAAGACCGCAGAAATCGGAACACCGGTTTTTTGCTTTACCAATACTGGACAGGTATATCATAAAGCTGGTTGCCGAATCATCGATAAGTATTATATCGAAATGGAAAAAGGAGATGCAGTAGCAAAAGGATACGGTGCCTGTTCGAAGTGTGGAGGAAAGTGATGGAACAACATTTAGAGGTTACCTGTGAAGAAAAAGAGATAAAGACATATGTGATTGAAATCCTAACATTAGGGTTAGGCACGATGTTTTTGCCAGTAACATTTATCAAGGACGACCAATTCATCACAGGTGTGTATAAAGCTGAAGGTTTTCGACGGTTATCGACAATAGAGAAAATGAATACGGAAACCATTCTAGATATCGTATTGTCACTGGTTCATGGAATTAAGGATGGCGAAAACCATTGCTTGTTTTGTGATGAGTATGAATTGAGTACCGAAACTGTGTTAATCAATGAGAAAAGCCATGTGGTAAAATTGGTCTATGTGCCGTTTAGCGAAGGAAAAACAGGGATGAGTCAATTGCTACAGCTGCTACAGCTTCTTGGGGAAAAAGGTAGTGAAGAGAGCTTAGGGTACGTTGACAGTGCCATAAGCTTTATGCAAGAGAACTATAGCAGTTATAGCGCAATTGTGCACTATTTGGAACAGCTGCGGAATGAAGTCTACTTATGTAATGTTCAATGACAAAAAACAGAAAAGCCGTCGTAATGACGGCTTTTAAACTTCTTATTTGAAATTTCTTTTTTCTGCTTTTTTCTTGTCTCTGCAGATTTTACATCTCTTAGGCTCGTTATCAAAACCTTTTTCTTTGTAGAATTCCTGCTCACCAACAGTGAAGATGAATTCTTCGCCGCAGTCCTGACAGATTAATGTCTTGTCTTCCATCGTATTTCCTCCTTTGAATATTATATTAATTTAATTGGGTCTGATATTCAAAAAAATAAGGGAATACGACTTGATTAATTAATACTTCTTCATTATAGCCGTTTTTCTTCAAGATGTCCACTTTAATTTTCAAAAGAATATGATAAATTTTAAATATTTCACTGTAAGCAATTCATGGATGAAATTTTCTGGTTTTTTTGATATAATGTTAGGCAAGATTTGATTACGCAATCCAGTGAGAAAGAAGAGAAACAATATGATACCACTATCAACCCGAATGAGACCAGACAAGCTGGAAGATTTTGTTGGACAGCAGCATTTCATTTATGAAGGCTCGTTACTGTATAATGCCATCAAAAATAAGACTTTTGATTCGGCTATTTTTTTCGGTCCGTCAGGAACAGGTAAAACCACATTGGCCAGAATCATTTCTAAAGAGATGGATGGAAACTTTACAGAAATCAATGCTTCGACCACAGGAACGAAGGAATTAAAAGAATTAATTGATATGGCTAAGCTGAAATTTTACGGACTGGAACAGAAGGCGACTTATGTGTATATCGACGAGTTTCACCGTTGGAATAAACTGCAACAGGATTCGCTGCTTAAGGCGCTAGAAGAGGGCATTCTAAAGTTTATTGGCAGTACCACAGAAAATCCATACTTTGCGATTAATAATGCGATTTTGAGCAGGGTTAGAAATATTTATGAATTCAAAAGATTGGAAAACCCAGTGATTCGACAGCTGGTGCAGCGTGCGTTAGAAGACACGGAAAAAGGATTGGGGAATTTGCATATTCAATATGAGCCAGAAGCTTTGGATATCCTTGCGGATTTGTCTAATGGTGATGCTCGAGTTGCACTGGACACCTTAGGATTCATCGTTGACAACTTGGACATTACTAAGCCATTGGAAAAGGATATGGTGGCAGAAGCCCTTCAGCGAAAAATCGGATTTTATGATAAAGGCGATGACCGATACAATTTATTGTCAGCCTTGCAAAAATCCGTCAGAGGTAGCGATCCAGACGCGGCGATCCACTATTTTGCTCGACTGGTAGACGGTGGGGCAGATATACAGATGATTGGAAGACGACTGATGGTGATGGCTAGCGAAGATATTGGTATGGCGTACCCGTCAGCCATATCTATTGTCACTTCCTGCGTACAAGCCGCTTTGATGGTTGGGTTTCCGGAAGCGGCAATTAACCTAGGGCAAGCCGTCATTTTGTTGGCATCGTCACCAAAATCCAATGCTGCCTATGAAGCCTATTTTAAGGCATCGTCAGATTTGAAACATAAAAAAATTGATGAAGTACCAGATCATTTAAAAGATACCCACTATAAAGGTGCAAAGGATATGGGCCTTGGTGATGGATATAAATATCCCCATGCCTTTGGCGGATATGTTTCCCAACAGTATTTGCCGGACAATTTATACCAAGAAGGTGTTCGGTATTATGAGCCAACGTCCAACGGTTCAGAAGCATCGTTTAAAAAGTTTTTAGAAGAATTAGAGGAAAAATATGGCGGAAATCATTAGAGCCAATCATTCAGGATTTTGCTTTGGCGTAAAACGTGCAATTGATAAAACAGAAGAACAAATCCGAGAAAAAAAAGATAAACGCATCTTTACCTGCGGACCGTTAATCCATAATCGCTATGTCACTGATGGTCTAAGTGCTCGTGGAGTCAATTCGATTGATCATCCAAAAGAAGCAGAAACCGGTGATGTGATTATCGTTCGCTCCCATGGAGAAGGAAAGGACTTTTACAGCGAGGCAGAAGCAAAGGGTTTGGAAATCGTTGATGCGACCTGTCCATTTGTGAGCAAAATCCACCAGCTGGTCAAGGAGGCTTTTGATGCGGGAAAGAAAATCGTCATCATTGGCGATAAAAATCATCCTGAAGTTGTAGGCATTAATGGGTGGTGCAATCATCAAGGCATCATGGTTAATTCTGCCGAGGATGCCGAGAGCATTAAGCAAGGACCAGTGTTCGTCGTGTGTCAAACCACCATCAAAATAGAATTGCTTCAAGAGATTTTGGCTGTTTTCGATGCGCATCATGTTGAGTATGATGTGCATAACACCATATGCAATGCAACGAGAGAGCGTCAAGATAGCTGCGATGCATTATCAAAAGAGGTGGATGGGATGGTCATTATCGGAGGGAAGGACAGTTCCAATACGCGAAAATTGTATGAAATTTCGAAAAAAAATTGCAATAAATCGTATTTTGTTGAAAATATTCAAGATTTACCATTGAAAGAATTGCAAAAGTGTAATAAAATAGGTGTTGCAGCAGGTGCCTCGACGCCTGAATGCGTAATTAAGGAGGTTATTGCTAATATGAGTGAAATGATCACTAGCGAAAAAAATTCAATGGAAGATTTCATGGATGAAATCGACGCGTCTTTAAGACTACCTCGCTCCGGCGAAATCGTAGACGGAAAAGTTCATCAGGTTACCGAAAAAGAAGTAATCGTAAACATGGGCTGTAAGAAAGACGGAATTCTTCCTGTGGAAGAAATTACTTTAGAGGAAGGACAGAAACTTACTGATTTATTTAAAGAAGGCGATGAGATTCAGGCTAAAGTTGTCAAGACTGATGACGGTGACGGCGGAATCTTACTTTCAAAGAAAAAGCTGGAAATAAATGAGCATTGGAATGAAATCAATGATGCTCTTGAAAATAAGTCAACCATTAACGTAAAAGTTGTAAAACAAGTTAATGGTGGTGTAATTGCCGTGTATAAAGAAGTATCTGGTTTTATCCCTCTATCTCAGCTTTCAGACAAATTTGTTGAAAATGCTGATGAATTCTTAGGACAGACTTTAGACGTAAGAGTAACTAGAGTTGACCAGAGAAGAGGAAGAGTTGTTTTCTCACATAAGATTATCTTAAGTGAAGAAAAACAGAAACTAATCGCTGCAATTTGGGAAGGCCTAAACGTAGATGATATCGTTGAAGGTACTGTAATGAGATTTACTGATTATGGTGCGTTCGTCGACCTAGGTGGAATTGATGGACTTCTACATATCTCCGAGATTTCTTGGGGTAAATTAAAGCATCCACAAGAAGTGCTTAAAATTGGTGATACGGTTAAGGTAAAAATTCTTTCTATGAATGAAGAAAAGGGGAAAATTTCTCTTGGTCTAAAACAGACAATGCCTGAACCTTGGTCAGTAATTGAAGAAAACTATCAGGTGGGACAGATTGTATCCGGTAAAGTAGTCCAGATTAAAGAGTACGGTGCATTCATCGAGCTTGAACCAGGACTAGACGGATTAGTTCATATTTCAGAAGTTGCGCACAAGAGAGTGACCAACATTGCTGATGAACTTTCAATCGGTCAGGATGTAGACGCTAAGATTCTTGAAATCGATACAGAAAGAAAGAGAATTAGCTTAAGCATCAAGGAAACTTTAGAACCTACTGCTGAAGAAGCAGTTGAGGAAGTAACTGAAGAAGTGACTGAAGAAGTTTTCGAAGAAGAAGCTGAATAATAATGAGATGAATACGCAGAATGTCTATAAAGATGTTCTGCGTATTTTGTTGTCTCTTCGTTTATTTCTTGGAAAAGGTGGCGTCGATGCTCTTTTTAGTTTAGAATAGAGATATGAGTAAAAATAAAGTGAAAACGCCAGCCGTGATTGGCGTATTAGACAAAAACAAATCTGGATTCGGATTTGTCAGACAGGAAGATGGAGATATCTTTATTGGAAAAAACAATATGGGCGGTGCCATGAATGGCGATACGGTTCAAGTTGACTTGTTTCCTAAACATCTCTGGACGAAAAATAAAGAAGGTATTATCGACAAAGTATTGGAGAGGTCTACAGTAGAGGTTGTAGGAACCTTTCAAAAAAATAAGCAATACGGTTTTGTTGTGCCAGATGATCGAAAAAACAATGATGATGTTTTTGTTCGTAAGACCCATTTTCATCACGCACAAAATGGAGATAAAGTGGTCGTTAAGTTGACCAAATACCCCGATAAGCTGGTTAGTGCAGAAGGAAAAATAATTGAAGTGATCTCCAAATTTGGTGAAACAGGTGGAGAAATCAAAGCGTTAATCAGATCCCATGGGTTATATGAAACCTTTCCAAGCAGAGTAAATGCTGAAGCCAAGGCAAAATCTAAAGTGGGAATAACGAAAAGTGATCTGATTGGCAGACGAGACCTACGTGAAAAGACGGTTATTACCATTGATGGTGCAACTGCAAAGGATTTGGATGACGGCGTCTCCATAGAGCAGCTTGAAAACGGAAACTACCGTCTAGGCGTCCATATTGCAGATGTAAGCCATTATGTTGAGGCAGATGATTACTTGGATAAGGAAGCGCTGAAACGTGGTAATAGCGTGTATTTAATCAGTAGAGTCGTGCCTATGTTACCAAAGGTTTTGTCCAACGGAATATGCAGTTTAAATCCCAATGAAGATCGATTGACATTGTCCTGCGAAATGGAAATTGACCAAAAAGGAAATGTAATCCATCATCAAATTTATGAAAGTGTAATCAATTCTAAAGCCAGAATGATTTACGATGATGTGTCGGATATATTGGAATGCCAAAACGAAGAGTTAATTGATCGATATAGGGACATTTACGATGACCTATTGCTAATGGGAGAATTAGCGGGAATACTAAGAGAAAAACGAAAAGAAAAAGGAAGCTTGGATTTTGATTTCGATGAGGCGGAAATTTTGCTGAATGATGATGAAATCCCAGTGGATATTGGGATCGAAGAACGTCGTTTGGCAAACCGCATGATTGAAGAGTTTATGCTAGTGGCGAATTTAACCGTAGCGGAGCATTTCTTTTGGATGGAATATCCGTTTATTTACCGTGTTCATGAGAAGCCTGACACAGATAGAGTGACAGAGTTAAAAACATTTTTGGCTGGTTTTGGTATTAATCTTCCGGGAAATCCGGATAATATACATCCTAAAGCACTCAATGACATTTTGCTTGAAATCACCGGGAAGCCTTATGAAAACATAGTGAGTACAGTGATACTTCGCTCGATGAAAAAAGCGTTTTACAGCACCTCGTGTGATGGACATTTCGGATTATCGTTTAAGTACTATTGTCATTTTACTTCACCAATTCGAAGATATCCGGACTTGATGATACATCGAATCATCAAAAGCTCAATTACTGGAGCTGCTGATGCGGAGTTGCTATCGAAATATAAACGAGATGCGGAAATAGCAGCTGAAACAGCTTCCTTGACTGAGCGAAAAGCACAAGAAATGGAGCGAGAAGTAGAGAAAATGAAAAAGGCACAGTATATGAAGGAAAAGATTGGACAAGTCTTTGATGGCATCATCAGCGGAGTGACCAATTTTGGTATTTATGTACAGCTGCCGGATACCATAGAGGGAATGGTGCGATTGGATACGCTAAGGGACGATTTTTATGATTATGAAGACGGTCAGTATCGCGTAATCGGTCGACAAAGCCGAAACATATATGCCCTGGGAGACGCCGTTACCGTCAAAGTCATCGGTGCAAGCCCTGAAGAACGGCAAATAGATTTCGAAATTCTTAAGAATTCTTAAATATATCTTAAGTCTATTGACCTAGAAACCGTTTGGGATTATGATAAACGTACAAAAGGGGCTATTTAGCAGGGGAAGCTAAGAAAATGCCAAAAGTAAAAGAGCTGGAAAACCAGCTCTTTATTTTTTTCCCTATATTCGATCTGAGTTCCAAAATGAACGAGACATGAGTACAATGATGGCGTATATTTCCAATCTTCCAGCCAACATGAGAACAGAAGAAAAGATTTTTCCTCCGTAAGATAATACACTGTAATTCCCATCAACAAATATACCAAGGCCAGTGCCATTATTGGAAAACAATGCTAACGTTCCTGTCAATGTAGACAATAAATCTTGATTTTCTAAAGCGAGAATTAGGCAAGAAGCTAAGTAAAACATGAAATATAGCATAATGAATACTGTAATTGATGAGGCACTAGCGGACGTAACAGGTTTTCCTTGAAGCATAATTGGCTTAACCGCTTTAGGATGAATTCTTTTGTAAATTCCACGCATAATCAGCTTAAACCAAATGATCACACGAATCACCTTTAAAGAGCCGCCGGTAGAATTGCCACAAGCGCCAATGAAAATCAGCATGATGAGTAAGGCGTGGCATGCAGGGGGCCACTTTGTGATATCGGCCACGGTAAATCCTGAGGTAGAACCGAAGGATACCGACTGGGTAGTGGCATCAATTAAGGATTCAGATAGAGAATCATAAGTGCCTGAACCATATAGAATGAACGCAATTGAAACTGAGCAAACCAATAGTATCGTTAAATAGGTGCGCAATTCAATACTGTTCAAGGCTTTTCTCCATTTACCAGCGTAAATGAAAAAGTAAATCATAAAATTCAACGATCCAATCAAAGAAAAAATTGCAAATACACACTTCACATATGGCGTGAAATGCATTGAAATATCGTTGTTTAGGTTGACGACACCAGAAGTGCTGATGGTCGTAAGGGTATTGAGCAAAGCGTCAAAGGGATTTAACCCGCTAGGCAATAGGAGGCATAATTCTAAAAACGTTAGGGCAATATAAATCCCATAAGAAATCTTAGCAGTTTCACCCATTTTCGCGGTCATTTTTTCCAATTCTGGGCCAGGAACTTCCGCAGCTGCCATCTTTTGTCCATGAACGCCAAGGATGGGGAAAATGGATAAGGTCAAAATTAAAATGCCCATTCCACCTAACCAACTACAGATAGACTTCCATAAAAGAAGTGAATTGGGGGTTGTATTAATATCCAGTACACGAGCTGCGGTGGTAGACCAGCCAGCAGCAGATTCAAAGAGACTTTCCGCAAAGGAGTAGTCATTCTCGGATAAAAAATATGGTAATGCACCGATAATGCAAACGATAATCCAACAAAGGAATGCAACGTAATAGCCTTCTCTTGTTTTGATTTTTAGCGTGGAATAACCAAAATATCGTCTTGCAGTTAACCCGAAAGCAATACAAGAAATTGCAGTTAGGAAAAACGCAGAAGCAGTGGTTCTTTCTTGATAATAGACAGCACAAACCATCGGAAATAGCATAGCAATTCCTTCGAAAAGAATAACAATTGAAATTGTCCTAAAAATTACTTTGTGATTAAAGGTCATTTGTGCTCCTTTGATTAAGCTCTATTAGAATTCCAATAATGTGGTGAAAAAAGCATAAAAAATGTGAATAATTCAAGTCTTCCAGCGATCATCAAGAATGACAGTACAACCTTCGAAAATTCCGAAAAGATGCCGAAATTCATTGTCGGTCCAACTAGATTAAACCCTTGCCCTGTGTTATTTAAGCAAGATAAAACGGCAGAAAACGAGGTTAATAAATCGTAACCGTTAAAGCTAATGATGACTCCGCCAATGAAAAAAATAAACATAAAGAAAAAGATGAAGTTGGCAATGTTTGTTGATATTTCCTGAGGTACACCTTTTCCGTCCAACGTAACAGAGGCAACCCTGTTAGGATGAAGCTTAAGAGAAATTCCACGACGAATCAGTTTTAAGGCAATCAATATACGAATCACCTTAATCCCTCCACCAGTTGATGAAGAGCAAGCACCAGTTAGCATCAACAACAAAATCAACATTTTACTAAAGGTTGGCCAAACATCATAGTTTGTTACCGAGTATGATGTTGTCGTAAGAATTGAACTTACTTGAAAGGCAGAATCTCGGAGTCCATCGCCAATGCTGCTATAGGTTCCGGTTGTGACGAGATTAATGGCAATCAATACTGTGGCAACAAGGATAATGGTGAAGTACAGTCTTAATTCCGCATCCTTAAGCATTCCTTTGATACCACGTTTGGCTAATACGAAGTAAAGGTTGAAGTTTATTCCGCATAAGACCATGAAAATCATAATAACCCATTGAATATAAGGACTATTAAAGTGAGCAACGCTATTACTGTAATTGGAGAAACCACCAGTTCCAACGGTTCCAAAGGTATGGATCAGTGCATCGAACAGACTCATGTCTCCAATAAGCAGCATGATCAATTCTGCGACAGTGAACAAAAGATAGACTAGATAAAGATTTCTAGCCGTATCGGCAAACCTTGGTGTAATCTTGTGCAAGGTTGGAGTAGGGGTTTCAGCGCTGGCAATAATTTGACCTTTCACGCCGATAGAAGGGAGAAACGCCATGGTAAGCACGATAATTCCCATACCTCCGAGCCAATGAGCAAAGGAACGCCAAAAAAGCATGGATTTAGGCAGGGACTCGATATCGCGAAGAATTGTTGCGCCTGTTGTTGAAAATCCAGCACATGTTTCGAAGAATGCGTCAACATAGTTTGGAATTGCACCGGAAATCACAAAGGGGATTGCACCAATTAACGAGGCCATGAGCCATGCAGCGGACACAATAAGAAACCCATCTCGCTTTTTCAGATTCATGCGAGAAGGGCGAAATATCTTATTAATCATGAACCCGGTAGCAATACATGGAATAATTGTCCATAGAAATGCCTTGAAGGATTCTTGTTCATCATAGAGAAAAGCGACCAGTAGAGAAGGTACTAAGCACACGCCTAGAACCAAAAGAATAATCCCCATGATTCTAATGACATTTTGATAATTCACCGTCATGTTTCTTAGTTCCTATCTTTTAATAATTTCTCCAAATCGCCAATTTCAGACAATAGGCTGAGGATGGTTACTCTGTCGTTGAGTTTAATCACCGTATCACCAGAAGGGATAATGACTTCTTGCCCTCTGTGAATGGCAGCAATTAATACTCCATCAGGTAATTCCATTTTAGAAAGAGGAATACCTATCAAATTCATGTGAGAATAGGCGACAATTTCCATAATTTCCGCTTGACCTTGGATTAGTAGGGAAGAAATAACTTTTTTCGAACCCTGGATAAATCTAAGGATGTTACTAGCAGTAATGTCTAATGGGTTTAGGACCACATCGACACCCATTCGTTCAATCAGTCCCTTGTAGCTCTCATGGCTTACTTTGGAAATTACATCAGCAATGCCATGCTGCTTGGCTGTAAGCGCCAGTAGAAGATTCTCTTCATCATATCCTGTGGCAGTAACAAAAGCATCCATATCGTCCATATTTTCTTCTTCTAAAACGGACAAGTCTGTACCATCACTATGAAGAATCATCACGTTGTTTAAATGCGTGGAAAGATAATGACATCGTTCCTTGCTTTTTTCGACGATTTTCACTGCGGCACCAAATTCCGATAGCTTTTCGGCAAGATAAAATCCAGTTTTACCACCGCCAATAATCATTACTTTTTGGAGATTGGTGTATTTCCCACGCTCAAGCACATTTTTGCTCAAGGTAATAATAGAGTTCTTTTCTCCCACGAGATAGAGTATATCATCTGCTTTGATGACATCTTCTCCATGAGGAATGATGACTTTACCGTTTCTAGAAATGGCAGCAACCAGCATATCTGGAAGGACATCTCTAACTTCAGGTATTTTCAAATCGATGATTTTAGGGTATTTTTTCGCAGAAAACTCTAACAGTGAGGTTTTACCACTGGTAAATATCCCGTTACTCAATGTATATTTTTCTACCAAGTATTTATATATTTCTACCGTAATTGCAAGGTCAGGGTTAATGATTGAATCAATCCCCATAGTTTCCTTAATAAATCCAAATTGATTCATATGTTCAGGATCTCTTACTCTTGCAATGACTTGTTTGCAACCTAATTTCTTTGCAAACGCAGCAATAACGATGTTGGTTTCATCGTTATCGGTTACAGCAAGTAAATAGTGAAACGTATGAATACCCATTCCCTTTAGCACATTGGTATCTCGTGCATCGGAATTCATGGTTAAGATATCAAGATGCTGAGAAGTCTTATTGAGAACCTCTTCATCTTTATCAATCATTGTAATGGCATAATCACCTTCCGACAAAGCTTCAGCAACTTTGAAGCCTAGTTTTCCAGCGCCAACAATAGCTACATTCATTTTCTTACCTTCTTATTATGTTTATTTTTTAGTTGTATTTAATACTTAACTATTCTAATGCAAATGGTTTGAATTTGCAAGAGATTTTGGTATAATAGAAATACAGTCGAAGCAGTGAGTAGGAGGACGAAGATTGAAGATCAAAAGATATGTCGGCGGGAGCCTTGAGAGCAATGGATATATTCTATACCAAAAGCCGTTTGGCTCATGTTTCATTGTCGATCCAGGATATCAGCCTAAGCGGTTTATTGATTTTGTAACAGAAAACAATTTAAACTTGAAGGGAATCATTTTAACCCACCTACATCACGACCACGTTGGTGGTGCAGAATCCATCAAAAACGCCACAGGCTGCACAATTTACATGCACGAGGACGATGCATTTGTTTATCGTGGAGTGGTGGATGTTAAACTAAAGGAAGGGGACACCCTTGACTTAGATGGCGAAGCGCTGACCATTATCCACACACCTGGGCATACGCAAGGCGGAATTTGCATTATGAGTCAGAAAAGCCGCGTTTGCTTTACAGGCGACACGCTATTTGATACTGACCTAGGCAGAACCGATTTGCCTGGTGGATCAGAGCAAGACATGAGCAACACAATTTGTAATATTATTGATCAATGGGAAAACGACATTGTGATTTATCCTGGACATGATCAGGGCTGCACAATGAAAAACGTACGACTTTATAACACTGAATTTTTAGCATTGAGGGATGGAAATGAACGATAAGAAAATTAAAATGGTCGCACTCGACTTAGATGGAACGACCCTGAACCAGCATGGCGCGTTGGCCGCAAGAACCAAAGAGGCATTTAAAAAGGCCGTTGATGAGGGAATACATATTGTCATTTCAACGGGGAGAACGTTTCATTCCTTACCAGAGGAGTTATTTCATCTCGAAGGGTTAGAATATGTGGTTACCTCCAATGGTGCGCAGATTACTGAATTAAGCTCAATGGAAGTAATCTATGAAAACAATATCTCGGAAGAAGCAGTGGAGGCTGTAGTAAAACAATTAATTGGCAGAGAAATCTCCGTGGAAACCTTTGTTGAAGGGAAAGCATATATTGATGAAAAGGAATATAGAGGTTATGAAAAACACGGGTCTACTTATCGGGATGTAGCCTATGTACTGAAAACGAGAAATCCAATCCCTAGCATCCTTCAGTTTATGTTAGACCATAAAGATCAGATTGAAAACATTAGTCTTAATTTTGAATTCGATGAAGAAAAGGAAGCAATGAAAAAGGTCTTGGAAGACATTGAAGGAATTACCATTACCTCCTCCTTTGTTCACAATTTTGAAATTGGTGGTGCGACAACAAGCAAGGGAGAAGCCTTACGGTTTTTAATGAATCAATTAAACCTTTCCCCTGAGGAATTAATGGCTTGTGGAGATAGCCATAACGACGCACAAATGCTGATGTTAGCAGGGATTGGTGTGGCTGTAGATAATGCTACTGACGACATTAAAAACATAGCAGACTATATTACAGATCATCATGACCAAGACGGCGTTGCTAAGGCGATAGAACGATTTGCATTATCATCAAAATAGACCAAAACGCATTTATTTCGGTAAATGCGTTTTCTTTCGTCGTATGTATTGACATATAATGGAAAATATAGTAAATTTTAACTAATACGATTTACAATATTTTACAATTGGAGGAAAAGAGATGATGAAGAATCGAAAAGCACTAGGCGATATGGGTGAACATTTTGCTGCCGCCATGCTATTTGACGAAGGATATAGCATTTTAGAAACCAAATATGTTTGCCCTATGGGAGAAATCGACATTATTGCTGCAAAGGAAAATGAACTCCACTTTGTAGAGGTGAAAACGAGGCAAACCGATACATTTGGCCGACCAGCAGAATCAGTAACAAGAGAAAAACAGAGAAGAATGAAGGCGGCAGCCAAACACTATTTGCAGTACAAGAGTGTAGAACATCAATACGTTTCCTTTCAAATTTTCGAGATTTATATCAATCAAATTGAACATGCGTTTTAGGAGGAGTTATGTTATCAAAAGTTTTATCAGCTGTGGTTCAAGGCATTCATGCAGTGCCAGTTACCATAGAGACGGATTTAGGAAGAGGAATGCCTTCTTTTAACGTAGTTGGCCTTGCAGACGTCACTGTAAAAGAAGCAAGGGAGAGAATTAGGGCGGCGGTGATCAATTCGACGTTGGACTATCCTAAAGGGAGGATTACCATCAATATGTCACCGGCAGGAATCAGAAAGAAAGGAAGTCACTTTGATTTGCCAATGGCCATTGGGATTTTGGCCGCATCCAAGCAGATCAAGGTCAGCGAATTGGAACACATTGGATTTATTGGAGAGCTGTCTTTAGATGGTACGATTAGAGGTGGAAGTGGGATACTTCCCATGGTCATTGCGTTAAAAAACCAAGGGGCGAAAGGTGTAGTTGTTCCTTTCGAACGCCAGGAAGAAGCTGCACTAGTTAGTGGCATTAACGTGTATCCAGCACAATCCCTGTTATCCTTAATTGAGCAGCTTCATGATGGAATGGAGATCTCTCAGTTTACCGGCCAAGCCGAGCCACATGAACATCATGAACGATTCAATGTTGATTTTTCTGACGTCAAAGGACAAGCGTACGCCAAAAGGGCAATTACTATCGCTGTGGCTGGTGGACATGGAATTTTAATGACGGGTAGTCCGTCTACAGGGAAGACGATGATTTCGGAAAGAATTCCAACGATTATGCCAGAAATGAGCGAAACGGAAATATTAGAAACTACAGTGATTTACTCCGTTGCTGGATTATTAGGAAAAGAGAGGCCTTGTATAACGAAAAGGCCGTTTAGACAGCCTCACCAAAGAATCACTAGAGCCGGGATGTTTGGTGGGGGAGCCATTCCCTATCCAGGGGAAGTAACCTTGGCAAGTCAAGGCGTGTTGTTTTTAGATGAAGTGGGAGAGTTTGACCGTAACCTTATTGATGGGTTACGTGTTCCCTTGGAAAATAAGCAGGTTTCATTAGTACGCTTTGGAAAAACCTATGTCTTTCCAGCTGAATTTATGTTGGTGGCAGCGACCAACCCGTGTAAATGTGGTTACTATGGTGATGCCACCCAGAAATGCGTCTGTAAGAGAGGGGAAATTGAGCGATATAAAGCGAAGATATCAGGGCCAATTTTAGATCGCATTGATTTGCACTTGAATCTGCAGCCGCTGAGTTTTGATGAACTAAACGGTGAAATTACTGATTCATCGGCAGACATGCGCGCACAAATCCGAAGAGCAAGAGATATACAAAAGGAAAGGTATCTTAACGAAGACATTGATCTAAATCACCAAATGGACGATGCTTTAGCTGATCAACATTGCGAGCTTAATGAGGAGGGAATAGCGTTAGCCTCTAGAGCCTATGAAACACTTAAGCTTAATCCACGCACGTTATTAAAGGTGAAAAGAATTGCAAGGACCATCGCTGATTTAGATGGAAGTGAAGCTGTTACAACGGAGCATTTTGCTGAGGCGTTAGCTTATAGGGAGATTCACCGATGAATGGAAGATTAGAGCGCGATGAATTGGGGTATCCAAATAGTCTTAAGGAATTTGTTCGTGATTTAGATTGCATTTATTTTCGTGGAAATTTGCAATTGCTACAATCTAGATGTGTTGCAGTTGTTGGGTGTAGAGACTGTACGACCTATGGAAAAGTAGTGGCAAAAGCCATCGGCAAAAAACTTGCCGAAAATGGAGTGACTGTGGTGAGTGGACTTGCAGCAGGTATTGATACTGCCAGCCATGAAGGAGCCCTTGCGGCAGGTGGAAATACAATAGCCGTGTTAGGTTCTGGGACGGACGTTTATTATCCTCCAAGGAATAAAAACTTGCAAGAATCCATCGGGGAAAAAGGCTTGCTTGTTTCTGAGTATCCCCCGGAAACTGCAGCAAAATCCTTTCACTTCCCCCAAAGAAACAGAATCATCAGTGGACTAGCAGAAAGCATTATTGTGGTGGAGGCAGGAAACCGCAGTGGTGCATTAATCACTGCTGAATGTGCGGTAGAACAAGGAAAAGAAGTATATGCAGTCCCCGGAAATATTACAAGTTTTCAAAGCTTTGGGACCAATAAATTGATTCGAGAAAATGTGAAACCGTTGATTCTTCTCGATGATATTTTGGTTGACATGGGAATAGAACCATATATAATGGAAGACACTTTTGACCGATTAGGGGAAGAAGAAAAAAAGGTATTAAATGTGATTCAAAATTGTGGCGAAACAACAATTGACGCAATCTATCACAAAACAAACATAAAACCTTCAGTAATCAATGGTATAATCACAGTCTTAGAGATGAAAGGCATAGTTTTTTCCTCAATGGGAAAAATTTTTGTTGCAAAATTCTGATAACAGTACTACAATATATCATTGTACGCTTATTTTTTGAAAATGTGGGAGGACAAATGGCAACCGCAAAAAAAACATTAGTGATTGTAGAATCACCGTCAAAGGCTAAGACCATTGGGAAATACCTTGGCGGAAACTATAAGGTCATTGCATCCGTAGGTCATGTGAGAGATTTACCGAAAAGCAAGCTAGGCATTGATATAGAAAATGATTTTGATCCACAATATATTCCGATCCGAGGAAAAGGAGATGTCATCAAAGAATTGCGAAAAGAAGCAAAAAAAGCTTCTAAAGTATATTTGGCGACTGACCCGGACCGTGAAGGAGAAGCAATTTCATGGCATTTAGCCTTTTTACTAGGCATAGATATCGACACTTCTTGTCGAATCGTGTTTAATGAAATCACCAAAACGACCATAAAGGCCGCGATCAAAAACCCAAGAAAAATTGATATTAGTTTAGTAGATGCACAGCAAGCGAGACGAGTTCTGGATCGTTTGGTAGGGTATCAAATTAGTCCACTATTGTGGAGAAAAGTTAGAAAAGGATTGTCTGCAGGGCGAGTGCAATCTGCAGCACTGAAAATTCTTTGTGATAGAGAAAATGAAATCAACGCGTTTATTCCTAAAGAATACTGGACCATTACAGCGGCGTTTGATAAAGGAAAAGGCTTTTCTGCTAAATTGGTAGAGCAAAAAGGCAAAAAGCTTACCATTGAAAGCAAAGAACAAAACGAAGAAATTTTGTCTGCGCTGAAGAAGGGGACTTATCGCGTAGAAGCATTGGTTCCAAAAGAGAGAATCAAAAGGCCTTATGCACCTTTTACAACCAGTAGCATGCAGCAGGATGCATCAACCAAATTGAATTTCAATACGAAGAAAACAATGATGATTGCACAGCAGCTATATGAAGGTGTTGAAATAAAGGGACAAGGAACTGTTGGTTTGATTACTTATTTGAGAACGGATTCAGTTAGAATCTCTGACGAAGCAAAAAAGGCTGCGGAGGAGTTTGTTGTTGAGCATTATGGGAAAGAATACCATGCAAACAATGTGTTTTCTAATAAGAAAAAAGACATTCAGGATGCCCATGAAGCCATTAGACCAAGTATAGTCACTTTGGACCCTGAATCCATTAAAGGATCCTTGTCCAATGACCAATACAAGCTGTATCGTCTGATTTGGTGCAGATTTGTTGCAAGCCAAATGAAGGCAGCTAAGTTTGATAATTTGCAATTGGAAATCAAAAATGGAGAATTCTCCTTTAAAACTACTGGATCAAAGCTAACCTTTGATGGATATCAGCGAGTATATAAGGAAACCATTGATGATGATAAGGACAAAATTCTGCCGCCACTGGAAATCGGTGAGGTGTTAACGTTAGACCAAATCAATGGAGAACAAAACTTTACTCAGCCTCCATCGAGATACACCGAAGCTAGCCTTGTAAAAGAGCTGGAAGAAAAGAATATTGGTAGACCAAGTACATACGCACCAATTGTCGGTACATTAACGGAAAGAAAATATGTATCTAGAGAGAAAAAGTCGTTAATTCCTACGGAATTAGGGTTTCTAGTGACCGGGTTGATGGAAGAGTATTTTAAAGAAATTGTCGACGTAAATTTTACGGCGGAAATGGAAGATAAGCTTGACGATGTAGAGGTAAACCAATTAGAATGGAAGAAAGTCATTCGAGATTTTTACGGTCCTTTTGCAGAGGAACTGAAAATTGCTGACGAGGCCATCGAAAAGGTTGAGGTAGAAGACCAGCTTACGGGAGAAGCCTGTGAACTGTGTGGGAAACCTATGGCACTGAAATCAGGACGATTTGGTGAGTTTATTGCATGTACAGGTTATCCTGAATGTAAGAATACAAAACCAATTGTCAAGACAATAGATGTACAATGCCCTAAATGCGGTAAGGACATTGTAGCAAGAAAGAGCAAAAGAGGAAAAGTGTTTTACGGTTGTAGCGGTTACCCTGACTGTGATCAGTCATACTGGTATAAACCTGTAGAAAAGAAATGCCCTAAATGTGGATCGCTTTTGATGGAAAAGAAATCAAAAGCAGGTAATCTAGCCTGCTCGAACGCAGAATGTGACTACAAAGAGTAGCCGAAAAAGGAATTACGGAGGTAGAGAAATGGTAGAATTTCACGCAACAACCATATGTGCAGTTAGAAGGGGACCAGATGATGTCGCAATTGGTGGAGACGGCCAAGTGACAATGGGCGAAACTGCCATCATGAAAAATGGGGCAAAGAAAGTAAAGAAAATTTTCAAGAACACAGTGGTAACTGGGTTTGCAGGCTCAGTAGCTGATGCCTTTTCGTTAACAGAAAAGTTTGAGAAAAAGCTAGAAGAACATGGTGGTAATCTGAAACGAGCTGCAGTAGATTTGGCTCAGCTTTGGCGTTCAGATAAAGGGATGCGTAGCTTAGAAGCGCTAATGATTGTTGCTGACAAAGAAGATTTGTTGGTGGTTTCTGGAAACGGAGAAGTTATCGTGCCAGATCAAGATTTTGTTGCGATTGGTTCGGGGGGGAATTATGCATATTCAGCAGCCAATGCGCTCTTTAACCATACAGAGATGTCTGCAGCAGAAATCGTTGAAGAATCATTAAAGATTGCAGCTTCAATATGTGTTTATACCAATGACCACATTTCTGTGGAAAAGCTATAAGGGGGAGATTAGTATGGCTGGTAAAATTCAAAGTATGACGCCTAAAGAAATAGTGGCAGAACTAGATAAGTATATTATTGGACAGGACGATGCAAAAAAATCAGTAGCAATCGCCTTAAGAAACAGATACAGACGTAGCCTTCTTTCAGACGAGATGAGAGAAGAGATTACGCCGAAAAATATTTTGATGATGGGTCCTACTGGTTGTGGTAAGACGGAAATCGCCAGAAGACTGTCAAAGCTTATGGAAGCGCCATTTGTCAAAGTGGAAGCTACTAAATTTACAGAGGTTGGATACGTTGGAAGAGACGTGGATTCAATGGTTCGTGATTTGGTTGAAGCTTCAATGCGCATTACCAAGCAAAGCAGATTGAAAGAAAAATATGATATTGCTGACGGCATTGCAGAAGAGAAAATCATCGAAGCAATTATCCCTGGTGGAAAGAAAAAGAACAGCGAAAATAAGTCAAAGAGTCCATTTGATTTCATCATGAATAGCGGTGGATTCCCAAGCCAAAAACAGCTTTATGAAGAAAATAACAACAAAGAGGAAGAACAGAAAACTGATCCTTCTGATTTGGAAATGGCAAGAGAGCAGGTTAGACAACAGCTTCGCGAAGGATTACTAGAAGAGCAATTTGTGGAGATTGAAGTCAATGATGCGCCAAAAGGCAATCAGCTAGACATGAGTAATGAAGGCATGAGCATGGCAATCGGAAATATTTTCGGTGACATGATGCCGCAGAAAACCAAGAAAAAAAGAGTGAGAGTAAAGGAAGCACGCAAAATCCTGAGAGAACAAGAAGCGCAGAATTTGCTTGATATGGATCAAGTGACCGATGAGGCAGTGGAAAATGCTGAACAAAACGGCATTATCTTTATTGACGAAATCGACAAAATCGCGTCAAGTTCAAGTTACCACAGCGGTGCAGACGTTTCTAGAGAAGGTGTACAAAGGGACATTCTACCGATTGTAGAAGGTAGTGTGGTTAATACTAAGTATGGCCCTGTAAAAACGGATCACATTTTGTTCATTGGTGCGGGAGCATTCCATACTTCTAAACCGACGGATTTGATTCCTGAACTTCAGGGACGTTTCCCGATTAGAGTTGAACTAGAAAATTTGACCAAAGATTCATTTTTGAAGATATTAACCGTTCCGGAAAATGCCATCATCAAACAGCATATTGCACTTCTAGAAACGGAAGATATCCAAGTAGAATTCACAGAGGATTCTATTGATGAAATCGCCAGCATGGCGTTTTTGATGAACGAACAGACAGAAAATATTGGTGCGAGAAGATTATACACCATTTTAGAAAAATTGCTTGAGGATATTTCCTTCAATATTCCTGAAATGGATGAAGAAAAAGTCACCATTGACCGAGAATACGTCCAGAGCAAATTTAGTGAAACCATCCACAAGGACGATGTGGATAGATACATTTTATAACATTAATCGTAAGAAAGAACGAAAAGTCGAGGTAAATTATGAGTGAAAAAATATTAACAAGAATTAGAAAATTAAACTGGGTACTGTCAGAAAGTACAACCGGATATATTTCCTTTGATGAAGTTTGCAACATCATCAGCGAAATGCTAGAATCCAATATCTACATCATGAACAAGAGAGGAAAGGTTCTCGCTGCAAAATACGCTGAAGGAGAAGAAGCTCCATTAGTGTTAGACGAAGAAAGTGGAAAAGTCGTATTACCATCTCAGTATAACGATAAATTCTTAATGATCACAGAATCAAAATGCAACTTAACCTTCGACAGCATCAAAGCGTATTATGGAGATGATTACGCACTTGCTGAGAAGTACCACACCATCGTACCAGTAATCTTCGGAGGAAGAAGAATGGCTACTTTGTTGCTCGCAAGACCGGACAAGGCATATGACGATGAAGATATTGCGATTTGCGAATACGGTGCTACCGTTGTCGGTATCGAAGTATCTAGAGGAATAGCAATGGAAGAAGAGGAAGACATTCGTCTTAAAGATGCAGTAGACATGGCATTATCCACTCTATCCTACTCAGAAATGGATGCAGTATCAAAGATTTTTGCCGAACTAAAAGGTGACGAAGGCTTACTTGTTGCCAGCAAAATTGCCGATAAATCCGGAATCACTCGTTCCGTTATCGTTAATGCCCTAAGAAAACTGGAAAGCGCAAGAGTCATTGAATCAAGATCCTTGGGCATGAAGGGAACAAGAATCAAAATCACCAATGAATTCTTAAGAGATGCAATCAAAAATTTGCACATGTAAACTGAACGAAAAACAAAACCTGTACCGAGGGCGGATATGCCCTCGGTTTTTTCGTCTTTTGAGGGGGGGGATGATGATGGTACATCGGAAATGCCATCAACTAGGAATATAAAGGGCCTTGATGGCAATATCAATGTTTTCGGCGGTGAGAATGCCATCATCGGCCTGTTACAAGGTTGTGCCCATATAATGGTGTAAATTCAAAAAAATAAAAGAGCCAGAAACTCTACTTTCAGGTATAATTAATTTACCAGAAAAACTAACCGGAG
>JBNDKG010000006.1:0-152831 GCA_050435405.1 Clostridiales Family XIII bacterium PM5-7
TTAGGGCAAGAATGAACTCTTTTTTCCATACGCAGATAAATATGTTTCTTCCCTTCTTTTTCTTCTACTTTTTCTAAAATTGTGTCTTTTAATCCAATTAGATTTTCTGTATAATATGTATTGAGCATAATGCATCTCCTTGAGTTTTATTGTCGTAACTTAATTCTAACGGATATTGCACTTATGCTCAATTTTTTTGTATTAAAAAATGCTGGGATGGTTGATTTCTTTTTTTCAACCACCCCAACATTTATTATAGAACCTCAAAAAAGCTGGGCATTTCGTTCCAGCTTTTTTTAGGCTTATTCTCCTTTAAATCCATTAATGGCATCGTAGATATTTCTCGCCGAGATAATCTTACAACTGCCTTTGGTGATTTTTTCATCTAGTCGCTCTGCATTTTTCTTCGGCAAAATGACCTGCTCATAACCCATTCGCACTGCTTCTGCTACAATCTTATCGGCGTTTTGTACAGAACGTAAATCTCCTGTCAGCCCGACTTCTCCAAAGGCAATGGTGCGCTTCTGACAAGTTACGCCGCGAATGGAAGAATACACTGCCAACGCCACTGCCAAGTCTACCGAAGTGCTATCCGGTTTCATACCACCGACAACGTTGACATAGACGTCTTGATTGATCATGGTCATGCCTACTTTTTTCTCCAGTACAGCAAGAATCATGTTCAGTCGCTGATAGTCTACCCCTACAGAAGTTCTTCTCGCAAAGCCCACATTGGCAGGCGCCGTCAACGCCTGAATTTCAAACAAAACAGGACGACTTCCTTCATATACGGCAGTAATCACTGAGCCTTCAGACCGCTCTTCCACACTTTCTAGAAAGCTCCCCGACAAATTCTCGATTTCAATTAATCCGCCTTCTTCCATTTGGAATGCGCCGATTTCGCTGGTGGTTCCGAATCGATTTTTGTACACTCTTAAAATTCGTAAATCGTGATCTCGTTCCCCCGTGAAATTTAACACGCAGTCAACCAAATGCTCTACGATTTTCGGCCCTGCCAGCTCGCCACTTTTGGTCACGTGGGCGACGATAAATATGGGAATATCGTTGGTCTTCCCCAATTTCATCAGCTGGTTCCCGATATCCCTTACTTGAGACACACTACCTGGAACGGAGTCCAACGTTTGGGTGTACATGGTCTGAATGGAGTCGATGACTAAAAACTTCGGCTTCAAATTCTCACATGCCGTCACAATGTTTTCCATGTTGGTTTCTGCTAAAATATATAAATCATCACTAAGGTCGTTGCAAACTCTATCTGCACGCATCTTAATCTGTTCTTCTGATTCTTCCCCTGTGACGTACAGCACTGTCCCTTGGGATTTGGCCAAGTTTGCTGCCGCCTGAATGATCATGGTGGATTTGCCGATGCCCGGTTCTCCAGAAATCAAGGTCAAAGAGCCTTTGACCAGCCCCCCACCTAATACACGGTTCAGTTCGCCGATGCCGGTATCTATCCGAATGTAATCCCCTGAGCCTACCGCCTTAAGCTTTGATGGCTTCGCACCAACAGACGCCCTTCTGCGGGAATCTGTTTCTGGGATTTCTACAGTCTTTTCTTCAACAAAGCTATTCCACGCACCGCAAATGCACTGCCCCATCCATTTCTGACTTTCGTAGCCACACTCTTGGCATACGAACACGGTTTTTGCTTTCTTTGCCATATTTCCTTCTTCCTTTTCACGCAAACATCTGTTCTTTTTTAGTATAGCAAACTCACGAAAAATTGTCTATATTTTTAAGGTTTATTTTTTCATTTAACATCGTGTAAGAAAAACCGGAGACGGTTTAACCCATCCCCGGTATGTTGATTTTCTATACTATTCTTGTGATGCCTGATGGTCTGCAATGATTTTATCTGCGATCATCTTAGGTACTTCTTCGTATCTTTCAAAGGTCATCTCAAAGGTTCCTCTTCCCTGCGTCATGGAACGAAGTCCAAGAGCATAGTCGAAAAGCTCAGCTTGTGGAGCTTCCGCTAGAAGCTTCTGTCCGCCATTTGCTTGTGGTTCCATTCCGAGAATCTTCCCTCTTCTCTTATTCATGTCGCCCATAACATCACCCATGTAATCTTCAGGTACCTGAATTTCCATGTGCATGATTGGTTCTAGCAAGCATGGTTTTGCCTCTACGATACCTTTCTTGAATGCCAACGATGCGGCAATCTTGAAGGAAACTTCGTTGGAGTCAACATCATGGTATGATCCATCGTACAACGTAGCCTTAACATTTACCACTTTGCATCCTGCCAGAGGGCCTTTGTTCATGCACTCTAGCAGTCCTTTTTCTACTGCAGGAACGTAGTTCTTTGGTACAGATCCACCAAACAGTTCTTCGGTGAATTCGAATTCCTGTGCAGATGGAGCAAACTTAATATGTACATCACCGTATTGACCAGCACCACCGGATTGCTTCTTATGTTTACCTTGCACATCAGAAGTTCCTTTGATGGTTTCTCTGTAAGCAATCTTTTGTGGAACAACCTTGACATTGACGCCAAATCGATCCTTTAATTTCGCTTGAATGATGCCCAACTGGATATCGCCTTGTCCCCCAAGAAGTGTCTGATGGGTTTCAGCATTTCGTTCAATGACAAATGATGGGTCTTCTTCTCTCAGTCTTGCTAGACCTGTACCCATTTTTTCTTCATCACCTTTATCTGCTGCTTCAATAGCGATATAGTATGTAGGGGATGGGAAATCTAATGGCAAATATCTAATTTCATCAGATTTATCGCAGAGCGTATCCCCAGAAAGGGTGTATTGCAATTTAGCAACTGCTACAATATCTCCTGCTTCTGCATAGTTTAACTCTAGCTGCTCTTTACCTCTTAAGAAAAACAGCTTTCCTAGTTTTTCTGGCTTACCAGTTCTTTCATTCAGCACTTCTGTTCCAGAAGTCATTTTTCCGGTTACCACCTTCATGATGGAGATTTTTCCAACAAATGGGTCAACGATGGTTTTGAAAACGAAGGCTGACATTGGTGCATCTGTAACGGATAAGCGTTCAACTGGCTCGTTTTTGTCGTTGAATCCTGCATACGGCCCATGCTGTAATGGCGTAGGAACGTAAGCAAGAAGAAGATCTAATAGCCCTTCGATGCCATGTCCTAGCTGGAACGCTGATGAGCAAACAGGAACGATTACACCATCAGAAATGCCCTTAACCAAACCGTTTTTGATTTCTTCATCGGTAAAGGTATCCCCATTGAAGTACTTTTCCATTAGTTCGTCATCGGCCATCGCAATGGCTTCTTTCAATTCTTCATCTATCTCTGCTGACAATGGCCAGCTAAATGGGATAAGGGTATCTCCAAATTTCGCCTTTAATTCATCAAAGGTTTTATGGTAATCAAACTCATCCTTATCTCTCTTATTAATTACGATAAATCTTGGTGTCTTATATCTTTCACACGCATTCCAAGCGGCTTCTGTACCTACTTGAATACCTGCTCCGGCATCTACCAGAATAACAGCAGCCTCCGCAGCTCTTAACGCTGCATTTACTTCTCCAACAAAGTCAAAATATCCTGGTGTATCGATAAAGTTAATTTTGCTGTCCTTCCATTCAATTGGAACAACTGAGGTATTAATTGAATATCCTTTTTCAATTTCCATCTTGTCATAGTCGGAAATTGTATTTCCATCCTCAACTTTACCTAATTTCTTAATTACGCCTGTTGCCAAAAGCGCTGACTCCAAGAATGTGGTCTTTCCGCATCCTCCATGTCCGAGTAAAGCAACGTTTCTTATGGTTTCGCTTGTGTAGCCTTTCATAATAAGACCTCCTACTTTATAATTGCGGTGATTTAATTATAACAAAAAAGCCGCTGGCATACAACGGCTTTTTGAATAGTTTGAAATTTTAGTTTATGGGAAAGCGAACCCTTGTAGACTCCTTACGATGTCGTACTTTTCACCTCTCCATTCTGCAGTATATTCTTCATCAAAAGTAATCCATAATATTTTCTTGTAGGTGTATGTAAATGTGCCAATTACTTTACCATCTTCATAGACCTGAATGGTGTCTCCCTGTTTTTCTGCTTTAAACATTTTGTTCTCCCAAAAGCTGTATGCCCAACAGCCCTTTGATAAATCCACTTGGTTTTCCTTGGCGCATTTTACCAATGTTTCATCTGTGGTGTCTACGCCAATAGACAGTAGAAAGTCTGCTGGATAAGTTTCATCCGTTGTATCAAGATTCTCCGCAACGAATGAGCCATAAAGTGGATCGTCAGAAGCATAGGTTTCCTTTTCTGATACGGTCTTGATGATTAGCAACACGGCAACTAATGCCACCATTGCTAAAATGATTAGTAGTATTTTCTTGCTTTTCTTCATCAGTTCCCCTCCATAAGTTATCTGTTTCCATTCTACACTAGAATACTTTACATAACAATGGTAATATCACTGGCACTCCAAAAGTCAACAAAATACCGACGACCAAAGTAACCATACCCAGCTCTCGCCCTAATGCCCTCGTAATCGGTACAAGCATAGTATCCATGTTTCCTGCTCCACCCGCTGCAATGGGGGAACTTTTGCTGATGCGAATCAATACCGGTAGTAGTAACACGGTGAAGAATTCCCGAAACACGTTAACCATAAATCCGTAGACACCTGCCTCAGCTCCAAATACTTGCAGCATGGTTGCCCCCGTCATGCTATAATAGCCAACACCGCTGGCCGCAATCACACCGTAACTCATCGGCATTCCCGTGATTAAGGATGCCACCGCACCACCTGCCATGCTACCAAATAAAATGCCGACAACCATATATAGCACCCTAAAGCCAACGGCTTTGATATAGCCAAAAACGTTTTTGTTTTGACCCATACCGATACCAATGCTGGTGTATAATACGGCTAAAGATGCCCACAATGAATAGGATAATAGATAGATTTTACTTTCGGGCATAAAGAAATAGCAACCAAATGCTCCTGCCAAAACGCTGGTGGGAATCAGTAGCAAAATCGGATCTATCTTCCGTTTGTCCTTTTCTGATTCTCCAGCTACACCTATTGCATTCGCTTCCTCATCGCCTAATTGCATTTGACTATATTTGTCAAGGGGCAATACGGTTTTTTCCAAAATCAATCCGACGATAACGCTAAATCCAATGGCAAAAAAACAAGTCACCAGACAATTGAATCCTACTGTTCCAATTTCTTCGATGACTTCTTTGTTGGTTCCCACGTTGCCACCAATAGTGAACATCAAAACCACCAGGCTAACGGTGGTCACCCAGTCAAAAATTGTATATACCTTCTTTGGAAGCTGCCTGAATCCAACAAGCAAGCCTAGCCCCATACAAATAAAGGGCATCAGTGTTGCAAGCATTGTTTTATCCTCTCAATAATCCATTAAAAATCTCAAGGGTTACGGGGATCAATTCATCTTGATAATCAAAATCTTCCGCATGGATCGATGGCAAATTTTCGCCTGCTCCAAGCCAAATTAACGCTCCCGGTGCCTTTTTCAAATAGTAACCGAAGTCCTCCGAGCTGCGAATCGGATTTTGCATTTCTGTAATCGGCCAACCTTTTTCTACCGCCAAAGCCCGAATTTTTTCTATGCTTTCTGGATGATTATAGGTTTCAGGAAAGGCTTCGTAAATGTGTTTTTCCAGTTCCAAGCCATATGCCTCTGCTTGATTCTTGGCAAAGGCTTCAATCTGTTCTTGTAGCATATTCATTTCCGCTTCATGCTGGCCTCTGATGGTGAGTAGCAATTTCCCTTTATGGGCAGCCACGCCAAACGCCCGCTCTCCTACGTCTATCTGCACCACTGTTGCCAAGGTCAACCCCTTAAACTTAGACGGGTCGGCAAGCTCCTGTAGCGCCGTTACCGTTTTGCTCACTGCAAAAGCAGGGTTTTTCCCCATCTCTGGCTGGCTGGCATGGGCTGATGTTCCAGTGAAAATCAGCTCCAGTCCCTTTGATGCACAACAAACAGTTCCTTCACGCAGACCTAAAGATCCAAAAGGAAATCCTGGGTAATTATGTACTGCAAACACTTGGTCAATTTGCTTTTCATCAATTAACGCAGCGCATGGCGCTCCACCAATGCCAGTTTCTTCTCCATGCTGAAAAATAAAGTAGACGTCTTTGTCCGCTCCTTTTTCCCAAACATCAATGGCAAAGGCCGCAAGCGCCGCACTATGACCGTCGTGGCCACACTGATGGGCAACGCCTTTGTTCACCGACTGATATGGCAGTCCCGTTTTCTCCAATACTTTGATCGCATCAAAATCCGCCCGAAACGCGATGCTTCCACGGCTATCTCCTTTCGGATGATATTCCGCATAGAACCATTTCCCTCGATCGGTTACGGCAAGTCCGCAGTTTTCCTGCAGAAATTCCATCAGCCGTCGTTTGGTTTCTCGTTCCTCGCCTGACAGTTCAGGATGTTGGTGTAATTCATGTCTTAATGCAATGATTTTTGGTAGGTTCATGACGCCTCCTTAGTTTTCCTCTATATACTCGTCATAAGTGCATTTCTTATCTGCCATGGTACCATCTGGCTTAAACTCAATGATTCTGTTGGCAATGGTTTGAATGAATTCGTGGTCATGGGAAGCAAATAGCAAGCCTCCCTTAAAGCTCATTAGCCCTTCGTTGACTGCGGTAATGGACTCTAAATCTAAATGGTTGGTCGGCTGGTCTAATATCAAAATATTAGAGCCAAAAAGCATCATTCTCGATAGCATGCAGCGAACCTTTTCTCCTCCAGAAAGAACCTTAACCTGTTTATACACGTCATCGCCAGAGAACAACATTTTCCCTAAAAATCCGCGCAGGAAGGTTTCTGTCGTATCGGTAGAATACTGCATTAACCACTCAACTAAATTGTCGTTGTTGTCTTGGAAATACTCGGTATTGTCTAGAGGGAAATAAGAAGTTGACACGGTTACGCCCCATTTGTAGCTGCCGGAATCCGCTTCCATCTCTCCCGTGATGATTTTGAACAAGGTGGTGTTGGCAATTTCGTTTTCTCCAACAAAGGCAATTTTGTCTCCATTGTTCACTCTAAAGGTTACGTTATCCAGTATCTTTACGCCATCAATGGTTTTGGAAATGCCTTCAACCTCAAGAATTTCCTTACCTGGCTCTCTATCGATGTTAAACCCAACGAAAGGGTATCTTCTGGTGGAGGCAGGTAGTTCCTCTACCGTCAGCTTATCCAGCAGCTTACGACGTGAGGTTGCCTGCTTTGACTTTGATTTATTGGCTGAGAATCGCTGGATAAACGCCTGCAATTCCTTGATTTTGTCTTCACTTTTCTTGTTTTGATCCTTCACCATCTTCTGAATCATTTGGCTGGACTTGTACCAAAATTCGTAGTTGCCTACGTACATTTTGATCTTGCCGTAATCAACGTCTACAATGCTGGTACATACTGCATTGAGGAAGTGTCGGTCATGGGATACTACAATTACTGTGCCCTCGTATTCCATCAAAAAGTCTTCTAGCCAGTTGATGGCCTTTACGTCTAAATGGTTGGTCGGCTCGTCGAGAAGAATAATCCCAGGGTTGCCAAAAAGGGCTCTAGCTAAAAGAACCTTTACCTTTTCTTTACCGGTTAACCCGCTCATTTGATTGTAGAGAATATCATTGGATAATCCAAGGCCTTGTATCAATCTGCTCACATCGGATTCTGCTTCCCATCCATCCATTTCTGCAAATTCCGCTTCCAGCTCTGCTGCCTTCATGCCGTCTTCATCGGAAAAATCCTCCTTCATGTAGATGGCGTCTTTTTCTTTCATCACGGCATACAGTCGTTCATTGCCCATAATGACCGTATCTAATACGGTGTATTCGTCAAATTCGAAGTGGTCCTGTTTCAAAACAGACATACGAACTCCAGGCTTAATGGAAACGTTTCCGCTTGTAGGGTCTAGGTCTCCTGATAGAATTCTGAGGAATGTGGACTTTCCTGCACCATTGGCACCGATAATTCCGTAGCAGTTTCCTGGCGTGAATTTTAAATCTACATCCTTAAATAGTGGCTGCCCGCTGAAATTTATGCTTAAATTGTTTACTGTTATCACGAATGTTTTTCTCCTTTTTTCTTCATCTGTAGTAAGTTAACATAAAAGCGCATTCTATTCGAATACGCTTTTGCTTCTATTTAGAATTCTGCTGTTTTAGGTGTTCTTGGGAACGGTTGCACATCACGAATGTTGCTCATTCCCGTCATGTACATGATGATTCGGTCAAATCCAAGGCCATATCCAGCATGCTTAACGCCGCCATATTTTCTCAGATCCAAATACCACCAGTATTCTTCCATATCCAGCCCCATTGTTTCCATTCTCTCACGAAGCACATCCAATCGCTCTTCTCTTTGGCTTCCGCCGATGATTTCACCGACACCAGGAACGAGAAGGTCACAAGCCGCAACCGTCTTTCCATCGTCGTTGACTCTCATGTAGAAGGCTTTGATGTCCTTCGGATAATCTGTAACAAACAAAGGTTTCTTGAAGATTTCTTCTGTCAAGTATCTCTCATGCTCTGTCTGTAGGTCAATTCCCCATTCTACTGGGAATTGGAACTCTTTCCCTGATTTTAACAGCAAATCTACAGCCTCGGTGTAGGTAATCCGACCGAAATCGGAGCTAACAATATTGTCTAATCTTGCCAGCAGGCCTTTATCCACGAAACTGTTGAAGAACTGCATTTCTTCTGGAGCATGTTCAAGTACATAGTTGATGATGTATTTCACCATATCTTCTGCCAAGGCCATATTGTCTTCAAGATCGGCAAAGGCAATTTCTGGTTCTATCATCCAGAACTCAGAGGCATGTCTAGCCGTATATGAGTTTTCCGCTCTGAAGGTTGGCCCAAAGGTGTAAACGTTTCTAAACGCTAGAGCGAATATTTCTGCTTCTAGCTGTCCGCTTACTGTCAAGCTGGTTTCTTTTCCAAAGAAATCCTCGGTATAGTCGATCTCGCCTTCTTCATTTCTTGGTGGTTCATTCATATCAAGGGTGGTTACTCTAAACATTTCTCCTGCACCTTCACAGTCTGACCCTGTGATGATTGGCGGGTGAGCATAAACAAAATCTCTCTCCTGGAAGAATTGATGAATTGCGTATGCTGCTAGAGATCTCACTCTAAATACTGCCGCAAAGGTGTTGCTTCTTGGTCTAAGATGTGCAATTTCTCTGAGAAATTCCATGGAATGCCTCTTTTTCTGCAGCGGATAGTCTGGGTCGGAATCAGCCTCCATTACTACTTCTGCTGCCTTAATTTCAAAAGGCTGCTTTGCTTCTGGAGTCAATACCAATGTACCTCGAACCATTAGCGCCGATGCAATGTGCGCCTTAGCCACTTCATCAAAGTTGTCAATGATGTCTGTTTCGTACACCACTTGCACGGACTTGAAAAAAGTACCATCATTCAGTTCTATAAATCCAAACTTATTCGAGTTTCTATTGGTTCTCACCCAACCTCTAATGACGATTTCTTTATCAGCATATGCGTCGGTGTTCCTAAAAAGCTCTCTAAGTTGTATGTCTTTCATTCGTTCTGTACCTTCTTTCGTTTTGGTTATTTTTCTGGTTTCATGGTTGGGAACAAAATGGTGTCTCGAATTGACGGTGCATCGCTAATCAGCATGATGACACGGTCAACACCGATCCCCAGTCCGCCTGTAGGTGGAAGTCCAACCTCAAGGGCATTGACAAAGTCCATATCCATTGGATGTGCTTCTTCGTCTTCGCCAGAGTCTAGCTGTGCTTGCTGCTCTGTGAATCGTTCCAGCTGATCGATTGGGTCGTTCAGCTCAGAAAAGGCATTTCCAATTTCCCATCCATTAATATATGCTTCGAATCTTCTAGTGATTCTTGGATCTTCTGGGTCTCTTTTTGATAATGGAGAAATCTCAACAGGATGTCCCACGACAAATACTGGTCCGTCCAAGTATCCTGGAACGTCTTCGCAATACTCTTCGAACATCTCTGCAATCAGCTTGCCTCTGGATAGACCTTCAACGTCCTCCTTCTTCATGCCGTACTTGGTTGCCGCTTCTCTTGCTTCTTCGTCCGTATCAATTTTCCCAAAGTCAACACCAGTGATTTCTTTAACGGCATCAGCCATGTTCAATCTTCTCCATGGAGGAGTCACATCGAATTCTTTTCCCTGGTATTTCACAATTGGTGTTCCATTTACCGCTAGGGCACAACGGTACACAATCTGCTCTGTAATGTCCATAACGTTTTCCATGTTTCCGTATGCCATATAGCATTCCATGGAGGTGTATTCAGGGTTATGGTTTCTATCCATCCCTTCATTTCTAAACATTTTGCCCATTTCGTAAACTCTATCCAATCCACCGACGATGAGTCGTTTTAGATATAGTTCGTTGGAAATACGCAGCTTCATATCGATGTCTAGGGTATTGTGATGGGTATTAAATGGTCTTGCATTGGCACCACCAGCAATGGTGGTTAAAATTGGTGTGTCCACTTCCAAGAACCCATAGTCTTCTTCTAATACTCTTCTAAATTCACGAACAATCGTCGCTCTTTTGTAGAAAGCTTCTCTTACATCTGGATTGACAATTAGGTCAGTGTATCTCTGTCTGTATCGGATATCTGGATCCTTCAGGCCGTGCCATTTATTTGGAAGTACCTGCAAGGACTTGGACAACAATACTAGGTTGCTGACTTTGATGGATACTTCTCCGTGCTTTGTCTTAAATACAACCCCTTCGATACCGACGATATCGCCAATATCATAGGTTTTGAACCAGTCATATTCTTCTGGGCCAATGGCATCCTGACGCACGTAGCACTGGATTCTTCCTTGTTTATCTTGAATATCAATAAAAGAGGCTTTACCCATCTGTCTAAAGGCCATGATTCTTCCAGCGCAAGACACTTCTTCGTCTTCCATAGCATCAAAATTGTCCTTAATGTCCATGCTGTGAGCCGTAACGTCCCATTTCTCCTGAAGGAATGGGTTTCTGCCTGCTTCCTGAAGCTTCTTTAGCTTTTCTCTTCTAATCAATCGTTGTTCATTTAAATTCTCTTCTGTAAACTCCTCTTCTTCAACTTCAGGGTTTACATTCACATTGTTGTCTTGTGTACTCATTTTTTATTTCACCTCAATACTATTTGGTAATTTCAATAATTTTAAAATGTATTGTTCCATCTGGAGCTACAACTTCCGCTGTTTCGCCAATTTTCTTTCCTAAAAGGCTTTTCCCCACTAGGGATTCGTTGGAAATTTTCGCAGGCTCAGCAAAGGGATCTGCTTCTGTAGAACCAACGATGACAAATGCCTGAGACTCTTTGGTTTCCATATTTTCAACGGTTACGGTTAATCCAACATTGACTTGATCATTGGACACTTCATTCTCGTTGATGATTTTCGCATTGCGCAGCATGGTTTCCAGCTTATGAATTCTCTCTTCAAGCTCAGCTTGTTCGTTTTTCGCCGCGTCGTATTCAGCGTTTTCAGATAGGTCTCCATAGGAAATTGCTTCCTTCAATCTTTCGGAAACTTCCTTTCTTCTTACTGAAACCAACTCATCTATTTCATTTTCCAATTTATCATAACCCTTCTGGGTTAGAAGTATTTCTTCTGACATGTTTATTATCTCCTTTCAGATAGGCCAATAGCCTCGGCGTATTATACTGCAAAACTAGGGCTTTGTCAATTTTCCGCCGTATTTGATTTATTCCTTGTTGGAATCGACAAATCGTTTGATTTTCTTTCCAGTGGTTTTATCAAAATCTTCTTTTCTGATTTTTACTTTTTTCACTTTTTTGTAGAGCGGCAATTCTTCATTTACCTTGTCCACTTCTTCCCAAATCAAATCCTTAGCCTGTTCTTCAGTGTAGTGTTCGCCTAAGGTTTCTACTAGCGCCTCAGCATCTAACGTGACTGTTGCTACAATAGAAGTTTCATTGCTACTATCTTCATGTACATCTCCCCATACTAAGCTCTCTGCAATATATGGGATTCCGCCTAAGTAGTACTCGATTTCTTCTGGGAATATATTTTTACCATTTTTGGTGATGATGACATTTTTCTTTCTGCCTGTAATGTAGATGAAGTCCTGTTCATCGACATAGCCTAAATCGCCTGTGTGGAACCACCCATCAATGAGCACCTCAGCTGTTGCTTTCGGATTGTGGTAGTATCCCATCATGACGTTTTTGCCTTTTAGACAAATCTCTCCAATGCCGTTTTCATCACGATTGATGACTTTCACTTCCATACCTGGCAATAGATGTCCGACAGATGCATTTCTCATGTCCTTCGGTACATCCGGATTTAGCGCTGCCATTGGCGAGCATTCCGTCAGTCCATAACCTTGTACCGCAATAATTCCAATGTCATTGAAGAACTGCAATACTTTAGGGTCAATCGCTGCACCTCCAGAAATGATGACTCTCATTCTTCCACCAAATACGTCTAAAATTTCCTTGGTAAATGGCTTACTGATATCTAGTCCAACCTTCTTGGTTTTTCTATTCATAGACAACAGTGTTTTTAGTGTCTTTTCTTTTCCTTTTTTCCTGATGTTTTGCCAGATTTTCTTATATAGTGATTCAATCAGTACTGGTACGCCTAGAATCATGGTTGGTTTAACCTCTTCAAGATTCTTGGTGATATACTTTAGCCCCTGGCAGTACGCAATTGACGCCCCCTTATACAGTGGCATCAAAAATGCACAAGTGCATTCGTAAGTATGATGTACTGGTAAAACGGAGAAGAAAATGTCTTCTGGATTTACCTTTAGAATCGTTGGTGCCGTCATCAGATTGTCAGCAAGGTTTGCGTGGGATAGCATTACACCTTTGGCAATACCTGTCGTTCCTGAAGTATAGAGTAATACACTCATGGCATCTGCGATAATCTCTGCATCTAGGAATTGTCTATCCCCTTGGGCAATTTGTTCTTTACCCTCTTGAATCAACGCTTTCCACGATAGGCTTTCTTCTTGGTGTGCTTCTGTATCAAAATCAACAAGTAGCTCCAATGGGGTATCGTCTTTTGCCTTCATTTCTTTAAATAGCTTATCGAATTTGTGGCCGTAAATTACGCAAGACACTTCAGCGTCAATAATCAACTGCTCCAATTCGCTGGCCATCAGTTCTTTGTCCAAAGGCACGACAATACCTGTACCGTTTAAGACTGCCAAGTAACTGGATTCCCATTGGTAACAGGTTTCACCAATGATTCCGATACGTTTGCCCTTCAGTCCTCGATTGATCAGGGCTGTACCAAGTCCATTGACATCGGCAAGCGCTTCTTTATAGGTGATAACCTCGTATCCCTTATCCTTATCAAATTTTTGTCTGAATGCAGGGTTGTCTCCATATAGGGCAACACTGGTTTCAAACATGTTTTTCACATCGGTAATTGGTCTACTGGTTTTATATCTTACATATGGGTCATCACTTTCTTCTAGCGCCTGCGCTTTCGCCTTAGCACGCTTTTCTTCCATTTCTTTGATTTCATGATAACTCATACCCATTATGCTTCCTCTACTCTTTTCCTTGGTGCGATTTCCATATCGCTTAATCTTTCCAGTAGTTGTTTTATCGAATTCTTTATCTCTAATATTAATTCGTTTGATGGCCTTATATGCAGGCATCTTTTTATTTGCTTCATCGATTAGCGCTTTGTAGAAGTGATATACTTCACTGCTGTTCATTTTTCCTTCTTGTTCTTCTAGTAGCGCATAATTCGGATAAATATCTGCAGTAATCATGACGTTTCCTACACGTTCGTCCTTAACGCCATGTACCAGAACTTCTTGTACGCGTTCATCTTCCATAACAACGGTTTCAATTTCTTCAGGGTAAATATTCTTTCCCCCTTTGGTTACAATCACCGTTTTCTTACGGCCAGTCAGATACAAGAATCCGTCTTCATCAAAATAGCCTAAGTCACCAGTGTATAACCAACCGTCTTTTAGCACTTCTTCTGTGGCTTCTGGATTGTCATAGTAACCCATCATGACCGAAGGACCTTTGCAGATGATTTCGCCAATTCCGTCTTCATCAGGATCTGCGATTTTCACTTCAGTTCCTGGCATAGGTTTACCGCCTGCTGCCGCTTTGCTGTATCTATCTTGGTTAACCGCGATAATTGGTGCATTCTCACTCATTCCATATCCTTGAATCATTGGAATGCCCATAGCCTCAAAATCTTCAATAACCTTTGGGTCTATCGCTGCACCTCCAGCAATAAACAAGGTAATGTGGTTTCCAAAGGATTGGTGAATGGCTTTAAACAGCTTTTTCATTAACGCTGTATTCTTGTATAGCTTCAGCTTCTTAGAAAGGTCAATGGCTTTTCTAAGTTTCTCTGCCTCGCCTCTACTTTCGGCTTGTTTCCACATGCCCTTATACATCTTTTCGAACACCAGAGGTACGCCTAGCATAATGTTGGTGTTCACCTCATTCATATTCTTCTGAATGTATTTGATGCCTTCGCATATGGCAATGGTTTTTCCCTGATAGAAGGTTGTCCAAATGGAACACGTCATTTCATATGCGTGGTGAATCGGAAGGATAGATAAGACAATCCCATCTTCCGGAATCTTGACCAGCTTAGACATGTTGTACACATTGGCAGCAATATTCTTATGGGAAAGCATTACGCCCTTTGACAGACCTGTCGTTCCTGATGTGTACATCAAGGTTGCCATCTGCTCTGGGTCAACATCTGCGTCAACAAAATCTCTTACGCCTTCTCTTAATAGCTTACGCCCTTCTTCGAGAAGTTGAGTTAATGAAAGGCATCGTTCCGTATGCACTTCTTCGCCCATAGAAATAAAATGTTCTACGGCAAATTTCTTTTCCATAATTCCTTGGATATTCTTCTCCGCATTTCTGGAGAATACCAATGCACTTGCGCCTGAACGTTCAACTAGGCTTTCTAGTTCCCCGGCCGGCAAGTTCTTATCAAGGGGAACGATAACCCCTACTCCGCAAACTGTTGCATAATATGTGAGTAGCCAATGATATGAGCTCTCACCGATTACTGCAATTTTCTTACCTGTAAGACCTAAGTCCATAAGCCTTGTTCCTAAAGCATCTATTTCTTCCCCCACCTGTCCATAGGTGATTGGTTGAAAGGTTCCACCTGGTCTATCTTTTTCCAAGTATGCAGCCTTGTCACGAAACAATTCTGTGCTTTTAGAAATCAAATCTTTTAAATCGGTAACTTCTCTTACTGGATAATATACGCCATCATATTTTACACTATTCATGAATATTTCTTCTTTCCTTTTTTATATAGTCATTAATACATTATTCTACCATTTTTGAACTGTTTTAGCAACGATTATTGTTCCCAAAGCAAGAAGACTACACAAAAAGACCAGAGTCTACTCTGGCCTTTCAAGTCACTTCTTCTTCGCTTGTTAATACTCTTCGCTATAATCCTCATCGCTCTTATAGGCTGCTGCTAAGACAACGCCTGCGATAATCCCAAATACAGCGATATTCCTCCAAAATTTCATCATGTTCTCCTTCCCCCAATATATGTACTATTAGTTTAGCCTTTTTTCCATCCTTGGTCAAGCCTTAGGGCGAAATTTTCACAAAGTATTAAGAATTTACTTCTCTCAATTCCCCCGTGAAGGTGTCCATGACGTATCCGTAAACCGAAATCCCTTCTGGCATCAATGGATGCTTATTCAGTAGCGTTACACTTTCTTTGACTGCCAAATTTACATCATCAAAACGTCGATTGTATTCTAAAATGTCTTTAATCATTGTGCAACCAACTAAGCAATTTCCAGTGCGATTTCCATCATTTTGGTAAAGGAAGTCTGTCTTTCTTCTGAGCTACATTCTTCTCCCGTAATCATGTGATCGGAAATGGTGCAAATGCACAGTGCATTTTTTCCTGCCTTAGCTGCTTCAAGGTATAGCGCTGCCGCTTCCATCTCTACGGCCAAAATCCCCATTTGTCTCCATTTATCATAATCTCTAGTTTCATCATAGAAGACATCGGAAGAAAAAATGTTTCCAATGAATGGCTTGATCCCCATTTCTTCTGCAGCTTTTTCTGCTTTCTTCAATAGCTCAAAGGATGCAATTGGTGCTATCGCGCCGTTAATTCCATATTGCATGGCAAAGTTAGAATTGGTGCATGCGCCCATACCAAATACGATATCACGTACCTTCAAGTCAGGATGCAATCCACCAGCCGATCCAACTCTAATGATATTCTTTATATCGTAAAAGTTGAATAGCTCGTGAGCATAAATCCCCATGGCCGGCATGCCCATGCCTGATGCCATAACAGAAACGCGCTTTCCCTTATAGGTTCCTGTATACCCATGAACGCCTCTTACGTTGTTTACTAGAACTGGGTTTTCCAAAAATGTTTCCGCAATAAACTTTGCTCTTAGCGGATCTCCCGGCATCAAAACGGTTTCAGCAAAATCTCCCATTTTCGCGGCAATATGTGGTGTTGGTATATTTGACATCATTGTTCTCCTTTTCTTCTTATCATATAACTGTAGTATAGTCCTAAATCCTTCCCACTGTCAATTCCCGAATTATGTTTGTATTACATGCTCAAGTGTTTAGTACTGTAGCAAAGCTCCATAAAAAAAATACCGAGCAACGTTGATATTTCAACAAGTTCGGTATTTTTCTTATGGAGCTCCCGGCCGGGATCGAACCGGCGACCTGCACGTTACGAATGTGCTGCTCTGCCAACTGAGCCACGGAAGCATAGATAAGGGCAGAAGCTTCCGCCCTATTTTTTTACGATATTGTATTCACATCCAGAGAAGCTTGGATCAAATCGGCATATCCCCTTGTATTGACAATAGGTACAAGGTGTTTGGTCTTTGCTCTTCATCGGATGGATGTCCATCTTCCCTGCCACTAACTCTTCGCATAAGCGTTGAACCCGTTCGTCCACATCTGCTTGTAGCTGTGAAAATTCTTCTTCACTGACCAAAAATCCTTTGGAGGTGCCTTTGACGCCTTCACTGCCGTTACGCAGTGGAACTACGTCTGAAATGCCTTCAAATTCGCCAGCAATCTCACGGATGACTTGGCCATCGTCAACCATTATACCATTTAATTTGAAAAATTTCTTCATTTCTTTTGAAATTTCTTCATATTTTTTTTCGGCGTTGGTATCAGATAAATCTATCCTTGGATCCTCAATGTGGAAGTAGAAAACTCCCGCAGGTTGCTTTTCTTTTTCCTGCGCTGCTTTCAAGTACAGCATCAACTGTAATCGATATCCTGCTCGCGCTTCATCTTGGTCAAAACGTTCATTTCCCGTCTTGTAGTCGATGATTTTCACTCTGCCATTGGCAAGGACATCTAGCCTGTCTATTTTTCCTTCGATGTATATTTTTTGATTCCCAGCGTTGATTTCAATCGGTTGTATCTCTCGATTTCTGCCAAAGCCGGCTTCGTATTTGCTCTCAACAATTCGTCCAGCACGCACCTGCTCGACCAAAGCCCAACAAACATGAACGCAAGCATCTTCAATACGCTTTGCTGTATACTGTTCAGCACTACTGAATCGAAAGAGCCCCTCTTTATACGCTACGGTTTCTCTGCGAACCACATCCTGAACTAAGGCTCTACATTCCTCTTCGGAAATAGACTCCCATTGCATCTCATCAGTCAACTGACGAGACAGCTTCATCAAGCATTCATGATAAATATCTCCAATTTCTCGTCCACCTGCAGCAAATAGTCTTCGCTCCTCTGGTCGCAAGCCGTAAGCCACAAAATGAGAAAACGGGCATCGGCTGAATCGCTCTAGCCTTGATGGACTCAAGGATAGCTCTCGTTTTTCCTCGCGAAGATATAGCTGCCTCATTAACGCTTCATCAAGGTTCTTTTGTGTATTGGAAAAGGAAAGACCCTGCTCAATTCGTTCTAGCGCAATTTGGTCATGCTCAGAAAACCAGTCCATCACGGGTTTCCATGCCCCAGAGATTGTTTCTCCTTTTTTTGCTTGATGTAATGCAGTCGTTAGGTGTTTTAGAGTATTGACTTTTCCTCCAATTAAAGGCATCGGATTCTCTTGATTAAGCACATCCTTTTTTACCGTTAAGCTTGGGAAAATTCGCTTGATGGTATCTATAATTTCTGAAGGTCTTATTTCTTTCCCTTCCTCATCGCTAACGGAATAACTCATCCATAAATAATCGGACGCTTTGGTCAGGTTTCGATAAATTGCCAGATTTTCTTCCATGGTTCTGATTTTTTCCACCTTGCATATTTCTTTTCCCTGTGCTGCAAGATAGTCTAGCTCGTCAACAGTAAACAATCCTTCTGTTGAAGGTGCTGCTGGCAATAAGCCTTCGTTGGCACCGACCACAATGACGGCCTTAACTGCGCCCGCTCTAGTTCTCTGCATGGTTCCCATCAACAAGTCATCGACTGAAGGCGGCAAAACGCCAATCTCAATTTGGGATAGTCCGGAAATCATCAGTTCTAATAAGGCTTTACCGACAAATTTCTCTTCACCAATTAACTCGCTGATTTGATCCATAATTCCCACAATCTTCGACCATATCTGCTCTGTTTCTTCTGCTAAATCCATTAGCCCTTGTTCCTCTTGCAAGGTGATTAACTTGGAAATGGATTCATCTAACCCAGCCTTCTCCACTAGAAAATCGTAGAAGTTTCCTAGAAAATCGTTGGTTGTTTCGGCTTCCCTGGCGAGGGTATGCACCTCAAGAAGAAGTGCCATGGCCTGTTTTCCAATGCTTTCTATTCTAGCCAGTCCGTCATCTCCATATTCTAGCGAACCATGTGTAAACGGAGAAAGCCACATTGTGCCCTTTATTCTATATTTAATTGCATAGTTTTCAAGCAACTCGATGTCTTCATCAGGAATGCCAGAAAAACCGGTTTTCAGCACCTTGAACACATCAGTAGTTCTGTAGTTCTCTACGATAATCTCTAAAAGAGATACCACAAATATGGCGATTGGGGAGTTCAATATGCTCCGCTTGGTATCATCAAAAACGCCAAGGCCGTATTCTTCAAAAACGCGACTGATGACGGATCCACGAACCTGTTGATCATTACATATGACCACAATGTCTCTCAGTCTGAGGCCCTTATCCCTAATCAATTCTAAAATGAACGATGCGGCCGATTCAGCTTCATTGTACATATTTGCAGCTTCCAGCAAGGTAATACCAGAAGTGTTTTCCCCTTCGGCTCTCCCCACAGCAAAAAGCTCCGCTTCTAGCCATCTGATGCCCTCTGCTTTGTCAGAAATCAGATACGCTTCATCCACTGCTTGCATCAAATGAGGTACGCCATATTCCTCAGCTTTTTGGATCAAATTGTGAATGACCATCTTTGGAAGCTGGAACAGGTCCTCATCTCTACAATTGACATCATAGGTTAACACCACATTAACATCTGATGCGGTTTGTATCAATTTTCCCAGTACCTCCATGGCTTTCGGCGCAAAACTATCAAAGCCGTAAACCCAAACTTGGCTACCTTTGATCAGCGTTGATTCGTTGATTTTCTCCATATATAGGTCGATGTAATCTTCTGAATCCGTGTATTTTCCAGATATCTTTTCCTCATATTCTCGATAAATCAGCAGCAAATCTGTCAGCTTTCGCTTGAGCAGGCTTCCTTCTGTCATCTGTTCCATAAGGGCTTCTAAATCTTCTGGTGTGACACTATATTGTTTTAATTCAGAAATGAAGTTGTTGGTCAACTCCAAAAAAGCTTCCTTTTTGGTGGTTCCGCTGAATACCTTTAGCGCCTTTTCCTGTTTGGCGGCAATTTCAGCCAGCAGCATATGTCTTCCATATTTATCAATTAGGGTGCGGGTATTGCCCCCTAATTCTGCCAAAATTTTGTAGCCAAGTCTGGACATACTAACCATTTCTACGTCCATTAATCCTTGGGCATGCAAAAATCGAAAAGCTTGCTTTTCTGCCTCTAGGGTGTACTGGTCTGGCACCATCACTAGCGTCCGCCCTTGCTTTTCTCCTATTTTTTCGTAGATGAACTTTTCCTTATCGAGAGTTTCTCTCCCATAAAAGATGTTCAACATAGTGCAAATAAATCCTCTGCCTTTTCTATGATATACTCTGGTCCGTCAGCTCCAGATTTTTCTGCTTCGCTGACTGCAAGAGCCCAACCAACCAGAACCGCCTTCATGCCTGCGCCGTGAGCGCATTTGATGTCGAACATACTGTCTCCAATCATCAACGCTTGGTCAGCCGTTACACCCATCTGTCTAAGGGCCATCAGTGCTGGTTCTGGATGAGGTTTATGTTTATCCGTATCATCACAAGACACGATACAATCTATCAGTGAAGTCAACTTGAACTTTTCGAGCCCACTCATGGTAGATTCTCTCGTTCTAGATGTGACGATTGCCACTCCATATCCCTTTTCCTTCAACTGATGAATTAACTGCTCCATTCCTGGAAAAAGCTCGATCATATCCGTAAAGTGATTGATTTGGTACCCCCGATAAATATCGATCATCTCTTCTACATTATGGTTAGGGAACGCCTTCTCCATACTTACTTGTAAGGGTTCTCCGAAGGTTTTCACAATTTCTTCCTCGGGATGTTCCTTTCCCTCTACCGCTCTATAGGTATGTTGCCATGAATTGATGACCACCTGATTGGTGTTAACCAAGGTTCCATCAAAATCGAAAATAATCGTGTTGATTGCCATATGTTCCTCTAATTCTAAAACTTCATCGTCAAGGCGATTTTCTGTTTTTCCCTGTCGATGCTTAGTATTTTTACTTTAACTGTATCTCCTACAGAAACCACGTCCATTGGGTGTTTTACAAACTTATCGCTTAATTGCGATACATGAACTAGGCCGTCTTGCTTAACGCCTATGTCAACAAACGCACCAAAATCCACAACGTTCCTTACCGTTCCCGTCATTTCCATATCAACCTTTAAATCCTCAAAGCTTCTCACGTCATTTCTGAAGATGACTGGTGGCGCATCTTCTCGAGGGTCTCTTGCTGGCTTCTTCATTTCTGCAATAATGTCGGCTAAGGTCATTTGACCTATCCCTACATCCTCAGCCATTTTCGCAATGCTCTCTGATAAGGATTTAGCTGGGTAGGCTTTCCAGATTTTATCATCAAGCTCTTTTACCCCGCCTCCAGCAATTTCTTCTTTACTGATGCCGACTTTTTTCATGATTTCTTCAGCCGCCTTATAGGATTCAGGATGGACTGATGTGCTGTCCAAAGGTTCTTTTCCGTCTGCAATACGCATAAATCCCGCACATTGCTTATATGCTTTTTCTCCTAGCTTTGCCACCTTCATCAGCTCTTTTCTCTGCTGGAAGCGACCTTTTTCTTCTCGATATGCCACAATGTTTTTGGCAATACCCATATTCACGCCTGCAATATAGGAGAGCAGTGACGGAGATGCCGTATTCAAATCTACGCCTACTCGGTTTACGCAGTCTTCCACTACATTGGTCAATGCATTGTCTAGCTGCTTTTGGTTGATGTCATGCTGATATTGTCCCACGCCGATGTGCTTAGGATCAATTTTTACCAATTCCGCCAGAGGGTCCTGCAATCTCTTTCCGAGAGACATCGCACCTCTTGTGGTTACATCCAAATCAGGGTATTCCTCAGTTGCCAGTTTGGATGCGGAGTAAACCGAAGCGCCTGCTTCGTTGACGATGGTGTACTGAATATCGTAATCATGTTTTTTCAAGAAATTGGACACCACTTCTTCAGTTTCTCTAGATGCCGTTCCATTTCCAATAACGATAATATCGGTATGATATTTTTCAATGATTTTCTGCAAGGTTCTTTCCGTTCCCGCAACATCATTTCTTGGCTGCGTTGGATAAATGGTCGTATAACCGACCAGCTTTCCAGTGTCGTTTAGCACGGCTACCTTACAACCTGTTCGATAACCTGGGTCGATGCTGATGATGTTCTTCCCCTTTACTGGTGGCACCATTAACAGCTTCTCTGTATTTTTGGCAAATACCTTTACCGCGTCCAGCTCAGCCCGTTCCGTTAACGTGTTTCTCATTTCTCGCTCAATGGATGGCGCGATTAACCGTTTATAGGAATCCGCTATCGTATCCTTTAGCAGCTGGCCAAAAATCGACTGATTTCTAATGATACGCTTTTCGATTAAGCCGGTGATGGCTTCGCTATCCATCGTTACCTTCACCTTAAGTTTTTTCTCTTTTTCGCCGCGGTTCACCGCTAAGACTCTATGATTTGGCATTTTCGCAATGGCTTCACTGCTGCCGTAATACATATCAAAAACTGTTTTTTCTTCCGCATCTACTGCTTCAGTGGAAATCTGGCCCTTGGCATAAGTGGTTTCTCTGATTTCCTTAGTCAAATCTGGATCGTCAGCGATGGTCTCTGCAATAATGTCCATGGCACCTTGAATGGCTTCTTCTACAGTTTCTACGCCTTTTTCTTGGTCAACAAAGTCTGCCGCTAGCGCCTCAACCGTACCATCGGTTTTTTGCTGTGCATAGAAAATCATGGCCAATGGCTCTAATCCTTTTTCCTTTGCCTTAGATGCTCTCGTGGCTTTCTTTTGCTTATATGGTTTGTATAAATCCTCCACACGCTGGAGCACTTCTGCTTTTTCGATTTCCCCTTTTAGGTCATCGGTCAGTTTACCTTGTTCTTCAATCAGACGAATGACTTCTTCTTTTCGCTCACTAAGGTTGCGTAAATATTGCAGTCTCTCCTCCATATCACGAAGAACCACATCGGTTAATCCACCAGTGACTTCTTTTCGATAACGGGCAATAAACGGAATGGTGTTCCCATCATCAATGAGATTTACCGTGTTTTCCACCTGAGAAGTTTTTACTTTAAATTCGCTTGCTAGTTTTTCAATAATCTTCATTCATTTTCCTTTTTTACTTGGCCTTCAACTTTTCATTGATGAAATAGTCGATATCGCCATCCATAACTGCATTGACATTGCCGACTTCAGCGTTGGTTCTATGGTCCTTAACCATGGTATATGGCTGAAATACGTACGATCTAATCTGCGATCCCCAAGTGGTCAGTGAGAAATCGCCTTTCAATTCTTTTAAACTTTCCTTATGCTCCTGTTCCTTTAGCTCCGTTAGCTTGGCTGCCAGAATTTTCATCGCAACCTCTTTGTTTTGATGCTGACTTCGCTCATTTTGACAGGTAACCACGATGTTTGTCGGAAGATGGGTAATACGAATCGCCGAATCGGTTTTGTTGACGTGCTGTCCACCAGCGCCGCTGCTTCGATAGGTATCAATGCGCAAATCCTCCGGATCAATCTCTATGGTTAAGTCATCTTCAATCTCGGGCATAACCTCCAGCGAGGCAAAGGATGTCTGCCGCTTTCCAGCTGCATTAAAGGGAGAAATTCTCACCAATCGGTGAACACCTTTTTCATTCTTCAAGTAGCCGTAAGCGTTTTCTCCATCGACAATGAGGGTAGCACTTTTGATGCCTGCCTCTGTATCGTTTTGTAAATCCACCAAGGTGGTCTTATATCCTTTCTTTTCTGCCCAACGGGTATACATTCGTAGCAGCATTTCTGCCCAGTCCATGGCATCGACGCCACCAGTTCCTGCGTGAATAGAGATGATGGCACTGTTGTGATCATACTTTCCGTCGAGCAAAGTCGCCAGCTTTAACTCCTCCAAACGATCGGTTAGGTCAGCAAAGTTCTTTACAATTGCGTTGGCTTCTTCCTCATCGTCCATTTCTTCCGCTAGCTCAATAAGCTCACCCGTATCCTCCAACCCTGTTCGCAGGGTCTCATACTGTTCAACAGTGGTTTCCAGGTTCTTTTTCTTTTTTAATAACGACTGTGCAGCTTCTGGATTATCCCAAAAGCCTTCCTGCTCAGTTTGTTTATTGATTTCTTCTAATTTCGCTCTTAGACTGGCTAGGTCAAAGAGACTCACCTACCTCTAACAGTTTTGCCTTCGCATCGGGCAGCTCCTGTCTGATCTGATCCAATTGAATCATCGGTATCACTCCTTTACTTAAAATCGTGGCATTGCTCACCATAGGAAAGGGAAGAAACTTACTCGTTTCTTCCGCAACAATTCTTATACTTCTTTCCACTTCCACATGGACAAGGGTCGTTTCTTCCTACTTTAGGTTGATCCCTTCTCACGGTATGTGGCTTGCTTTCTCTTTCTGGAATCTGCGCTCCTTCTGGAAGCTCTCCATTTCCTTGCATAGCGTTTACTGCATCATCATCAACAAACTCGGATTTGATGGCACGTCCACCTTGCATTACGGCTCTTCTTTCCGTTTTGGTTTCCATGGTTACACTATAGCAGTATTTCACAGTGTCTTCTTGGATTGCACTGATCATCTGCTCGAACATATCAAAGCCTTCTTTAGAGTATGCTGCTGCAGGGTCCTGTTGTCCCAATGCACGTAAACCGATACCGGATTTCAACTGATCCATAGCGTCAATGTGATCCATCCACATGTTGTCAACAACACGAAGCAAAATCATACGCTCCACTTCTCTCATCTGTTCGATGCCGATTTCCGCTTCTTTCTCATCATATAATCTATCGAATTCTCCACAGATATCCTCTCTCAGAGATTCTTCAGTCATGGATTGTAGCTCATCGTTGCTGTAGTTTGTTTTGCCAACGTATCGATCGGTCATCTTCTTCAAATTTCTGTTTAGGGTAACAAAATCCCATTCTTCTGGGTATTTGGAATCCAAAACAATTGGATCAATAATGGCATTGATGATGCCATGAGCCATGTTTCTGATGTATTCGCGTAGGTCTTCTCCAAAGAGTACTCTTCTACGTTCACCGTAAATGATTTCTCTCTGTTTATTCATGACATTGTCATACTGCAATACGTATTTTCTGATGCCGAAGTTTTTCCCTTCAACTCGTTTTTGTGCGCCTTCAATGGCTCTAGATAGTACGCCAGCTTCAATGGCTTCGTCCTCTTCTAGTCCCATTTTGCTCACAATGCCCTGCATTCTTTCTCCGCCGAAAAGTCTAATCAATTCGTCTTCGAGGGAAATGAAGAATTGTGTCTGGCCTGGGTCGCCCTGACGTCCAGAACGTCCACGAAGCTGATTGTCAATACGTCTTGACTCATGACGTTCAGTACCTAGAATGCAAAGTCCGCCTAGGTCAACGACTTGTTTCTGCTCGTCTTTTCTCTCTTCCTTGAACTGTTCATGAAGCTGGTTGAATTTTTCTCGCGCTTCATTGAGTTCTGCGTCATCAGATTTTACAAAGCTAGTTGCAAAGGAAATGGCTTCTTCGCTATATCCTTGCTTTCTCATTTCTTTCTTCGCTTCGAATTCTGGGTTTCCGCCGAGAATAATGTCGGTGCCTCGACCTGCCATATTGGTCGCAATGGTGACCATTCCATATCGGCCTGCTTCAGCAACAATTTCCGCTTCCTTATCATGCTGCTTCGCATTGAGGACATTGTGCTTTACCCCATGCTTGTTCAGCATAGAACTGATCAGCTCTGATTTTTCAATGGAAATGGTACCAACCAAAATCGGTTGCCCTGTAGCATGAACTTCAGCAACTCTTTTGGCAATGGCCATAATCTTACCCTTTTCTGTCTGATAAACAGAATCGTCCAAGTCTTCTCTGGCAATCGGCTTATTGGTCGGAATCACCACAACGTCCATGTTATAGATGTCTCTAAATTCATCTTCCTCAGTTTTCGCTGTACCGGTCATACCTGCCAGCTTATTGTACATACGGAAGTAGTTTTGTAAGGTAATGGTCGCTAAGGTTTTAGATTCAGAACGAACCAACACCCTTTCCTTTGCTTCTATCGCCTGATGAAGTCCGTTAGAGTATCTTCGGCCAAACATCAAACGTCCAGTAAACTCGTCAACGATGACAATTTCGCCATCTTTTACGATATAGTTAACATCTCTCTCCATCAAGTTTCTCGCTTTTAAGGCTTGTAATACGTGATGGTTGATTTCCATATTCTCAGGGTCACCAAAGTTGTCTACGTTGAAAAATGCTTCTGCTTTTTCGATACCCGTATCGGTTAGTGCCACCTGCTCATCTTTTTCTTCCACAGTGTAGTCTGCTTCTTTGACTAAGGTAACGACAAACTTGTCAGCGGTTTTGTATAAATCAGTAGATTTATCTCCCTGTCCAGAAATGATCAACGGTGTTCTCGCCTCATCAATTAAGATGGAGTCAACTTCGTCGATGATGGCATAATTCATTTCTCTTTGGGTCAACTCTTCCTGATAGGTCACCATGTTGTCCCTTAGATAATCAAATCCAAATTCGTTGTTGGTTCCATAAGTGATGTCTGCTCGATATGCTGCTTTTCTTTCAGCATCCGTAATGCCATGAACAACACAGCCTACGGTTAATCCAAGAAAGCTATATAGCTTTCCCATCCACTCAGCGTCACGCTTTGCTAGATAGTCATTGACCGTAATGACGTGAACGCCTTTTCCATCTAACGCATTTAGGTATGCGGCCAAAGTCGCCACCAAAGTCTTACCTTCACCGGTTTTCATTTCGGCGATTCTGCCTTGGTGAAGGGCGATACCTCCAATAATCTGCACGCGGAAGTGCTTCATGCCTAAGCTTCTTACTGCACCTTCTCTACATACAGCAAATGCTTCAGGAAGAAGGTTGTCTAGACTCTCTCCGTTTTGGATTCTCTCTTTAAATTCAAAGGTTTTTCCCTTCAATTCTTCATCAGAAAGCGCCTGGGTTTGTTCGTCCAACGCCTCTACTTGATCTGCAATTTTTCCAATCTTCTTCACCTCTTTTTCATTGAGATCACCGAAGATTTTTTCCATTAGTCCCATGGTATTAATTCCCCTTTCTATTCTGCTCTTCTTCAGGTATAACCGTTACCCTTAGGTTGATTTCTATCGCTTTTCTTTCATCGGCCTTTGTTACTCTGCCGTTAAATACTTTATTTCCGACTTCGTATTGAAATTCATCTCCTGCTTGTGGCAGCTTATCTAGCTGCAATACGACCCACCCATTTACGGTAGTGGCATCAAGATCAACCTCTTCATCGAAGTAGTCAAACATTTTCTCCACGTTGGTGCTACACAATACGCGAAAACTTCCGTCCTGTAGCTCTGTGATTTCTTGAGACACCACTTCGTCGTGTTCATCATAAATCTCGCCAACTAGCTCTTCAATAATATCTTCCATTGTGACAAGACCAGCTGTTCCACCGTACTCGTCAACAATGATGGCGATATGGCATTTGCTAATCTGTAGTTTTTTCAACAAGTCTGCAGCTCTCATGGACCCTGCAACGTAAACTACTGGCTTTACATAATCCGATATGGTTTTCTTGGAACCAGCAATATAGTTGTGGAAGTCCTTCTGATTTAGGACGCCAAGGATTTTGTCTAAGTCCCCTTCGAATACTGGGAGTCTGGAGAAGCCTGTGTCTAAAAATAGTTTAGCCACATCCTTTTTCGTAGACCCAAGCTCAATGGCCTTAATATCTACACGAGGGGTTAACACATCCCATGCCTCTAGTTCATTAAACTCAATTGCATTTTGGATCAATTCGCTTTGTCCTGCTTCTATGCTGCCTTCGGTTTCTGCTTCTTCTATCATGGTCAGCAATTCATCTTCAGTAATGGTTCTGCTATCTTGACCTTTGAAAAAGATTTTAGACAATAGCTTTTTCCATTGACTGAATAACCAGTTGATTGGTGTTAATACAATCATGATTACCTTGATGATTGGTGCTGAAAACATGGCAAATCGCTCTGGGCTCTCTTTCGCTAGACTTTTCGGCGAAACTTCGCCAAAAATTAACACAACCACTGTGATTACTGCAGTCGAAATTGTCGTGCCATACGCTCCGAATAGCTGAACAAATAAAACTGTAGCAACAGCAGTCATGCCGATATTTACCAAATTATTGCCGATGAGAATCGTAGATAGCACGTTACCATAATTGGCTTCTAATTCCAACACCCGCGCCGCTTTCTTATTCCCATCATTGGCAAGGTTCTTCAATCTGATTCGATTAATTGAGGTGAACGCCGTTTCCGTTGCGGAAAAATAAGCCGATAACACCAAAAAAACCACAATAATACCAATTGAATATCCTAAACTGTGACTGTCCATATGTAAAGATTTCCTCCTATTTCTTATACAATACTTGTAACATAATATTTTAGCATATTTTTGTGTAGAAATAAAGGAGTTTGCAGAAATTCTAGGGCTTTCGAGATAGTTTTGTTTCCTATTTTTCGTAAAGATGTGGTATACTATAAAAAAATCAAGGAGGATGCCTCTATGTCAACTAAATCCGATTTGCTGAAGCTGCTACAACTGCATACTGGCGCTTTTCTTTCCGGTCAAAAAATCGGAGAGGAATTGCACGTTTCCAGAAATGCCATTTGGAAAGCAATCGAACAGCTGAAAGTAGAAGGATATAGCATCGAAAGCAAAACCCGTATGGGCTATCGACTAAAATCCAATTCTAATATGCTATCTACCGCTGGTATTTCAGGCCACCTTCGTGTGCCTTGTGACCTACAAATATATGACACTGTAGACTCAACCAACAATGTGGCGAAAACGTTGGTTCCTAGGAGCAAGCCGACGGTAATCCTTGCCAACAAGCAAACCGATGGCCGTGGCCGATTAGGCCGTTCTTTCGCCTCGCCTGCTGGCACTGGTTTATATCTGACGATTTCTCTGAAGCCAGATTTTGATTTGGACAAAGCCTTGTATGTTACCATGGCGGCGGCAGTTGCCGTTTGTCGCGGAATACAAACCGTAGTAGGCGTAAGCGGAAAAATCAAATGGGTCAACGATATCTTTTGCGACAATCGAAAAGTCTGCGGCATTCTAACAGAAGCGCAAACCAATTTTGAAACCGGGAAAATCGATAATTTAATCATCGGCATCGGCATTAATTGCTTCCCCGGAAATTTCCCAGAAGAGCTATCGGACCAAATCGGTTGTTTGTCCCCAGTGAAGAATTCCTTTTCAAGAAATCAATTGGCTGCGGAAATCATCAACGAGACCATGGAAATCTTAGACGATTTACAGTCTAAACGATTCCTTCGCGAGTATCGAACCAAGTGCTTCATCCTCGGTAAAAACATTATCGTTCATCCAAACTTAAATGGGGAAAAAGCCTACAAAGCTCGCGCTATAGATATCGACGAAAACGGAGGATTGGTCATTGAGCATATGGGTGGGCTAATGGCAAGGCAAATGGAAACCCTCACTACTGGAGAAATATCCATAAAAATCGAATCTTAATACGCAGCATATACATAATTATGCGCCTGTTTTCTGTCAATCTGAAAGCAGTTTTCCCCATAGTGAAGCCGATTTTATCACAAAATCGGCTTTTTTGTTTTTTTAGTGATAATTTTTTTCTGGAAGCACACTGGAAAACGCAATAAATGCCTTTGAATTTTCTGTGGCCGTTCCCAAAAGTCACGAATCCCTTTATCTCGTCGGAGTATCCATGAATAATTATGCAAAGTCCAGCCCTTTGATGCATAAAAAATGTATAAACATTGGATGCCGTGAAAATGACTCTAGAGACTTATCACCATTTTTCAAAAAAAGCTATTTTTGTGATAATCCATTCTCTCATACAAAAAGCCACGCATTTTTTCAATACATGGCTTTACTGTTTATTATTCTAATGCAATCACATAGGCCAGCTTGCCTTCGTCGATGGTAAGAAACCGATTAACAAACTCCCTATCTAGCTGGGTTCCCGCAGCTTCTTTCATGATTTCCACTGCTTTCTCATGTGGCATTCCTTTTCTATAGACTCGATCTGTGCATAAGGCAGAATATGTGTCTGCTATGGCAATCAGCTTTGACTCTACTGGAATGGCCCCTCCTGCCAACCCATAGTATCCATTACCGTCAACACGTTCATGATGATAGAGCACCCAGTCGCTGATTTCAGCGTAGCAGGTGTCCTCTAACATTTTCTTGCCGTTAAATGGATGGGTTTTAATCGTTTCCCATTCCTCTTCATTGAGTTTTCCTGGTTTGTTTAAAATTCCATCTTGAATGCTGATTTTCCCTATGTCATGAAGCATGGCTGCATCCAGCAGTTTGGATTTGATTATTTTCTCCTGCAAATACGGATCTAGTGCCTCATAAAGCAACTCCACCAATCCATAAACATGCTCAGAATGACCTTTGGTGTAGGCATCTTTCATTTCAATAGCATTAACAAAAGCCCTCATGGTTTCTATGGTCTTCTCGCGAAGGCGTGTTGCCATATCCCTTTGGTTTTCTATGGAAAAGAAAACGAACAAAGAACCAAAGAAGAAAATCAACGCAAAAAAGTAATACACTGGGTCCACACCTCGAATGAGGGTATCTGCTATTCCCACACCAAACCCTGCTACGGATACGTATAGAAACACCAACACCATTCTCTCAGTAACGTGGCTGTGGCGTTGTTTTTCATAGGTTTCTTCAGCCATAAACTTCAGCAAACCATGATACTTATGAATGGTAAACATCATAATGATTGCGCCAATGGCTATTGGAATCGTTGCTAATAGTTGCATAGGTACAAACCCTCTCTTCTTCTACGCAAACAGCTCCGCAGCCTTTGCCAATTCATCGATAATCTTAATTTGTTGCGGGCATACTTTCTCGCATTGACCGCAGCCAATACATTTGGTTGCCACGCCACCGTTCCTTGTTTCCCACTGATAATTTCCTTTGGCACCTTCCACATTTCCGAACACGGTAAGGTTGTTTGATGCTCTGAAGATACCAGGAATGGCAATGGATTCTGGACATCCTTTCTCACAGTATCCACAGGCTGTACAAGGCACGTTCGGCATGTTCTTTAGGGTATCCCTCACCTGCGCAACCACCTTCATTTCCTCTTCATTCAGAGGCTGGAATGCCTCCATGGTCTTTAGATTGTCTTCCATTTGCTCCATGTTACTCATGCCGCTGAGCACAGTAATGACGCCATCCAAGGAAGCCGCAAAGCGAAGTCCCCAAGCAGAAATCGATACATCTGGATTGACGTTTTTGAAAATACGCTCCACAGATTCAGGGAGTACGGAAAGGGATCCGCCTTTTAATGGCTCCATGATGATGATTTCTTTATTGTATTTTCGCGCCACTTCATAGCAAGCTTTTGCCTCTACCATCGGCGCTTCCCAATCGGCATAGTTGATTTGTAATTGTACAAAATCCACCTCTGGGTGGGCTTGGAGAACTTTTTCCAACTCCGTGGCTTTGTCGTGCATGGAGAAGCCTAGGTATCTGATTTTCCCCATGGCCTTTTTCTCCGCAAGGAAATCCCAAATGCGGAATTCATCAAAGGACGCCGTTCTCTTCGGCCCTAAATTGTGTAGAAGGAAGTAATCAAAATTATCCACACCTGTTCTCTTTAGTGACGTTTCGAACATGGCTTTTGCCTCTTCTTCCGTAGACGCACACCACGCTGGAAGCTTTGTTGCCAAATAGAAGCTGTCTCTTGGATGTCTATCAACCAAAGCCGTCTTAATGGCCTCTTCAGACTTCCCTTCCAAATAGCCCCACGCCGTATCAAAATAAGTGTAACCCTTGGACAGAAACAAATCCACCATGTCCTTGGTCTGTTCAATATCAACTTCATTGTCCTTCATTGGCAAACGCATGAATCCAAAGCCCAGCTTTTTGATGTCACTGATTTTCTCGTAGGACTCAGCAGCTTCTCCATCCAGCTTCACCACGTAACCTAACCCCGGTTTAGGAATCCAATCCCACATGGTCATGCTATCTTCTGGAAACATCTCCTGCATAATGGCTGAGATAACTCCACCGTGGCATACAAGTACAGTCGTCGCATCTTTTCCGCGGCGGCTATGCTCTGAAATCAGGGTCTTTAATCCCTCAGATATTCTCGCTGCAAATTGATTCCTTGTCTCGCCTCCAGGTATCTCCGCGTCTCCAGTTTCATCATAAATCCAAGTGATAAACGGCTCCAAATGCTTCAAGTCGTCATAATGGTTACATTCATATTCGCCAAAATTCATTTCTCTAAGCGCTTCAATTACCCCATGTTCTTTCTCTCCGAAAATGGCCCGAAGGGTTTCCTCCGTGCGCACTAAGCCTGTCGTATAATACTTGGCGTCATCAGCCACCTCTGGATAAATTCCACTTTGTTTTAGTCGCGCAAGCCCATGGTGCCCCTGCTCGGCTAAGGGCATGTCTGTATGCCCGTAGAACCAGTTTTTTTGATTCCCTTCTGTAATTCCATGTCTGATCAAAACCAATGTTGATGCCATTTACTTCACCTTATTCCCTATCCCGCAGAAGACTCTAATGACTTCATCAGCCTCCATGCCAAGGTAAGTCATACATCTTCCCGTCATTTCTCTCCATGCTCTCTCTGTTTGATCTATCGGTACTATGCCTTGGGAAATATCGTCGCAAATGATGATTTTGTCCTTCAGCTTGTCCATGTTTTCTTCTAGACACTCTTTCGCTTCTATGCCTTCCTTCACGCAAGCAAGGACGAATTTTTCCAGCCCCGCGATAATTGGTTTCTCAAAGTTGATTACCATTGTTTCCATATCGCATAGATAGATATCTTTTTCCGTTAATTGATAAGTTTTCTGTGCATATTCAAGTTTCCCTTGATATGCTCCTCCAAAAATTAAAATCATGTTTCACCTCTTAATTATGCCAAGCTATAATATCGCCAATGCCAGTATTCCGGCAAATTCACTAAAGCAGATTGCGTAACCTGCTATATCTCCACTCATTCCGCCCAATTGTTTTCTGGCATACGTACAGGCCAATAAGCCTGTTACCGCCATCACCGCCATGGACGCTATGGTCTTCACCCAGTCAGGGCTAATCCACACCGACAGTGCTACAACTGCGGCCACTTGTCCAAGAATTGCCAGCCTATATTTAACCCTGCCGGGTTCTTTATAGTCCGAAGCATATTGACTATGCCCAATGGGCTTAAAAGTCAATACGCACAGCCCGCCAATGCCTCGGCTAATGACCGGAATCAACAGCAAGTCACCATAAGCGAATTCTCCGCCATCGATCATGACACTGGCCATTGCCGCAAACCAACCTAATAATAGGAACACCACCGTTACCACTGCAAATGCTCCCACAGTAGAATCCTTCAAAATCCGTTGCCGTTCCTCCAAGGGACGTCTGGACATAATGGCATCATTACAATCCATAAATCCATCCATATGCATAAACCCGCAAATGGCGAAAATGGAAAACTCCATAACGATGGTAACGATTAACGGAGGTAATTCAAGTAAGTTGCATACCCAGTACAATGCCATCCAAACTCCGCCGACGACTATGCCAACCGAAGGAAGAAACGCAAGCATCATGTTCTTTAAATTGCTTTCCCATCGCTTATATGGGCAAGGTAAGGTAATAAAATTCCCCCAAGCCATAAAAAAGCCAATGATATAATTCATTTCGTCTCCTGTCTTTTCAAAAAATACTTTTGTCCATACGCTACTTCGATGACTTGATCGCAGGCTTTTGCTAACTGTTGATCTACATAAGCAAGGGCCCGTCGATAGCGATCAGTATATTCGTCAAAAAACTTCGCATCTGAATATATGTAATCGGATACAAACACGGTATTGCCAGTTCGCCTTGCAAATTCAAGCAGCTCCGTTGCAACTCTCCGCTCAGCGTGTTCATCAAAGATACCATCTGCACCAAACATTTCGTTGGATAACAATGCGGTCACACTATCCAGGAGAAATACACCTTGGGCATTGACCGAATCTGTCAAGGCGTTGCAAATGTCTTTGCCTTGTTCCAGAGTGGTGAATCCCCAGCCCTCTCTCTCTCCTATGTGTCTCTTGATTCGGCTTCTATCCTCGTCATCTGTAGGAATCATGGTCGCCACATAATACAATGGAACGCCCTTATTCTCCGCCATACTTTTCGCAACCTGCTGTGCGTACATGGATTTACCATTTTTGCACCCGCCGCTGATAAAGATATTCATTAGAATAAATTTTCCTCTCTAATTTCTTCTAAATAGCCTCCATCAATGGAGCCTTCTTCTAACGTTTTCATCAAGTTCATTGATGCACACGCTGTTTCAATAATCTTGAATGCAATTGGACAACCGCTTCCTTCTCCCAATCTCATGCCTAAATCAAATAGTGGTGAAAGCCCCATCTTTTCCATTGCAATAACATATCCCTTTTCAAAGGATTTATGGGAAGCAAACATAAAGTCTTTTGCCTTTGGATTCAACTCCTTGGCTACATATGCTGCGACCATGGAAATAAATCCATCAATGACTACAGGGATTCTGTAAATGCCTGCACCAATAAACGCACCGACCATTGCGCAAATATCAAACCCACCAACCTTGGCTAATTTTTCAATTGGGTCACTCATGCACCAGTTATTGACTGCATCATCAACGATTTTGATTTTTTTCGCTAACCCTTCATCGTTAAGTCCACCGCCTCTGCCAACAACGACTTCCGCTTTCTCTCCAGTAAACGCGCTAAGTACTGCTGCGCTAGTGGTGGTGTTTCCAATACCCATTTCACCAACGCCAAAGAGTGTAATTCCTGCGTTCTTCATCGCTTCAACCGACTCTATTCCCGTCAGCATTGCCTGGATTGCTTCTTCTCTAGTCATGGCTGCTTCTTTCGCCAAATTCTTCGTTCCATTGGCAATTCTTCTGTTGACAATTTTTATCGGAATGGTTTTATCTTCAGTGAGCATGGCATCTGTTAGCAATTCCTGAGGAATTTCCATTTTTACGCCAACGTCCACTGCTAAAATATCAATGTCAAAATACTTAGCCATTGAGCTTACGCCTGTAATTCTTCTCGTAAAATTAATGGTTTGCATTAAGGTCACCGATTGAGGTGCTGAAGTTACGCCCTCTTCTACGACGCCATTGTCTGCACACATGATCACGACGCACTGTTTGCTCACATCATTATCCATTGCTTTGCCCGTAATTCCTGCAATTTTAATGGAAATGTCTTCAAGATATCCTAAACTACCTGGAACCTTAGCCAGATAATCCTGTCGCTCTTTCGCAGCATCCATAGCCGCTGTATCTAAATCTTCAATCTGTCCAATCAATTGAAACAGTATCTTTTCGTTATTCATCAATACACCTCAATTCTGCGTTTTTCGCCAATACAAATATCTTACCATATTTTTGTATGAAAAAAAAGTTTCTTATCTTGTATTATTTCTATGTATTCTTTATAATTAGTACCATAGCAATAATTATTTATGTAATAAAGGATGTATATGATGAACAAAAAACTACAGAGCAACATTATGTTGCTGATCACTGCAATTATCTGGGGCTCAGCCTTCGTCGCACAAAAAGCGGGAGCTGTGCTGGAACCGTTTACGTACAACGGTATCCGTATGTTGATTGGTGGATTGGTTTTGATCCCAGTCATTTTCGCATTTAGCAAAATCAATAAGCCTGATCCAAGCACCCTTAAGAAAACGGAAGCCGAAAAACAGGCAGAGAAAAAGGTCTTGATTCTAGGCGGAATCTCTTGTGGAGTTATATTGTGCATTGCTTCGACTTTGCAGCAATTCGGCTTATACTTTGATACTGACGCAGGAAAAGCTGGATTCATTACTTCTCTCTATATCGTTATCGTTCCAGTCCTCGGATTATTCTTACGCAAAAAAGTAAGACCTTTAATTTGGGGCTGCGTAGCCTTAGGTGCTGTTGGATTCTATCTATTGACCATGGCAGGCAAAGGCAGTGGCTTCACCTTGACCACTGGCGATTTATTCGTGCTGGTATGCTCTGTTGCCTTCTCTTGCCACATTTTGATCATTGACCATTTCTCACCGAAATGCGATGGCATCAAATTATCTTGTATCCAATTTTTAACGGCAGGCATTATCGGCATCATCTGTATGTTTATTTTCGAAACGCCTGTGTGGGCAGACATTTTAGACTGCTGGCTACCAATTATGTACACTGGCGTTATGTCATCAGGCATCGCCTACACATTGCAGGTTCTTGGCCAGAAGCATGCTGAACCGACAGTTGCCTCTTTGATTATGAGTTTGGAATCAGTTTTTGCCGTATTATTCGGCGTACTGCTTTTGGGAGAATCCTTTAGATTTATTGAGATTGTCGGCTGTATTGTCATCTTTGCCGCTGTAGTTCTTGCTCAGCTGCCATCAAAGGAAGAGAGGCTTTAATCATGATTAATAGAGAAGACGCATTGGCGTTGTTACAAAAATACAATCAAGAAGAATTTCACATCCATCACGGCTTAATGGTAGAAGGTACTATGAGATACTTTGCCGAAAAATTAGGCTATGGGGAAGATGTGGACTTTTGGGGACTATGTGGATTGCTCCATGATATTGATTTCGAAATGTGGCCTGAAGAGCATTGTCAAAAGGCGCCAGAATTATTAATTGAAGCAGGCGTTGATGAAGATATGATTCATGCCATCGTTTCACACGGATATGGTCATTGTACCGATGTCGCCCCTGAACACGAGATGGAAAAAGTGCTTTTTGCTTGTGATGAGCTTACTGGATTGATTGGCGCAGCAGCATTGATGAGACCGTCCAAAAGCTGTCAAGATATGGAGCTAAAATCACTGAAAAAGAAATATAAGGATAAACGATTTGCTGCCGGCTGTGACAGAGAGGTTATTGCCCAAGGAGCAGAAATGCTAGGATGGGAGCTTGATTACCTTCTAGCAGAAACCTTAGAAGCGATGAAAACCTGCGCAGACTAGGTTTACCCACGATATCGTAAGCTGATGATTTGATGTCATCAGCTTATTTTTGTGAACTTTTTCCGTGAAATGAGGCAAATTGGTTCGCATTTCTCCTTGTTTTTTGCGAAATCATTCCCTTTTTCTTATAATTTTCCTCAAAAATCCAAACAAAATCTTGGACTTGTCTGCGTTATCATATATAATAGAGTTGTAATTTTATTTTCATTTATCACGTAAAGGAGATTTGTTCAAAATGGAGAAATTTTTTAAACTCAAGGAGCATGGTACTGACCCGAAAACAGAAGTCATTGCCGGTGCGACTACATTCCTGTCCATGGTGTATATCCTGGCAGTAAACCCAAGCATTCTTACAGCTGCAGGTATGGATAGTGCCGCTGTATTTACAGCAACTGCTGTATCTGCTGCAATCGGTACATTATTTATGGCATTCTTTGCAAACTACCCTATCGCCTTAGCCTCTGGAATGGGCTTAAACGCATACTTTGCCTATTCAGTTTGTATCCCTCTAATGGAGCAGGGTATTACAGACCCTTGGAAAATTGCTTTGGCTGCTGTATTGGTAGAAGGTATTGTCTTTGTTCTACTGTCCTTCTTTAACTTTAGAGAAAAGCTAGTAAACGACGTTCCTTCAAACTTGAAATACGGTATCACTGCTGGTATTGGTCTATTCATTGCCATCATCGGACTAAAGGGTGCTGGAATTGTCATCAGCAATACTGCAACACTTGTAGATTTGGGCACCGTGTCTTCACCACAGTTCATCTTGGCTATGGTCGGACTACTCATCGTGGCTGTGTTACATCACTTTAACGTAAAGGGATACATCTTAATCGGTATCCTTGTAACTTGGATTTTGGGCATGATTGCTGAAGCAACTGGTTGGTATGTTGTTGACGTCGACGCCGGTGTCTACTCTCTATTCCCAAGCCTAAGCTTTGATAGCTTAATCCCAGCAGCTCCAGAAGTTTTCGCTTTTGACTTTGCTTGGATTGGAAAGAACATCTTTAACTTCGCCGTTATCGTGTTCTCTTTCCTATTCGTTGACTTATTTGATACTGTTGGCACATTAATCGGTGTAGCGTCCAAAGGTAATTTATTAGACGAAGAAGGTAATTTGCCTAAGGTAAAGGGTGCTCTTCTAGCAGACGCATGCGGAACTATCGTAGGTGCTTGCCTAGGTACTTCTACTGTAACCAGTTACGTTGAATCCAGTGCCGGTGTTGCCAATGGCGGAAGAACTGGACTAACTTCAGTTACAACTGCAGTCCTATTCATCCTCGCATTATTCTTCGCACCAGTATTCTTAGCAATTCCAAGCTTTGCAACTACTCCAGCTCTTGTTTGGGTAGGTCTGTTAATGATTGGTTCTGTGAAAAACATGGAGTTCGAAGGAGATATCGCCGATGTGTTTGGTGGATTCTTAGCACTAATCATGATGCCGTTCACTTACTCTATCGCTAACGGAATCATGTTCGGTATCGTATCATGGGTAGTATTGAAAGTATTAACTGGAAAAGCAAAGGATATCCCAGCAGTAATGTGGATTTCTTGCATATTATTCATTTTACGTTTTATCACATTATAAGCTACATTAAATGTATTGCCGGCATCGACGATGCCGGCTTTTTTCGGCTCTAGGTCAAATGGTATTTTAGATTGTCTCTTGAAACCAAAGTTGTTAGAAGGTATAATATCTATTGTGATAAAACGATCTATGGAAAGGATAACCCTTATGTATTATGAGATAACCATTGCAGGCCTTAAACGCCAGTTACCCCTTTGCCCAATTTCAGATGATTTGTATATCGGCGCATTCATTATGTTTAGCGACGTAGAAATCACCAAGGCAAGTGCTGAAGCTTTACTTGCAAAAGCACCGGATTTTGATATCATTATCACTGCCGAGTCTAAGGGAATACCCCTTGCATACGAAATGACTCGTCAAGCAGAAAAAAACGACTACATTGTAGCGAGAAAAGCGCCCAAGCTTTATATGCAAAATGTTATCACAACGCAGGTGAACTCCATCACCACGGATCATGTGCAAAACCTTTGTCTCGGTCAAACCGAAGTAGACAAGCTGAAAGGTAAGCGTATCCTCATTGTTGATGACGTGATCAGCACTGGCGAATCCCTATTATCTTTAGAAACATTGATCAATCAAATCGGTGGTGAAATCGTCGGGAAGATGACCGTTCTTGCCGAAGGAGATGCAGCAAACCGCGACGATTTAATTTTCTTAGAACCCCTACCGCTCTTCAATAAAGAAGGCCAACCAATATAAATAAACTCATGCCAGAAAAGCAAATTGCTTTTCTGGTTTTTTTCGGCTATATGTCAACTATTGGGGTGGCGCATGGCGTAGGATTACTCGCGTTTCGCTATTGAAATTGGTACGGAAAAAAAGCGCTTTGCTGGCACATTGACAATTGCCTTTGGATAAATTAAGCTTAACCAAAAGGTATCCCAATATTATTGATTGATTATAGGAGTATAATGATGAGCGGAAATAACGCAGTATGCGCAAGAAATACGGAAAACGCACCCGTATGCCCGAATGCTTCTCAAACAGTAGCATTTTCTCACTACAACAATTTTTCAGCCCAGTTGCCAATTGACCCGAAAACCGGCAAATTAGTAGATGGCGATATTACAGCACAGGCAGAACAATGCTTTAGCAATATCAAAGCCATTGCAGAAAGCATCGATCACACCATGAACGACGTGATCAGAATCACCATTTTTGTAAAGAACATTAAGGACGTAGATGCTGTAGACACTGTATATAAACGTTTCTTCACGACTTACTTACCTTCAAGAACAGTCGTAGCAGTTGACGCTTTACCGATGAACGCTTTGGTTCAAGTAGAAGCACTTCTATCCAATGGCGTAGGTACTATTCCGGGAGCACCTCAGGCAGGTGACTTGATTAAACTGACCAACAACACTACTAAAGCTCCAATTTGTGGATTGTCTTCACAATTCGTTGCTTTTTCCCATTACAGCAACCTTTCGGCTCAGTTGCCAATCGATCCAGCGACAGGTCGTTTCGTAATCGGTGGTGTAAAGGAGCAAACCGCACAGTGCCTAAAAAACATCAAGGCAATTTTAGAGAGTGTAGACGTTCCTTTTGATGATATTGTCAAAATCAATATCTTCTTAAAAGACCTTGCTGATACTGATGCAGTAAACGAAGTATACGCAAGATTCTTCCCTGATTCAGCCATTGCAAGAGCTGTTGCATACGTTCCAGCAAGAACAATCGCTCCAGTTGCTGCATTACCAATGGATGCATTGGTACAAATCGAAGCAGTAGTATCTCATGGAGACGGAACTCCTCCTCAAGCAATTGAGGATAGACATGGCCTAATTCTAGAGGCAAACAATACGAATAATGCACCAAAGTCAGCGTTTTCAACTCAGACAGTTGCGTTCTCCCACTATAACAACATTTCAGCTCAGTTGCCAATTGATCCAAAGACAGGAAAAATGGTTTCTGGCGATGTGGCTGTACAAGCAACTCAGTGTCTAGCCAACATCAAAGCCATCATCGAGAGCGTGGATCACGTTATAGAAGATGTAGTGAAAATCAATGTATTCCTCAAAAACATTGATGACATAGATGCGTTCAACGAGGCTTATGCTGCCTTCTTCCCAGAAGGTACCCCAGCAAGAAGAATCGTTGGCGTATCCACTTTACCAGACACCGCATTGGTACAAATCGATGCCATTGTGGGAAATACTGAAGGAACTCCTCCTATAGTATAGTCTTATATCAAAAAAGACCGTTACCTACTGCACTTGGTAACGGTCTTTTATTTCTATAAATTAAAGCAAAATTTTGCATCTCTCTTGGAGAAATTTTTGAATTCGTTCTCTTCGTTCCGCCTGATCTTTAGGCCAAGTGAACAAGTCCACTCCAGCCCAGCAAGCATGGTCAACAGAATACATTGGCAATTCTCTTTGGTAGATTGCTTCACTGGCATCCACTCGAAATCCATTAATTGATTTAGCTGGTCCACCATCAAGAATAAATCCCTTAATGTCGCCTAGCTTGTCCAGCTCTTCTTTCGTCACGTCATGCTGACAGACTACCGCTTCGACACCTAACGATTGTACATCCTCTTTGATCATCTGACAATCATCGTGCCCAAGATCAACAATTACGATTATTCCCTCAACCATTTCTACCTCTCCTTAATGTCCCTTCTACGGGCGCTCTTGAAGTTTTCCGTATACAACCAGTCTCGCTTCATCGAACTCATACGTACAGGTGCTTAACATAACGATATTGTCATCTGGCGTCACCTGTACACCAGTTTCCGTTTCACTATGCTCCTGAATCCAGTCTAAATATTGTTGTTTGTCACTTTTCCCAGAAAACTGCAGCTCATACATCTCGCTGTCTGCTGGAATAGTCACCACGCCAAAAATGATAACGTCATATTTTTTCTTAGGCGTAACCAACATCATCTTTTGATGTTTCTGAAAGTATTCCGCCTCTCGATACTTAGTCAAGGAATGGAACATGCTCCCATCTTTCATCCGATGACCATAAATAATGGTGTTAAAGTCCTTAAACGGATGTTGGTTTCGGTAGTCAATGAAAATCGAACCTTTCCCGTTATACTCCTTGTTCATCATTCGATTCAAGTAGAACGAATTGTCATCACCTTGTACCACAGGATAATTGATTACCGTGTCTTCAGCATAAATCCAAGCCTTTACATCGGCATTTTCTTTCTGTAGCGCAGCAAAATCTACTTCACCATCAAATTCGCCATCCTTGACTCCAGCTAAAGCTTCTACTTGCTTGTACGCCTTGGTTCCAACGTAATATTCATATAGAATTGTACCAATTTTGTATAAACTGAAGGCAATGATGATCACTAAAATCACCATGATTATTCGGTATAGCCATTTCTTTTTCTTCATCTTAGCTCTCCTGATTTCATTGTACCATAACCCTAATGGAAAGCCAATGGGAATATCCCTTGCCTTCTTCAGTTTCATAAAATATAATAGTCTTATGTTATGTATAGGAGATGAAAAAATGACAAAGTACGATTACAGCAAATTGCAGAATGGCAGTGATATCCGCGGCGTAGCTCTTGCAGGAGTTGACGGTGAATCCGTAAACCTAGATGCAGAAGCGGCAGGTCGATTGGGAAAAGCCTTTCTGCTCTGGCTTTCCAATAAAACCGGAAAACTTCCTGGAGAATTAACCATCGCTATCGGCCGTGACCCTCGTCTTTCTGGAGAAGCTTTAGCCTCTGCTCTCGCTTCTGCACTGACTCCATTTGGCGTAACGGTAATGGATAGCGGTCTGTCCTCTACTCCCGCCATGTTTATGGCTACATTGTTTTCAGAGTATCAATGTGATGGCGCAATCATGATTACGGCAAGTCACTTGCCCTTTAATCGTAACGGCTTCAAATTCTTTTCTAAAGAAGGCGGATTGAACAAAGGTGACATCACCGATATCATCGTTTTTGCAGAATCTGACGCGGCGCTGGGCTCTCTTGCTGGTATTCCTCTAGGATCCAAGCATCGCGTGGCTTCTACTGAAAAATGTGGGGAGATAGTGGAAATTCCATTATTAGATACTTACTGCGCCCATTTACGACAACTGATTATAGACGGTGTCAGAATTGGTGAAACGCCTTTGTCGTCAATGCGCATTACGGTAGACGCTGGAAATGGCGCTGGCGGGTTCTATGCCGAAAAGGTACTTGCACCTCTTGGCGCCGATGTATCTTCTAGCCAATTCTTGGAGCCTGATGGTTACTTTCCAAACCACGCGCCCAATCCAGAAGATAAAACAGCAATGGCGTCCATTTGCACAGCAGTAAAACGTAGTGGCGCTGACTTAGGCTTAATCTTTGATACGGATGTGGACCGCTCTTCTGCCGTAGACGAAACTGGAAAAGAAATCAACCGTAACAGCATTGTGGCTATGGCCGCATCTCTCATTGCCGATGATCACCCGGGAACCACCATTGTTACGGATAGCATTACCAGCACCCAACTGACCGCGTTTTTGGAAGACTCTTTAGGCTTACGTCATTTACGCTTTCAGCGAGGCTATAAAAATGTCATCAACAAATCTATAGAGCTAAACCATGCTGGCGTAGACAGTCAATTGGCTATTGAAACGTCTGGCCACGCAGCATATAAAGAAAACTATTTTTTAGATGACGGTGCATATTTGGCAACGAAAATCGTCATCAAAGCGGCCCAGCTGTTCCGCCAAGGAAAAGGCATTTCTTCTCTCATTGCAGAGCTGGAAGATCCGGCAGAGTCCATCGAGCTGAGATTCCCTATTTTGACCAAAGACTTTGGTGGCTATGGGGATGGCGTCATTGAAGGCCTGACTGCTCTCGTAGCCAGCGGCTGTATGAAAGGCTGTTCTTTGGTGGAACCTAACTATGAAGGTGTTCGTATTGCCATTGATACTCCAGATTTAACAGGATGGTTTTTGCTCCGAAAATCCTTGCACGACCCAATCATGCCACTTAATATTGAGTCTGATATGTCTGGTGGCTGTGATGAAATCCGGCGAATGCTGAAACCTATCCTAGCGGACTATGAAGATTTGGATAGCCGTAGCTTGTAACTGTATTATCATGAAGACCGAAAGGAGACATCCGATGAATCAACAACAAAATAAGAAAATCAACTTCTTTTCCTTTTATGGGCGATCCAATAGAAAAGAATTTTTAAAAATATATTTACCTATCCTGTTTTTCGAGATAGTCAATATTTATTTTTTCTTCCCCATTGCAAGTTTGGCATACCAAATTGCAATTCTCGTGATAAGTTATATTCTAATCATCGTCTTCCTTCCGTTTTCAATCCGAAGGTTGCACGATTCTAATTTGAGTTGGGGATATGTAATCTTCGGCTTACTTGCTAGTCCTATAGGAGTCTTATCATACTATTCATATGTTTTCACAGGCCTTTCTGCTTGTTGTGGAATTTTGAATTGGTATTTACTATTCAAAAAAGGGGATGCTACCGCCAATGATTACGGGGACCCTTCCCCTTCAAAGAGCTATTCGCAAAGGAGCATCAACTTGATTTGCGTAGGAATTATTCTATTTACATTCGTATTCGGAATCATGAGTAAGTACATATGAAAAAGGCGTTTATCATAAAAACGCCTTTTTTCTAATTTTAGTGATAATTTGTGATACCAACGCTCTCCCTAGGCTCGTCTTTATACATTTTTTATTCATCAAAGTGGTATATCTTGCATAATTATTCACGGGCCATCTGCTCGATTCGCAACTATCTTTCCATTTGGTTACAACCACACCCAAATCTATGGTCATTTACTGCTTTTCTTGGTGGACTCCAGTGAATTTTTATCACTAAAAATTCAAAAATCCCAATTTTGTGATAAAAATGGATTGACTATGGGGAAAACCCCTTACCCTCCTGGCAACATCTATGCATACACCTGCCTTTTGATGTCATCGAATCGGCCCGGTAGCCCCTCACCCTCTCTCGCTGTTCCGCATGGTGAAACCGCTTTTTTACATTGCAAAACCGGTGCCATTGACCTTTTGAATTTTCAGAATTATCATAATGTTAATCAGTTCGATTCATATAAAGGAGGATACAATTATGTTAGATATCAAAACTGGAAATAGTACTAATCCCAATCCGTCTGTTGCAGGTAAAGAAGCAGCTTCGCAGGTACAGGGAAATCTTGCAGAAATGAAGATGGCTTTCGTCTATAGCGGCGTGCAATACGATCAAGGTCAGCTACTAGAGGCAATTTCTGCTCAGCTACCTGGCGTTCCTCTTGTAGGAAACACCTCTTTCACTGGAGTCATCACTCAGGATGGATTCATCAGCAGCGACGAAGGATTTGTCGGCATCATGTCCTTGTCCGATAAAGACTTAACCGTAGGTGTTGCTGCAATGGCCAAAGAAGGCGATGCTAGAGCAACAGGACGCAAGGTTGCAGAAAAGGCATTGGCCGCCGCAGGAACAGATAAAGCCCCTGCATTCTTCTATATGGTAGCCCCTCCGGGAGAAGAGGAATACTACCTGAAGGGAATTACCGAAGTCATTGGTAGAGTTCCTTTCTTCGGCGGAAGTGCTGCAGATAATGCCATTGCCGGGGAATGGCTTTTGTTTAGCGATAAGCTGGTCACTGCCGATGGTGTTGCCGTAGTCTTTTTCTACACAGACAAATCTTTTGCCAATCAGTTTACTGGTGCGTACAAAGAAACCACAAATGCAGGCATCATTACCAAGATTGACGGCGATCGTACATTGATGGAAATCAATGGAATCCCTGCCATTGACCAGTATCGACAATGGACAGGTGCATCGGAAGAAGAAACAACTGGTGGCAATCTGCTAGCCTACACAATCTGCAAGCCATTAGGCGTCAAAGACCGCCTTGGCGATTTGATTGCCGTAAGACATCCAATGAATGGCAACGATGATGGTTCAATGAATATCGGTAATAATTTAGCTGTAGGCACTGCAATCATCCAGCTAGAAGCATCTGTTGATGAAATCATCGCTTCCGTTGGTGCGACCTTGGAAGTATTAAAAGGGAAAATCCAAGGCGAAATCGCTGGGCTGCACCTCGTTCATTGCGGCGGAAGAAGAGCCGGTATTGATGGCAGAATAGACGAAGTCACTGCACAGATTAAACAGGCCATTGGAGACGTTCCGTTCATCACCGAATTTACCTTTGGTGAATATGGTTACGAGGACGATGGAAATAACACCTGCGGCGGATTGATGCTATCCTTCACCGCGTTTGGAAAATAAGACTTGAATAAAAAAGGAGAAATACAAATGAAAATGATTATAGATGGAAAAAAAGTAGACAGCGTAAGCGGCGCAACCTTTGATGTTACTGCTCCAGCAACAGGGAAAGTCATCGACAGCCTGCCAAAGGCAACAGCAGAAGACATCGAAAAGGCCATCACTGCAGCAGTAAAGGGCCAGAAGGTTTGGGCAAAGGTTCCGATTTCAGAAAGAGCCTCAGTACTCTATAAGTTCCTAGACATCGTAGACCAAAACAAAGAATCTCTCGCCCAAATACTTTCCGAAGAAAACGGAAAACCGATCAATGAAGCCCGCGGCGAAATTGCCAACATCCATATCGGATTTTCTGGATTCATCGAATATGCCAAGCATTATTATGGAAAACTAATTCCGCCAGGAACAGAAGAAAACCAAGCGAACCATATGCAGCTCGTAACCAAAGAGCCAATCGGCGTTGTGGCTTGCATTATTCCGTTTAACTTCCCTTGCGACCTATTCGATCAAAAGGTTGCCCCTGCTTTGATGATGGGAAACGCGGCTATCGTGCTTCCATCTTCAGACAACCCAATTACATTGATGAAGTTGACCGAAATGCTAGTGGAAGCTGGAGTACCAAATGGTGCAATTCAGTGTTTGACTGCTCCAGGCTCCGTAAAAAGCGCTGCGGTTTCCGACCCTCGTGTTCATCTAGTTACTCTCACTGGCAGTACGGAAGTTGGTATCGACACAGCAAAAATTGCTGCCGGCAATCTGACGCACTGTGCCCTTGAACTTGGCGGAAATGATGCATTCATCGTCTTAGACGACGCAGATGTGGATTTGGCTGTCGAAGAAATGATTTGGGGACGTATGTACAATACTGGGCAGGTTTGCTGTGCCAGCAAAAGATTCCTTGTTCACCATTCTCTGAAAGATGAATTTGCCGAAAAAGCTGTCGCAAGAATTCAGCAACTAAAAGTCGGCATGCCTGCAGAGGATTCTACCCAAGTTGGTTGTCTCATCAGCGAGAAAGCCGCTATCCAAGTAGAAGCACAAGTTAACCAGACCATCGAAGAGGGCGGAAAGCTTTTGCTAGGTGGAAAGCGTGACGGTGCATTCTATACGCCAACAGTATTGACAGATGTGCCTAAGACCGCAGCCGTTGCTAAGGATATGGAAATTTTCGGGCCAGTTGTGCCAATCATCGGTTTTGATACTGATGAAGAAGCCATTGAAATTGCCAACGCCTCCATATTTGGACTTTCAAGCTGCGTATTCTCAGAAAACCAAAAACGTGCGTTCAAGGTGGCTTCAGCAATGGAAGCCGGCGGTGCTGTCATTAATGGTGCAAGCTTCTTCAGATCATTTGAAATGCCATTTGGCGGCTGGAAGCAAAGTGGAATTGGTACAGAAGGGGTAATGTCCACTTTCGATGAAATGACGAGAACGAAAACCATTGTGTTGAAAAATATCCTTTAATTGATTCAACATAAAAACATCCAGGCTCTATATCTGAGTCTGGATGTTTTATGTTTGTTATTCTACGTATCCCATGTCTTTGGAGATTTCCAATGCCGTCATCTTTACATATTCAGCGACTTCCTCTATGCGGTCATCGGTCAGCACATGCTTATCCCCGCTTGCGCTGATTGCCGCAATAATATCGCCACGATAATCATAAATCGGTGCACCGATACAGCGGTGGCCAATTTCATATTCTTCATCATCCATTGCCCAAGCCTGCTTGCGTACTTTAGCGATTTCTTGATGCAGCTGGTCTAAGCTAGAAATCGTGTTCGGGGTGAATTTGATGAATCCACAATCCTTCATAATGGTATCGATTTCATCCTTGGAATAATTGGACAACAAGCACTTCCCAAGTGAAGAACAGTAGGCGTGCATCCGTAGGCCTATCTGAGAATACATCCGCACAGTAGACACCACATCCATCTTTTCGATATAGACTACTTTATCGCCGTCTAGAATCCCTAAGTGAGAGGTTAGTCCAAGCTTGGCAGTGATTTGTGCAACAAAAGGCCTCGCCTCGGTTTGTAGCTCCAGGCTATTAATATAGCAGCTTACCGCTTCAATCAACTTGAGTCCAATCTTATAGTTGTTGTCTGTTGTCTTATCCAGATAACCCCTCTTCACCATGGTGGAAATAATTCGGTAGGCTGTGCTCTTATGTAAGTCAACTTTTCCGGATATCTCCGTAAGTCCGAGACCCTTTTGCTCTGTGGCTACAGCCTCGATGATATCTAAAGCTCGCTCAATAGATTGTACGCTTTTATCTTCAGACATAATCATTCCCTCCCGATATATTCTTTTGTTTCCTCTTCCCCTTTTAGCATGCGGATCGCTCCACCTGCTAGGGCTTCCATTTCCACTTCGCCGCCCATGACCACGATTTTGCCAATGTGCTGGCAGTAACCTTTAATCATATCTGTTAACATTTTCGAATGGGCAATACCGCCGGTCAAAATAATCACATCCACATCGCCCTTAAGCGTGCAAGACAACCCAGCAATGGCTTTGGCGACTTGTAGCGCCATAGCCTCATAAATCATCTGGGCATATTCATCTCCGTCTTTAATGCGCCCTTCGATTTCAATGCAGTTCTTCGTGGATAGATAAGAGTATAGGCCACCCTTTCCACTGATCATGGTTGCTACTTCTTTTTCGTTATACTTGCCGCTAAACGCAAGCTTGTTAAATAGTAGAAGTGGCATACCTCCTGAACGTTCTGGAGACATTGGTCCTTCGTCATAACCAGATGTGTCGATGGCTTTTCCGTTTACTTGTGCATTAACCGTAATGCCGCCACCCATATGGCAAATGATTGCCCGTAAATCCTGATAGGATTTTCCAATGGATTCCGCATAACGAATGGCTTGAGCTCTAGAGTTAAGCAGGTGAATTGCACCGTACTTTTCAATACCGTTGATTCCTGTGATTTTGGCAATCTCTAGAAGGTCACAGCCCATGGTAGAATCATAGATATATGATGGCAAACCTAATGGCTCTGCAAGCTGAAATGCCAATACTGCACCTAAGCTGGATGCGTGACTTGGAATCTCGCTGCTTCCCATTCTATCACAAAGCTTTTGGTTTACTCGATAGCCACCACCTTCTAGTTCATAGGCCATTCCACCTCGTCCCACTACCGCCGTCAGGTTGGTCATATCGTAGTTTTCTTCTGCTAAGAAATCGATGATCATCTGTTTTCGGTATTGGTCTTGGTCAATAATTGTCGGAAAGGACAGAATCCGCTGTTCATCATGGACTATGTTTTTCTCAAACAATTTGGTTTCGTTGTCTTTGGAAAACACGGCAATCTTCGTTGACGTTGACCCTGGGTTAATGACTAAAATATCTTTGATTTCCATTGATTATTCTCCTTGCCTTAACATGGCGATTTCTCTTCCGTATCCTGCTAAATCTTCTTGGGGCGTTTCCAAAATGCACGGTAAATCTCCTAGCTGCGGATGGTTAATGACGCGCAAAATCGTCTCTTTCCCTAAGTATCCATCCCCAATAACTGCGTGGCGATCTTTATGAGATCCCGCTTCATTTTTACTATCGTTGAGATGAAGCGCCTTGAGCTTATCTATCCCAATTACTCGATCAAATTCTTCCAAAACATCATCTAAATGATGGATGATATCGTATCCTCCATCGCTAACATGGCAAGTATCCAGGCAAACGCCAATTTTTTCTTGGCATTTTACTCGGGCAATGATCTCTGCCAGTTCCTCAAAGGTTCCGCCGATTTCACTTCCTTTTCCCGACATGGTTTCGAGCAGAATCGTGGTCCTTTGCTCAGGCGCAATGATTTGGTTCAGTAAATCAGAAATCATATTGATTCCCGCGTCGACACCTTGCCCTACGTGACTTCCGGGATGAAAGTTATAGTAATTCCCCGGCAGATATTCCATTCTCTCCATGTCCTCACTCATGACCATATGGGCAAACTCTCTAACCTTTTTCTCCTTGGAGCAAGGGTTGAGGGTATATGGTGCATGGGCCACCAAAGGTCCAAAGCGATGTTCCTTTAGTAGCTGATTTAATTTTTCTGCATCCTCTTCATCAATGGCCTTTGCTTTTCCGCCTCTTGGGTTTCTTGTAAAAAAGGCGAAGGTATTGGCATCAATAGAAAGTGCGTCTCGTCCCATTGCCGCAAAGCCCTTCGATGAGGATAGATGACATCCAATGTATTTCTTTTTCATAGGTTTATTATACTATACTCTTTGAAAAAATCCATGGTCTTTGGGAGAATTTGTGATAAAATAACGGTAAGAATACTATGGAAACTTAGGAGGAAAACCCTATGCAACACCAGATTACCAAGACCGCCCCTTTGTTGGATGAACAGGGCCATTTAACCGAGCCAGGTTATGCTACTGCCCTTTTACCTGTTTACCGCCGTTCGGCCATCAAAGCCCCCGGCTGGAGAATCAAAGAATGGGATTATTATTACGTTGGAAATGAGGATTACGGCATTGCCTTGACCATTGCGGACAACTCCTATATGGGGCTGGACAGCATTTCCTTTTTAGATTTCAACACCCCTTGGGAGCATACTGCCAGTCCAATGACTTTTTTTACTGGTGGGAAAATTGGATTGCCTGCATCCTCTGCTTATGGAATCACGACTCACCAAGGAAAGCATCACTCCATTACTTTTGACGTCAGTGAGCAGGTTCGAAAACTAACCTTTCACATGGACAACTTCTATCAAGGAAAGCCTATCTCCGGTGTCATTACGTTAACAGAACCACCTTGCGATTCTATGGTCATTGCCACACCATTTGCTGGCAAGCCTAAGCATTTTTATTATAACCAAAAGATTAACTGCTTACCTGCCAGCGGTAGCTTCACCTTTGACGGGACAGAGTACACCTTTGATCCTGCCAATTCCTTCGGTGTCCTAGATTGGGGCCGCGGTGTTTGGACTTATAAGAATACGTGGTATTGGGGAAGTGCCTCAGGACTGGCTGACGGCGTTCCTTTTGGATTCAATATCGGCTATGGCTTTGGAGATACCTCCGCTGCCAGCGAAAACATGCTGTTTTACAACCACAAAGCCCATAAGCTTGATCAGGTTGAATTTCATATTCCGAAAACAGCCGATGGAAAAGAAGACTATCTAAAGCCTTGGACCTTTACCAGCAATGACGATCGTTTTGCATTAGACTTCGTACCGATTATTGACCGCTTTTCAGACTCTAACGTCTTAGTCATTCGTTCCAATCAACATCAAGTGTTTGGAAAGTTTAATGGCACTGTAATCCTAGATGACGGTACCAAAGTGCAAGTGAAAGACCTGCTCGGATTTGCCGAGAAAGTCGCCAATAAGTGGTAAACTGCAATCAAAAAGCCATACTAAGCGTTTGACAACGTCTTCAATAGTATGGCTTTTTTATATGTTTTATTTGATGTATTCTCTTTCTACGTAAGGGCTTGTTGCTGTTTTCAGCATTCCGCCATAGCCCAATTCGAATTCCACAATATCTCCAACCTGATACTGCTTATCACAGTGAGTCACGTCTAAAATAATGTGGTCTGAGCTTCCGCCCATGATTTCAATTTGGGAATCGCAAGGGGTCATGCTACCTAAGTCAGTGTCCTGCTTGCCGATGCCAATGATGGCTCTCTTCATGATGCCCCTATCTTCATAATATGGTTTTTCGCCGAAAGCATCTACACCGACCTCACCTATTGGCAGAGATGGTTTTTCTTTTAATTCGATGATCTGTGCCTGCAAAATCAGCCCGTCGCTAACGGTACCAGGAAGCTTGGTTTCGTAAGCCGTATCATTACCCAAAAGGAAAGCTTCCCCTAAACGAAGGTTATTGATGCCTGCTGGCATTTCTCCCTTTTCAATTAAGTAGATAGAGCTTGAGTTTCCGCCTGAAATCATTTCTAGGTTTATCTTGTATTTCTCTTCTATTTTCTTTCCAAGTTCAACTAGCTGAGACAGGTTCTCATTCTTTGGAATGATTGCTCCATAGCACGTTAAGTTTACGCCGATGCCATAAAGATTGATGTTGTCCATGGCTAAAATGTCTTCAACTGCTTGCCAAATTAAGTCTTCATCTTGGAAGAAAATACCCTCACGTAAGTCTCCAAGGTCAATCATCAGCAAAATGTTGTGCTTGATGCCCAGCTTCTTCGCTTCTTCATTGAGCAATTTGATGGTTGATAATTCGGAGTTAAAGGATAAGTCTACATACTTTACCACTTCTGCAACTTCGCAGTGCATTGGGATTCTTAGTAATACAGTCTTCTTTCCATTTTTTCTTGCCACATCAGCAAAGGTTGCAATGTTCTTCACGCGGGAATCCGCAATAAAGTCTACATTAGGATTTTCCGCTACCATCTTGACCATTTCAGGGTCAGCACATAACCCTTTGCTCACAATCATCAAAGAGCATTCGCCCTGATCCTTCGTGATGTTAGCACACGCATTTAGGTTTCCTTCTAATTTTTGCAAATTAATTAATAGTTTTGGATACATGTTTACTTTTCCTTTCTATTTGGACAATTTTTTCTTGTACAATGTTCACATTCGTGATTACAATCTCCCATATTTTGTTTCCATTTTCCAGAAACGCCTTTACCAGCTTCAAGTTCAGCCTTTTCCGCTGCTGCTCTTCCCGTCAATTCGCCACGTTCATGGGCGCCACCAATCGGTTCTTCTTCCTTAAACGCAGTCATATCGTAACCCATAGCTTCAGCCTCTTCAATATGCTTCTTGTATTCTTCGTCTCTCTTTTTCGCTTCTGCAATTTCATGATTGACATCTTCAATGTACTTCTTGCTGTAGCTTTCTTCTTTCTTCTCAGGGAATTTGAAAGCAAAGCTTTTCTCTAGTAATTTGATGGCTGCTTCTCTGTACTTGGTTGATAGTACGCCTAGAGATGCCATGATGTAATCATTATCGACCAAAATTTCTGCATGCTCTCCTGGGAATAGCATCATTCCGGTTTCATTATGCTGGGCGATTTCCTGCATCAGCTCTACACGATGAGGAAGTCTGGTAAGGGCACCACCTGTTCCGACGATGTACTTAACCTGCGTCAAATCTTTCCCCTCAGCAACGGTGCTACGTCCTGATGGCCCGTAGATATAACGAATGATACCCGCATGACGTTCAACGGCTTTGATCACCGCTTCCTTGGTCAGTCGTTCAACTAGCTTTACCTCATCCTCCGTCTTCGGAATTGCCACATAGGATTCTAAGGTCTTATCTAAATCGATGCCCATCATTTCGCATTCTTCGCGAAGCTTCTCTTCTCCAATGGACTCGATGACTTTCATTCGATTGACGTATACGCCCAGGTCACCCTCTACAGTTCTCTTTGCTTTTGGTTCTGGCGCAATCATGATTCGCGCAATTTGATCCGACTCCGTCGCTACGGAATGAAGGTCAGTTGTTGCTCCACCTACGTCTAATACAATCAAGTCGCCGAGACAATCATAAAGCAGCTTAGTACATTCCATCACCGCGCCTGGTGTAGGGATAATTGGCCCATTCACCATATCTCTCACGTGTTCCATGCCTGGTGCGTGAATGATGTGTGCCTCAAAGGCATCTTGAATGACTTTTCGACAGGGTTCTACATTCAGGTCATCGATCTTTGGATATACGTTTTCCACGTTATACAGCTTTTGACCACTTTCTTCATCAAAGATCAATTTCATCTCTTCTTGATTTTCAATGTTTCCCGCATATATGATTGGGGTTTTCAGCCCCATATTTCTAATCATTTCAGCGTTTTCAATGGCTGTGTCTCGTTCACCGTAATCTACGCCTCCCGCAATCAAAATCAAGTTTGGATTGATTTCTTTGATTTTGGCCGCATCGGTTCTTCGTAGCTTGCCCGCCGTGATAAAATGAATGATACCTCCTGCACCTAATGCCGCTTCCTTTGCCGCTTTTGCCGTCATGTCATAGACAAGGCCATGAACGGTCATTTTCAAACCGCCAGCTGCAGATGAAGTTGCTAACATTTCATCATATTCCAAACTGTCTATGTTCATGCTCTTGCACAAGTCATCAATGGCACCCTGCAATCCGATTCTTACATCACCATCAAGCACCGATGTGGGTGCCTGTCCTTGTGCCCAAAATACCGGATGATCTGTATTCAAGTCCTTGAACGCATTGACTACAGTCGTTGTTGATCCAATTTCAGCTACTAATACGTCTACTCTCATTTCTTCCTCCTTCATCGTAAATATATCACTCAAAGTATTTTACATACACATTAATTTCTTGCGCTTCATATCCTAACGCCTGATAAAATCCCATGGCCTTAGGGTTAGTGTGCTCCGCATAGAACTGCAACCTTTTGCAGCCAAGCTCTTTGCCATATCGTTCGATATAGCGTAAGGTTTCTTTACCATATCCTTTTCCTCTTGCTGACGACACGAAAAACAAGTCATCCATCAAAATGGCATTGCCATGTCCCCATACGCTAAAGATAATCAACAGATTGGCAAAGCCAACAGGCTCTCCATCCTCCTCAATTAAGAGCAGTTTTATTCTTTCTGGCTGATTCAGTGCATCATGGAAAATCGCTTCAAATTCTTCATCGCTTATCCCTGCTGCATCTCCCCATGGGGCGTCATCGGTCATCTCAAAATCCATGAATTCTCGATTTAGCTTGATCCATTTCTTCGCATCTTCAGTATTTGCCAATCTGAACGTTAACATCTCGCCCTCCTTAGTCATTTGCATATTCATCCACTATATCGACTTGTGATCATTGATGTTTTTGATATAAGACGAAACTGCTTTATGATTCTCAAAATCTTTGTCCGATAATTCCAATGGTTTATCCAAATGCTTCTGCGCCGTTTCTACCATCTCTTCTATATTGTACCCGCCTTCAATGATCATAAAGTTAAATGGACCTGCGCTAATGGCATTCATCGGACAATCATAAATGCAACGCATGCAGACCAAACACTTCCAACCAAACCGAGGCTTTCCATTAACCATGTTTATATTTTGTTGAGGACACTGGCTGGCACACAAGGAACAGCTATTGCACGCATCCGAAGCTCTATAGAATTTGCCCATGATTGGAAATCCAATTCTTCTTGAAAATGTTCCGATTGCCGCCATAATTCTACTATATGAAGACATTTTTCTTGTCATAACCGGAATTGTATTACCATTTGAATTGATTAAGATATCAGCAATGATTTGAATTTTATGATCCAAAACATTCAAGACGCCACTTACAATTTCTTCGCTATCTTTTACTGTCCAATTGCTGGGCATCATCACCATATCTTCAAAGATTACATCATAGCCTTTAGCTCTTAGCTTTCGAACTGCCTTTATTCTACATCCGTTATTCGTTGGAACTTCTCCGCCTGCAGATATGCTTATGACCACTGCTTCATTTATAGCAGTTTTCGATGATTTTTCAGAGACCATTACAAGTTTATCAATTGTTTCATATACGGGTATAGGGGCACCAAAAGCGTGAACAGGATACATAATGATTAGCCTATCTCCATCTATGTTCTTTGGGTCAAATTCATGTTTTCCGATTTCATTGAGCTCGCAAAATGCGTCCCTATGTTCCAAAGCCGACTTGAGTTTTTTTGCCGCCAGCTTCGTCCCCCCTGTACCGGAGAAAAAAATAATATTGTAATTCAACATACGCCTCCTCGGCAAAGCCTTCTCTTTTGAATCGTTGACTTAAAAAAGGATTCTGCCCAATTCATTATACTTTCCTGAAATCCTTTTGTAAATCAATCTGATAAAAAGGGGCAGGCTTTCGGCCCGCCCCTTCATGTAAATACTATTTTCTACGTCTCATTGCTTCTTCTGCTAAGAAAGTAGCAACGTCGATACCGTGGGAGTCTCTACCGAAACCAGCATCGATACCAGTCTTAACTGCTTCATCAGGAACTACCTGAGTTCCGCCTGCAGCGATAATTACCTTATCTCTGATACCTTTTTCGATTGCCAATTCGTTGATTCTCTTCATGCCTTTGTAGTGAATGTTGTCATGAGAAATGATGGTTGATGCTAAAATAGCGTTAGCGTTTAGCTCAACTGCTGCGTCAACAAGCTTTTCTACTGGAACAGAAGTTCCTAGGTAGTTAACTTTGATGCCCCATTTTTCAATACCACCATGCTTGATGTTGATGATTTCACGAAGACCTACTGAGTGTTCGTCTTCTCCGATTGTTCCACAAACAACAACCATTGGATTTTCTTCAAACTCTTTGTAAAGTGTTGCATCATCCAAGTGATGTGGTTCAGGTGGAATTTCCAAAGTAGTAGGGTCTACGTCGAAGGTTAATTTACCCTTCATTTCGATTCTTGTTCCTTCTGCTTCCTGCATTACTTCTTTGCTGGTTACTTCAGGGTTTTCAAGACCTAATTTTCTACCGATTTCAAGCGCTGCAGCTTCTGCAGTTCTCACGTTGGTAGGAATCATCATGGACATCAATACGATACCGTCTCCGCACCATTCCATTTCTGGTTTGATTGCTTCGCCGTCAAGATATTTCTTAACCTTTTCTAGTCTGTGGTCAACATTATCTTCTTCGTCTAATTCGTCAATGAATACGATTTTGCTTCTGTCTTCGAAAGTACATCCGCCGATTAAAGCTGCTGGATCTTTAGGGTCTCCGCCGTACTGTTCAACGTTGTTGTAACCAAAGTGAGCAGTTACTGGAGCCATGTAGTCTTCTTCTCTTTCGAAAATGTAACCGTAACCGATTCCGCCTTCGATTTGTCTTGCAATTCCGTCGCCATTTCTTTCAGGATATTTTGCTGAGTCAACAAAGAATCCTTCCTGAACTGCCTGGAAGTATCCACCAACTTCGATGATTTCTTCCATGAATAGGCAAGCTCTTTCTTTTAAATCTCTAGCCTGTTCTCTTAGTGGACCATCCTTCTTCAGCTCGATCATTTCCATCAAGCCATCCATACCGATCAAAGCCTGTTTCGCATTGTCGCAAGCTTCCATGTTATAGATGTGCCAAGGAACGTTTCTTCCTTCGTCTGGTGTGATGGTTGACTGAATGTCAGCACTGGTCAATTTGGAGATAAACATGTTCATTACGTGAGTAACGGTTGCTTCTCTTACGGATGAGCAGATATACTTGGTATTCTGCTGTGCTCTCATCTTGTATCTTCCGCAGATGTCTCTTAGCGCTACTGCATAAGGCAGGTCTAAGTACATAGATGGCGCTGGAGTCGCTGTAGGAGGTACTGTTGAAAGCGCAATGTTTTCAGGCTTAATTCCTACTTTTTCTGAGAATAGGCAGTTGATTGCATGCTGAACGATTAGCTCAGGCATTACTTTCCAAGCTTCTCTAGCAGTTGCGTTAGCATTGTGTGCTCCGTCAATCTGTAGAATTTCTGCCCACTGTAATACTTTCTTTGATTCACAAGCATCAACAAAAGATCTTACGCAGTTGATGTCTCTGTAAAGTACGTTGTACTGAGGGTCCTGATGGGCACCATTGATGCCTTCTTCTGCGAACATTACCGCAACGTCAGGTCCTGCTACACCAGATACATATGAATGGTAGTTGATTGGACGACCAACTTCATCTTCAATAATATCCAATGCTTTTCTCTGTGCTCTAACCTGTTTTCTAGTTACAGGAATACCACCGATACCCTGTGGAGTACCTTCCATTAGTCCGTCAATGTGGGACTGTCCCATATGTCTGATAACCATGATATGGTCAGCGCCATGCCATGCAGCCATTCTCATTCTTCTGATGTCATCTTCAAATCTACCAGAAGCGATTTCTGTTGTAATAACAGGAAGTGGCTGTGGGTCAATGTTTTCAAAGAACTTAGCAGGTGGAAGACCAACGCTGTTCTTTAGTGGTTCTGAAACGTCATGGAATTCAAATGGTCCCATTTTTAGTCCTGGAGCTGGTTTTCTCCAAGTCCAACCTCTTCTTCTTGGTTCATATTTATCGAGGTCTTTCAAGATGTTTCTAACATCTAATTTTTCGTTTGTTTTTAGAATCATATCTGCCATCTTTATTTACCTCCCTTAAACAATGCTACCGCTTCATCCCAGCATTTGCCTTCAGCTAGCATTTGGGATGCTTCTCTAATGGAAACACCTTTTTCTTTTGATAATTTGTAAAGCACGTGTCCAGTTCCATGTCCAATAAGACCTCTGTCCATGCAACCCTCTACGATAGCCTGTGTATCAAGAGATGATACGCCCATTCTTAGAAGTACCGCTCTTTCTACGGAAGGTGTAGTGTTTTTTCTACCTAATTCTAATAGTGGATCAACAACTTTTTCAGTTAATTCCCAGAATCTGTTGTAAAGTTCTTCGTCAGAAAGATTCGCAATATGCTTTCTTCTCTGCTCGAAATCGTCTGCTCTTTTCATTCTTTTCCTCCTTAATGGTTCTCGCCCCAATTCTGAGAAACAGAATTGTTGGGGAGACCTTATGCTTTTAATTCCCAAATCTTCGATTTGGTGAATTATGTCGTATAATGGAGTTGCCTCAATTTACGGAATAAATTGTTGGAACTCCTTATGCTTTGGGAGACCTAACCCCGTTCAACTGCATTGAACGGTTGGTAGGTCCCCCGTCAAGAGTGCAGCACTTTAGTGCGTGGCACTCGACGGCGATTCCCAGCCTTAGCCGGGTTGAATGTTCTTTAGTACCTTATTGTTCCAAAACGCTCTTAACAAATGCTACGTCAGTCTTTGTTTCTTCTGCCAAGAACTGAAGGTCAGCTTCTGTTGGATTTTCATTGTAATGCTTACAAGCTTTCTTAATCAATGAGCTTCTGAAACGATTCATGTCTTCTTCGTGATGCTTAATGAATCCAGGATCCTTTGGCAAGATAATGTTCACGCCAGGTTTATCTTCTTCAAGAGGATTTCCGAAACGAATATCGATTCCGTTATCTCTTGCGAAGGACAACTGTGGTTGGATGTGTTTTCCTGCACCGGTGTATTCCGTTTCACTGATGACCAAAATTGCATCTTCAGGTAGTTCCTGTGCTAGGGAGAACGCTGCTGCTAACGCAGTATTTCCCGCTGGGCCTCTTTCTAATCCTTCAAGATTTGCTAGGGCCTCAGTCATATACATTACTTCACCTTGCTTTACGGTTACATAACGATCCATGTAACGAAGCGGTCTAGCCGCACTTCTTGGAACGTCTGAGTGATCAGGGTCTGTTGCATATGGTACACCAAATCCAGTGTGACCTGTTGTACATGACTTTTTGTTGAATTGTTCATCAGAAGCCATGTGCAAGCCTTTAAGGTCAATAGATGCTGCAACCATTTGTGTGTCAACACAGCCTGCCTTTAGTAGCCCACGAGCTGTACCCGTCATCATTCCACCACCAGCGTTAGTACAAATCACCATATCCGGATCTTTGCCAACAACTTCACGACACTGCATTGCGATTTCATAACCTAAAGTTTCTACGCCTGCAATACCAAATGGTGAATATAATGATGCGTTAAAGTATCCAGTGTCTTCCATAATCGATAGGAATGAGTAGAACAATTCTGGTCCTACAGTTAACTGAAATACTTCTGCGCCGTAAGCTTCACAAGCTCTTGCTTTTTCTACGATTTCTGGCTGACCAACGCCATGGGAGTCGTAGCATTCCTGAAGAATGATACATTCTAGTCCCTGCATTGCCGCCTGAGATGCTACTGCCGCACCATAGTTTCCAGATGTGGCCGCCATAACGCCTTTATATCCTAACTTCTTCGCATGAGCAACTGCGCATGCAGCTCTTCTTGCTTTGAAGCTTCCAGAAGCATTTGCTGCTTCATCTTTAGCGAATATTCTTGCGCCATATCCTGGCTTAGCATATTTTCTTGCTAGAGCTGAAATGTTTCTCAGCTCGATCAGTGGTGTGTTACCCACTGCTGTTTTTGCCTGAATCTTTGCTACTTCTTCCAAAGTATATCCAGTTGATTTCATCAATCTTTCATAGTCAAACGCTACTGATCCAGATTCAAAATCATTATAGTCAAGGCCAAGGGCCTTTTTCATAATCTCATTGGATCTTCCCATTACGGAGTCATAATCTTTTGCCAAAGTCATTATTTGTCACCTCCGAACATGATTTCTCTTAGCTGTTTGTCAATCTCAATGATTTCTGGAACAAATTTTCCATAGCTATGAGTATAATATGGTCCCACTTCAATAAGTGTTCCCTTTTCAATACGATTGGCTGCGGTTCTCACCGTTACTTCGTCACCGATTTCTGCATCTTCTAGCAAAGCACCTTTAGTCCACATTTCTAAGTCACACTTCTGTGTATCTTCAGGAATCTTTGCAGTTCTCTCTTCGGCTTTCAAAACGATGGAGTGGATACGCACCCATTCTCCTTTTTTAACCATTTGAATCATCTCCTAATATTACATGGTGCCATTCATTATTTTACTAGCTTGCAGTCTTCGTCGATCATGTTTCTCATGTCGCCCATGATTGCTCTAGGAACTGGAACGTCGATCATTGTCTTTAGACCAGGTTTTGCATTAATTACTAGTGGAATGGAGTTCATGATCATTGCCATTGTTCCGATTCCGCCTTCGATTTCTGGAGTGTTTGCCATGTTTACTGGTGGGTTACCCTTGATTTCTACATAGTCTCCAGTGTAAACGCCAACCTGTTCAGGTTCGATCTGCTGTGGGTGATCCATTTCGATTTTCACTTCGCCTTCAACAGTTCCCCATCCCTTCATTGCAACGCCAGCAACCTGTCCAGCAGCAGCAAATCCGTAAGGTGATTTTCTGTCAACATCTGTAACGATTGGTTCCATGTCCTGTTCGAATTTTTCAAGATCCCAACCTAATGCTTCACAAATCATACCGATGGATTCAGCGAAACCAACGTGTCCTGCCATTGTTCCATCTGCTTTTCTTGCATTGAAGTCATCTACTTCAACACCAATTCCCTGTTCTTCCATTACAGCTGGTCCGAAAGGTGATAAGCTGTTTACTCTTCTGGATACGATGTGGTCAACAGTTTCGCAAGCACCTGTCCATAGAATTACCAATAAGTCCATGATTAAACCAGGGTTGATGCCTGTTCCAAGTACAGTAACGCCATTTTTCTTTCCGATTTCGTCAAGCTTTTTCGCTAGTTCAGGTTCCTGAGCCTGTGGGTAAGCCATTTCTTCAGCGGAAGTAATAACGTTCATGCCTCTTTCCATAACGAAAACAAGCTTGTCATATACATCTTTAGTAAATGAGTTTGTGCAAACTACTACGATATCTGCTGATCCAGGTTTGATTACATCTTCTGGAGTTCCAACAATAACGTCTTCTCTGTCGCCTTTTACAATTCCAGGAACTACATCGTACATGCTCTTGCCAATTTTGTCTCCGATGTCAATAGCGCCTACAATGTCAACACCCTGTTTTTTTGCAAGCATTTTGCCGATTCCGCCGCCCATAGCGCCTAATCCCCAAAGAATTACTTTTACATTTTTCATTTGCTTTTCTCCTTTAAAATAAATATAAATTAATAAGTTAACGTTTATGTGCGCACTTTGCGCGATACGCATATATAACGCAACTTTTATGCCAATGCCGTTCTTGTATACAAGATACTTCCCTTGAAATAATTCACGAAAAATAGTGGTTTTCCCCCTCTATTTTGGGAAAAAACCACTAGATAATTTTTACTATTCCATTAAAAGTAAGATTCTCAATTTCATCTTCCATTTTGGCGCAAATATTTTTGCTATTTTAGTGCAAATATTTTTGCGTTTTCCATCAAAAATCTCTACCCTTCTTTGGACAAAATATTGTACTTTTTCAATTTGTGTTGCAAGGTTTGGCGCTTTATCTTTAGCACCGCTGCCGCCTTAGAAATATTACCGCCTTCAATAATCATGGTTTCTCGAATAATTTCCTCTTCAAGGTTTGCTAGGTACTGGTCTAGCGGCCCTTTTCGATCCCATTTATCTGCGTCTGCACCAATGGCCTTTAGTTGCATTGGCATCTGCAGCAGCTTCTCCGTTAATACATGCTCTGTATCCGCCATGGCCACAGATTGCATAATGATATTTTCTAGTTCTCGAACGTTTCCCGGAAAGTCGTATTCGCTAAGCCGTTCCACCGCATGCTGCGATACCATCCACAGCTCCTTGTTAAACCGGTTGTTTTGCTTTTCGAGCAGCTTCTCCGTTAGCACGGGAATGTCATCTAGGCGATCACGCAATGGTGGTATGGCTATGCTGACCACATTCAGTCGATAGTAAAGGTCCTTACGAAGCGCCCCTGTTTCAATGAGCTTCTCTGGTGGTTCATTGACAGTAGCGATAATTCTGACGTCTATAGGAATATCCGTAGTCCCACCGACTCTTCGAATATAGTCTTCTTGAAGTACGCGCAGTAGCTTGCTTTGTAGCTCGTAAGGCATGGCACTGATTTCGTCAAGGAGCAACGTTCCGCCACTAGCTTGTTCGAAAAGTCCCGCTCTATCTACCGCTCCTGTGAACCCACCTTTTGCTGTCCCGAACAAAATTCCCTCAAGCAACGTTTCAGGCAATGCCGCACAGTTTTGCGCAAGGAACGGCTTATCCTTCCGTAAGCTGGCGTAATGGATGCTTTGGGCAATTAACTCCTTACCTGTTCCTGTTTCCCCATAGATAAATACTGATGCGTTGTTATTGGCGGCTCTTTTGGCGCGGTTAAGTACCTCTCCAAAGGCTTCGTTATTGCCGATAATATCATCAAAGGTGTATTTCTTCATCTTCGGCTTTACTTCATGGCGATCTAGCTTCTCTTCTCTCAATTCTAGTATCGTATCACTCATGGAACGAATATTGGTGATATCCTTGGCCACTTCAACCGCAGCAATGGTTTTCCCACCCTCAATGACCGGAACCGTACTGTTCACCGTTGTTATTTCTTTTCCATATAAGTTTTTATAGGTCTGTTGTTTATTCTTCGTGGCGACATTTTTCTTTAGGGCCTGGTACATGGTGCTTTCCTCTAATTTGACCCCCGGAAAGGCTTTTGCAAAGGCTTTTCCCATTACATCGTCTACGTTAATTTGCTCCATCGACGCCATAACTTCATTGTAGAATAGCCCCGTGCCATCTTCGTCAACCACATAAACGCCGGAATCTACCAGCTTGATTAATTCTTCAATAATTCGTTTGTATCCTTCAGTATTCATAACATCCTCCGCCTCTATTTTACCCTATTCCAAAGAAAGATGCAAATAATTTTGCACTGTTAGAAGCTATTGAATATCGGGTACATTTATTGTATATTGGTATTGAACAATATATGACACGGAGGACATGACATGAGAATTAGAAAAGAAACAGATCAGTTTGAAGAAATCGACATTGAAATGATTGCTAGAGTTTCAGACGCTTTAGCACATCCTGCACGGCTTCATCTTTTTCGTTATATTATGCAATGTAACAAAGCCATGGAAAACATCTGCAACAAGGATTTGGTTGCGGCTTTCGATTATGCCCAGGCAACCATCTCTCAACATATGAAAAAACTCGTTGATTCAGGCCTAATTGAGGTGAAAAAACAAGATAAATTTTCTTACTATTTCGCCAATCTAGGCATTTTGATGCAGTATATTGACAAAACAAAAAAATACTCTATAATATAGTGATTGTTATCTTTAGGAGGCAATTATGTCAAAGAGAATGAAGCTATTTCCAGTGCAGATATTGGCAATTGGCTTTGGATTGATCATCCTCGTAGGTGGACTTCTACTTTCTCTACCATTGAGTAGCAAAAGCGGCGAAGGAATTCCCTTTATTAACGGGCTGTTTACCGCAGCTTCGGCCACCTGCGTAACGGGACTTTCCGTATATGATATTTTTACACAATTTAACTTTTTCGGTCAGCTGATGATGATTTTGCTGATCCAAATCGGCGGACTAGGGTTCATGGGTATAGCCATGACTTTTTCCTTTTTGGCCGGTAGTAAAATCACCATCTTCCAAAGATCTCTTTTGATGGAGTCCATTGGCACCTTGCATATTGGTGGCGTGGTCAAAATCATCAGACGAATGTTATTTGGAACACTGATTTTCGAAGGGCTCGGCGCCATCATTCTGTCCATTCGATTTATCCCCATGGTCGGACTATGGCAGGGCATTTGGTATGGAATCTTCCACTCCATTTCCGCCTTCTGCAACGCAGGCTTTGATCTTTTCGGACGATTTTCCCCAGGAAGCTCGGTCATCCTATTTTCTGATGACCCTGTTGTTGAAATAACCTTTATGGTGCTTTTGGTCATGGGCGGCATCGGGTTCATTGTATGGAGTGACATTCTTGATCACGGCTGGCACTTCAAAAAGTATTTGCTCCATTCGAAAATTATGCTAACTTTTTCAGCAGCCTTGATTCTCCTTGGCGCTATGGCTTTTTATATTATAGAACAAGATTATACTTTTGCTGGAATGCCTACAGGTGAACGGGTATTAAATGCATTCTTTTGCGCTATATCCCCAAGAACCGCCGGCTTCGCTTCTGTAAATTATGCGGACATGTCTACTGCCGGCAGATTCATCACCATGCTGTTAATGTTCATCGGTGCTGGGCCTGGTTCTGCTGGCGGAGGCATCAAGGTGACCACCTTTATCACCTTACTGCTTTCTATGTATTCTATGGCGAAACACTATAATGACTTAAGCATTTTCAAAAGAAGGCTGGAAGCAGATGCACAAAAAAAAGCCTTATCAAGCATTTCCGCTTATATGGGCCTCGTTCTGCTTTGCACGTTTTGTTTGGTGCTAGTCGAACCAACGTTTACCGCAGAAAGTTGCCTTTTCGAGTCCCTTTCCGCTATGGGCACCGTCGGCTTAACCATGGGCATCACGCCTCAGCTTGGCGTCTTCGCTAAAGGCTGCCTCATCTTCTTGATGTACTGCGGGAGACTGGGCAGTATCGCTGTTGGCATGGCCATTGTGAGACGAAAAGTTATTCCAAAGATCAGTTACCCTGAAGAAAAAATCACTTTAGGTTAGGAGGTATATCATGAGATCATTTTTAATTATCGGCCTTGGACGTTTCGGCCGCCATCTTGCCACAAGTTTATCTGACATGGGCAACGAATTGATGGTCATTGACCAAAACGAAGCGATTGTCAATAAGCTAGCGCCTTATGTAACCTCAGCGCAAATCGGTGACTGCACTGACGAAGTTGTCCTTCGAGAAATCGGCGTGTCAAACTTTGACGTTTGCTTTGTTTGTATCAGCAATGACTTGGAATCTTCCCTGGTCATTACGATGATGCTAAAGGAGCTAGGTGCTAAGAAAGTAGTCACCAAAGTAAATCAAGATTTACACGCTAAATTTCTAAGACAAAACGGTGCGGACGATGTCATTTATCCTGAGCGGGATATGGCGCTTAGAACCGCCATGAAATACAGCACGCAGGATGCCTTTGATTACGTAGAGTTAAACACCCATTATGGTATCTTTGAAATTTCACCGCCAAAATCTTGGATAGGGCATACCCTTTCTGAAATCAATGTACGGAAAAAATTCAACGTTAATGTCATTGCCTACAAGGACAACGAAGATATTTTGCCACTGGACAAGGATTCTTACATTTTCTCAGCTGGCCAACATCTTATTGTAGCCGGTGACAAAAAATACTTTGACGAGTTGATTGCGAAGAAAATGGAATAACAGCAAAACGACAGCCTAATCGCTGTCGTTTTTGATTATACATATAATTCCGGCCTTCTATTGCCTTCCAACGGATTTTCCGCTTTCACCTTCTGCACCAGATCCAAATCCAATTCTCCGCTAAAAAATCCTTCTCCATCAGAGGCCATAACATTCACTGCGCCTAGGGGATCCACTATTCCACTTCGCCCGAAAAACTTTCTCCCAAACTGATTGACTGCAACGACATATTGATGTTGCTGCAGTGCAGCCGCCTTAACCAAAATGTCCCATTGGTCTTCTCGCGGCCGATAAAACGCCGCCGGAACGAATAGCGCACAAATTCCCTTTCGTGAAATCGCTGCTAAATATTCTGGGAATCTTAATTCATAGCAAACGGCAATGCCTACCCGACCAAAATCAAAATCCACAATTCCCAGCTGATCTCCAGCCGTAAGCACATCCGACTCCTTAATGGCAAAGGCATCAAAAAGATGAGTTTTGCTATACTCCCCTATTTTTTCTCCCTTTCGGTTGATGCAAAAGCAGGTGTTATATAATTTCCCATCCTTCACCATCGGTGCTGTTCCCGTAATGATGTTGACGTTGTACCGCTTTGCACACTGGGCAAACGCCTTGAAAAATGGTCCGTCAGGAGTTTCACCAATTTCATCTTTATTTTTAGACGTCGGCATAGCATAATAAACCTCTGGCAGACAAATGATGTCCATTTCTGGATGTTCTCTCATTCCCGCATCAATGATTGCCATTGCTCTAGCTAAATTTTCCTCTTTGGTTCCATCTAGACCTACTTGAATGCCTAATACCTTCACCTTGTTCATTGGCTCACCTCCAATTCTTTCTTCTATTTTACCACCATTTGGCGAAAAGAAAAAGAACAGTGATAAAAAATGGATGGCATTTCGCCATCCACTATCTTATCCTAATAAAATTTTAATCGCATGATCCAATATTCTTGGAGTTCTATGGTACAAGTCATCCTTATGCACACGTTCTGTTAGCTTGTGGAAATCCTTTCCCCAAGGTCCGATATTGATGCCGCCCATAGCAATTTCTTCAATCTCTTCAAACGGAATATCGTAATACTCACCAAATAGTGGCATAGCATTTTGGAGTGCCTCTCGGTGGGCTTCAGGTTGATCAATGTTGATGTAGCTCAAATCACATATTCCTGTATAGAAAAACTCTCTTGTATACTCTTGGTCAAATTCCCTTAACGTATATTTGCGTAGTTTCGCGCTGAGATCTTGCGCTTCTGGTGCGATTTGGTCGAAGTAAATGTTGGATACATTAGGATAGTATGGCGGAAGTAGTCCGTATACAATCCTCGGTTCAATGTCTTCAATGTAATCGTAAATCACATCAACCAATTTGAAGTTACCTTCTATCATGTTAATCGAACCATTTTCCATCGCCCTAGTGGTTTCGATGACTGCTTCTTTATAGCGCTGAACAAAGGTCTCGCCACCATGTGCCTCGGCCTCCTGATATAATTCTCCAAAGCTAACCACCTTTTTCTTCCAAGGCAAGTCTTTCTTCGGCTGGTTGGTTTGCAGACAGAATATATGATAATTGGCATTCATTCGTTCAATCACCGCTTGAAAACTATCCTCGCATACCTGCTGCACCTTTTCTATTAATTTTTGAGGTGTTTGATTTAAGGTTAATACGCTAAAGCAGCCTTGCGCGGTTAACGGCATAGACACATCGTAGCAGTCTTTGCTATCCTTGGTATATAGCCACGTTGGCGGTGGTGCTGCCTCTTCATTCATCACATCAGCAAAATCCATGTTTACCTCAGTTCTTGTAATGATTTCGGACAGTAGGGATACTGGGTTGAATCCTTCAAACACTTTTCCTGCATGGGACAAAAATCCTCTTACGTAAATAAATGGCATCATCTTCCCAACAGAGCCTTCCGAGAAAATCCCTTGATCAAAATCTTTTCTTTGATGTGGCTCAGAGTTAATCATCATCAAATAGTCTAAGTCATATTTCGTTTTCAGTTCTGCCAAGAGCTTTACTGCACTTCGCATTCCCCCAGACAAGTTCTCCTCATCAGGGACGCCAATCACGATAACATTTCCTTGAAAATCACTTAATTGGCTATAGCTTTCTAATAGCGCGTATTGAATAGAGCCTCCACCTTTCATGTCTGCTCCACCTCTGCAAAACAAGAAGGTGTCTTCCTCCAAATCCTTTTTCGCATCTGGCGGCAACAACTCTTTATGTTGAAGCAGTTCTTCTCGCAGCTGGTCGGGAGAAAACGCCAAGTCGCTAAGCATTTTGTAGTCTTCAACACCAACGATGTCGTAGTGATGCACCAAAACCACTGTTTTTGGTCCTTCCCCTTTTACCATCGCCCAACAAACATTTCGCTTTAGAGGATCATTCTCAATGGGGTACAATCCTGAACACTCAGGGTGTGCGTTAAAATAAGCATTATCAGCGAACACTTTGGTAAAAAAATCTTCTACCTCTGTCTCCCTAGGTGTATTGGTATAACTTTGCACCTTCACATAGTCATACAAAATGTCTTTTACGCGTTGAGAAATCTGTTCAAAGTTAATGTCGTGATTGTTCATTGTTTTACCTCATCTTTCTAGCCTCTAAGCACTGGGCATGTCAGACATGTTGGCCCTCCTGTTCCTCGATATGACAATTCTTTGCCTTCATAAGTGTAAACAGTAACACCAGCATCTTCAATCTTTTTCTGAATATCCGGGCAACCCTTGATTAAGATACATTTACCCGGCTCCAGCGCTAATAAGTTGGTGCCCAAGTAATCGTACTCTTCATCATTACATTCTATTAAGATCACTCCTCTATCAATCAGATATTCTCTGAAGAATACAGGCATGTACTTAGAATATACTACGGCCTTGTCCGTGTCAACAAAACTAATAATGCTCATCATATGTAAGCATGCTTCTTCCCCATCGCCGTGAGGCATTGGGACAATAATATACTCGTCGATGATATCCTTTGTTAGTTCTTTGAACTGGCGAATTCCCTCATCATTGGTTCGATACCCTCTACCAATGGCTACGGTTTTTTCATCAATCCATAGAACATCGCCACCTTCCATTTTCCCTGGCGCAGTAATGTATCCTAATGTTGGAACTCCCTGCTGTTTAAGAAATTCCTCTGTCGCTAGTCGTTCTTGACTTCTTAAGGCTTTTCCCATAGGAAAATAGATGGCACCTTTGCTGGTCACCTTGGTGCTGCAGCCAAAATGGCCTGCGACCATCTTACAGAGCAAGACTTTTTGGATATGGAATTCTACATTGGTACGATGGATCTTGCCATTCAGGCAGAAAACATTGTCATGTACCATAAGCAGCAATATATTTTCCACCAAACTTATATTGATAAATGCGGCAACAGCGAACTCATTGAACATTTAGAGAAGCTAAAAAACAAGCTGCTAAAGAAACGATACGAAAACAGTCAAGAGGCAGAGACCAAAGAGGTACTCCGCGACACCAACGAAGAACATCGTCACATCCTGGCACTATTTAGGCAGAAAAATAAGGAAGAGTTATCACGGTTTATTTCCGAAACCCATTGGAAACCCGTTTATGCCAAATATGATGTCATCAAATAACAACAAAAGAGAGGCTTTCGCCTCTCTTTCTTTTTACGCATCTATCCATTCTGCTTCGTCGACAAACACCACAAAGTGTTCATTAATGTCTACGTAGCCACCTTTCACTTTAGCCACTAGGGGATTTTTTTCTTGGGGTTGATGTATGCGCACCGTACCGGTTTCCGCAAGCAATGTGCAGCACCAAGTGTGGTTAGGTAAAAATCCTTCCTCTCCATCGTAGGTGGATACCACCAACATTTCCGCTTCCCCACTGTAAAACAACTCGCGAGGTGTAAATACCTCCACCAAAATCGATTTACTCATGGCTTTGCTCCTTTGATGCCTCATACTTCTCTACTACATCATCAATGCTTCCTGCAAACAGGAACATCGATTCAGGAATTTCGTCATGCTTTCCAGCTAGAATTTCCTTGAAGCTTCTTACTGTTTCCGTAATCGGCACATACTTTCCTTGCATTCCTGTAAACTGCTCAGCAACGCTAAACGGTTGAGATAGGAATCGCTGAATTTTTCTTGCTCTGGAAACAGTCAATTTGTCTTCCTCAGACAATTCATCCATACCTAAGATGGCAATAATGTCCTGCAGCTCATTGTATTTCTGCAATACCTCCTGCACACCTCTAGCCACCTCATAATGCTCTTCTCCGAGAATAAGCGGATCAAGAATACGAGAGGAGGACGCCAATGGGTCAACTGCCGGATATATGCCTAGCTCCGTAATGGAACGTGATAATACAGTTGTTGCATCTAAATGGGCAAAGGTTGTCGCAGGTGCTGGGTCGGTCAAGTCATCAGCCGGTACATACACCGCTTGTACTGAAGTAATTGAACCATCCTTCGTCGAGGTGATTCTTTCCTGAAGCGCACCCATTTCAGTCGCCAAGGTTGGCTGATAGCCTACCGCCGATGGCACACGTCCAAGTAGGGCAGATACTTCCGAGCCTGCTTGGGTAAATCTGAAAATATTGTCGATAAACAGAAGCACGTCCTGTTTCTCTTTGTCTCTAAAGTGCTCTGCCATGGTTAATCCTGTTAAGGCAACCCGCATTCTAGCACCTGGGGGTTCATTCATCTGACCAAAAACCATGGCGGTTTTCTTCAGTACGCCCGATTCTGTCATTTCCTTGTATAAGTCATTGCCTTCTCTTGTTCGTTCCCCCACTCCAGAGAAAACGGAAATTCCACCGTGTTCCTTGGCAATGTTGTTGATTAGTTCCTGAATCAGTACAGTCTTTCCTACACCTGCACCGCCAAACAATCCGACTTTCCCGCCTCTAGTGTAAGGTGCAATCAGGTCGATGACCTTAATGCCTGTTTCAAACACTTGGGAAGTTGTATCTTGATCCTCAAAGTTCGGTGCGGGACGATGAATAGAATTTTTTGTCTCTGTAACAACTGGTCCCTTCTCGTCAATCGGTTCTCCAAGGACATTAAACAATCTGCCCAGTACCTCTTTCCCAACGGGAACTTTGATCGGTTCTCCCGTATCAAACGCCTCCATGCCTCTTGACAATCCATCTGTAGAGGAAAGCGCTACACACCTAACTTGGTCGTCTCCAATATGCTGATGCACTTCTGCTACAATGGTTTTTCCTTGATAATCAATGTGTATGGCATTAAGCAGCTCTGGCATTTCTTCCGGATCATATTGTATATCGATTACAGGTCCGATAATTTGTTGTATTTTACCTTTATTCAATTATCTGTTCCTCCCCTTATCTCTGTGCCTCTGAACCGGCAACGATTTCTATAATTTGATCAGTAATTTGAGACTGTCTCGCTCTGTTATATGCGGTTTCCAAGCTATCGAGCATATCCTTAGCGTTTTCGTTGGCATTTTCCATCGCCATCCGTCGAGCTGCATATTCACAGGTCGCCGACTCAATACAAGTTCGGTAAAGATTCATTTCGATGTACTTGGGCACCAAATAGGCGAACACCGCTTCAGGCGATGGGCCGTAATCTACTGGATGCGAGAATTTATCTTTTCCCTGTATCGCGTTCACATCAAAGGGCAGTAAACGCTTTACCTTTACCTCTTGCTTTAGTGTATTGATGTAAGAGGTGTAGATGATGTCGATTTCGTCAATCTCTCCACTTAAGTAAAGGGCAATCAAATTGTTGCTAATTTCCGCCGCTTCATCAAAGGTCATGGAGTCTGCTGGTGCATCATGCTCCGCTAGGACTGCATAGCCTCTGTGCTCTAAATAGGTTCTCCCTTTAGCACCTACAGTGACTAGCTTCACGTCCAGTTCAGATTCATCTAGGGCGCGGAGCTGTGACTCAGCAAAGCGAAGAACGTTACCGTTAAAGCTTCCGCAAAGCCCACTGCTGCTGGTAATCACCACGAAGCACTTGGTTTTTATTTTCCTTGACCCATCCAAAAAGTGCTCAGGTACATTTTCTACATGCTCAAAGGTTTCTGAAATGGTATCAATCAAGCGAGACAAATACTCTTGGGTATTGGTAAAGATGCTTTTGGCATGCCTCAGCTTGGCAGCAGAAACCAACTTCATTGCATTGGTGATTCGCTCCGTACTGTTGATACTCTTTATTCTTCTTTTAATACCCTGCATTTGTTCAGCCATAGATAAACCCTACCTTCTTGAACTCTTCAATGCCCTTAATCAGCAGTTCCTCTGTTTCTTGGTCAAACTCTCCGGTTGCTTCGATGGCTTTTCCCACTTCAGGGAAATGGTCATCAATATAAACATAAAACTGCTTCTCGAAGGATTTAATCAAGGATGGATCAATATCATCCATATATCCACTAGATGCCGCATAAATAATCATCACTTGATGCACCACATCTAAAGGGGTATACTGACCCTGCTTTAGAATTTCCATCAAAATTCTGCCGTGGTCAAGGCTCTTCTTCGTGTCTCCATCAACTTCCGAGCCGAACTGGGCAAAATTCTGTAGCTCTCTATATTGTGCCAGCATTAGCTTTACTTTGCTGGATACCTTTTTCATGGCTTTAATCTGCGCATTTCCGCCTACACGAGAAACGGAAATCCCCGCATTGATTGCTGGACGTTGGCCTGAGAAGAATAATTCGTTTTCTAAGAAAATTTGTCCGTCTGTAATGGAAATCACGTTAGTCGGAATATATGCCGATACGTCTCCTGCCTGGGTCTCAATAATCGGTAGCGCTGTTATAGATCCGCCGCCAAGCTCGTCTGAAAGCTTTGCCGCTCTCTCTAGCAATCTGCTGTGAAGATAGAACACGTCTCCCGGGAAAGCTTCTCTTCCTGGTGGTCTTCTCAGCAATAGCGACATGGTTCTATAGGCAACAGCGTGTTTGGATAAATCGTCGTAAACGATTAACACATCTTTGCCTTTGTGCATGAAGTACTCTGCAATCGCACACCCTGAATAAGGGGCAATGTACTGTAATGGTGCCACTTCACTGGCCGTAGCAGAAACGATAATGGTGTACTTCATCGCTCCTTGATTTTCTAAGGTTTGCATCAATTGTGCAACCGTAGATTTTTTCTGGCCAATGGCAACATAAATGCAGATGACGTCTTTATCTCTTTGGTTAATGATGGCATCAAGGGCAATGGCAGTTTTTCCTGTCTGTCTGTCACCGATAATCAATTCTCTTTGCCCTTTACCAATTGGCATCATGGCATCAATTGCCTTGATTCCCGTCTGTAACGGTTCATTAACAGATTTTCTTTGCAATACTCCTGGTGCTGGGTTTTCAATGGGACGAAACTCGGTTGTTTCGATTACGCCCTTGCCATCGATAGGATGACCTAACGCATCAACAACTCGGCCAATCATGGCATCGCCAACGGGAACGTCAACAACTGTTCCAGTAGGCTTTACGATGTCGCCTTCACCGATTTCTCTATCGGAGCCCAAAATTACGGCACCCACATTATCCTCTTCCAGATTCAATGCCATGCCATAGGTTTCCCCAGGAAACTGCAATAGTTCTCCCGACATACATTTATTCAATCCATACACTCTCGCTATGCCGTCACCAACCTGCATTACAGTTCCGAATTCGGAAATTTCCAGTTGATTGGCATATTGCTTGATTTGTTCCTTAATCAGTCCACTGATTTCATCTGGTCTTAAATTCATCGCGGCTGCCCTCCCTTCTATATGTTTCTTAGTTTATTCTGTAAGTCATTAAGTCTTCCACGCAAAGAGGCATCAATAAGCTTGCCCTCAACAAGGAGTTTTACTCCGCCGAGCAGCTTTTCGTCTATCACATTGCGCAGTTCAATTTTCTCGTCAAGTAGCTTGCCTGCTTCTTCTTGGAACTTGTTCATTTGCTCCGTGCTCAGCGGCACAGCTGAGTAAATGACGCCTTCCGCTATACGCAGGTGATTGTCCATCAGTCGGATATATTCTTTCGTAATCATCCGAAAATATCCCATTCTGCCCTTCGCAATTAAGATGAGCAAAAATGACAAAACCTCTGGACAAACTCTGTCTTCAAATACGTTTCTGATCAACAGCTTTTTCTTGACTTCTGGAATCGCCGGATTTGTGAGCAGGGAAAAGTAGTCCTGCTCTTTCTTCAGTATCTGTTCAATCCCAACGATTTCTTCTTTTATTTGCTCGATTTTATCCAGCTCCATGGCCGCATCAAAGAGAGCCTTGCCATAGGTCATTCCAACAATTAACTCCATGGCTTTTCTTCGGCCTCCTTAATGATTTTTTCTACGATTTCCTCTTGGTCCTCTGGCTTAAGCTCTTTTTCAAGAATTTGCTCTGCTGCCATCAAAGCCAGTGCACTAACCTCGTCTTGAAGCTCTTTTCGTGCATTGTACTGTTCTCTTCTAATTTCACGCTGGGCATGTTCCAAAAGGCGCTGGGATTTTTCTTCCGCTTCACCGAGAATGTCTGTGGCTTGGGCCTTTGCCGTATCCCTTGCAGACTTAATCAGATCTCTTGCTTCATCTTCAATGCCAGCGATTTGGGTTTCATAGGATTTCATCTTCTCTTCCGCCATTTTGTTGGTTTCGTCTGCTTCTTTTAGCGCATCAGCAACAAACTTCTCTCTTGATTCGATAAAATCGTGTACCTTTTCAAAGAAAAAACGTTTAAGGATGAAGAATAGAACAACTACCGTAATCATGGAAAACAAAAAGTTCCAATCTAACGATAGCAGTGGCTGAACTAATTTCATACAGCCCCTCCTTTCATTTTCTCCTTGTTTATAGCTTGCCCGTAAGTACGATGGCAATAACGAAGGTTAGGACACCGATGGTTTCCATAATCGCCATGCCGACAATCATTGTCGTTCTAATTGCGCTACCTGCTTCAGGTTGTTTAGATGTTCCTTCCAGTGCCTTACCTAGGCCGATTCCCTGTCCAATAGCGATACCAAGTGCTGCAAGGCCCATTGCGATGCCTGCTCCAATTGCGATAAGTTCCATTTCTTTACCTCCAATAAACTGTTATTTTTTATGTTTTACTTTTGATTCTACACCTTCCATTGCTGCCGTTAAGAACACCATGGTGAGCATAGTAAAGATGTATGTCTGAATAATTGGCTCAAACACGTCGAAAAAGCCGTTGAGCGGGAGAACCGTTACCGCCCGTAAAAACGGGACGTCGGTCATCAAGCTACTGAGATACTCCATGAGATGCATCCACAGCTCTACAACGATAAGCCCTCCGAGAATGTTTCCGAAAAGTCTTAAAGCCAGAGATACTGGCAATGTACACTCTTCGATTAATTTAATCGGCAACATAAACGGGTAGGGGTCGCATAATTCTTGTAGTCTTCCTCTTGGTCCAAGCTTCCTGATTCCATTAGCCTGAATTAAGATGAAGCTCATTGCCGCAAGTCCCCCGGTCACATTTAAGTCCGCGGTGATTGGCCTTAGTCCGATTATCCCTAGGCTGCTTCCGCAAACGATAAATGCAAATATGGTTCCAATGTATGGAGCAAAATGCTCATTTTCCTTGCCCATATTGTCTCTGGTGAATTTATAAATCCAGCTGACAATGATTTCGGCAACGGCCTGTCTTTTCCCCGGTATTGTCGTCAGTCTGCTTCCAAGCCAAATCCCTGTAACTGCTAAAATTACTGCGAGGATAACGCCCATTACGGTGCTTTCCGTAATCAACAGTTTCCCATCAAAAAGACTGAAAATGACCCGTGCGCCTAATTGATCAAAATCGATCATTTTCTCCTCCTTCTTTACCATAAGTAATCATGATTGCAACAACCAATCCGAGAACGCTTATGCCATAGGCGATTAACGACCTTACACTAAGCATATAGCATCCATAGGCTAAACTACCATAAATTAGAATTCTCCCAAGTTGAAATAGGAAGGCAAAGGTTCTTTTGTTTCCGGTTATGGCGCCGTCTATTACCTTCTCTAATAGGATGAAGTTAATGGTGGTTGCAGCGATGCCTCCGATTAAGCCAATCGGCACATCGATATTGAACCCAAAAAAGAATAGAGAGATTCCCTCACAAAGTAGCCCATACGCTACACTATAGAAGAATATTCTCTTTTTCATTTTGAACACCACCTCATTATATGCCTTTTTTTTAATTTGTAAATAGGGATTTCATATTATTATTTATGATATGCTTCATTCCGAATTATCTTAAAACTTCGATAGATTTGTTCCACTAGAATAACCCTCATCATCTGGTGTGGAAAGGTCATTTTCGAAAAGGATAACTTTTCATTAGCACGACGACTCACCGCTTGGCTTAACCCAAGACTACCACCGATAACGAAGGCAATATTACTTACACCGTTAACTGAAAGGTGCTCAATTCTTTCTGCTAGCTCTTCGGAAGAGCTGCTTTTCCCTTGAATCTCTAGAGTAATAACGTGTACATTGTCCTTGATGCGCTTAAGGATTTCTTCTCCTTCAGCTTGTTTCACCATTTCTTCTTCTGCCGCACTTGCTTTATCTGCCAGCTTGCTTTCTTTTAGCTCGATGATATCCAAATGGCAATAGCTAGATAAGCGTTTGCTGTATTCTGAAATGGCATCCACCCAATACCGTTCTTTTAACTTTCCGATACAAATAATTGATATATTCATCATCTGCTACACTTCCATCAACGGGCTAAGCTCATCTCGATAGACAATGCCCAATTTTACATCTTTATTGATATAGTAATCCTCTTCAAAGAGCATGTTTCGAATGGTTAAATACGCCTGCTTTGGTGTGTTATTCTCTCTGCTCAAATGGGCCAAAATCACCGATGGCGTTTTCTTTCCATCACAGCTCTTAAGCAATCTGCAAATGCACTGCGCCGCCGTCTCATTGGATAAATGACCATGATCCCCTAAAATTCTCCGTTTTAGTGGATAGGGATAAGCCCCCATCTGCAAAATATTCACCTCGTGATTTGCCTCAAGAACAAGCAAATCCGCCTGCTCTATTTGGGCAAAGATTTCTGGTGAAATGCACCCTGTATCTGTAACAATCGTCACCTGTTTTCCGTCATGGATCAGCGAATACCCTGCTGGCTCCGCAGCATCATGAGAAAGGCGAAAGGGCTTAATGAGAATGTCTCCAATAGAGAACTCCTCTTCATAATACACCGTCCAGATGCTATTCCCTTTCACTTTGTCCATTACTTTTTCTAACGTGCCAACCGTTGCACAAACCTGTGCATTGGTGGCCTTTTTGCTGATCATCTGCAAGCTTCTCACATGGTCTATGTGCTCATGGGTAATCAATACCCCATCTACGTCAGTAATATCTAGCTGATGCTCCTCAAGGCCAGCTAAAACCTTCTTCCCCGCAATTCCCACGTCAATGAGTATTGTCGTGGTTTCGCTTTTTACCATATAACAGTTCCCTGAGCTGCCGCTAGCAAAGGAACAAAAATGTAACGCCATAATCTATAAGTCCTCTTTTTCAAAAATTCGTCTGTATATCGTAATCATTATACCATGAATCACAGCGAAAGAAACAATCAAAAAAAGTCCTCCTCGAGCAGCCCTTTTCCATCGCTTAAGGCTACCGCACTATGAATCAGGTTTTCCAGTTCTCTTACATTCCCTGGATAATCGTGCTCCATTAATTGGGCTAGCGCATCTGGCTTAATTCCCGTAATGCTGGTTTCATAGGTTTCATTGGCTTTCTCAATAAATGCTTCCACATATATGGGAATATCAGCTTTTCGCTCTCGTAACGGCGGAAGGCGAAGTTCAACTACGTTCAATCGGTAATACAGGTCTGTACGCAATCGTCCCTGCTCAATTAAGGTTTCCGGGCTTTCGCTTAGTGCAGAAATCATGCGTACATCGAAAAAAATATCCTTCGTTCCGCCAATGCGTCTCAGATAGCTTTCCTGTAGGACTCTGAGAAGCTTGCTTTGTAAGAACACAGACATAGAGTTCAACTCGTCTAACAGCAGTGTGCCGCCTGAAGCTTGCTCAAAAACCCCTTTTCTAGAGATGGCGCCAGTGAATCCACCAATTTCCGTTCCAAATAGAACCCCTTCGGCAAGGGTCTGTGGGATGGCACTGCAGTTTTCTCCAATATAGGGATGGTTCTTTCTTTTGCTGCTTTGATGAATTGCTTTAGCCACCAGCTCCTTGCCCACTCCCGTTTCTCCAACGATCATGACGGGCAAATCGGTTTTTGCCGCTTCCTTGGCCATGTTTATCTGCGCGAGGAACTTAGGGTCGTTGCCAAGAATCTGATTAAACGGATCCCTATTTATATTTGATTTGGTGCTCGTTAAGTTTTTTGTATAAGTTTTTTCTGGCAATGCTCATTTCCTCCGCAGCCTTTGCAACGTTTCCATTGTGCTTTTTCATGATTTTTATGATATAGTCCCGTTCAAAGGATTTGGTCATATTCCTCAAGTTCTGCTGATGTTCCCCTGATGGGTTGATTTGTACATCCTTCACTTCTTCCGGTAAATCGTCTACCGTGATCTCTCCATCATAAGATAACACCACTAACCGTTCGATGATGTTTCTTAATTCTCTAATGTTTCCTGGCCAATCATAGTGGAGAAAATAGGAGATGATTTCATCACTTAGCGGCTTCATTTTTTTATTGGTTTCCTTGGCATATTCCGCCATAAAGCTATCGCACAGCAACGGAATATCTTCCTTCCGCTCTCTTAGTGGTGGTATTTCCAACGGGATAATGTTGATTCGGTAATACAAGTCATCTCTAAATTCCTGAGCCTCTACAGCTTCTTTCAAGTCTCTATTGGTTGCGGTAATCAAACGAAAATCGCTCTTAATGGTTTCCGTTCCGCCTACACGTTCAAAGGATTTTTCCTGCAATACGCGCAACAGTTTAACCTGCATGTTCAAGCTTAATTCTCCAATCTCATCGAAGAAAATAGTTCCTCCGTTGGCCGTCTCAAATCTGCCTTTTCGCTGTTTTTCTGCGCCTGTATATGCACCCTTTTCATTACCAAACAGTTCACTTTCAATGAGGTTTTCATTTAGGGCACCACAATTCACACAGATAAACGGTTGGTCTTTTCGCTTGCTGTTGTTATGAATCAAATTGGCTAAAACCTCTTTCCCTGTTCCACTTTCACCAGTGATCATTACTGCTGAATCGGTATTTCCAATGATTGCAGCCTTTTGACGTAATTCACTGACAATTTGGGAGCTGCCGATGAGTTGTTTTTCAGGAAGCAACGTTTTCAATTGCTCCTTAAGCACTCCGTTTTCGCTTTTCACTCTGGCCAATTCTTCTGCTTTTCTAATGCTTACAATCAATTCTTCAATATCGGCTGGCTTAACCAAATAGGAGAAGGCTCCCTTTTTTACTGCCTCAACTGCTCCAGAAATCGATCCTTCTGCAGTCAGCATGATGACCTCTGTTTCCTTTCTGTATCGTTTGATTGCCTCTAGCAGCTGTATTCCATCCATTTTCGGCATGATGATATCAGAAATAACCACAGACGGATGGTGCTTTTTGATTAAGTCAAGAGCGTCACCACTGTTATCTGCAATTAACATGTCGAATCCTTTTAAGGTCAGTATTTTCTGATAGACTTCTAACAGCTTCCTATCGTCATCTACTAATAATATTGGTGCTTTGTTCATGCTGTTCACCCTCTCGTCTTAGGAATAGTGATAACGAATTCTGTTTCTCCAACCAAGTCATCATTGATGGTGATGCTTCCGTTTAGGGAAGTGATCAGCCTCTTGGTGATCCACAGCCCTATACCTGTTCCCCCATCTTTGTTGGACATAAACGGTTCAAATACCCGCTCCTTTGGCTCCATCAAAATGCCGCCGCCGTCGTCTCTGACGGAAATGCGAATCTCCTCATCTATCTCTTTACAGCTAATGTTGATTTTTCCATCAAAACCTACGGCTTGCACTGCGTTGTTGATGATGTTTTGCAAGATAACCTTAATTGCCTCTCTGCCTGAAGAATAGGAATAACAGCTGTTGTCTATGTCTAAGGTGACTTCGATGTTTTTCGCGATGGTTTCCTTCTTAATCAGCAGAAGAATCTGATTGATTAACGTGCTTATGTGAATCATCTCACTGCCATCAGGTGCTTTTCTAGAAAAATCAAGTAAGGTGGTAATGACATTTTCCGCTTCTTCTACCGCCTGCTTGATCGTCGCAATCTCCTGACTATTCTTTCCATCTTCCTCTGTTAATTCCAAAATATATGTGGCACCCTTGATTAAGGCTAATGTATTTTTCAACTCATGAACAATGGCTGCTGCCAGTTGTCCAACACCTGCCATCTTCTCAATTTGTTGGATTTCCTTCTCCATCAAGGTATTGAGGGTGATACATTCACTGGAAATAACCAGATCCTCTATATCGCCATTTTCTTTGATCAATGGATAGTAAACATTTCGATACACCTCTCCGTTAACCACTACCTGCTCTGTGGCAGACAATCTAGTCGCCATAATTTTTTCAATGGCGGCTTTCATATTTTCTGGCAATACCCCTTGGGTTTCTTTGGATTGTACCCTGACTGTACCATTGATGTTGACAATCATCATTGATCCTTCAATGGTCTCTAAAATCGTACTAATCTCTCGGTTCTTTTCTAGCAGCGTATCCGTATAATCCTCGATGCTGGTATTCATCGTTCGGAAGGCCTGTTTCAATTGTCCGATTTCGTAGTACTGTTCCCAGTCGTCATCTCCCTCCGAAATGAAGCTATAATCTCCTGCGGAAATTCTGTCTGCACTGTTGACTAAGCTTTTCATCGGCTTAGAAAATTTATTGTACAGCATGACAGAAAATAGCATGGCCACCATAAGGTCAATGAGAATTAAGACGGCCAATTTCCCAAGGTCCATCTTGTTTTCCGCGAGGAACTCTTTGTTGTTCAGCTCGATAAATAACGTACTTTCAGCGCCGTCAATTTTAGCATAAACCAGCAGCTTTTCTTCGCCTTGATCCTTATAAAACCGTAATCCCTCCTTGTCGGAAAGGGCTTTTCTCAGCACCTCACTTTGTTCTTCGGATACGCCTCTTTGGTCGAATATGTTTTTCGTCGATACTTCTCCTTGGGTGACTGCTTCATCACTGTACACTGGATGATAAATAATGTTTCCATCGTTGCTCAGCCAGTAAACTTGACCCGTTTCTCCCAGAGTGAAGTTTTCAAAATACTTTTCCTTAATATTTTCTACTGCAACGTCAAGACATATGACGCCAAACAGTTCATTCTCTTTATCATAAACCGGTTGGGAACAGGTCATGGTCCAGCCTTTTCCAAAATAATCAGTATATGGCTTAGTCCAAACTGGTTCCCTGCTCGGATTATTTTCTTGGTTAGCAACCACATAAAATTCATCATCCTTCTGGCTGTGGTCGTCATCATAAAATTCGGTTACATCGAGAAACGGACTGCTTCGCAATATATTGTTTCTCGTTACAATGTATGCCCAAGTCACGTCTTCTCGTTTAATGATTTCTTCGAAAGGTTTGTCTAATTCTTCTGTAAGGTTGATTTCCCAAAATAGCTCCTTTGATTTTTCCGAAGTATTGGGAATCATGATGCAGCTTTGCTCCTGCGTTTTCAAGGAGGAGTCCCGTTGCCGTATGATGGTTCCTCCATCGGTAATGATGTATTCGCTCTTTAGCTTGTCGCTGTGATTAGACTCTGCAAGGAGCTTTTCCATCCATGTACCAAGTAATCGTGTCTGTGATTCTAGGCGCTCAAAAGTAATCGAAATCAGCTTGCTCTTTTCCGCTAGAATTTCCTGAATACTTTCTTTCGCATATTCAGTTGCCTGACCTTCTTCTTTTCCCATAACATAATAAGAAAACAACATGATGGACAGTGTGTTGAAAATGATAAAAATGACAACAATGTTGGTGGTCAAGGATTTTCTTAATCGCATTCTTTTCATGTTTCCCTTTCCTAGAATCTATCTCTATTTTAACACTAAACCTAGGGACTTGTCCCTAGGTTTAGTATTTTTTTTATTTTACCAATTAATTAAAGGGGACAATTGATTATGCTAAATCTTCTTCGCTTTTTACAGTGTCCGGTGATAATACCACTGGTGCCCATCCAATCGGATCTTTCTTTTCCTGTACTCTAGCGTATGCCCAGAAGACAACGCCTAATGCAGCATAAACTGCAAGTACAACCCAAGCTCCAGTGTTCATTACGGTTATACAGGTGTATAGTACCCATAAGCAGAATGCTACACCAAAGATACCCATAAAGGTTCCGGCTTTTGCTTTGTATGGTCTAGGCCATTCTGGGTGCACTTTTCTTAGCTTTAAGAAAGATGCTGCTACAAGTAAGTATACTGCTCCTGCTGCAAGACCATAGATGGTATAGATGTAATCAATCCAAGCATCTGGTGCAAATACGGTGAAGTATAAGGACAAGATACCAACAACTAGGTTAGCAAACTGAGGCTGTCCATTCTTGTTCAGCACTTCGAATTTCTTCGTCATCTGGTGCTGCTTCGCTGCGCCATAAAGGATTCTTGAAGCACTGAGCCAGAATGATGATAATGTAGTGATACAAGTCAAGGTTCCCATAATAACGATGATTAATCCTAACCAATGCATACCAATGATGTCTGCAACTCTAGGGTCAACGATGTCAGTTTCTGCAATCCATTCATTGGATACAATTCCGCCAACACCGATTACTGCCATAGAATAAATTAATACAGTACAGCCTAGTGCGCCAACAAAGGCTTTCCATAGGTCTTTCTTCGGGAAAGATGCTTCTTCTGATAATTGTGGGATCATATCGAATCCAACAAATTTCATGATCAATAGTCCAATTGCTGCTGTGTATCCAGACACACCATTGGAGAACCAAGGTGTAATGTTTGAGTATTCCCATTCTCCACTAAAGATGAAGATGGTAGATGCGATAAGGGATACAGCTAATGTACTCCAGAACAGTATGTTCTGCAGTCGAGCAAGAATTTTCAACTCTTTGTTGGTTAAGAAATACCACAGCACCAATATCACCGCTGCAATGATCTTTACCTGAGTTGGTGTTGCTGGATATAAATAGCTTAGCATACTTGCAATACCGTAAGATACGGTAGGCATTGCCATAACATAAAGCAACATAATCAACCAACATGCTGCAAATCCAATGTTCTTACCAAACGCATTGGTAACCCAAACATTCTGTCCTCCAGCATATGGCATCATACTGGTCATTTCTGAATAAATAAAGCATAATGGCAAAATCAATATCGCACAGGTCAACAGTGAGAATGCGGATCCTGGTCCACTAAGTTCGAACCAGAATTTGATTTCTACCATCCAAGCGGCAATCATTCCTCCCGCAGCCATGGCGATCATGCCGGGAAGGCTTAATTCTTTTCGCAATCCGGTATTTTTTTCCATAACGTTCCTCCTTATAGGTTTTTCTGAATTAAATCGATGGTTTCATCTGTGGATAAAACATCACAGTAAATTACGCTCATGATTTTTAGTTCTGCATCATGAAGCTCCATACTGCCTGCTGCACAAGCGTCTTCTACACAGATTACCTTGAAACCTGCATCAGCAAGTCCTCTAACGGTGCTAGCTACACACTGGTCGGTTACAATTCCAGTTACCACTACGGTTTCAATGCCCATAAACTGTAGCAATGTTAAGTAGTTTGTTCCTGTAGTTACACTGTCTGTTGTTTTGTTGACAACAATTTCGTCTGGTAGCGGTGCTACTTCGTCAATCATCTGTGCAGCAAAGCTGTTTACTGGAAGAAGCATGCCGTTCCAACCCTCAGACTTTTGTACTGGGGATCTGTCCGCGCCGTCTTCTCTTAAGCAAGCAATTCTACCGTAGGATACAATCAATTCGTTGTCTCTAAAAAACTTTAATAATTTCTGGTTGTTTGGGATGACAATGTCATCTAGGCGGTCATGGAACGGTATCCATCTGTCCCAATCGCCAGCTTCTTTGAATTGTAGTGCTTCACCAAAATCTCTGAGTACAAACTCGTTTTGTAAATCCACCAACAATAACGCTGTCTTTTTCGGATCAATTTTCGGTTCTTCTACTTCACCAATGGTTTCATAGTAGAAGTTCAAATATTTTTCCTTTACTTTCATGTTAACTATCCTCCTAATATCTTGATGGTCACTAATATTGCGATAACCGTGCCAAAATTAACTAACCTTTCTGACAATTAAATCACAAAGCAATTGCCAGTTGAAATTCTAAAGATAATGGAGTATAATTATTTTTTCTTGTTCGCCTTGCAAGACCCATGAAATAATTCCTCTTGTTACCTTTTGGTTACACCTTCATCAGCTAAGTGTTACCAAAAAGTAAATAATTTTTTCATTGTGCTTCTTGCGGAAATGAGGCATAATAGAAGTGAGGTTTTTCACAAGGGGAGGATAACATGGCAATTCTGAAAATGTACACCGATGGAGGCTGTTCCGGTAACCAAAACGAAGAAAACTTTGGTGGCTGGGGAACAATTCTTGAGTTTGGAGAACATAAGAAAGAATTATACGGCGGGCAGGCCAATACGACCAACAATCGAATGGAGCTTACTGCTGTCATCGAAGGGTTCAATGCGTTGACTAAAGACAATCAAACCATTGAGGTTTTTTCTGATAGCTCGTACGTTTCTAACTGCTTTAGGGAGAAATGGTACCAACGCTGGGAACAGAACAATTGGATGAATTCGGCGAAAAAGCCTGTAGAAAATCCTGATCTTTGGAAAGAGCTGTTGGCCCTAGTGCGAAAGCATAACGTTACCTTTTACCGCGTAAAGGGTCATGTGAATCTTAACCACAGTGCCACAGATGTTGATAAATTGTATGAAAAGTTTGTTTCTTGGAACGGAGAACGGTTTGGTTTTGATGAGTTTAAATACATCACCGAGATGAATAACCGAGCAGATGCCTTAGCAAACTTAGGTATAAATCAAATAAAAGGAGAGTAGCATCATGGAAAGAAAAGTAGGAACCGTGAGTAGAGGTCTTCGAGGCCCCATTGTTAAAGGAGGAGATGATCTCCAGCAGATAGTCGTAGATACTGTCATCGACGCTGCCAATTCAGGAGAGTTCGTCATTAACGATCGTGACATCGTTGCTGTAACAGAGTCAGTTTTAGCCAGAACACAAGAAAACTATGCGACCACAGCACAAATCGCTAAAGACGTTGAGGACAAATTAGGCGGAGGCACCATCGGTGTAATCTTCCCTATTTTGAGCAGAAATAGATTTGCAATTTGCCTACGCGGCATAGCTCGTGGAGCGAAGAAGGTGGTGCTCATGCTTAGCTATCCTTCCGATGAGGTTGGAAATCAGCTAGTTGACATCGACTTGATTGACGAAAAGGGTGTCAACCCTTATTCTGATGTATTGTCTCAGGAAAAATTCGAAGAATTATTCGGAAAATCTAGACATACCTTTACCGATATGGATTACGTCAACTATTACAAAACGTTGATTGAAGAAGAAGGCGCTGAGGCCGAATTGATTTTCTCCAACAACCCTAAGACCATTGTTAACTATACGAAAAACGTGTTGACCTGTGATATTCATACCCGTGTAAGAACCAAGAGATTGCTAAAGCAAGCAGGCGCTGAAGTCGTTTTAGGTCTAGATGATATCTTGACCACCAGCGTAGATGGCAGCGGATATAACCCGGACTACGGACTTCTCGGATCCAATAAGTCTACAGAAGACTCCATCAAGCTATTCCCTGTTAATTGCCAGGAGTTTGTAGCTGGCATCCAAAAGAAAATCAACGTGTTAACAGGAAAAACTGTTGAAGTCATGGTTTACGGTGATGGCGCATTTAAGGACCCAATCGGGAAAATTTGGGAGCTGGCAGACCCAGTGGTGTCTCCAGGGTATACCAAAGGCCTAGAAGGCACACCGAACGAAGTAAAACTGAAATACTTAGCAGATAACGATTTTGCCGACCTAAAGGGTGAAGAACTTAAGGCTGCAATTACCGACTACATCAAAAATAAGGATGCTGACCTTGGCGACGCTATGGTTGCTCAAGGCACAACCCCAAGAAAGCTGACCGATTTAATCGGTTCTCTCTGCGACTTAACTAGCGGTAGCGGAGATAAAGGAACACCATTTATCTATATTCAAGGATATTTCGATAATTACACCATATAAATAACCAAAGCGGAGGTCCCTTCAGATGAAGCAACAAATCCAAAAAAAATCCGGATTTACCTTGGCAGAGCTGCTGGTTGTCGTTGCAATCATTGCCGTTCTTGTCGCTGTTTCTATTCCCATTTTTACTGGCGCTTTAGCAAAGTCCAAAACCAACGTTTGCGAATACAATCGTTATCAGCTGGTGAGAACTCTAGAATTGATTGTATTAACAGAAGGAAGAATGCCGACTGCTGATGACGCTAAAAATGCAGATATGGCGTTAGATACCCTTTGCCCTTCCGGTGGCACCTGTAAAATTGAACTAAAAAACGGTTCTTCGTTGAACGTTTCCTGTTCCATTCATGAAGGCTCTGGCAACATCACCAAACCTGATGATACGATGTACACCGTACACGTCTTTGACCCTGAAACAGGAAAATACGTGGAAATCCCTGTCCAAGGTACTGGTGTCGGTTCATCAAGTGCAGACTTATACGGAAAAATCATCTACTATCCTGGTAGTGACAAATACCCAGAGGGTTATTATTTGATCAAAACGGCGCAATACAGTTCCAACATCAAGGACATCGATGCTTACCTAGAGATCATCCTTGGTTGGAGCAAACACAATTTTACGAAAATCGATCCTGATCAACCAATTCAGACCTACGATGCTGCAAAGGAAAACAGTAAAAAACCTAACTCTTCCAGAAACTCCTCTGTAGTTAAAGGTCAATTCTATTATATTGATTTTACTTGGGACGATGTGGACGGCCCAGTCCTCGCATTATATAACGGTTCAACCACCGACACTTGGTGGAGAGGCGACCTTTCGGACAATACAAAGTGGCCAACCAATAAAGGTGTCTGGATTATTGTAAAATAAAGACACTATACCATATTAGACCATCATAAAAGCCACCAGCATTCGCTGGTGACTTTTTTCTATTTATCCTATATTAATGGCTTTTTTTACATTGGGAATAATCTCTGTTGCACTGGCTTTTTCTACATGTTCGTTTAGCTTATCTGGCGCTCCATCGTAGTGGATCAGATTTCCTGAACCACCGACACAGCCTCCAGTGCAAATCATTCCTTCAATAAAGTTGTTTGGAAGTACCCCTTTGTCCGCACGCATCAATGCTGCTTTACATTTTGCAATTCCATCGCAGGCAATGGGATTAAATTCGAAGTCCTGCTCTCCCATTTCCTTCAATGCCTGAGATACCGCCTGGGTCAAACCGCCTGCCCGAGCAAAGCTTCGACCATAATAAGATGCCTGATTCCAATCCGTTTCTTCTTGTTCGCGAAGAAGAATGTCTCTGCTGTCAAACAAGGCCTGCAATTCCTCAAAGGTAATGGCGTAATCGATGTACTTGCTCACCTCTGGCTTTCGCACTTCGGCTTTTTTCGCAATGCAAGGTCCGATAAAGACAATTTTTGACTCTGGATGCTTTTTCTTAATGAACTTAGCCAATTCTGCCATTGGCGATAGGTTATGCGATATGTGTTCCACTAAATTCGGGAACCTAGTCTCGATGTACTTCACGAAAGCTGGGCAGCAAGACGAGGTAAGGAATCCTTTTTCCATCAGCTCCTCTGTCTCCTTTTTCGCCACCATATCCGCCCCTAAGGCAACCTCTAGGACTTGATGAAATCCTAATTTCTTTATGCCTGAAATGACTTGTCCCAAGTTGGCATAAAGAAACTGGCTGGCAATCGACGGCGCGACAATGGCAATGGTCGGATTGTTCTGGTCGATGCGGCTTTCCTTTAATGAATTCACCACATCCACTATGCTGGATACGTCAACCGTTGCACCAAACGGGCAATGGTAAACACAAGACCCACAGTCAATGCATTTTTCTGGGTCAATAGACGCTTCTCCACCTGGTGCCATTGAGATTGCATCTGCTTTGCATGCAATTTCGCAAGGACGCTGGAAATTATGGATGGCAGAATACTTACATGCCTTCGCACATTTCCCGCAGTCAATACACTTAGCCTTATCGATTCTCGCATGGTGATTGCTATCGATGGTGATTGCATTTAGCTTACATGCCATAACACAGTTGTTGGCAAGGCACCCTCTACAAAGGTCCGTCACCACATATCCCGCTTCTGTACACTCATCGCAAGCAATACTAATCACCTGCACCACATTTTTGTTTTTTCTACTTCCACCTAATGCCAATCGAACACGTTCTGCAACTACCGCTCTATCCTTGTATATGCAGCATCTCGTTGGCGGAATGTCCTCTGTAATAACGTTGCTTGCAATCTCATTAAACTCTGCAAATACGTCATTGCCTTTCCATGTCTGAATGGCAACCTCTCTCAGTACCTTATATTTCGTTTCTTGTACGCGGTCGTCAAATAGCTTCAACACAAACCCCCTATTATTCCTTATATATTACTAATGTCCAAATCCTCATCGGACAAGTGATGGTATTTTTCGCCGTTCATTATATCATAGATTGCCGGAATAATATATAGGGTAAGTAAAGTTGCGTAAATTAATCCACCGATACAAACAAGTGCCACTGGCTGCATCATATCTGTGCCTGCAGTTCGGCCAAGGGCCATAACCACTAGGCCTAAAATGGTGGTCAGCGAGGTCATCAAAATCGGTCTGATTCTAGTCATTCCCGCTTCCACAATGGCATCCTTTTTCGCCATTCCTTTTGCTCTAAGTTGATTGATATAGTCAACCAATACAATTCCATTATTCACGATGATTCCCGTCAGCATGACCATACCAATCATGGCGATTACGCTGATTTCCATGTCCGCAATAAGCAGTGTCATCAATCCGCCTGTAAATGCCAGCGGTATGGTGAACATGATGATAAACGGTGATTTCAGTGACTGGAATTGAGCGACCATAATTAAATAAACGAACAAGATCCCCAATAACAGCATCAAGCCTAAATCTTCCATGGCATCCATAATGGTTTCGCTTTCTCCGCCAAACTCTATGGTGGTATCACTTGGCAGCTTGTACTCTCCAATTGCCTTTTCTGCCGCATCATTGACCTTGGTTACATTGTAGCCTTCCTTTACCGTACCACTTACCGTTAAGTATCTGCTTTGGTTTTCACGGCCGATAGACTTCAGCGTTTCCTTTTCCTCTAGCTTAGCAATATCGTTTACCTTTATGTTTTGTTTTCCGCCTTGCCCATCTTCTACGGTGATGGTCAAATTCTTAATGTCCTTCGGGGTCAACGCATCCTTTTGCTCTGCACTGACTACCACATTAAAGTCATCGTTTTCCCAAGTCACCGTCGTTGCGTTTTCTTCCACAGTCATGGCATCTACAATGGCTGCATAAACCTGTGCTACGGTCAAGCCTTTTTCCATGGCCACGGTTTTCTTCACCACAAAGTGGTACTCTTTATCGGATTCCTCAATGCCGCTTTCTACTTCATCGATGCCTTCAACTTTTTTCAATTCCGCTGAAATGCCTTTTGCGGTTTCTTGTAAATTGTCTAAGTCTCCGCTATAAATATTGATGGAAACTCCAGAGCCTCCTAGGGCGGTAGTGAAATCTCCCATAGAGGACCCAGAGGCGATAACCTCTCCATCTAGCCCTTCACAAGCATCGTTAATTTGCGATGCAACCTCCATGCTGGAGGATTCTATATCTTCCGAAAGCATAATATAGAAGGATGCCGATGGCGTCGATGAACCGCCGCCTAAAAGACCTCCCGTCGATAAGATTACACCTACTGTTTCTACGTCCTTCACTTTTTCCATCTTAGCCATGGCTTCGTCAGCCACCTTGACCGTATCCTGCACACTGCTTCCCTTCGGCATTTCCAAAGTCGCCTGCATCTGCGGAGATGTCATCTCTGGCATAAAGATAAACCCTTTTGACATGCTTAAATATCCACTTCCAACGAAGAGCACAATGGCAAGAAGAATCACTGGCACCTTATGCTTCAAGACAAAGGTAACGGATTTCTTATACTTGTCCAACATAGACAAGAATAGTTTCCCCTCTTTTTCTTCCACATTGACCAGCAATCTTGATGACATTGCTGGAACCAAGGTCAAGGCAATAATCAAGCTGGCGATCAAGGTATAGGCAACCGTCAGTGCCATATCGGTAAACAGCTGTCTTGTAATTCCGTCAGTAAAGATAATCGGCACAAAAACACAAATGGTCGTCAAGGTTGATGCTGTAATTGCCGCGCCTACCTGCTTTGCTCCTGCTACTGCTGCTTTTGCAGCCGGAATGCCAAGCCTCCTCAATCGAACGGTATTTTCGATGACAACAACGGAGTTGTCCACTAACATTCCTACGGATACCGCCAAACCAGACATGGAAATCAAGTTGATGGAAATACCGGAGAAGTACATCAGCAATATGGCGAACACGATACTGATTGGAATACTGCAAATGGTAATAAACGTTGGTTTAATCCCTCGTAAGAATAGCAATAGGATCAACACCGCAAACAGTGCGCCCCACAGCAAGCTGCTTAGAATAGAATCCACAACCAGATTAATGTAATCGCCCTGATTCATCAATGTGGTGAAGGTCATGCCTTCATATTCTTTAGATAATTGGTCAAACTGATCTTGGATATTTTCGCATACTGTCGCTGTCGCATAGTTGGATTGTTTAGAAAAGGACAGTACAACACCATCTTTCCCATTTATCTTCGAATAAATATCCTCTTCATTGTTGCTGACAAAGACGTCTGCAACATCCTTCAGATATACTTTCCCTACGCTATCCACTCCAGAGTCAAACAGAAACAGATTTTTTGCTTGCTTCTCTGTGGTGATGCTATCACCTACGCTGACCAAGTAATTGGTTCCATCTTCCTCCACGTAGCCTGCGGGCATTTCAAAATTTTGCCCTTTTAGAATGCCTGCAATCATTTCTGTCGTAATGCGATCGCCGATATTCGCGCTTGCTCTCGCTTCTGCTGCTTGTGCATCCAATTGTGCTTGCCCTGTTTTTATCTGACTCATGCCCGAAGCCAATTGGGCATCCATTTCGTCAATTTTCGCAATCTGCTCAGCATATTGGTCAGGCGGCATGAAATCCTTCATCTCCTCCAGCTGCGCTCTTGCTTCTGCCGATTGCTTTTGACCTTCTACGATTTTCGCCTTTTGGCTGTCTAGCTGGCTTTGTGCGTCGGCTAATTGACCGTTCACCTGCGCCAAAATTTTGTTGTTGATGGCATCAAGCTTTTTTTCACTAATAACGACATTAACCTTTTCTTCCAAAAGCCCAGAGCCATCAATCCTTGCAACTCCACTGGTCCCTTCTAGCTTATTGAGCAACACATCATTAACGAAGGCTGATAACTCAGCCCGATCCATTCCTTCGTAATCTACTGCGGCAACATTTACCGGCAGCATATTTGGATTCATTTTCATGATCGTTGACGTTCCCACTGTGTCTTCCCAGTTACTGCTCGATATGTTGATTTCCTGCAAAATATCTGAGGTCACCGTGTCCATATTGACGCTATTTTCAAACTCTAGCATAATCATCGAATAATTCGCGCTAGATACCGATTGGATGTTTTTCAAATCGGTCAACGTGGATAAGTTTTGCTCAAGCGGTTTCGTTACATTGCTTTCCACTTTTTCTGGCGTCGCTCCAACATACGGCGTCATGACAATGACGTATGGCATGTCGATATTCGGCAACAAATCTGGTGTCATTTTCGTATAGGACACAATGCCCGTGACCAGAATAATTGCTACAGCGACAAAGACGGTAAATGGCTTTTTTACACTGAATTTTGACATTAACTCTTCTCCCTTTCTACTCCAAGCCTAATAAACTCCAGTTGTCGTTTCAGCTCCTCCACAATTTGGTCATCATTTTTTTCTTCATAACAGCTTCTGACCGCAGCTCCCTTTAACATAGAAAAAATCAATCGAATCAATGACCTGATTTCTTCATCTGTTTCTACGATTAATTTCGTTCTATCTATTTTATCCATAATGATCGCAAGCAGTTCTTCTTCCAAGGTGATTACTTTTTCTGGAGAACAAGTGTGATCCGTCGTGGCATCGACCATAATATGATCAAAGAGTTTTTGGCCTTCACTTTTTTCTATCTCATCGATTTTGCACAAAATGTACCCCATGGCTAGAAAAACGTCCCCTTGATTTAGGGTTAGGCTATTCACGATTTCGGTTTTAATGGCTTCGATATAATCAGAAAGCAAGTACATCACCAAATCGTGTTTGTCCTCAAAGTACTGGTAAAAGCTGCCTCTAGAAATCTCTGCGGATTGAATGATTTTGTTAATGGATAGTTCAGAGATAGGGACTCTGATCAATTCTTTCTCCGCAGCATCAAGTATGCGTTTTTTCTTGCCTTCGTCAAGATGGTAAAACGTATCTTTCGGCATAATATCCTCCTTTTTTACAACAAAAAATGACACCTTGTCATCTTTTCGTTCCCATTATATGTGACAGGGTGTCATGTGTCAATGTGGATTGTGTGAAATCTAAACAGCTGGTAAATAAAGTTCACCAGCTGTTCTCATTATCATATATCTTTTTCAGGCTTCTTTTCTAAGATTCTCGCTACACCTTCCACATAATCGGAGATCATGATAAAGGCAAAAATCATTAGGACGGCGAAGTGAATCCATATCGAAATCCTATTGGTCGCTAATACGACCAAATGATGACCATGGGTCATCAGTATCACTGCACACGCGCCCCATAGCAGCGGATGATACCAAGAGAATCTGCCAGCAGATTCCGGATTGCACCGATGTGCAACAGCGATGGTCCCTAGCTCCACTAAGCTACCAACGACTAGGCCCACAGCAAAGGCAACTGGTGGTGTGTTTTGGAAAATTCCCATCACCACGATGAGCAGCACTGCCCCAACCCCAAAGGCTGGACAGTATGGCCCTTTACATACCTTTATGCGTTCCTGTTTTTCTCCTAAAAGTATGCTGTGCATCGCAGAAAGCCCTGCGCCAATTATACTGTAAATGATGAAAAACAAAAGAATTTGATAAAATTGATACTGCATGTGATTACTCTCCGTGGCTACTTTCTCCGCTTCCGTCTATGGGAATGACGTCTCCTCCCAAGGTGGCTTCTGGTTTTTTCTGCGCTTTGAAAAAGTCCTTAACCCTGGCCATAACTTCTCTAATTTCTCTCAAGGCTTGTCCGTCATAGGTTTTCTGGTCAGACGCAACGCCCATAACCTTTAAGTCCAGCTTATCGCCAATAAATAGCGCCCGATATTCGTGATAGGTTTGCGTGGCAACAATCACCTTGCTACACGAAAATATATTTTTCGCTCTATACATCGAATCGTAGGTGGAAAACCCTGCATGATCGCAGAATATGTCTTCCGCCGGTACACCAGCGTCCTTCGTATAGGTCAGCATGACGTGAATTTCGTTATGGTTTTCCGAGCCATTATCTCCCGACAACAAAATTTTCGGTGCAACGCCTGCCTTATACAGCATAATCCCTATATCCAACCGATCCTTTAGCATCGGCGTCGGTGTTTGGTCGTCTCTAATTCCTGCACCTAGAACGAGAATGCAATCCCCGTCAAAGGCCTTTAGCTCAGTTATGTTCTCCTTAGAAAGTGTTTCTTGTTCCTCATTGACTGCCACAGTTAAAAATTTCTTCCCTTTGCTTACCACATAGTTGTTCAACGTCATGGAAACAATCCCACAAATCACTGCTACCGTAATGAGGGTAAACACAATTTTTCCAAAAACCCTCTTGATTTCTCTCACCCCTTTTTGCAAATTGTATAAAAATATGTTACAATTCTATTACTAATGACTATAGTATATCATAAAGGAAATATAATTTACGATGAATTTATTGTCTTCACGAAAAAAACATCCTGAAAATACAGAAATCACCATTGGCCAAGTGACCTTTGGAAACGGGTCTTTGCCAATCATTGCAGGGCCTTGCACCATTGAATCACAAGACCAATTAAACGCCGTCGCCTATGCCGTCAAGGAAAGTGGGGCGGATTTATTGCGTGGTGGTGCATTTAAACCCCGCACCTCTCCTTACGCGTTCCAAGGTCTTGGTGAAGAGGGTCTTGCGTATCTGGTTGCCGCCGGAAAGGCCACTGGTCTTCCCGTCGTTTCAGAAATCATGGATCCTGCCGACCTGCCTAAGTTCAACGACATTGACTTGCTTCAGGTAGGCGCAAAAAACATGCAAAACTATGCCCTTCTCGAAGCCTTGGGCAAAACCAATAAACCTGTTTTGTTGAAACGAGGTTGGGGAAATACATTAGAAGAACTACTTTACAGTGCTGAATATATCATGAAAAACGGAAATCAACAGGTCATTCTCTGCGAAAGAGGCATTAGAACCTTTGAACCCTCTACGAGAAACACCTTTGATATTAATGCAGTCCCGTTATTGAAACAGTTATCCCATCTTCCTGCGGTTGCCGATCCAAGCCATGGAACAGGCGTGGCATCGATCGTTGCACCTGTTGCTTTTGCAGCCATAGCAGCTGGAACAGACGGTCTTCTCATTGAAGTCCATAATGATCCAGAACATGCACTTTGTGATGGGCCACAGGCCGTTAACTTGGACGACTTTTCTCAGTTAGTATTAGGAGCAAGACAATATGAAGAAATTCGTAGTAGCAACCAAACATCCCTATGATGTAATCATTGGCAATGATATCTTGAAAAATGCCGGCGAGTATATCCGTGCTTGTCTACCACCTTGCAAGCTATGTATTGTCACCGACAGCACCGTGAACAGCATCTTTGGTCAAGTAGTGACCACCTCATTAATTGAACACGGATACCAAATTTCTAAGGTGGTTTTCCCACCTGGAGAACATGCAAAGAATCTAAACACCTACTCCAATATTGTAGAAGCCTTAGCAGATGAAGGAATCACACGCTCTGATGCAATCGTCTCTCTCGGCGGCGGCGTCGTCGGAGACCTGGCAGGATTCGCTGCTGCAACCTATATGCGCGGAATTCCATATATTCAGCTTCCAACAACGTATCTATCGGCGATTGACGCTTCCGTTGGTGGAAAAACAGGGCTAAATCTAATGTCCGGGAAAAACCTTGCAGGTGCGTTCTGGCAACCATCTCTTGTATTAATTGACTACAAGACCTTCGATAGCTTGCCACCACTTCGTCTTCTTGATGGTGTAGCAGAAGCGGTAAAAAGCGCCGCAATTTCAGAAGCCTCTTTGGTGGAGCCTATTGCTTCTGGAAATTATGAATACGTTATCGAACGTTGCCTCTCCATTAAGAAATCCGTCGTAGAGGCCGACGAGCTGGATAAGGGCTTGCGACAGCTATTGAACTTTGGTCACACCATTGGTCACGGCATAGAGAAAATGAGCAGCTTCTCCGTTTCTCACGGTCAAGCTGTAGCGAAAGGCATGGTCGTTGAAGCGAAAGCCGCTTTTGCCATGGGCCTTACTGCAACGGACATCAGTGGTTACCTATCTGAAATACTAGAAGACGCAGGGTTCAACTTATCTGTCCCTTATTCCGTCGAACAGCTATATCGATACGCTTTGATGGATAAGAAAATCGCCGGAGACCAAATCGCTATGGTTGTTCCAGAGCGTTTCGGCAAATGTAAATTGCAGAAAATCTCGTTATCCGAGTTAAAACAGTTTATCGCTTTAGGATTAAAATAGAAACAAAATAGGAGAAACACATGAGAACTATCGTAGCAACTGAAAAAGCGCCTGCAGCCATCGGACCATATGCTCAGGCAAATATCGTAGACAGCTTGATCTTTACTTCTGGTCAAATTCCTCTTGATCCAGCAAACGGAAAAATCGTTGATGGTGGCATCGATGCCCAAGCCCATCAAGTACTGAAAAATCTTCAGGCCATTTTAGAGGAAGCGGGAAGCGGATTGGATAACGTGGTAAAAACCACTTGCTTCCTTGCAAATATGGACGATTTTGCCAAGGTTAACGAAGTCTATGCTAGCTATTTCCCTAGCGGCGTATATCCGTCACGCTCAGCCTTCCAAGTGGCCAAGCTGCCAATGGGTGCCTTAGTGGAAATCGAAGCCATCGCAATAAAATAAGCCTAGTATCAATAAAGGAGTACCACCGAATCTGATGGTACTCCTCTTTTTTTAGTTCTTTTCTTCATATTCACTTTTCAAGAGGGAATACACTCTCGAATCTCTAAGGCTGCCGTCATACACCTTGTATGTTCTTCGAATGGTTCCTTCATAAGTAAATCCGCACTTGTTGATGACGCCTTGGGAACGAAGGTTGGATTCTCCCGTACAAATGCCCACTTGATCCAATCCCAATTCTTCAAAAGCAAAGCGAAGAACTTCGCGGGCTGCTTCCGTCATAATGCCTTGATGCCAGTACTCTTCTGCCAGTGAGTAACCCATTTCCTTGCTGTTGGCCTCAGGTCTATACTTATCTTTTTCCAGTGCAATACTGCCGATAAGCTTCCCGCTATCCTTTAGGCGAATGGCCCACGTTTCATTGGGCAAAAACAAGTTTTGGATGATTTCTTTTGACTCCTCCACGTCTTTATGTGGAGACCACCCTGCGTGGGGTCCAACATTAGGATTTTTCGCATAGGCATATAACCCTTCTGCATCCTCCATCGTAAACATGGTCAACTGTAGTCTTTCCGTTTCCAAGGTTTTCATGGCTTTTCCCTCCATCAATTATTCAGTAGTACTAATGATTTCTTTATTGGATTTATCGATTTGGCTAACCTTCATTTTAGAGGCATCATTAGGATCCACTTCTTCTTGTAGTCCCAACAAATTAGGACCTAGATAAATGGTTTTCAACGTTTCTCCATTTAAGGTAACCTTACTATACTCCGTAAAATTTTTCCCTTTGATGTAGTACTTTCCGCCTACTGCTACCACTTTTTCAATTTTGATCTCTTTTACGCCCATCCTCATACCCGCTTTGGTAAACGGATTGGTTCCACCGTAGATGTAGCCTTCTCCGTATAGCATGTCGTAACCGAGCATTTTCAAGTTGGATAAGTAGTTTTTCGACTTATGGTCAACAGTTTGGTGATATTTGATTGTCGTTCCCGTATGAATTCCAATTTGGTCAAAAACCTCCGCAGCCAGCTGATAAGTGGTCAAGTTTCTATCCTTCTTATCCATTTCGTAATTGCTCCAAATGACATACTGCGTTTGGTATAAATCCTTAGCGTCATACGACCCTTCCGTCACGTCTAATGCAGGAATGTGGTCGCCGTAAAGTACCAATACCACTGGCTCATCATATTCTGCCAAGGTCTCCGTCAACTGTTTGACGAATTGATCCATCTCGTAAACCTGATTGACATAGTACTCATATTTCCATTTCAATTCCTCATTCGGTGCGTCGGTGACCTCCACCTTAGGATTTTGAATCAGTTGCTCTGTTGGATACTTACCGTGTCCTTGAACAGAAATCGTATATACGTAGTCTCTGCTCTTTGTAGATTCCATTGCATTCATGATCTGGGGAATCAAAATCGTGTCCTTTGCCCAGTTTTTCTGTGTTTTCGGCACGTCACTCATGTATTCAACGGACGTGTACGTATCATATCCGATATTGTCAAAAACGTCATTACGGTTATAGAACAATGCTCGGTGATTGTGAATGGCATGAGTTCCAAAGCCCAAGCTCTTCAAATCGAACGCAATGCTCTCCGCAGCTTTATCCTTTAATACGGCTTTGAACGGATATTCTCCTGGACCGAAAAATTTCACGCTAAGCCCTGTCATGACTTCGAACTCTGTATTGGCAGTTCCCGCTCCACAGGCTGGAACCGTTAAGCTCCCTGAAGAAAACTCGTTGGATAGCTTTCTAAATGTAGGAATGGCGTCTTGTGACAATTCGATATTGTTGAATAGGCTAGGATCCACAAAGGATTCTAATTGTAAAAATAGAATGTTAGGAAGATCCTCGTCCTCATCAGACGCTACCAATTTCATGGTTCCATCTTCATTATATTGGCTCGCATCGAAAATGGCTTTTACTGTTTTCTCATCATAATCTGCTGGTTTATGGATGCCTGTATTGAGCCATGTATTGATAAAGCAATATGGCACGCCGTAGTCTTCATACGCATAAGCAAGGTTTCCGAAGAAGGTAGATAATACACCTACTTTATTCAACCCAAAGGTTGCCCCAAAGGCAAGCACAATGATCAAAATCGCCCCTGCGATATTCCGTTTCCAATTGACCTTTTCTTTTTTCTTCGGTGCTTTGATGAATAGAATCACTAGGCCGATGATTCCTGCAACAATGGCTGCGCCAATCAGTGCAATTTCCGTGTAAGAAAAATAATTGGTGATGATGGTTGCACCGTCTGTAATGGCGCTTAAGTCCTTTACCGTAAACGGTGTCATTCGCTGAATGAGGATTACGCCGTTGGTTACGCCGATGGCTAGCCAAACGATGGAAATAATCGTCACACAGAACAATCTCCGCCTAAACAAAGTGGCAATCACTAACGTGGCGAAGATAACGAGTGTATTGTAAAGAAAAATTAGAGGGCTTTCAAAGAAAAAGGTGAAGCCTCCTAGTCCTTTTCTGGCAAGGGTTTCGATAATCAAATTTAAGGCAAACGCCCATGCCAAGCAAAAACAAAAACTATTGTGTAAGTATTTCTCGTAAAATGATTTCATCTCTATTGTTCCCCTTTAGAAAATTCGTTTGCAAGATTTGCAAATTCCTTTAGCGAGAGCGTTTCTGCTCTACGCTTCTCATCAATCCCAACCGCTTCTAAGCAGCGCTTTACTTCTTCTTTGGTTTTATCTCCAAGAGCCATCAACGAATTAGATAATGTTTTTCTTCTCTGCCCAAATCCCGCTTTGATGCATCTGAAGAACAACGTTTCATCTAAAAGGTCCACAGGCCTTTCTTTGCGTATATTTAATCTCAGCACTGCTGAGTCCACTTTTGGTACTGGTACAAACACTTCCTTTGGCACAATGGCCACCGAATCTACTGTGCAGTAATATTGCACTGCCACCGATAACGCACCATAGGCTTTGGTTCCCGGATTAGACTTAATGCGATCCGCCACTTCCTTTTGCATCATGATGGTAATGCTGTCGGCTTTGATGCCTCGCTCCAGAATCGACATGATGATGGGCGTCGTAATATAGTAAGGCAAATTGCCGATGATTTTCACGCCGCTACAGTCAGCTGTATCAATAATCTGTTGCAAATCGGTTTTTAACACGTCCTGATTGATGACCTGTACGTTAGGTTCATCAGCTAAGGTATCCTGTAAAATAGGAATCAGGTTTTTGTCAATTTCTATGGCAACTACCTTCTTGGCCTTTGGCGCTGCTTCACAAGTGAGAACGCCAATTCCCGGTCCAATTTCGATAACCAAATCCGTGTCTTCAATCTCAGCAGCCTCTATAATTTTGTCGATAATATTTTTGTCTGTCAGGAAATTTTGTCCCAAACTTTTAGAAAGTCTGAATCCATACTTATCCTTAATGTCTCTTATGGTAGACGGTGTATATAGCTTCATTCTAGTTCCTTTGCTTTGCTTATAAACGCTTCACGATCAATGGAAAACTGGTTCAATTTTTTCAGGAAGGCCTTACTGTTTCCATAACCAATGCCTAGCTGATCACCAAGTGTTTCACGTCGTTTTCTGGCATCGGCTGTCCCAATTAGGTTCCATGCGATTAAATCCTCTTCATCAAAAATCGTCTCACACACTCCTTTGGTTGGATGTGCTTTCAGTAGCGCCTCTATGATGTCCTCTGCCTTGGCATTTTCCACGCCGACATTGTTCTTCTTCAGTGCCTTGCTTTTCGGCAAAAACGCCTGCTTGGCATGGGGAAATCGTTCCATGATTTTTCTTCGAATGGTTTCCCCTGCTCTATCTGGATCTGTAAATACAATCAAGCCTTGTTCTTTATCGGCTTTTTCGAGCAAAGCCCACATTTCTTCTGCCATGCCAAAGCCATGGGTTTCAATGGTGACGCAGTTTACTGCTCTTGACAGTGCTGCTGTATCGTCACGCCCCTCCACCACAATGGCTTCTTTAATACTAATCTTTTCCATTGCTTTGGTTCTCTTCTTCTAAAATATAGAGAATCTCGCCAGGCATAATTAGCTTCAACTGCATTCTCGCCTGTTCTTCAATATATTCCAAGTCATTAACGTTTTTTAGTTCTTGCTTCAAGTCTTTCTTCTCAGATGTCAACATCTCATTCTCTTTTTTTAGCTGTGCTTGTTCTGCTCGCAGGTCAAAGATGTTCTTTATGGACAAGCCAAGGAACACGACCAGTAATATCCCTACTATGGTCAAAACGATTCTGACTTTATTCACCCTTACCCGTTTTTTCCTGTTCATCTTTTTCCCCTATATCTCTTAACCCGTATAGCTAAACGGATCCACTGGTCGCCCATTTACCGTAATTTCAAAGTGGCAATGAGAACCGTAACTGTTTCCTGTATTTCCTACTTCTCCGATTTTCTGTCCCTGATATACCTTCTGTCCTACAGAAACATTTATGGAATTACAATGACCGTATCTAGTGTGGATTCCTCCACCATGATCGATGTCAATAAACAGTCCATATCCACTGTACCAGCCTGCATAAACGACGGTTCCGCCATCAGATGCCCTGATGGTCGTTCCCGTTGGACACGCTAAATCGACACCCTCATGCATTCGGCCCCATCTCCATCCAAACGGAGAGGTTAACGTATATCCTGTAACCGGAATAATGAATCTTCCTGTTGGCGCGGTCTTTGGAACAGCCTTTGTTCCTTTTACTACAATTCGCTTAACAGATTTTTTAATGGTTTCAGATTGTAAAACCACCTTTTTCACTACTTCACCATTGACCCTAGTTAAACGTGCAGTAACTACTCGTTTACCGTTAACACCTTTTTGTAAAACCTTTTCATCGCCCTTATACATTGACGAAGATTCTCGGTATTCGGTCTTGTATTTCACCTTTTCTGCAAAGGTAGATTTTTCAACAGTTTTTACCGTTAATGCTGAAACCGCATTGTTGATTTTGATTTTATCTCCAGGCATTAATTTGTTCATGGATAGCTTAGGATTAATTTTCTTCAGGGTCTTAAAGTCTGTATCAAACTTAGAGAAAATTTCTGAATACGTATCACCCTTTTTTACCACATAAACGGTTTCTTCCAAAGCGCCGGACATGATTTTTTTCTTGGCCGTCTTCGTACTGCTGATATTGGCCAATCGTGTCGTCACTTCTTCTATTTTCACTTCTTCAACAAAGCCTACTTCTTCGTAATTTACTTGCTTACGATTATCGCTTTCTAAATACTGATCCTGAATATTTTTCAGCACCTGCTGTGCCGCAGCTTCGCTTTCGCAGATGACAAACGGCTCGCCATCAATAGAAATTGCGTAAGCAATGGCTTCCATATCCGACATGTAGGTCAATCGTTTTAATACGGTGTCCGCTGGATCGATTTCTTTATCTAATACGACCGTCTTGCGAAACGCAATGTCGCTGTCTTTATCGATTTTGATGTTAGAGCCATACTCCTTGGACAATTCATCGCTGACCAAATCCAGCACTCTGATGACATCTTCTTGGTTCTTAACATATCCTAATACTTTTCCGTTATAGGAGTATTCGAAGCCTGTCGCATAGTTCATACATGCAATCAGACCTACTGCAACAAGAATTGCAATGGCAAAATGCCCTAATATGCTTTTCTTATGTGCAACGATTCTTTTTCTATTTTTGTGGATGTATTTCGCAAATCGATATTCCAGCAGAAGTCTCTGCTTGTCCCATAGATTCCCTGCGCGATCATATCCTGTAATGATTGCTGCTGCGCCGCTGACAATATGTTGAAATGCTTTTTTCATTGAATGATCAAATCGAATTTGCATTTCGTCATGCCATGTCACAATATTTGCAGCAAAATCTGTAATGTTCTTTAAGATTTCTTTTGCCATATTTCCGCCTCTTCCATACGCTGTTTTACACAGGAGCAACGCTCACCAAGATCTGTAATGCCAGTGTCATTACATTTTTCACATGCGTATTTGATATCGGTGTAATCCATTTGGAAATTGTTTTCCGTTAAAATTACTGCTCTTTCTGCAGATAGTTTATCAACTACACCGTTTATTTTCTTTCCTTCAATTTCTGAAGATCCCATAATCAATGCTTTAGAAAGCTGTGAACTCATCTGACGAATTTCTTCGTCGATTTCTTTAATCCTAGGAAGCTTGCCATAGATTTCAGCCTGTCTTGTAGCGGCTTCTTTTTCTGCTTTAGTTCTTAGGAAATCATAATACTGGTTAAGCGTACCTTGGGTCACCACCTGTTTCTTGTTGATGTCCACCCCACGGTTCTCCGCTTCATTTCTCCAGTTTTCTAAAACTTTGTTTACATAATTGAAATTAGGACTGGATATTCCTGCAGTTTTCGTACAGGCCTCCAGAACTCTATCCATGGTATAGCCCATTTGGTCAAACCAGCTATCCATCATTTCTCTCTCTGCTTCTGTTGCATTGCGAGTGAAGCCTAGGGACTTAAGCACCCGCTTATAGCGATAGTACTTTTCATCCTGCTCCTGAAGTCGTTCATTGACTTGATCCACTGATTCAAGGCCTTCTTCCGCCCATTCTCTCACCACTTTTTCAATGTAACGGATGCTTGTTTTATTCTTGTCCGTACAATATTTAATGGCAAATAACACCACCTCTGGTGTTGCATGAAAGTCCGATAGCCACGTCAAAATTTGGTTAACCTCTGTGGAGCTTAGTCCTCGCCCGAAGATTTTTTCAATTTCAGAGAACATGTTCCTTACTGCTTTATTGCCAAAAACATTATCCCCCTCTCTTTTCGAAGTCTCTCCTTTTGCTGGTGCCACATTTTTCCCATATAACAATTCTTTTAAATTGGTGAATTCAACGACAAAATCTACATTGCCGTCTGCGTCAATGTAGCGTTTTTTAATTGCTCCCATTTGCTCCCAATAGTCCCACGCTTCCATTAGACGTTTTTCGCTAATGGACAGCTGTTTCGCCATGGCTTCATTGCTCATGTCCAGTCTATGCTCTGCATACATCAATGCATAAATGAACACCTTAACAAATTCTCCTGGAGCTGCTGGTAAATACTCGTTGATAAAAATGTTTTCTACTTTTGAATCTAGCAAGTAAAAGTCTTTTGTCTTTTCTTTGGTAAAATTCATAAACTTCCCTTTATACTTCCTGGTTCAGATCTTTTAGCAGTTTATCGATGGCGATGCCATGTCCTTCAGCTGCTTCTGCTAAGGTTTCCTGGATTGCTCCAGGGCATCCCACGCATAACAGTCCGTGCTGTTCAAAGATCTTCTCGTATTTGTCATCAAGGTCAAGAATCTCGCATACCTTCATCTCTTCTGTGATCTTCATCATCCACCTCTTTCTTAGGCTTTATCGCTAAACTTGGTGTATCGCTCTACCCATGTTAACTCAAACTTTTCCGTTGGTCCACTTCTATGCTTTGCTAAGTTGACCTCACAAACGCCTGGGTTATCTGTAGTCTCTTTGTTGTAATAATCGTCACGATATAAGAACATAACCATATCGGCATCCTGCTCAATAGATCCAGATTCACGTAAGTCAGACAATATCGGACGGTGGTCTTGCCGTTGCTCTGGTGCTCTAGATAGCTGCGAAAGCACAATGACTGGGCAATCCATTTCTCTGGCGAGCAGCTTCAAATATCTAGAAAGCATGCTGATTTCTTGCTGTCTGTTATCTGATTTTCCTTCAGCATTCATGAGCTGCAAATAGTCAATGACGATTAAATCCAATCCCTTATCCGCCTTTAACCTTCTGCATTTGTTTTTCATTTCCAATACACTAATTCCAGGTGTATCATCAATATGAATATTGGTCTTGGACAAGGAGTCCAGCGCCATATTAATTCTTTCCCAATCGTTTCTCTGGATATTCCCTGTCTTCAGCTTTTGCATTTCGATGCGGGATTCCATAGAAAGCAGTCTTTGTCCCAATTGCTCTTTGGCCATTTCCAAACTGAACAAAAGCACGGTCGCCCCAGATTTGATTGCTGCGTTTTGGGCAACATTCAATGCAAAGGCGGTTTTTCCCATGGCTGGTCTAGCTGCAATAATCACTAGGTCTGAACGCTGCAAGCCTGAAGTAAGCTCATCTAGTCGCTTAAACCCTGTAGACAATCCAACAACTTGACCTTGGGTTGCTACTGCCTTGTCAATCATGGCCACATTTTCAAGTAGGACTTCTTTGATGGGTGCGTAATCGCTACCCTGTCTCTGCTGCGCGATTTCAAAAATGCTTTTTTCTGCATAATCCAAAATTTCTGTAGGATCTAGTTTTTCTTCATAGCCTTTTTCTCGAATATCGTCCGCTGTTTTAATCAGCTGACGCATTGATGCTTTCTCTGCTACAATTTTTCCGTATTCAGCGGCATTGGTTGTGGAAGGAACTTCCGCAGATAGCGTAGCAATGTACGCTCTTCCGCCGACCATTTCCAAGGACTTTCTTTTCTTTAGCTCCTCACAAACGGTGACCATATCCACAGATACATTGTTTCGAAATAGTTCTACCATGACGGTAAAGATTTCTTTATGACCATTATCATAAAAGTCTTCTGCCCTTACAACGCTAATGACGTCTGCCAAAGCGTCTTGGCTTAGCATTGCCGCACCTAAAACCGATTTCTCGGCCTCGGCGTTATGGGGTGGAATCTTTTCTTTCATTTGGTTGACTCCTTTATTCCTGATCTGTTACTTCTACGCTAAGCTCTCCAACTACTTCTGGATAAAGCTTAATTTCAACCGTGAATTTTCCCATAGCCTTAATGGGGTTATTCAATTGGATTTTCTTTTTATCCAACGTAATGTTTAGCTGTTCTTTTGCTGCATCGGCAATGTCCTTGGAGGTGATGGAACCAAAGAGTCTTCCACCTTCTCCAGACTTGGTTTTAATAACGACCTTCTTGTCTGCAAGGGTATCCGCCAGCTTTTGTGCTGCTGCTTTTTCCTCAGCCTTCTTCTCTGCTAACACTGCCTTTTGCTTTTCTAAGTTTCTAATGTTTCCGTCGGTAGCCTCAGTAGCATATCCTTTAGGCAACAGCATGTTTCTCGCATAGCCGTCGCTTACCTTCACTACCTCCCCTGCTTTTCCTGTTCCTTTAACGTCTCTATTTAAAATGACAATCATTGTTTCCTCCTCTAGTTTACTTGATTAATTCCATGACTTTTTCGATGATTTCTTCTGGGCTTTCTTTCACTTGTGCTCCGGCAGTCGTTAAATGTCCGCCACCGCCTAGCTTTTCCATAATCACCTGCACATTGATTTCTCCAAGAGACCTTGCGCTGATTACCGTTACACCCTTTTCATTGCGCCCTGCAACAAAAGAGGCTTTGACGCCTTTGATGTTCAATAGCTCGTCAGCCACCTGTGAGTTGATGATTTGGGCATCTTGGTTCCAGCCTTCACAGATAGACGTGGCAATATCGCTTTCGTGAAATTCCACTGCGGCAATACATTTCGCACGCACCTTGAAGGCTTCCATATCGGTTTGGAAAAATCGCTTTACTTCTGTCGTGTCTGCTCCTGATCGGCGTAGCCATGCTGCTGCCTCAAAGGTTCGCACTCCAGTTTTTACGGCAAATCGATTGGTGTCTATAGTGATTCCACCTAATAAGGCTTCCGCCTCCAGCTTGACCAATCGTTTCTTCTCACCGATATACTGTAATATTTCTGTGACCAGCTCTGCTGTCGATGAAGCGTAGGATTCGATATAGGACAAGGTTGGATTTTCTAAGCTGTCCTCTGCTCTTCGATGATGATCGATGACCACAATTTTATCCAGCATCTCGATCAAGGCGCTGCTTTCTGCATAGCTTGGTCTGTGAGTGTCTAAAATAACGAGCAACGTGTCTTTATCGGCTAAGGCTTCTGCTTTCTTGTTATTGACAAACGCATATCGCTCAGTTTCTTTCGCTTGTTGGTAAATGGCTTGCATAGAATCACTGATTTCATTAATGACAATGTAAGCTTCCTTTTCGCACATCAAGCATAAACGATAAATCCCCAATGCCGAACCAAATGCATCCATGTCTGGATTCTTATGCCCCATAATTAACACGCGGCTTGCCTGCTCAATTAACTGTTTTAGGGCATGGGCAACCACTCTGGATTTTCCCTTATTTCCCTTTTCTACGGTTTGTAGCTTGCCGCCATAATACTCGGTTTTATTCCCATGCCGAATGACCGCCTGATCTCCGCCGCGACCAAGGGCAAGGTCTAGGGCCGTAGTTGCATATTCTTCTGTATCGATCAAAGTTTTCCCGCCGACGCCTATGCCTATGCTTAAGCTCATCGGGAAGTCCACTTCTGTTTCAATGGCTCTGATTTCATCTAAAATGGAAAATTTTGACTCTACCATGGTTTCCACATTGCCATTTGGAAAGTGCATCAAATATTTATCTTCTCGCACCAAGTTGATGGATCCGTTCATCTTTAGCGCCCATTTCCTTACGGCACTGTCAATTTCCGTGGTAATAGTCATCCTGTGCTCCGGTGGTGTATTATCAATTAACTCATCGAAATTGTCTACGATGATTTTACCAACACAGATTCGTTCATCGTTATACCGCGTCTTTAGATCTTCAAAATTGGTGATGTCATAGAAAAACACCATCAAATTGTCGTCTTCAGCATCGCCCTCTTTGCTAAACAGTAGCCTAAACTGCTTCCCATTTCGCTCCACAATGAACTGCTTCTTTTTTTCGGAGTCATTATATAAGTCCACAGTCTTAATGCCAGTTAACGCAAAAAAGTCTGAGTCCTCAATTCCATCATAAATGAACACATCGCTGATGTGCGCATTTGCTCTTAATACCTTCCCCTTCGTATTGACAATACACATGGGAATAGGAATGTATGACGATATTTCTCCAAATTTCGTTTCTGACATAGTTTCTCTCCATTATGCACGGAACCCGTGCAGTATAGTATACCATATTTACCCTACACCTAAGTGTTGATTTTGTGATAATAGTATACCATACTTTGCTTCAATTCCCAAATTTTTGTTTAAGTTAAGCGGGTATCTGAAGGGGCTTCTTTTTTGTGATAAGCGCTGACTTCTAGCTGGCCTTTACACTTCCCGCAGCGGTAATCCTCAGGCGAGACTACCACCTTGCTTCTGCGCACCCTATAGAATACACTTCCGCATTGTTTGCACCGAATTTCGTATTGATAGTCTGGCTGCACCTCCGGTGCATCTTTGGTCCTTGAGATATGATATCCATACGCATCACTCACCATTTCTGCATACAATTTCCATTTTTTACCATGGTCAAAGCATCCTCTGCAGGTATGCAAAATTTCATGAATCAATACCTCCTTGATTTGCTGCTCATCACAGTCCATCACATTGGCTGAAATTTCTATCTGAAATCCCTCTATTCCATGCACTCTGTTTCGCTTGCAGCAGCCCAATCGCCTTTTCGCTCTAGTATTTACAATGACGCCATGTATTCTCCTTGATGGTTTAATTCCTAGCCGCTGCACTTCTTGCAACGAGCTTTGGTATAAACGTTGTAACCTATCCATATTCTATCCTCTAAGACAAACTAATGCCCCTGTAGCAGAGGCATTAGTATCATTTCTTCTATTCATCTATTCTCTTGTTTCATGTGAAACAAACTCTCTACTCAACTGATTTCAACAGTTCAATCAATCGGTTTAGTTCTTCTTGGCTATAATATTCTAGCTCAATCTTTCCTTTTTTGCCCTTTTGTTGAACGGTGACCTTAGTCCCATAGATTTCCTTTAGCTCGCGTTCCACTAAAACGGTATCGGCATTTTTCACTTTCTTTACAGGTCTTTTCTTTGGTTTTCCAATGTTGGCAACCAACTCCTCGATTTTTCTTACGGAAAGACCTTCTTCAATAATTTTCTTACATAATTCAGCTTGTACTTTTTTGTCTTCGACAGAAATCAAGGCTCTGGCATGGCCAGTACTCATGATCCCTTCTCCCACAAAGGTCTGAATTTCTTCAGGAAGCTTAAGCAGTCTTAATGCGTTGGTGATATACGGTCTGCTTTTGCTCACGCTTTTGGAAACTTCTTCTTGGGTGAGGCCGTAGGTTTTGATCATTTGATGCAAGCCCTCAGCTTCTTCAATCGGGTTTAAGTCTTCCCTTTGCATGTTTTCGATGATGGCAATGAGCATGTTTTCTTCATCAGAAAATTCTCGTACAATGCAAGGGACTTCCTTAAGTCCAGCTTTCCTTGCCGCTCTCCATCTTCTCTCACCTGCCACTATTTCAAAGGCGGCTTCTTTCTTTCTCACCACCAGTGGTTGAATGATGCCATGCTCTATGATGGACGCAGCCAGTTCAGCAATCTTCTCTTCGTTAAATACTTTTCGCGGTTGGTTTTCGTTAGGTTTAATATCGTTAATGCTAATGTAATGAACCGAATTGCCTGCCTCTACATCAGCTTTCTCTGTTTTCGCCTCATGTTCTGGTTCAAATGCAGGCGCCTGATCCGCGAATAAGGCATCGAGACCTCTCCCAAGGCCTCTATTCTTTTTTGCGGTCGCCATTATTTATCCTCCTCCCACTCAAGGAATTCTTCAGCAAAATCTCTATATGCCTCTGCTCCTTTGGATTTTGGATCATATTCAGTAATTGCCATACCAAAGCTAGGCGCTTCTGCTAAACGAATATTTCTTGGAATGACTGTGGAATATACCTTGGATCCGAAATATTTTTTCACCTCTTGAACAACTTGAACGGATAAATTGGTTCTACCGTCAAACATGCTCAGGATTACGCCTTCTATTTCTAAATCTTTATTTAAGTTCTTTTTCACCAATTCAATCGTGCTGACCAACTGGCTTACCCCTTCCAGCGCATAAAATTCACACTGAATTGGAATCAATACGCTCTCCACTGCAGTCAGGGAGTTGATGGTCAGAAGTCCCAATGACGGTGGGCAATCGATGAAGATATAATCGTAATTTTCTTTCACCTTATCAATGGCTTTTCTCAGTCTTGCTTCCCGGCCTTCTAGCTCAACCAGTTCAATCTCTGCCCCAGCCAAATCAACGCTTGCAGGGATTATATCCAAGTTCTCTATGTCTGTATGTATGATTGCTTTTTTGGTATCAAAGTTGTCTTCAATAAGCAAATCATATACCGTATATGGTAGATCTTTTTTCGAAATTCCTATCCCGCTAGTGGTGTTCCCCTGAGGGTCTATATCTAACATAAGAACTTTCTTTTGCTTCAGTGCCAAGCTGGCGCCAAGATTAATGTTGGTGGTTGTCTTTCCAACGCCACCTTTTTGATTGAATATTGCTATTGCTTTTCCCAATGTTTCTCCTCCTGCTACGTTTTTTTCTATCCCTATTATACCGTATCTGTTTCTTGATTGCCACCTTTTTATAAAAAAACAAGGAATGTTTCACGTGAAACATTCCTTATCCATTTTTTTCCATCTCCAAAAGGCTTACAACGGCTCCTTTGTAGGCGTCCCTGCATTTCTAGGGTACTTTTTCGGTGTGGATTTGATTTTTTCTATAACAATAATATTATGGTTAAACCCTTGTAAATTCACAGGCTCAATTCTGTCTAGTCTGCCACCTAAAATTTCAATGGCTTTCCTCGCGCCAGCTGCTTCCTCCTCTGCGTCTGGCCCTTTATATGCCAAGAGGTAGCCTCCTGTTTTAATAAAGGGTAAGCAATACTCGCATAGCACCGACAGATTGGCCACCGCTCTGGCGACTGACAGGTCGAACATTTCGCGATAACGGTCATTTCTCGCCATCTCTTCAGCGCGACCATGAACGGCCTCCACATTGAAAATGCTCAGTTTCTCTGTTAATTCGCTGATGATTTTGATGCGTTTATTTAAGGAATCTGCTAATAAAAATTCTTTCTCAGGAGAGATCACGGCTAAAGGAACGCCAGGAAAACCGGCTCCCGTTCCTACGTCAATAATCGCTTTCGCCTGAATGTATTCTGGGAAATTGCAGCAAAGAATAGAATCAATTAAATGCTTCACTACAAACTCTTCTCGATTGGTAATCGCAGTTAAGTTGACCTTTTCGTTCCAAGAAAGTACCCCATCCATATATTCAATTAACTTGTCATCCTGCTCTTCGGTCCATTGAATATTCAAGGAATCAAAGGCATTATTTAATGATGTTGTCACGATTTTTGTCTCCTCTGTTTCTCCAAATATACCAGCAAAACATTGATATCTGCTGGTGAAACACCAGAAATTCTCGATGCTTGTCCGATGGATCTCGGTTTAATCTGATCCAGCTTCTGGGCAGCCTCAATACGTAATCCATCAATCAAGCTGTACTGCAAATCTTCTTTCAGGGCTTTATTTTCCAATTTTTTGAATCGTTCAATTTGATGAATCTGCTTTTGAATATATCCTTCATATTTAATCAGCACTTCCAATTGATGTTCTTCATGAGAAGACAATTTAGGACGCTGACCATCTAAAACAATCAGCCGTTCATAAGTCACCTCAGGACGCTTCATCAAATCAGCCAAAGATGCTTTGTTCTGTAATGGAGAGCTGCCTAAATTTTCCAAGAAATCGTTTGCTTCTTTCGGCGTCACATAGGCTTCTGCCAAACGAGCTCGTTCTTTCTCTACATTTTCCTTTTTCTGTAAAAACTTTTGATAACGCTCCTCAGAAGCCAATCCGAGGGCATAACCACGTTCTGTTAAACGCAAATCTGCATTGTCCTGTCGTAAAACCAGCCTATATTCCGCTCTGCTGGTCATAATTCTGTAAGGTTCATTAGTACCTTTTGTCACCAAATCGTCGATGAGAACGCCAATATAAGCCTCACTTCTGTCCAAAACAAAGGGTTCTTTTCCATTTATTTCCAGTGACGCATTGATGCCTGCCATTAATCCCTGTGCTGCAGCTTCCTCATACCCGGAGCTACCATTAAACTGGCCAGCACAAAAAAGTCTAGAAATTGTTCTCAATTCCAGATTTGGTTTCAGCGCCAATGGATCGATGCAATCATATTCTATGGCATATGCTGGTCTAGTGATGACAATGTTTTCTAATCCTGGAATCGTATGATAAAATTCCATCTGCACATCTTCCGGAAGGCTAGAGGACATTCCTTGAATATACATTTCCTCGGTGTCTAATCCCTCCGGCTCGATAAACGTCTGGTGTCTCTCTTTATCGGCGAATCGATTCACTTTGTCTTCTATTGACGGACAGTATCGTGGTCCGATTCCTTCGATTTGTCCGCCGAACAGTGCGGATCGATGAAAGTTATTGCGAATGACGGTATGGGTTTCTTCATTAGTATAGGTCAACCAACAAGAAATTTGATCTATCGAGAGTTCATCATTCATAAACGAAAAAGGAACGATTTTATCATCACCCTTCTGTTCAATCATTTTGGTGTAATCAAAACTAGAGGCAAGTGCTCGTGCCGGTGTTCCCGTCTTAAATCGTCTTAACTCTAGCCCGTAATTTTTCAAGCTTTCGGATAACGTCATTGCTGGGGCAAGTCCATTTGGACCACTGTAGTATGCACTATCTCCAATAAATATTTTACCACGCAAAAATGTTCCCGTCGCTAAAATTACCGCTTTGGCTCGATAAGTACAATGGGTCATGGTTACTACGCCATGAACTTGTCCATTCTCTATAATCAAATCGATTACCTCAGCCTGCTTAACCGTCAAGTTCTCTTGCTTCTCCAGCGTCTTTTTCATTTCCACATGGTATTTGTCTTTATCTGCTTGGGCTCTAAGAGAATGAACAGCAGGGCCTTTAGCGGTGTTTAGCATTCTGCTTTGGATGAACGTCTTGTCGATATTCTTTCCCATTTCGCCACCTAATGCATCGATCTCTCTAACCAAGTGACCTTTTCCCGTTCCACCAATAGATGGATTGCATGGCATCATGGCAATGGATTCAAGATTCATGGAAAGCAGCAAGGTCTGGTTTCCCATTCTTGCTGCCGCCAATGCTGCTTCACAACCTGCATGGCCAGCACCGACCACAATAATATCAAATTCTCCCATTAAATTATAGTTCATATAGTTAAGTTTCCTACTTTCCTAAACAAAATCTAGAGAAAACCTCATCGATGATGTCATCTGCTACAGTTTCTCCAATGATTTCACCTAATGCTGCATAACTGCTATTTACATCAATTTCAATAAACTCCAGTGCTTCTCTACGTCTCGTCATTTCAATTCCATCCAATAAGGCTTGGTTTGCTTTAGAGAGTAAATCTTGATGGCGAGCATTGGTCACCAGCACACTTTCTTTTTGGTGAATTTCTCCAAAGAACATCATGGAGGTAATTTCTTCTTCGATTTCTTTAATGCCCTGATTGGTTTCCATAGAAGTTTCGATTACCGTAACCAAAGGCATTAATTCATATAACTCTTCCTTAGTGACCACTTGATCCAAGTCACATTTGTTGAGGACTACTATCGTTCTATATGGCTCTACCAATTCCACAATGGCTAAGTCTTCCTCACTTAGTGGCCTACTGGAATCAATAAGAAACATCACCAAATCTGATACATTAAACGCATCCTTAGATTTTTCGATACCAATTTTTTCGATAACATCGCTAGTCTGCCTTATGCCTGCAGTATCAGTAAGCCTTACCGGAAATCCACCAATACTCAACTGCTCTTCAATGGTATCTCTTGTGGTTCCTGGAATCTCCGTTACGATTGCTCGAGATTCCTTCAGTAACCTATTCATCAGAGAGGACTTTCCTACATTAGGTTTGCCGATAATGGATACTGCAAGACCCTCACGAAGTAACCTTCCCGTATGCGCGCTTTGGAGCAATTCACCAACTTGCATCTTTACGGCCAGTAAATCAGTTTCCAACTGCTCGTATGTGATTTCTTCAATATCCTCATCAGGATAATCTATGTTTACGGTAATTTTAACCAAAATGGCAATCAATTCATTTCTAATGTCCTTAATGGTTTTCGAAAAACAACCCTCTAGTTGGTTCATTGCCACATCAAAGGTTTTATCCGTCTTTGCCTTGATGACATCAATCACGGCTTCTGCCTGAGATAAATCCAGTCTTCCATTCAGAAATGCTCGCTTGGTAAATTCACCTGGTTCAGCCAGTCTAGCACCTAATGACAATACAAGCTCTAAGGTTTTTCTCAGTGGCACCATTCCCCCATGGCAATTGATTTCTACCACATCCTCTGCCGTGTAAGTTTTCGGCTTATGCATAAGCACGCAAAGAACTTCATCAATTCGATTCTTTGATGAAGGATCAACAATATTTCCATAGGCCATTTTTCGATGACTTAAGCCATCCTTACTGACAGGAACAAATATTTGATTCAAAATGCTTTCGGCTTCGCATCCACTAATGCGAATAATCCCGATTCCTCCCTCTCCAGGAGGCGTGGCGATTGCCGCTATGGTATCTTCCATGGAGTTCTCCTTATTACTGAAACAAAAATAGCCCGCGACTAGCGGGCTATCCATTATTTAAGCTCGATGATTACCCTTCTGTACGGATCCTGACCCTCGCTTCTCGTTGAAACGCGTGAGTTCTGCTGAAGAGTTGCATGAATTACCTTACGTTCATAAGGATTCATTGGCTCAAGTCTTACACTTCTTTTGGTTTTTACCACTTTATCTGCCAGTCGGTTTGCAAGCTTTTCTAAAGTCATTTCTCTTTTGGCTCTATAGTTTTCTGCATCAACAACGACTCTAACATAGTTGTCCTTGTCCTTGTTTACGACTAAGCTGGTAAGATATTGAATGGCATCCAGAGTCTGTCCTCTTTTTCCGATAACGGTACCAGAATCTTTTCCCTGAATATCAACAAAAACGTGTTCATCATTTGCCTTAGCAGTCATGTCGATTTCTAGGCCCATTTTTTCTGTTACTTCCTTTAAAAAGTCCAGCGCAGCATGTTCCTCAGCAGGAGATAAGTCTCCTATTTCTCTTTCGACAATCGGTGGGGCAATTTTTTCTTTTTTTACAGCCTTTTCTTTGGCTGGTTTTTTTACTGGTGCAGGAGAAGCGCTTGCAGCAGGTTTTTCTTCTTTCGCCTTTTTTGGCGCCTTTGCTGGTTCAGGCTTCTTTTCTTCTGCCTTTTTCTTTTCTACTCTGACTAAAGCTAACTTTGATCCGATTCCAAAGAATCCTCTTGAAGGCTCTTCTAAAACGGTAACATCAACTTCATCTATGGTGAGTTTTAGTTCTGCCAATGCAAGCTCAACTGCAGCGTCTACATCGGTTCCCCATTTTTCAGAAACATCCATATTATTTTTTCCTCTTTTTCTTCGGCTTATTCTTATCCATAAGCTTTTTTCTAATCTGATTAAAGCGTAGGTTGAAGAAAATTTGCATAAACTGACTGATAAACCAGTAGATTGCCAATCCAGATGGATAACTTCTTGCCAACCATAGAATCATAATTGGGAAGAAATAAGTCATCACTTTCGTCATCATATTTGAATTCATTTGGTTAGGATTGGTTGCCTGATTTAAAAAAGATGAGAAGAATGTTGCTATACCTGCCAAAATTGGTAATATCCATAAGTCAGGCTGACTCAAATCTTGAATCCATAAAAATCCTTCATGAATAGCAAAGTACATTTCCACCGATGAGGAAAGATACTGCATCGGATTTCTAAGCAAAGCAAACAAACCCATGATGACGATCATCTGCACAATCATTGGCAGACAACCACCTAACGGGTTGTATCCTTCTTCCTTATACAGTTCATTCATTTTTTCATTCAGCTTTTCTTTATCGTTTGCATATTTTCTTTGAAGTTCCTGCATTTTCGGTTGCATTTCCGACATTCCACTAGTAGAAAGAATGGATTTTTTATAAACTGGGTAAAGACACAGTTTAACCAAAACCGTTAATACTACTAATACAATACCATAGCTTCCGATAATCCCATATAATTGGGTAAGCAGCCAAGCCAAAGGTTTTGCGATTATTCCAAACATTAATTGTCCTCCGTCATTTCAAAGGATCATAACCTCCAGGATGCCCCGGATGACACTTTAAAATTCGTTTTATACCTAAGTAACTACCTTTTAGTACACCATACTTTTCCACTGCTTGGATAAAGTATGTCGAACAGGTAGGATAAAACCTACAGGTAGGCGGAAACAGGGGTGAAATACAGTACTGATATATTTTTATAAAAAAAATAAAAATCTTTCTCATGTTTTCCTTATAACCCCGGTTCTTTTAAATGCAGATTCCAAAGACTTCTGAACTTCTGCACATTTGGCTTTTCCAATTGTATTTCTAGCAATAATAATGTAATCATATCCAATCGGAATGTTTAACTCCGATAATCTAAAGCTTTCCTTCATCAAACGTCGTGCTCTGTTTCTCTTTACACTATTTCCTACTTTTTTACTTGCTAAAAAAGCCATTCTGTTGTAAGGGAGATGATTTTTGCGATAAAACAAAACGACATACCTGTCCCCTACTGATTTTCCTCTATTATATATAGTAGAAAAATCACTTTTTCTTCTTAATACGTTTTTCTTAAGCATACTAAATTAAGCAGTCAATTTCTTTCTGCCCTTAGTTCTTCTTCTCTTTAGAACATTTCTGCCATTCTTGGTGCTCATTCTTTTTCTGAATCCATGTTCCTTCATTCTTTGTCTTTTCTTTGGCTGATAAGTCATTTTCATACGATTTTACCTCCTTATTGTAAAATTTGTCGCATAATCTAAATTTCAATCTATGCACACATGTCCTACTATTATACTTTTATTATCTTTTATTGTCAATAATTTTAGCTTGATTCCTTGAAAGTGGATATATGCACAAGGTTATCCATAACCTGTGGATAACTCTGTGCGAAATTTAATTTTCTCTGGAGCAAATTGATGCTTGTATATGGATAACTTATTATGTACAATAGGATTATATCAATTGACGAAGGTGAAAAATGAAAAATATACAAGAAACTTGGAGCCAAGTATTAAAGGTTGTGGAAAGCAATGTGACTTCCATTAGTTATACTACCTGGTTTAAGCCAATTAAAGTAAATAATATAGATAAGAACGTGAAGATAGTTTACTTAGAATCTGAAGAAGATTTTGTTGTAAAAGTCCTAAAAGACCGCTATCTTCAATTACTTGAATCTACTTTTAAATCTGTCACCGGTGAAGATTACCGCGTAGTCATTAAATCTAGCGGCGATTATGAATCCAAAGAAGATTCATCAGCCACAGCCCCTACAATGATGGATACCAAACTAAAGAAACAAAAGATATTTAATCCAAGGTACAACTTTGATAATTTTGTTGTTGGCGGAAGCAATAAATATGCTCACGCTGCTTGCCTTGCTGTTGCAGAATCTCCCTCCGAAGCCTATAACCCTCTGTTTATCTATGGAGGCTCAGGTTTAGGAAAAACACATCTCATGCATGCCATCGGCATATACCTTTTGGAAAATAATGAGAATTTAAACATTCTCTATGTTTCTTCAGAAATGTTTACCAATGAATTCATTAAAGCGTTAGGTGAAAACAAAACAAGAGAGTTCAAAAATAAATATAGAAAAGTAGACGTGTTGCTCATTGACGATATTCAATTTTTAGAAGGAAAAGACACCATGCAAGAAGAATTCTTCCATACGTTCAACACCCTTTATGATTTGAATAAGCAGATTGTCATTTCTAGCGATCGTGCTCCAAATAAACTGGTGAAATTAGAAGAAAGACTAAGATCCCGTTTCATGTGGAACTTGATTGCCGATCTTCAGCCTGCAGATTATGAAACCCGCGTAGCGATTTTGATCAAAAAAGCTGAAAATGCCAATATAGAAGTGGACGAGGATTTATATGAAGTCATTTGTCTCATTGCAGAAAAAATTAAGGACAACATTAGAGAATTAGAAGGTGCCTTTAATCGAATTGTCAGCTTTTCTACCTTAATGAATGAGAAAATTGACAAGGTGTTTGCTCGTAGAATCCTTAAGGATATTATCCAAAATGGCGGAACCAGTGCCACCCCAGAAAAAATAAAAACCATCGTTAGCAGATACTTTAATATTTCCGTTGCTGATATGGAAAGTGCTAAACGAACCAATAGTATTGCTTTTCCAAGGCAGATTGCCATGTTTCTCTGTAGGGATATGACTGATTATTCTTTGCCGAAAATCGGGAATCTATTTGGTGGAAGACATTACACTACTGTGATGCACGCCTGTGAAAAAATACAATCTGAACTCAATACAAGTGAATCTGTGAAAGAAGTAGTTCATAACCTTAAGAAGGAAATTTCTGAATAACTTTCACCACTTATCCATATAATTAAAATCGTAAATTTTGTTTCTATTACAAGGGCTTCGAAGGTTATCCACAGTTTCAACAGCCCCTACTACTATTACTACTATCTTAATATAAGAAAAAGATGTCTTTTTTGGAGGGTTTATTATGAAATTCAAATGCAATCAACAAGTACTTACTAAAGCGTTAAATATTGTTTCTAAAGCGGTAACTTCTAGAACAACCATTCCGATTCTTAAAGGAATTTTGCTAGAGGTATCAGAAGATAATCAATTAAAAATGTCAGCTTCTGATTTAGACATTACCATAGAAGAAACCATTGAGGTAACAGATGCAGTAGCTGGATCTATTGTTGTACAATCTAAGCTTTTTGGAGACATCATTAGAAAACTTCCCAACGATACCATTTCTATTGAATTAATCGATGGAAATGTAATGATTCAATGCATGAACTCTGAATTTAGTATTGTTGGACTTTCTGCAGATGAATTTCCAAGCATCAAAAATATAGATGAACCAAGCGAATATATTACCTTTCAAAAATCCACATTAAAAGATATGATCAAAAAGACTTCCTTTGCTGCTAGTGTAGATGAATCAAAAGGTGTCATCACTGGAATTTTAATCGAGCTGAAGCATGATGAAATCAATATGATTGCCATCGATGGATATAGAATGGCGATTACAAGAGAAAACATGATCAACACAGAAGAAAAAAATGTGATTGTCTCTGCAAAAATCATGAATGAAATCAGTAAAATCATTAGTGATACAGGTGATGAAGAAGATGAAGTGAAATTATTGCTTAATGAAAAGAGAGCAATATTTATGATTTCTACAATTAAGGTGGTTTTAAAATTATTAGATGGTGAATTCATCAAGTATAAGGATGTGCTTCCAAAAGAAAATAAAATAAAATTAACCGTACATAAAGGTGATTTAATGGAAAGTATTGAAAGAGCTTCTCTTTTATCAAAAGAAGGGAAAAACAATTTAATTAAATTATCCATAAAAGATACCATTATGACCATTACATCTAAGTCAGAAGAAGGAAATGTTAGAGAAGAAGTCATCGTAACGAAAGAAGGAGAAGATTTAGATATAGGATTTAATGCAAAATATATATTAGATGTCATCAAAAGCATAGATGATGAAGAAATTTTGATGCTGTTTAATACGGGAATCACACCTTGCTTAGTAGAACCAGTAGAAGGAAATAAATTCGAATATTTAATTCTTCCAGTAAGAATCACGAATAATTAACATGTTTATTAAACGTATAGAAATAAAAAACTTTAGAAACTATAAATTTCTAAAAAGAGAATTTCATCAAAATGTAAATCTAATTTTAGGAAATAATGCCCAAGGAAAAACAAATTTAATCGAGAGTATATATATTAGTTCTGTTGGAAAATCGTTTCGTACCAATAAAGACAGCGAAATGGTTAAATTTGATAAAGACAGTGCATCTATAAAAATAGAAGCAGAAAAAGCATACTTAGATACATCTGTAGAAATCATCATCAATAAAGATGCGAAAAAATCCATCAAAAAAGATGGAACAAATATTAAAAAAACAGCAGATTTATTGGAAAATATTCTCATCGTTATTTTTTCTCCGGAGGATCTAAAAATCGTTAAAGATGAACCAGAGAAGAGAAGAAAATTCATTGATAGAGAGCTTTGTCAGATTAAACCGCTATACTATGATAGCTTGACCAATTATAAAAAAATATTAATGCAGAGAAATGCTTATCTAAAAGAAGAACAGATAGAACATAGCATTTTAGATCTTTGGGATGTACAGCTTGCAAAGTATGGTGGAAGAATCATCAGTATTAGAAAAAATTTCATTGAGAAAATCAGTGCATTTAGTGGAAAAATTCATCAGAATATTACCAATGGAAAAGAGAGCTTTCTGTTGGAATACAATCCTAATATAGATTATGTGGAAAACATAAATGAGCAAGAAGAATATGTATATGATGAATTAAAAAGAGCATTTAGAAATGATTTAAGACAGAGAACGACGACGAAAGGACCTCATAAGGATGACATATCCTTTTTTGTAAATGGGGTAAACATGAGGAGCTATGGTTCTCAAGGACAACAGAGAACATGTGCATTATCCTTGAAGCTGGCCGAGCTAAATTTGATCAAAGAAGAAACTGGAGAAGATGCCATTTTACTTTTGGATGATGTGATGAGTGAATTGGATTTAGAAAGGCAGGAATTCCTGATCAAAACCTTAAAAGATAATCAGTTATTCATTACTACTACGGACATTGATGACAACTTAATTCAGTCCTTTCCTGAAGCAAAAATTATCTATGTAAAACAGGGAAAAATAGAAGAAGAGAAAACCTATTAAAAAGTCAGACATATATCGTTGATTTTTAATAGGTTTTTTAGTGGTAAATTTCCCTTCTTATCGATTTTATAATAAATAGTAAGGGAAAATTATTAAATAAGCCTAAATCCTTGCCAAAATCGATGTTTTAATATATAATAGTAAGGTATATGAAAAAGTCCATTAGCTGCAAAGCAACTGGGGATTTCATCATAAATTAGATCATGCAAATCGGAAAACGATTTGGATCGAATATCAAGTAAAGAAAACAATAATGATCACGAAGGTGGGTTAAAAATGAGTACAGAAGAAAAAGTAAACAATCAGTATGATGCGGCCCAAATACAAGTACTGGAAGGTCTAGAAGCAGTAAGAAAAAGACCAGGTATGTATATTGGTAGTACAGGCCCAAGAGGCTTGCATCATTTGGTTTATGAAATTGTAGATAACAGTGTGGACGAAGCGCTGGCCGGATATTGTAAGGCAATCAGTGTAACCATACAAAAAGACAATTCTATTATGGTCGAAGATGACGGTAGAGGTATGCCAGTAGATAAGCATCCAAAGCTAGGAATTCCGGCTGTAGAAGTTATCCACACAGTTCTCCATGCAGGTGGAAAATTCGGTGGTGGAGGATATAAAGTATCCGGAGGTCTTCACGGTGTAGGTGCATCCGTAGTAAATGCCCTTTCCACGAAGATGGAAGTAGAAATTAAGAGAAACGGAAAAATCTATAAGCAGGAATATTCTAAAGGAAAGACGGTTATGCCGTTGACCGAAATCGGAGAATCAAAGAAAACCGGTTCCAAAACTATTTTCTGGCCAGATGCAGATATTTTTGAAGAAACAACAGAATACGATTATTCTACGTTGGAACATCGACTAAGAGAAATGGCATTCCTAAACAAAGGAATCAAAATATCCTTGTCTGATGAAAGAGAAGGCCGCAAAAAGAAGGAAACATTCCACTATGAAGGCGGACTGAGAGAATTCGTTAAGCATTTAAATACCAACAAAGAAACCATTCACCCAGATGTGATTTATTTTGAAATTAAGAAAAAAGATATGGAAGTTGAAGTGGCCATGCAGTATACGGACCGTTACAACGAACTGATTCTTTCTTATGCCAATAATATTAACACCTCAGAAGGTGGTACCCATATGGCAGGGTTAAGATCTGCACTGACAAGAGTGTTCAATGACTATGCCAGAAAGAACAAAATTTTAAAAGATGGCGATGCATCCCTTGCTGGAGAAGACGTAAGGGAAGGTTTGACTGCCATTGTTTCAGTAAAGTTGGAAGTCCCACAGTTTGAAGGACAGACCAAAGCGAAGCTTGGAAATACAGAAATGAGAGGGTTTGTAGAGACTTCTACCAACGAAAACCTAACGGCGTTCTTAGAAGAAAATCCAGCCCAAGCAAAGATCATTATCGAGAAATGTTTGAGAGCATCGAGAGCCAGAGAAGCAGCCAGAAAAGCCAGAGATATGACCAGAAGAAAAAGTGCACTCGACAGCATTGCACTTCCTGGAAAATTGTGGGACTGCTCAGAAAAAGACCCAACTCTTTCAGAAATCTTCTTAGTCGAAGGTGACTCTGCTGGCGGAAGCGCCAAGCAGGGAAGAGATAGAATGAGACAAGCGATTTTGCCATTAAGAGGTAAAATCTTAAACGTAGAAAAAGCAAGATTAGACAAAATTCTAAACTCTGATGAAATCAAAAACATGATTACGGCATTTGGCTGCGGAATCGGATCAGATTTTGATATTGAAAAGCTAAGATATCATAAAATCATTATCATGACCGATGCCGACGTTGACGGTGCCCATATTAGAACTTTGTTGTTGACCTTCTTCTATCGATATATGACACCACTGATCGAAGGTGGATATGTTTATGCTGCACAACCGCCACTGTTTATGACGAAAAAGAATAAGGATGTTTATTACACGTATTCTGACAAAGAACAGGAAAAGTTAATGGATAAATTGACTGAAACTGGTGGAAAAGCAACAATTCAGAGATATAAGGGTCTTGGAGAAATGGACTTCCATCAATTATGGGAAACCACCATGGACTATAAGCAGAGAACCTTAATCCAAATCACATTGGATGATGCAACTGCAGCAGATGAAATCTTTACTACTCTAATGGGAGATAAGGTTCCACCAAGAAAGAAATTTATTGAAGAAAACGCTAGATACGCCAAACTAGACATATAGAAAGGAGGGCAAATTAATGAGTACACTACTTGGAGAAGACTCCAAATTAATACAGCATGAGATTTATGACGAAATGAAAAACTCATACATAGATTATGCCATGAGCGTAATCGTTGGTCGTGCCCTTCCTGATGTCAGGGATGGAATGAAACCAGTACATAGAAGAATCCTATATGGTATGAGCCAACTGGGTATCACACCAGATAAACCACATAAAAAATCAGCCCGTATTGTCGGAGAAGTAATGGGTAAATATCACCCCCACGGTGACAGCTCCATTTATGATGCCATGGTTCGATTGGCACAGGATTTCTCCACCAGATACATGCTGGTAGACGGACACGGAAACTTCGGTTCTGTAGACGGCGATGGCGCTGCTGCCATGCGTTATACAGAAGCGAGAATGACTCCATTTGCATTGCAAATGCTAAGAGACTTAGATAAAGACACTGTAGACTTTATTCCTAACTTTGACGAAGAAGAAACAGAACCAGCAGTTCTACCAAGTAGATACCCGAACCTTTTGGTAAACGGAAGCAACGGTATCGCGGTAGGTATGGCAACCTCCATTCCTCCACATAACTTAGGGGAAGTCATCGATGCAACCATTTTGATGATTGATGACAAAGAAGCCACAGTAGACGACTTGATGAAAATCGTCAAAGGTCCAGACTTTCCAACGGGTGCAACCATCTTAGGAAAGAGCGGATGTAAAGACGCATATAGAACAGGTCTTGGCAAAGTCAAGGTAAGAGCTTGCTGTGAAATTGAAGAAACCGATAGAGGAAGATCACAGATTATCGTTACAGAAATTCCTTTCCAGGTGAACAAAGCAAGGCTGATTGAGAAAATGGCCGAGCTGGTAAAAGACAAAAGAGTTGAGGGAATCTCAGCCATTCGTGATGAATCCAACCGTAACGGTATGCGTATTGTCATCGAGCTGAAGAGAGATGCAAATCCACAGATTACCTTAAATAGACTATATAAGCACACACAGCTGCAGGACAGCTACAGCATGATTATGCTGGCGCTTGTAGATGGACAGCCAAAGGTTATGAACCTTTATGAAATTTTAGATGAATATCTAAAGTTCCAGAAAGAAGTTGTGACCAGAAGAACACAGTTTGACTTGAAAAAGGCAGAAGCGAGAGCACATCTTTTAGAAGGCTTGCGTATTGCTTTAGATAATATTGATGAAATCATCAAAATCATCAGAAGTGCATACAACGATGCTAAAGAAAAATTGATGGAGAGATTTGCCCTTTCTGAAATTCAGGCTCAGGCAATTCTTGACATGAGATTGGCTAGATTGCAAGGCTTGGAAAAAGAAAAAATCGAAAACGAATATGCTGAGTTAATGGAAAAGATTGCTTACTTTAACTCATTGCTGGCTGATGAATCCTTATTGATGGGTGTCATCAAAGATGAACTTTTGGAAGTCAGAGAAAAATATGCTGACGAAAGAAGAACCAAGATGATTGCTGATGTAACAGATTTTGATGATGAAGATTTGGTACAGGAAGAAAAGGTAGCCATTACCTTAACCCACTTAGGATACATCAAGAGAGTCCCAGCGGACACCTATAAGGCACAGAGAAGAGGCGGAAAAGGAATTACCGGCATCACCACTAGGGAAAATGACTTTGTCAAAGACCTAATTATGACGTCAACCCATTCCAATCTAATGTTCTTCACCAATACTGGTAAAGCCCATAAGATCAAAGCCTTTGAAATACCAGAAGCGACGAGAACAGCTAGAGGAACTCCAGCAGTTAACTTCTTGAATTTGATGCAGAGAGAAAGAATTACGGCAATTATTCCAGTTCAGGAATTTTCTGATGACCGCTTCCTCATTGCAGTGACCAAGAACGGTACCATCAAAAAGACGCCGCTGTCACAGTTTGATACCAACAGAAAAACTGGCTTGATTGCCATCAATCTAAAGGATGACGATCAGCTCATCGGTATTAAAGAGACTTCGGGTGCAAATAACGTCATCATTGTAACCAAGAACGGCAAGTGTATCTGCTTCTCTGAAGAAGATGTAAGAAGCATGGGTAGAATTGCTGGTGGTGTTAGAGCCATCAAGCTGGAAAAGGATGATGAAGTTGTAGCAATGGAACTGGTAGAACCTGGTCAAGAGCTTCTTGTGGTTACGGAAAACGGATTTGGAAAGAGAACACCAGTAGAAGACTACAAGGTGCAGGTAAGAGGCGGAAAAGGACTTCTTACTTATGATAAGGGCAAGTTCAAGAAAACTGGAGCCTTAATCGGTGCAATGGTGGTCGACCACGATGATGAAATCCTGATGATTAACTCGGAAGGCATTATCATCAGAATTAGGGCTGGCGAAGTTTCCAAATTAGGAAGAGCAACCCAAGGCGTAAAAATCATGAAGGTGGAAGACGAAACCACGATCGTGGCCATGGCGAAAGTCATCAAAGAAGATGATGCAGATGCTGAAGAGGAAAAACCTGAGCAGAAAACCGATGAAAAAAGCGGAAATGAGCAGTTAACCCTTTAAAAGCATACAAGAATGAGATATAATTACCTGTGTAACGAAAGTCACACAGGTAATTTGTTTTCAAAGGAGAGTTAATATGGATAAATTAAAATTTGTAATTCCAGGGAAACCTGAATATTTAACGATGGTGAGGTTGGCAATCAGTTCGATTGCCCACAATGCGGGATTTGATTTAGATGATGCAGAAGATATGAAAACCGCAGTAGAGGAAGCATGTAAAAATGTATCTTGTCATGGGTTTGAAGGGTTTTCTGATCAATATGAAGTAGAATGTAATGTTGAAAAAGGAAGAGTAGAGATTATTGTAAAAGATGCTTGTGATCAACATTCATTACAAAAAATTGCTAAACCATGTGTAGATTGCCCGAAGGAAGGCGATTTAGGCATCTATGTGATTAAAACGCTGATGAACGAAGTTGAATTTGGAAGAGCCGATGATGGTCATAAATCAATTAGAATGGTGAAAAATTTATGAAAGAACAAGAATTGTTTACTAAATATAAAGACAATCCAAGTATCGAAATCAGAAATGAAATCGTAGAAAAACATCTTTACATGGTAGATATTCTCATTCGAAAATACCTAGGAAAAGGTGTAGAGTACGATGACCTTTATCAAGTTGGCGCCCTTGCATTGGTGTCAGCTGTTGAACGCTTTGATCCAGAGAAAGGGTTTGAGTTCAGCTCATTTGCCACGCCGACAATCTTGGGAGAAATCAAGAAATATTTCCGAGATAAGCAGTGGAGCCTTAAGGTGCCAAGAAGGCTAAAAGAAATTGCAGCCAAGGTACAGGAAGTGAAGGATAGACTCTATGCAGAATATCATCGCAAGCCAACAGTGGAAGAAATTGCAGCGGAAACTGGATATACCCAAGAGCAGATCATTGAAGCGATGGAAGGGGCGCAGGCCTATGGAACCTATTCTCTAGACAAAACCTTTGATGATATGGGCGAAGATGGGGAAAGTTCATTTCTGGAAAAATATACTGGATTTGATGACCGCGGGTTCGAGCGAATCGAAACCAACGAAATCATCAATAAAGTCATGGATACCTTTACAGACCAATATCGTTATATTTTTAAAGAACGATTTCTCTACAATAAATCCCAAGCAGAAATTGCGAAAACATTGGGCGTTTCCCAGATGACCGTATCTCGCGCTGAGAGAAACATCGTGGAACAGTTTAGAGATGAACTAAAAAAATCATAAAAAATCGGCACAATGGAAACATTCCAAAGTGCCGGTTTTTGCGTTATAGGAGAACATCAAAGGTGCTTCCTTGTCCTAAATGACTTTCCACCGTAATGGTGCCACTGTGGGCTTCAGCAATCCACTTGACCATTGACAGCCCTAGGCCGAAGCTGTTGGCTTCGGAAGTACGAGACTTATCTACTTTATAGAATCGATTGAAAATATTCACCTGATTTTCCTCACTGATGCCAATGCCGTTATCTTCCACCGAAAGGTGAATTTGGCCGTCAGCCCCACTGCCCATAGAAACCTTGATCCAAGACTCTTTGTCCGGGCTACTGTATTTGATGGCGTTGGTAATTAGGTTGATGATCATCCGCATAATCAGTGTTTCGTCGCCGTTTATCATCACCTTCGGCTGAATTTTGCGAAGCAAGGTGATGTCGTTTTCTTTGGCAACTTTTTCTAACTCGTCAGCAATGCCATTCATCATTTCCGAAAGGTCGAAATCTTCTCTGTCTAAAACCTTATCCTTATCAATGGTTCGAGAAACCTGCAGCAGCTGTTGAATCATGGACATGGTTCGTTTACACTGTTGCTCAATGGTCTCCATAGATTCCTTATACTCTTCAATGGTTCGATTTTCCTTCAGAATATATTCGCAATCTGCTAGAATCACAGCAATCGGCGTTTTCAGCTCGTGGGAAACATCCGAAGCAAACTCCTTCTCTGCAATAAAGGCCGCCTCAAGACGATCAATCATCTGATTTAGAGTTTCCGTTAAATAGTAAAGTTCATCGTGGTTTTCCCCTTGCGGAAGCCGTTTGGATAAATCTTTACCACCGTTGATAGAATTGGCGGCGGCAGTGATCTCCGCAACAGGCTCAAAGGCTTTTTTCGTAATTCTTTGACCGGCAATAATGGCCAAAAGAAGTAAAATTGGCAGGGCGATAAACATAATTTTGAGAATAGAGTTCAGCGTAGCAACGCCGTTATCCAAAGCGAAGATTCCACGGATCCAAATCCCCTGTCCATTTTCATAGGTATTATATAGATCGTAAACCAGCCAGGTGTCCTCCTCGGTAACCAGCTCATCAAAATCACCAGCAGATAGAGGGATAGATGAAGGAAATCGTGCAGGGGCAGACCCTTTTACAATCTCACCGTTTTCGTCGTAGATAAGCAGTGATACGCCCTTGTGGAACGAATCAAAATCGTTATCCACCTGCAAGGTATCTCCTACGGTCTCAATTTCATCAAAACCGTTTTGAACGGCTTTCATAACGGTATCCTTAGAAATAATATCGGTTTGAAATCTTGCCGTAACCATAAAGACCCCCAAAGTCAGTACAGTGATCAAAACCAATACAAGAGAATAGTATAAGGTTACCCTTTTTTTAATCGAAGTATTTTTCATCATTCCTCACTTTTTATTACATAACCAAGACCACGAACGGTCTGAATTAGCTTTTCATCAAAATCGGCATCCACTTTATTGCGCAACGTACGGATATAGACATCGATAATATTACTGCTACCCTCATAATCATAGTTCCAAATATGATGTTGGATTTTATCACGAGACAACACAATGCCTTTGTTATGTATCAAATATTCTAAAATGGCATATTCCTTAGCCGTCAACACGATTTCCGCGCCTTGACGAGTGGCCGTTTTCTTCTCCGTATCCAGCGAAAGTGGTCCTACTGTAAGGACGTTGTCCACCCGTTCTACACCACTTCGGCGAATCATAACCCGAATTCTTGCTGTCAGCTCTTCTAGTGAAAAGGGCTTTGTTAAATAGTCATCCGCACCGCTGTCTAAGCCTTCCACCTTGTCCTCTACTGTGTTTTTTGCAGTAAGAAGAAGCACTGGCGTTTTCACTTTTTTGTTACGGATGGTTCGTAAAATGGAAATGCCATCAAGGCCGGGAAGCATAATGTCTAAAATAATGGCGTCATATTCTGTACCATATATATAATCCAAGGCATCATTTCCGTCGTGACAGAAATCAACCGTATATCCTTCCGATTTCATATGTTTTGCGACTGTCTGGCAAAGCCGCTTTTCGTCTTCTACAATTAAAAGCTTCATGCTTCCACCTCCTATGTTAATTTAATCATACAGTAAAAAAATGAAAAAACAATGAAATTTTTCATTTTAATTTCATTTTCAAAGGGTATGATAAAGCCATAATCAACGCATAGTATTTATGGAGGCGAGAGAAATGAATAAAATCATAAACAAAAGAAACGGGATCATCGCAGCCATTGTTGTGGCACTTGTAGCGGGAGCAATTTATGCATCCACTTCATTTTCACAGGCAATGACCCTAGACGAAGCAAAAGAAGTTGCGAAAAAGTATGTACCTGCGACAGCAGAATTCATCAATAGTGAAGAAGAAGAAACCAAATTCGAAGTTATCTTCTATGATAAAACCACCAAAGAAACCTTTGAAGCAGAAGTAAGTAAAGAAACCAAGAAAATCAAAAAGGTAGAAAGCCAGCTTGATAACGACCTTGGTAGCAAAACCGTAACGCTGAAAAAGGCAGACGTGAGAGACATTATTGAAAAAAGATTTGGAAACGTATCCAGCATCAACGTAACCTTAAACAAGGATGATGGGTTATACGAATATAGTGCAACCTTTAAATCCAACGAATTCTACGGCGATGCAGATGTAAACCCTAAAACAGGAGCGGTATTAGAAAGTACAGTGAAGTACGGAACAGCAGTTACCATTCCTAACGACAGCAACAAAACATCAAGTAAAGACGGACTGTTAACCTATGAAGAAGTAGAAAAAGCAGTCATCAAAGAAGCAGGCGGCGGCGTGGTAAAAGACATCGACTTAGAAAAACACAATGGTGAATACTATTACGAAGTCGAACTAGTGAAAGACAAAATGGAATACGAATACTACGTTAACGCTAAAACAGGAAAAGTAACGCTAGCATCACAGCATGAATCATATTTTGATTATGACGATGATGACGACGATGATGATGATGATGTAGTATATCCAGGAAAAGGAAACGGTTCTTCTGGCAACAAGGGAAACAATCATGGCAGCAACAACGGAAGCGGCCCCAACACAAACAGAATTTCCAGAGAAAAAGCAAGAAGCATTGTGCTGGCTAAGATTCCAGGTGCAACAATTTACAAGCTACAACTAGAAATGGATGATGGCATTTGCGTTTATGAAGGAGAAGCAAGATTAGGAAATTATGAATATGAGTTTGAAATCAATGCTTCCTCTGGCGTAATCATCAGCTGGGAAAAAGAAAGAATCGATCACGATGACGACGATGATGATGACGATGATGATGATGACGATGATGATGACGAGGACTGGGATGACTAAATAAATAAGGGCGTATAGTAAATAGAAGAGAGCACCTGCTCCAATGACGGAATCCCGTCAGAAGAGAAAGGGCTCTTTTCTGTTGTGGAAAATTAAGGTATTGTAGTATAATGGTTCTAGGACATTTTGCGATTCATATAAATGGGGAGGGGGAATTAGTTTTGAAAAATACTATCCAAAAAGGTGTATTGGGCTGCGCAATATTACTATTTTCGATTGATCTGGCTTTTTTTAGTAAAGAGCTGGCGATAACAGTTGGTGGACTTGGGCTTGCTATTGTGATTCTTGGTTTAGCACAAGACCATAAGTAAAATAAGAAAAGCGTAATCTATCAAAGAAGCATAGTGTAATGAAGAGGGCAATTGAAAGGTAGGTATGAAAATGAAAGAGAATCCTCATAACAGATGGGTAAGGGCATTTTTGATTTATAATGCTGTGTTAGTATTACTTGCGCTGATTCCAGTCACATTTATGCACACTACAGAAGTATTAAAAAACCCTATCCTAGGGGTGATGTTTGTCTTTGATATAATTTGCTGGATTATCGTAATCTTTAAAGCAAAACAGATTAAGAAAAAAGAAGCAGGCATAATCATTTTGAGTTTAGTAGCAGTTATTCCAGCAGTATCTCAATGGATCATGTGTGTCTGCCCTGGAATAATAAACTCGTAACACTTTGCTTAATAGAAAGTTGGTTGAAAAAATGTTTGAACTATTTAGTATCATAGGATATATAATTGAAATCGGCGCACCGATTATAGCCGCGGTATATGCATACAAAGCCTATCAATTAGTGAAGCAAGAAAGAGAACTTCGCATTGCTAAGGAAACTGCAAAAAAAGAAGAAGACGGTCCTATCTCTTAAAACAATCGGCAATTTTCATTTGTTCATTGATCAATGTGGTTTTGAGTACAAGTAGTTGGATTATTTAACTTAAAAGAGCAACACTACAGAAAATACAACAAAGGGAGAACCAAACGGTTCTCCCTTTGTTTTGATTATGGAAAAGATTTAGGTGCATGACAGAAAAAGAAAAGAAACATTTTGATATTGACTTTAATAAAATTAAAGAGTATACTGAATAAAATTAAAGAAAACGACAGCCCCCTGTATTTTCGTATGAGAAAGGATAAAAAATGGCTATAGATATTGTTCCATTTTGGATGCAAAACTTAGAAGACGAAGATGTCCTCTTTATTAAGAATTTTATAATGAGTAGCGGATCCCTAAAACAAATCGCGAAAGATTACGGCGTGACTTATCCGACCGTAAGATTAAGATTAGACCGCCTAATCAGCAAAATTCAGATGGAAGAGGATAAAGAAGCGGATCCGTTTGTAAAACTAATTAAACGATTAACGTTAGATGATCGTTTAGATTTTGATACGGCAAAATTATTAATCACTGCATACAATAAGGATGTTGCTGAGAGAGGAAATAGAAAAAACAATGACATTGATGATTGAATTAATGAAAAATATGGTTACCATTTACTCTTTTATGCTATTTTTGGGCGTTTTTGCGATAGTCATCATATTGGAATTGAAGTATATCCGAAAACGAAGCCGAGGAAGAATCGCCTTGCCTATAATACTAATCCTTATTGCGGTTGTTTCTTACGGCATTTTCCCTGCGAAACATATGACGGAGAACGCAACGATTTTGTCTATTTCTGTATTAAATGACACAACAAAAATAGGCGTGTTGCATACATTAGTTGATAGAGATAGAGCGTTAATTGCCACTGGGCAGTATATCACCGAAAATGAGGAAAACCGTCAATTCGTAAATATCAACATCAATAAGGGAACTGTAAATCTAGACAAACCGTTTGATGCTGAAGCAGAATTCATTGGAAAGGCGCTCAACAATTATGATATTAACATTGGTGATGAAGAGAAAGAATCACTAATATACGAGGAGTTAGTTTCGCTGAAGGAAGAACGGAATCAGCTGCGCAATGTGAACCATAAATACTATTTGTTTGGATTATTGATTTTTTGCTTGCCAGTACTATCTTGTTTCGTGCTACTCTTCTATGACAAGATAAACCGAAGACGAAAAAACATGATGAAAAAAATGAAGCTGATGGATTTAAATTGAGGAGAAAGCAATGGGTACATTAGGCAATTATGCGTGGATGATGAGTATAGGGATTGTGCTGCTGATTTTGGGAATTGAAATTTTCCTATCTCGGCGAAAAAGAATCGTTTGGGGCATTATGCCGATTGCGTTGATTTTTATGAGCTTGATTGGTTTGGGCATGTATACGAAAGACATTCAAAATGACAATATCGTACACATCGCAACACATCAATTTAATCAAGAGTTGACGGCAGAAATAAAACTGCTTGAAAATAAGAATCGCATTATATCTTATAGCCATATGTCCATAAAAAATTCAGAAGGGGAAATTGTTGATATTGAACCTTTTTATATCGATGACCATCAGGCGGTGAGCAGATATTCGACAAGTTCCAATTATTTCTACCAGAAGTATAAATTAACAGGAGAAAGTCAAGAGAGTAAGACGGTCAATCGCGATTTGGCAACGTTTAATTGGACTAGCATCAGTGCGAGCTTTTTCTTTAATGCAGCCTTTATGCTCAATATTCCCTTAATCGTAATCCTATTCATGATACGAAAACAGATGCGTCAAAAAAGGATAGCTGCGGAGATGAAGAAACTAAATTTCGGCATGGGGCTTGGATAAAGAAAGAAATACAACAAAGGGAGAACCGTTTGGTTCTCCCTCATTTTTTATAATCCTAGCTGGCTAATTAGCGCATCTTTTGGTAGTGCACCTAAGGTCTTTGCTTTTAGCTCTCCGCCTTCAAATTTGGCACAAACAGGAATGCTCATGACGCCGTACTGAATGGCCAGCTCCTGTTCATCGTCAATATTGATTTTGCAGACTTTTACCTTACCTTCATATTCGTTAGCAATGGCTTCGATGGTTGGTGCAAGGTTAATGCAGTGCCCACACCACGGTGCCCAGAAATCTACTAAAACAGGCACATCAGATTCCAAAACTTCCTTCTGGAACGTTTCTTTAGTTAAGTTAATCATCATGGTTATTTCTCCTTTTCCTTTTTCCCTTCGCGTGCTGCGACCAGCTCCTCTAAAGAGGCTCTAATCATAGCTTCAACTTCATGCGTAATGTTGGCGGTTTGGTGTCTGTCCAAGGATGCAGTGTCAATTGGTGGATGAATGACTACGTCGATATTGGCGTTTTTGCTGATGACGCCAGTAACTTCAAACGCTTCATAAGAACCGTTGATGGTTACAGGTACAACAGGGACTTTTGCCCTTGTGGCAAGCTTGAAGCTTCCCGCCTTAAACTCAGCCATTTGTTTCCCGTGACTTCTCGTGCCCTCGGGGAAAATAACTAAGGAAAAGCCGTTCTTTAGCAAATCAACACCGTCTTTAATGGAGGATAACGATTCACGAGCATTGCCTCTTTTTAGAAAGACACCTCGGATGGCGTGGATCCATTTTCCGAAATACGGAACATTCTTCAAGGAGTCCTTTGCCATAAAGCCAATCTGTTTTCCTTCCGCGGCCTTAAACATTACGATAATATCTGCATACCCCTGGTGGTTGGAAATAAACACACAAGGTTGATTTTTTGGAATATTTTCTTGACCGGTGATGCTTACCTTCCAGTCATACATGTCGATGACATTGTTGGCCCAAATCCCTGTCCACCGGGCAAGTTGAGCACGTTCATCCTCAAAATCTCCTGCCTCACGAGCAGCAGCAATAGCAGGCATATGCTTATTGAAAATGCCGACGGATCTAAATAATTTATACCCGTTTGGTATATTTCTAAATAGCTTCAATTCACTTTTCCTCCAATTAATTCTTCTTGTTTATTAATATAACACAAAACAAGTGGAAATATCTACAAAAAAAGGATATAATATTCATAAATCAGAGAAAGGAGAAACCTTATGGATAAACGATATATTGTACCGATCATCGTCACTGTATTGGTGGTAGGCTACTGCCTATTTATGACCATAGGATTTATTGGGCTTGCCATGTTTGACGGTATGAATTTCCCTGGATTTCTCATTTCATTAATCATCCCTATCTCCCTTGGCGGGGGGACAGTATATATGCTAACAGAAAGAATTAGAGAAATCAAAGGAGGAGAAGAAGATGAAGCTAGTAAATATTGATTACATTCCAGGACAGGAGTTTGAGGTACTGGGCATGGTAAAAGGAAATGTGGTGCAGTCCAAAAATATCGGAAAAGATATTGGTGCTGGGCTAAAAACCATCGTTGGTGGAGAATTAAAGGGCTATACCGACATGCTGCAAGAAGCAAGACAAATTGCGACCAAAAGAATGGTTGATGAAGCGGAAAGTATTGGCGCAGATGCAGTGGTAAACGTAAGATTTGCATCCTCTGCCATCGTTCAAGGCGCAGCAGAAATCATTACTTATGGAACTGCAGTGAAATTTAAATAACACGAGGGACATATGGGGAATTTGGAAACTAGAGATTATCGAAGAATTGTGGTGATAGGCGTGGCAGTCCTCTGCTTCGCCTATATTGCCTATAGAATTGCCACCAACCAAAGCTTTGATTTTGATACGGAACTACGAGAATGGGTGTACAGCTTGAGGACGCCAACACTAAACCGAATTTGGATTGCCGTAACCTATTTAGGAAATTGGCAAACCATTACCCTTGTGGTTTTAGGGCTATTGCTGGCGAAAAGCACGAGAGTGAACATCGGTGTACCAATGGCGGCAACAGCAGTGGCATCGACTTGTATATATAAGCTGGTAAAGATGATTTTTCAGCGGCCAAGGCCTGACCTAGCCGTTAGACTCATCGAACAAGGTGGATATTCCTTCCCCAGCGGTCATGCCATGAATGGGTTGGTTTGCTACGGCATTTTGATCTATTTGGTGAGACGGCATTGTAAAAACGAAACAATCCGCAATGGATTGACCATCCTACTTAGCGTGTTATTTATATCGATTGGGCTAAGTAGAGTTTATGTAGGTGTACATTATCCGTCGGATATTTTAGGTGGATGGTGCTTAGGCATTGTGGTGCTGACCATTGCGGTGATGTGCATAGAAAGAATAAGGGGGAAAAAGACATGATTTATCATTCTATTATTGATACCATCGGTAAAACGCCGTTGCTGCGACTACATAAAATTGAAGCGTCAGAAGAAACTGGCGGAGCAATTTACGGGAAATTGGAAGCGTTCAATCCTGCAGGCAGCATCAAAGATAGGGCGGCACTTTCCATGGTGTTAGATGCGGAGAAACGCGGTGTTTTGCAGCCGGGAGGAACAATCATTGAACCGACTAGCGGTAACACAGGGATTGGCCTTGCAGCCATTGCAGCATCAAAAGGATATAAGACCATTTTTGTTCTTCCTGAATCCATGAGCATTGAGCGCCGACAGCTACTTAAGGCATATGGCGCACAGCTGGTGCTGACCGATGCATCAAAAGGAATGCAAGGGGCAGTGGAAAAAGCAGAAGAGCTACAGAAGGAATTAACAGGAAGCATTATCGCGGGGCAATTTGTCAATCCAGCCAATGCGCAGGCCCATAGGGAAACTACAGGACCTGAAATATGGGATGACCTAGACGGAAACGTAGATGTCTTTGTGGCGGGCGTCGGCACAGGAGGAACCATTACCGGTGCTGGCAAATTTTTGAAAGAGAAAAATCCAAAGGTGAAAATTGTGGCAGTAGAGCCAGAAGGCTCCCCTTTGTTATCAAAAGGAAGAAGCGGAAAGCATAATATTCAAGGCATTGGAGCCAATTTTGTGCCAGAGCTTCTTGACAGAGAAATCATAGATGAAGTTGTTGCTGTTTCTGATGAAGAAGCGTACAGCTTCTCCAGAAAGCTGGCGAGAGAAGAAGGCTATTTGGTGGGAATCTCCGCTGGAGCGGCTCTTTTTGCGGCTACGGAAATAGCAAAACGACCAGAATATAAAGGAAAAAATGTGGTGGTGATTTTGCCGGACACTGGCGAACGATACTTATCCACAGAATTGTTTACAGAGTAGAGGTGAACACCAATGGCGGTTACAATTAGAGATTTACTCGAACTTGAAATCATGAAAGACTTTAAAGTGGTTGCTGGTGAAGGTGGATTAAATGCGACCGTAAATGCGACAGAAATTCTCGACTTCGAATTTGTTGTAGAGAACGAAGGCTTCAGAGACCGCATCTTCGAGGGAGATAGCGTTGTATTAACTAGCCTTCTCTTTGCGAAAGACAAACCGGAAATGATTTTAGAAGCAGTAAAACGATTGATCGGGCTAAAGGTCAAGGCCATGGCGTACAAACCGATTTTCTTCGATGCACTGCCAGAGGACGCGCTAAACTATGCTAATCAAGAAAATTTTCCGATTTTGAAATTCGGGAATGACGAGTATTTTGAACAGATTATTTACCGCGTTGGTGAGCTTGTGGAAAAAGACGATAACCTTTTGCAGGCGGAATCGCTTTTGGCGGAAATGATTCGTCGAAAATTTTCCCCAGCGGAATCAGCAGATGCAGTGGACAAAATCAATCCATTTCTCAGACCGGTGGTCATGGCATGCTGTGTTCATGTGGATGGCGGAACGGAAGAAGATGTGTTGGCAACCCTGAAGCGAACGGCGCTAAAGGAAAAGCTACAGAGAAAAGTCTTCTTAGGGAAATATCAACAACTTTACTTAATCATTTTGTCGTTGGATGAAGAGGATGAGTCGCGGTTTCGCGTGCTACTAGAAGACGTACTGATTGCGACTGGCCTACTAGGGAAAACGATGACCATAGGCTGCAGTGAAATGCTTCCTCGAAAGGAAGGCTTAGGAAAAGCGGTTCACCAGGCTTTTTGGGCTAAACGAATTGCAGAAATCGAAGAGATGCCTGTTAAGGAATACGATACGGCGGGTATCTATAAGTTAATCGTGGAACATATTCATGAAGAAGAGACCGTGGACTTTATGCGAAAGTATTTGGCACCAGTAGTTGATGAGGAAGATGGAGAGCTGCTTCGGACTGCGGTGGAATACATTCAAGCAAAAGGTGATGCGGGGAAAACCGCGGAGCGAATGTTTTGTCATAAAAACACCATAAGATATCGACTTGGCAAATTACAAGAAAAACTAGATCCTCATGTTGAAGAGAAGGAATTCTACGTCAATCTTGCGTTAGCCATTAAGATATATTTATTAACAAAGGATTAAAAGGAGGATGAAAGGATGAAAGTGTATGTTTGTGGAGCGTGTGGTTATGAGTATGACCCAGCAATAGGAGATCCAGATAATGGAGTAGAAGCGGGAACTGAGTTTGAACAGCTTCCGGAAGATTGGGTATGCCCACTTTGTGGATTGGGCAAAGAGGTGTTTGAAGAAAAGGAGTAAGTCATGAGTGCAATGAGAAAATTCAGTTACGGGCTGTTCGTGTTAAGCGCCAAAGCCGGTGACAAGGATGGAGGCTGTATTATTAATACGGCAATGCAGGTCACGACTAATCCAGTGCAGGTATCGATGTGCTTGAATAAGGATAATTATACCCATGAGTTGATCATGAACAGCAAGGAATTCAACGTATCCTTTTTAAGCGAAGACGTACCGTTTAGCGTGTTTCAACGCTTTGGGTTCCAAAGCGGAAGAGATGTGGATAAATTTGCCGATTTCGCGGATTGTGCGCGAGCAGAAAACGGGGTCATGTATTTGACCAAGTATGCCAATGCAGCCATTTCCGTAAAGGTGAACAAAACCGTTGACCTAGGAACACATACCATGTTTATTGGTCAGGTAAGTGAAGAGAAAGAACTGTCATCGTTGCCATCGGTAACGTATCAGTACTATTTTGATCACATTAAACCGAAGCCAGAAACTGCAGAAACCCCGAAGAAAGGATGGGTCTGTAAAATTTGCGGATACGTTTACGAAGGGGAAGAATTACCACCAGATTTCATCTGCCCAATCTGTAAACACGGCGCAGAAGATTTCGAACCAATTGGATAAACAACAAAACCGAGCAGTATGCCAACAGCATCTTGCTCGGTTTTTGGTTATACACAAAAATAATACCAAAAATTCGTGCATAAATACAAAGACTTTTATAAACTACAGTGTTAAACTATAAAAGAACAAGGAAATAAGAAACGTTTGGGAAAACAAGTTCTACCCATAAAAGTCCAAAACATAAAATAAAATAATAATAAAATAAAATCTTTTACTTAATAATCCAACATAGACAGTATCTCCCAAACGTAGCTTATTTTTTTATTGCCTTTTTTACTTTAAGACAGCTCCTGGCCCACGGTCAAAATAGATACTCTTCGATCCTGTGTATAGCGGGATACCGTAACATACTTTCACATCTTCAGGGAAAATCTCCATGCGAAGGAAGCTCTTTCCAGCAGAATACATCACTCGATTATCGATGCGGTGATCGGCAGCAACTGATACAGCTGAACCGACAGCAATACCTAAGTCGGTAATGTTAAATGCGCAGTTGGCACCTGCCTTGGTCATTTCCACACAATTCTCGAATCCGCACATGCTGCAATTCTCCATAAACCCAAAAGGATCACTTATTGCACCAACCATCAAAATGCAGTGGCTATCGGCCACGTTTTTCGCATCTCTTAGAAAAAACGCTTCTCCAAACTCAGTCCCCGCTTCTGTCATCACCTTGGATAAGGTCATTTGCTCTTCACCAGTTAAAATGGCGGTGACGATTTTATCTTTGCCGCTACCTTTTGGTGCAGTTCTTGCTGCCGCAGCCATTATATCTGCTACATGAAGGGCGGCATCTCTTTCTGCTTGTTCCATTGTTTTGATCATGACTAAACCTCCTCGTTTTACTCTTTACAGTTTACCACAAGGTGCGCCCTTGCGAAAGATTGGATTTTAGAGTAAAATAAAAGAAAAAGGATAGGGGTGACGCAATGACAAAACCAACATTAGTGATTATGGCAGCAGGAATGGGAAGCAGATATGGCGGGCTGAAACAAATTGACCCGATTAGCGATAAAGGGGAAATCATACTAGACTTCTCCCTTTATGATGCCATGATGGCAGGCTTTGATCGGGTGATTTTTATTATAAAAAAAGAAAATGAAGCGGATTTTCGCGCTTTGATCGATGGACGTGCAGGAAAAATGATGAAGGTGGAATACGCCTTTCAGCAGCTAGAGGATTTGCCGGAGGGCTTTCAGGTACCAGAGGGAAGAGAAAAGCCTTGGGGCACCTGCCATGCAGTGCTCAGTGCAAGAACTTTGATCAAAGGGCCTTTTGCGGTGATCAATGCTGACGACTATTACGGCCCAGGGGCATTTCAGTCGATGTATGAGTTTTTATCGACGACCAAAGACGACGGGAAATATCGATATGCCATGGTCGGGTATCTGCTAGAAAAGACCTTAACGGAAAACGGCCATGTGGCAAGAGGTGTGTGCGAAGAAACTGAGGAAGGATGCTTGCAGGATATTGTCGAAAGAACAAAGATTATGAATCGTCCTGAAGGAATCGCTTACACTGAAGATGAAGGAACAACATGGATTCCGCTAAAAGAAGGAACTACAGTATCGATGAATTTTTGGGGATTTACCCAGTCTTTTGTTGGAGAAATGGAGGACAGATTCCCTAAATTTTTAGAGGAAGCGTTGGCGAACAACCCGCTGAAAGGAGAATACTTCTTGCCAGGCGTTGTAGACCAATTAATCAAAGAGGGTAAGGCGACCGTTAAAGTGCTGAAGTCCGAGGATAAATGGTATGGGGTAACATACAAGGAGGACAAGCAAAATGTCGTTGATGCACTACAAGCAATGAAGGATAAAGGTCTTTATCCGGATAAACTTTGGAAGTAAACAAGGAGGGTATGATGTTTGCACAAATTGCAATGGGAGGATTTTTAATTGTGGTCATTATGTATGTGGTCACGTACATGATCAGGGGATTTAAGCACGGTACGCAGGATAGCGATCCGGAAAAGCATAAGGTATTGAGATGGTTTTATGGTGGTAAGCATCCACAGCAAAAGTTTTACAAAAACATGGTTAACGAAACCGTAAAACACGAGGAAGAAATTGATGCCGCCATCGAGGAGAACTCCAAGGATAAATAGTTCTTGCAATCAGGCGTTACAATGTGTATAATAATAAGGCGTGAAATTTACACGCAAATCTCTGCGTAAGCGTAGGGCTTACGCCATTTAGTCCACAGGGAGGTGAAAAGAATGACGAATTATGAGCTTATGTTCATTATCAATCCTACTTTAGAAGATGAGAAAAAAGATGCTACAGTTGAAAAGGTAAAAGAAATCATTGCAGCAGATGGTGAAGTCGCTAAAGTTGACGTTTGGGGAATGAAGAAGCTTGCTTATCCAATCGAAAAGAAAAATGAAGGCCACTATGTAGTAGTTGACTTCAAGGCAAGCACTGAATTACCTAAGGAACTTGATAGAAGACTTAGAATCTCAGACGATGTAATGAGACACATCATCATCAACAAGGATGCAAAATAGGAAGAGGTGTAGTTCATGAATAGTGTTATACTAATCGGAAGACTGACAAGAGATCCAGAAGTAAGATATACTGCAGGTACCCAAATGGCAGTTGCATCATTTACTGTTGCAATTGACAGACCGGTAAGAGCTGGCGGCGAAAAACAAACTGACTTCCCAAGAGTCACTGTATTTGGCAAGCAAGCAGAAAACTGCGAAAAATACCTTACTAAAGGTAGACTCGTTGGTATTCAAGGAAGACTACAGACCGGAAGCTATCAAAACAAAGATGGCAATACGGTTTACACAACCGATGTTGTAGCAGACAGAGTAGAATTTTTAGAATGGGGCGACAGACCGCAAGGCGGTACCGCTGCTCCAAGACAAAATACATCTTCACCGGATCGAGGCCCAGTTGCAGAAATGCCGGACTCCTTCCAAGCAATAGATGAAGATGTTCCATTCTAAGGAAAGGAGTACAATAATCATGATGGATAGAAGACGTGGTGGCATGAGAAGAAAAAAAGTATGCCAATTCTGCGCTGATAAAACAGAAGCAATCGATTATAAAGATGTAGAAAAACTTAGAAAGTACATTACCGAAAGAGGTAAGATTCTTCCTAAGAGAATCACAGGAACTTGCGCTGTACATCAGAGAGAAGTAACAACTGCAATCAAAAGAGCAAGAATTGTAGCATTACTTCCATACGTAGCAGACTAATTAGTAAGTCGTAAAAGGAACCTTCGAGGTTCCTTTTTTTATGCCGCCAATGGCCTGCCAAGCGCACCCTATCCTGCCCTTCTTTGTATAATTATTAACAATCGACCGATTCTATCACCAATTTCTCTCGTCGATCGACGAAAAACCTCCCTTGAGCCCCAAGCCACCTCTAGAAAGAGTAGCGCCCCATCAAAATGTAGTGGTTATCAATGTTTCGCCGCGGGAGGGCTACTAGATAGGGATGAGATTTAATAAATATACATTCTAAAGTGATAATGAGGTAAAGTAATAACACGAAAAAGGATAACGAGCCAATGAGAGAAAATTTTCAGAATTCGACAGCAAAAGCCCTATTTTCACCACTTTTTCGCAAAAAAGTATAGCCTTATTCTTGGAAAAAAGGTATAATATACGGTAACCGATACCAATAACAGATGGTATATATTAATACGTAATGATGAATATATATTCACAATCAAAGACCTTAAGAAATGGAGAAAAGTATTATGGCAGTGATGATTAATGGTAAAGACCTTACAATTGACGAGGTTATCCGCGTATGTAGAGAAGATGAAAAAGTGGAAATTGCCCCTGAAGCCAAAAAGGCCGTACAAAAGGCAAGAGACTATATAGAAAAGAAGCTTGAAGACGGTGCAATTATTTATGGTCTAACGACAGGCTTTGGCAAATTCGCTAATGTCCTCATTTCCAAAGAGGAAACTGCAGAATTGCAGAGGAATTTAATTATCAGTCACACTTGTGCTATGGGAGAACCATATCCAAGACATGTGGTGAGAGCAGCAATGCTGCTTCGTTGCAATGCGTTGGCAAGAGGCAACTCAGGCATTAGATTATGTACCATTCAGACGATGCTGGACATGCTGAATGCAGGAATCCATCCAGTGATTCCATGCAAAGGCTCACTAGGTGCTTCGGGAGACCTGGCGCCACTGTCCCACATTGCACTTGGCTTGATTGGACTAGGAAAAGTAGAATATAAAGGTGAAACCGTAGACGCGAAGGTTGCCATGGAGAAAGAAGGCATTACACCTGTTGAGCTTGCGGCAAAAGAAGGACTTGCGCTTAACAATGGCACCCAAATGATGACCGCAGTAGGCTTAAACGTATTGTGGGATGCCATGCATTTGATGAAGGTAGCTGATATTGCCACCGCCATGACCGCAGAAGCCCTTCACGGCATCACGAAAGCATACGATCATAAAATTCATGACTTAAGAGGCCATGATGGACAGAAAACCGTAGCGGAGAATTTACGTAGCTTGCTAGAGGGAAGCAAAAATGCTCTTGAAGTACAGCCGACTAAAGTACAAGACCCATACTCCCTACGCTGTATCCCGCAGGTACACGGCGCATCAAGAGATGCCATCAACTACGTATACGGCGTCGTAGCGAAAGAAATCAATGCAGTAACCGACAATCCAATTGTGTTCCCTGATGAAGATGAAGTCATTTCCGGCGGGAACTTCCATGGACAGCCAATGGCGCTGGCATTCGACTTCTTGAAAATCGCCATATCTGAACTAGCAGACGTATCCGAGCGTAGAGCAGAACGACTAATCAACCCAGCACTGTCTGAAGGACTTCCGGGATTTTTGACCAAAAATGGCGGCGTCTGTTCCGGCTTCATGATTGCCCAGTACGCTGCGGCATCTATGGTTTCCGAGAACAAAGTCTACGACCATCCAGCGTGCGTTGACTCTATTCCGTCATCAGGAAACCAAGAGGATCATGTGTCCATGGGAACCACGTCAGCAAGAACAGCAGCAATGGTTCTTGACAATGCACAGAAGGTCATCGGAATAGAGCTGGCAGCAGCAGCCCAAGGAATCTGGCTCAGAGAAGAAATCGGCGAAAGCGGCATCAACAATTTGGCACCAGCGACCAAAGCAGCATACGATTACATTCGAACTGTGGCTGACCCAATCGAAGAAGACGTGATCATGCATGACGAGCTGACGAAATTTGATGAAATGATTAAAAACAATAGCTTCTTAGAAGCAGTAGAAAAGGTTGTTGATTTGAAATAGCAAAAAGAGGTGAGGAAGATGATAAACAATAAAACCATTGAAGGCGCAATGACCATTAGACTAGACGCAGAATATCCGGAATATCCTAAATTCCAAGAAGGCATCAGAAGAGCCCCAGACAGAGGCTTTAGATTGACGAAGGCTCAGACTAAGGTGGCACTGAAAAACGCCCTAAGATACGTTCCAGAAGCGCTACACGAGAAGCTGGCACCAGAGTTTATGGAAGAGCTGACAACGAGAGGAAGAATCTATGCATATCGTTATCGACCTACAGAAAGAATGCATGGAAAACCGATAGATGAATATAAAGGGAAATGCTTAGCGGGAAAAGCCTTTCAGGTTATGATTGAAAACAACTTGGATTTTGATGTGGCATTATACCCTTACGAGCTAGTTACTTATGGAGAAACAGGACAAGTTTGCCAAAACTGGTTGCAGTACAGACTGATCAAAAAATACTTAGAGGAATTGACAGACGATCAAACGTTAGTTGTTGAGTCTGGACATCCATTAGGATTATTCCCATCCAAACCAGAAGCGCCAAGAGTAATCATCACCAATGCCATGATGGTCGGCATGTACGATAATATGGACGATTGGGAAATTGCAGAAGAAATGGGCGTGGCCAACTATGGTCAGATGACTGCAGGCGGCTGGATGTATATCGGGCCACAAGGAATTGTACATGGTACCTTTAACACCATTCTCAACGCAGGAAGAAAATACCTAGGGGTTTCCGAACAAGGCGATTTGTCAGGGCATACGTTTGTATCCTCAGGTCTTGGTGGAATGAGTGGTGCACAGCCAAAGGCTGCCAATATTGCAGGCGCAGTTGGAATTTTTGCTGAAGTGGATTATTCAAGAATCGTAACTAGACATGAACAAGGCTGGGTAGATGTGATTTTAGATGATTTGGATGAGGTCTTTAAGCTGGCCAACGAAAAGCTTGCAGCAAAGGAAAGCATTTCGATCGCCTATCATGGAAATATTGTAGATTTCTTAGAGGCAGCGGCGGAAAAGAACTTCCATATCGATTTGCTGTCAGACCAAACCTCATGTCATAACGTGTACGACGGTGGCTACTGCCCTGTAGGCATGACCTTCGAAGAACGCACCAAGCTTCTTCACGACAACAGAGATAAGTTCATTGAAGAGGTGGACAAAACGTTACACCGTCACTACAAGGCCATCAAAGCCTTAACAGAAGCAGGAACGTATTTCTTTGACTATGGCAACGCGTTTATGAAATCCATGTATGATGCGGGCATCAAAGAAATTTCCAAGAACGGTTACGACGATAAAGACGGGTTCATTTGGCCGTCTTATGTAGAAGATATTATGGGGCCAGTGCTCTTTGACTACGGATACGGACCGTTTAGATGGGTTTGCTTATCTAGAAAGCCAGAGGACCTAGATATTACCGACAAGACCGCTATGGATTGCATTGATCCAAACAGAAGAGCTCAGGATAGAGACAACTGGGTATGGATCAGAGATGCGAAAGAAAACAAACTGGTGGTTGGAACTCAGGCGAGAATTTTGTACCAGGATGCCGAAGGCCGTACCAATATCGCACTTGCCTTCAACAAGCTAGTCAGAGACGGGAAGTGCGGACCGATTATGCTAGGAAGAGATCATCACGATGTATCTGGAACTGACTCTCCATTTAGAGAAACGTCCAACATCAAAGACGGCTCCAACGTTATGGCTGACATGGCGATACAGTGCTTTGCTGGAAATGCAGCTAGAGGCATGTCCCTTTGTGCACTGCACAACGGCGGCGGTGTAGGCATTGGAAAATCCATCAACGGCGGATTTGGACTTCTCCTTGATGGAAGTGAACGCGTAGATGAAATCATTAAGTCAGCAATGATGTGGGATGTTATGGGCGGTGTAGCCAGAAGAAATTGGGCGAGAAACGAGAATGCATTGTCCACGTCAGTAGAATACAACAAAAACTATGCAGGGAAAGGTCATATTACCATTCCATTCCTTGCAGAAGAACAGCTGATAGAGGATACAGTTGACCAGTTTGTAAAGTAGATAACAAAGGAGAGGCTGTATTTATGCAGTCTCTCATCCTATGATGAAGAAATGAATTGAGGGAAAGAAATGGCAAAGTTATTAGTGAAAAACATCGGCATTTTGCAAACGCCCACAGGGAGCTACAGTCATAAGGGGAAAGAGCAAGGACAAAATCTAAAGCTCGAAGATGCGGCAGTACTCATAGAAGACGGCATCATCGTAGAAATTACCCACGATGGGAAGCTACCTTTGGCGGCAGAGCAGGCGGATACCATTATCGATGCAGAACAAAAATTGGTCACCCCTGGGCTGGTAGAGGGTCATACCCATCTGGTGTTTGGCGGATATAGACAACACGAAGTGGCCATGAAGCTAAAGGGCGCAGGGTATTTGGATATTTTGCGCGCAGGCGGTGGAATTTTAGATACAGTGAGAAAAACCAGAGCGGCGAGCTTTGATGAATTGTATGAAAAGACAGAAGGCTTTCTAGATGAAATGATGGGTCTAGGGGTAACCACCTGCGAAGGAAAAAGCGGATATGGATTAGATTTTGATACGGAAGTCAAGATGCTAGAGGTATTGAAAAAGCTTAATGAAAATCATCCAATGGACGTGGTATCCACCTTTATGGGTGCCCATGCGATTCCTGAAGAATATACAGGAAATGCTGATGGATTTATCAACATGCTTTGTGAGGAATTAATGCCATATGTGAAGGAACAGGATTTGGCAGAGTTCTGTGATATTTTTACGGAGGATTCTGTGTTCAACTATGAACAGAGCAAGAAATATCTAGACGCTGCCAAGGCAAACGGATTTATGCTAAAAATCCACGCTGATGAAATCGCAGCAATTGGGGGCTCAGAGCTAGCAGGAGAAATCGGCGCGTTAAGTGCAGAGCATTTGATCGCCATCAACGAAAGCGGCCTTGACTCCATGGCAAAAGCAGGAACTACAGCGATGTGCTTACCTGGAACGTCCTTCTACCTAGGGGCAGAATTTGCTCCAGTAAGACGGATGATTGAGCTTGGCATTCCTGTTGCCATAGCATCGGACTTTAACCCGGGATCATGTCCATCCCTCAACTTACAGTTCATCATGAACCTAGGTTGCCTCAAGTACAAAATGCTTCCAGAGGAAATTTTGACGGCGGTGACCATTAACCCGGCATGCGCCATTAATCGAGGTGACAAGGTGGGCACTTTGGAGGTAGGAAAACAAGGAGATCTCGTGATTTGGGATGCTCCTGATATGGAAATGCTATGCTATCGCTTCGGCTCAAACATGGCAAGAAAGGTCATAAAGAAAGGAAACTTGGTATAATGAAATTAATCGACATGAATGTAAATCAATATTTAGACGTACTAAAATCCAGCGCACCTGCGCCCGGTGGTGGGTCAGTTAGCGCATTGGCAGGAGCCCAAGGGGTGGCTTTGTTTATGATGGTTGCTGATTTGACGATCGGAAAAGAAAAATTTGCTGAGTTCGAGGAAGTTTGCTTGGCGGCAAAAGAAAAAGGAATCGCCTTGTATGACGAGCTTGTGGCATCGGTGGATAAAGATACGGAAGCGTTTAACCTTGTGGCGGCAGCCTTTAAGATGCCGAAAGAGACGGAAGACGACAAGGCAGCGAGAAGACAAGCCATTGCCCACGGCACCCTTGTTTCTACAGAGGTTCCGTTTAGAACCATGGAATTAGGCAGTGAAGGCTTGAAGCTGGCAGAAACCATGATTGGGAAATCCAATCCTAACGCGGCCAGTGACTTAGGCGTAGCCATATTAAACTTAACCGCTTGCATCAAAGGCGCGTGGCTAAATGTGTTGATCAATTTGCCAGGGGTAAAGGATGAAGCCAAGGCGAAGGCTTTTGCTGAAGAAGGTCAAAAAATGTTTGACGCAGCAGACCGTGTGGCCAGCAGCCTGTATAACCAAGTGGCAGAGTTATTATAGAAGATTTAGGTTTTGACTAACGCTAAGCCGGCTGAAGCGAGGCGTTAACCCATAAGGAGGAGAAAAATGGCACAGATTATTGAAAGCATTCCTAACATCAGTGAAGGAAGAAGAATGGACGTGATTGAAGCGTGTGTAAATGAAATCAGGAATACACCTGGTTGCACGTTGCTTAACTTTAGCCCCGATGAAAGTCACAATAGAACGGTCATCACCTACATTGGCGATGCCAAAGGCGTTGAAGAGGCAAGTGTAAAATTGGTCAAGAAGGCTGCAGAGCTAATTGATTTAACAAAGCATGTTGGTGAGCATCCAAGAATGGGCGCCGTTGACGTTATGCCGTTTCTTGCCATCAAAGATTGCACAACGGAAGATTGCGTCGCTTTATCCAAGGTGGTTGGCAAAAGAATCGCGGAAGAAGCAGGCGTTCCTGTATTCTTATACGAGGATTCTGCCACAAGACCAGAAAGACAGAACCTGGTAAAAATCAGAAAAGGCCAGTTTGAAGGTATGGCAGAGAAGGTGCAGGAAGCTGACTGGGAGCCAGATTTTGGAGGAAGAAAAATTCATCCAACTGCTGGAGTGATGGCTGTTGGTGCAAGACCTCCACTAGTTGCTTACAACTTAAATTTGAACACAGATGATGTGGAAATTGCCAAAAATATCGCCAAGATCATCAGAGAAAAAGACGGTGGACTGAACTGTGTAAAGGCAATGGGATTTGAGATTGAAGAGGAAGACAGCGGCAAGAAGTACGCGCAGGTGTCCATCAATATGACCAATTTTGAACAGACTCCATTGTACCGCGTAACAGAATTGGTGAAAGCAGAAGCAAAGCGCTATGGCGTAGTGGTAACAGGCAGTGAGATCATTGGACTTTGCCCAATGAAAGCCCTAATTGATTCAGCCGAATATTATTTACAGATAAAAGATTTTGAATATGGCGTTCAGGTACTTGAAAATCACATTTTATAGTTTATAATATAGGATGATACTAAATTAAGGAGCGCAAGATGAATGGTAGCCATAATTTCCCCAATTCCTTTTCGTTAACAGATGAAATTGCAGATTTAATCCGCGAAAGAATTCTTAAGGGCGAATACAAAATTGGAGAAAAAATTAAAGAAAATCAGATTGCAACGGAGCTTAGAGTTAGCAGAACCCCAATTCGAGAAGCCTTTAAGCAGCTAGAAAATGAAGGGTTAATTGACTATGTTCCAAATCGCGGATGCTTTGCCAAGGGATTTACACGGCAGGACATTGAAGACATATATGCAGTAAGAAAAGCCTTGGAAGTGTTGACCGCCGAATGGGCAGTTCATCGCATTACGCCAGAGGAAATTCAGCGCTTGCGGGATCAATGCGATTTGATGGAGTTTTATACGTCCAGAAGAGACAGCCAAAAAGTGTTAGACATCAACACAGACTTCCACGATGTAATCTATAATGCTACGGGCAGCCGTTTTATGGCACAAGTATTACGTTCCTATAAAGACTATATTGAACAAACCAGAAAGGTAATCTTCTACGAGCAGGATTATCTAGAGGCAATCCTAAAAGAACATCGAGCGATTTTAGAAGCCATTGCTTCTGGAGATGTAGAACGAGCGAAAGCCGCAATGGCAAGCCATTTAGAATACTCTCAGAAACGAGCAGAAGCAATTTATCATATTCATGATTAAAAAAATATCGGCACAGTGAGTACGTTAGTACTGACCGTGCCGATTTTTTACTTCTTATAGATCCATTGTAGTTGATCGCCATTAACTAAAAATACTGTGTTTGCAGGTTCCTCAGAGACTGTACCGTTAACGGTAAACTGCCAAGTCCTATTTGTGTATAACTCGTTGTTTTCCACACCGTTGATGCCGTTAACGGAACCGTCGGTGGTTTCCACGGTTAACGCGATTTCGTTGACGTTGCAATATAGTTGAATGGCGTCTAGAACTGTAGAGTTCTCTTCGATTTTAAAGGATTCCTCTACATCCGTTAGCTCTACCTTATCTGGATAATCGATGCTAATGGTAATCTCAATTGGATTGGCGATTGGTGAATCGTCTTTTTGACTATTACAACCAGCAGTCAGTACCAGCGGTAAGAGCAACATTGTGCATATACATAGTTTAACAAATACGTTCTTCATTTCGATTCAACACTCCTTTCATCCTCCAACGAGAATCATGAATTTGCCTTAAACGGATTTTTGCTGACAAACCATTTTCCTGAAGCAGTCAAATGGGTGTTAGAAAAACCACTTGTTCTAGTCACGCTACTTTTGATGATGGCAGAGGTTTCATTTTTGTTTGAAAAGTTCCACATACAGTAGCTAATATCGTATTTTTTCATCAACGCAAGCCAGTAATTTGCTTGGGTTTTGTTGATGGCGCCAGTGCCTGAGGCATCGCAGATTCCAAATTCAGAAACAAAGACTGGAAGCCCGCCCTCTACGGCTGCTTTCAGTTTTTTTCGGTAGTCCAGCTTATGGGTTCCCGCATAAAAATGAAAAGCATACATGATGTTTTTCTGCTTCTTAATTGGGCTTTTTAGTGCTTGATCCACATCCTGACTCCACGTTGGCGTTCCAACAATAATGATGGCATCCTGATCATATTGCCGTATGGCAGGGATGATGGTATTGGCATAGGACTTTATCTGTGACCAAGTAGTACTGCCGTTCGGTTCATTGCAGATTTCATAAATCACATGCTCCTTGTCCTTATACTTCTTCGCCATTTTCGTAAAGAACGTCTTGGATTTGGTTCTATATTTATGTGGGTTATTATCGCTTAAGATGTGCCAGTCGATAATGATGTACATATCCAAGGCTTCGGCATCTTTTACGGCTTGATCGATTAAGGCTTCTAGCTTTCTCCGATTAGCAGCACCGCCTACACAATACCCTTTATATTCAGCAGTGTACATGGCAAGGCGAAACACATTACAGCCCCACTTAGTTTTCATCTGCTTCATATTGGCCTTGTTCACATATTCAGGGTACCAAGAAAGACCGTGACTGCTCATGCCTCTGAGCATAACGGTATCGCCGTTTTCGTCTTTGATCTTACTTCCTTCCACGTGTAGCTTTCCATGGTAACCATATTTGCTATCCGCTGCGTAGACCGTTTCAGTAGGCTGAAATCCAGCTATGCCAAATAATAGTCCTACAATCAAAATGGAAGAAATCGCTTTTTTCACACACAACATCGTTTTCCCTTTCTTCGTCACGTTTATTCTACTATAAGTATACCACAAAACAAGCCAGATTATAACTGTTGTGATAAAAGAATCTGATACATTTCTGCCATGGATTCTTCTTCGGCATTGTAGCTGATTTCCCCATCTAGCACCGTTAATGCGGCATGCATTTTGGCAAAGGTTTGCAAATCTGTGTCGAGAGGGTTTTCATCAAATACAGTAAAATCTGCTCTTCGTCCACGTTCGATTCGCCCTAAAGTATTGCCATTTCCCGTCAGCTCCGCCGCCTTTTCCGTCAATTGCTCAATGGCTTCATGAACCGACGTAACCTGACCGAATACAGATTGATTAAGAAAGTTTGTAGACCAAGTGGTCAGAATGGTGTGTCCGAATTCTAAAGCGTCAATCGCCTCTGTATCTAAGGAGAAATCGCTGGCAATGACCAACGTGTTCTTCTTGTACCCTTTGCTCCTCACCGTGTTAAATACCGAAAAAGCCTTTTCTGTCGAAGCTTGATCCAGCGCATCAAGATGAATGTTGAAGCCTTGATCGCTGACGGCCAAGCAAAGATAAAGCAAATCATCATGGGAAAAGTATGACCCGCGCTCATCATCACTTAACTCAAGCTTTAGGAAGGTGAAGGAAATGGTCGATGAAATTTCGATACAGTTGGTGCGATTGGTTTGTAGCAGGTGCAAAATCGCTTCCTTTGGCAACGAACGATTGATGAGCAAGCTGCCAATAAGCTTATGCTTCAATAAGCCCTCTCCTGCAAAGGCAAGCAAGGTGTCCTGATATAACACATCAAAATAATTGGGTGCGTACATATTAAACACAGTAGTGAAGCCACGATCCAGCAAATCTTCAGAGACCGTTGTAACCTGCTCTTGCACTTGCTCAAAATCAAACGGTGACAAAGCGTTGAGAATGTACGCAGGCGATGCGAATTCAAGGCAATCCTCTTCCATTGAGGCGGCAACCAACTCATATGCAGGCGTGTTCAACCAGCAATGCAGCCCATCAATACCCAGGACAACCATCGGGCGTTCATCGTCGATTTCGTCGAGAAAACCGTGAATTTGGGCATCATCTATATCGGCCAATAGGTGTTCATTGTAGCCATAAGCAAAGATCAATTCCTTGTGGTCGTTTTCTACGGAATAATCGGCAAGGGTTCCTAACACTGTGTCCAAGTCCCAGGTGGGGTCAATGGACAGATATAGGTCATCAAAAGCTGCCAAGGCAGGGGTATCGTGTACGTCGATAAAGCCTGGAAACATATATTTTCCCTGCAAATCCGTCAGCTCTGTTTCGCTGCCAGAAATGTCCGCCATCGCTTCATATTCGCCAACGGCGAGGACCTTTCCGTCCTTGCAAGCCACAGCTTCAGCCCAAGGAAATTCCGGATCACCTGTATAGAGGTGGCCGTTAAAGAATATCGTATCTGCGGTATTGTTTTTCTTGAATAATGAAAATGCCATAATGCGCCTCCTGTTCTTATTGATTACAGTTTACTACAAATCTGTCTTGTGGTAAACTGGGTACATGAAAATAGAAATTGTTGAACAGACGGTAAACGTCAGAGAGTACATGGAAAAATACATCCATGTAGAAGCATTCTTGGAGAAATGCAAAGAATGCGGAAACTACAATCAGGTGTGGTCTTGCCCAACTTTTGATTTTGATCCACTGGACTACTGGAAGGAACATGACACCCTTCGCATCATCGGGAAAAAGCTTTTCTTCGATGAACATGAAAAGGCAGATTGGAGAACTGCCCTAGATCAAGCAACAGCGGACTTTACAAAAGAACTATATGTTGAGGAGGGAAAAACCCCGGGCAGCGTATGTTTAATCGCAGGAGATTGTCATCTATGCGCAGAAGGTCAATGCACAAAAAAGCAGGGCATCCCTTGCAGACACCCTGACAAATTAAGATATTCGATTGAAGCCTTAGGTGGCGATGTTGGCGCAACGGCCAATGATCTTCTTGACATTGAATTGCTGTGGATCAAAGACGGCATAGTGCCAGATTATTTCGCCCTAATCGGCGGAATGCTTATCTAGGAATCTCGCCAACGCCACTAATCACAAGACGAGGTCGATATGGGTATTGGGTAATTTCTTCTTTGGTGGTTACACCAGAAAGAACCAAAACCGTATCCAGACCAGTTTCGATACCGGTGATAATGTCTGTATCCATTCTGTCTCCAATCATTACTGATTCTTCAGAGTGGACACCCAGCATTCGTAGTCCTGTGCGCATCATCAATGGATTAGGCTTACCAATAAAGTAAGCATTTTTTCCTGTGGCCATTTCTATCGGCGAAATCAAAGCCCTACATGACGGGATCAGCCCGTGTGTAGAAGGCCCTGTCAAGTCGGAATTGGTTCCGACCAGTTTAGCGCCGCCTAAAACCAGCGTTACCGCCTTGCAAATGGTCTCATAGTTATAGTTTTTACTTTCCCCGACGATAACATAGTCGGGGTTTTTGTCTGTAATGACCACACCAGCCTGATACAATGCACCGACTAAGCCTGGGTCGCCAATGACATAAGCGCTGCAATGATGCGTCTGCTGACTGACAAATTTTGCCGTAGCCAAAGCACTGGTATAGAAATGACTTTCATCTACATCCAGTCCCATGGTTTTCAGCTTTAGATGCAATTCCAGCGGCGTGTTACTGCTGTTATTGGTCAAAAACAAAAACTTCTTATCTTCTTTGTAAAGCCAGTCGACAAATTCTTTCACGCCTGGCAGTAATCGGTCACCGTGGTAGATGACCCCGTCCATATCACAGATGAACCCTTTTTTATCTCTTAATGTATTCATACCTATACTATACCCAATAAATGTAAAAAGTAACATCGTGAAACGGTGAAGTTTAGGTAAAATAGCGAAGCAAATCGTTTTGGATTAGGTCGTTAATGCGTTTACTGCGCAAATCTCCTTCGTTGTTGTCCATCGTTAAGATTAAGTTTTCCCCAATAGTGTATCCGTTTTGCTGATAAACGTTCAGTTTCCTCGCATTTTCAATGCAATAATCCTCATAGGATAATAGCCCTAAATGCTCCCAAATGATGGTTGTACCATTGGGCAGTGTGATCGTAAAGTCAGGATAAATACGTCGCTGGGCACTTCCAGCATAGATGAACTCAAGCTCATATTGAAAGGGAATACGGTAAGCGGTTAAGGCGTTGGCAATGATTTTTTCTGATTTTGACCGAACCATTATGCCGCAATCAGTATCATGCTTGTGATACTTAGGATTATAGGGGCATTGGTGTTGGGAAGGATTTCCGTGGGGTTGCAATTGCTTTTTGCGAAGGTCTTTCAATAGGTGGGTATAGGCTGGAGGTATGCCCTGTTCAATATCAGTCAATTCAGTTGAGCGATATTCCTGCTCCATTTTTTCAAGCTGTTTCAAGTTTCGATTCGCTCGGCGCAATCTTTCTTGTAATACCTTCTTTTCTGCTAATTTTAATTGTAAATCAGGATTGTCGGAAATATTCAGTTGCTTCCACTTTCGCTTTCCCCCTTGGGTAATCCCAACACTCCAATAATATGTTTTTCGTTTTGGCCTAAGCTGGATAGTGAGAAACCCCTTAGGTGCAGTCTGAAGCTTCTGCTCACAAAGCGCTTTTAACTGCTGTTGCCGTTGCCGCTCCATTTTCACCTGTGCATAAAATTCATTCATATTCTTCCCCCTGTCGGCCAGTAACTGTAAATTAATGTAAATTATACCGAAGAAGTAAGAATTGGTCAATAGAAATTTACAATATTTCCCAGGGAATCGCAGTATTTCGGTTTTAAAAGGGCGCATACGGCGATTTCACCGCATTCTGCTCGTAAAAAACGCAGTATTTCAAGAATAATTGAACTCATAATGCGCTTTCTCTTCCAGATTTTTCCAAACCAGGATGAAGAACAGCCATTCTGCAAAAATACTATTGGATATCCTCGGTCATATTGCTCAATCTAACGACCAAAGTAGTGTATTCTTGCCTTAAAATGCCTTGGGCGTTGCTGAGCTTGGAAAAACCGCATTACGCCCCTTTTTATTGGTTGTGCCCATATAATGGTGTAAATTCAAAAAAATAAAAGAGCCAGAAACTCTACTTTCAGGTATAATTAATTTACCAGAAAAACTAACCGGA
>JBNDKG010000007.1:0-98439 GCA_050435405.1 Clostridiales Family XIII bacterium PM5-7
CGGATATTGCACTTATGCTCAATTTTTTTTGTATTAAAAAATGCTGGAATGGTTGATTTCTTTTTTCAACCACCCCAACATTTATTATAGAGCCAGATAAGCTTCATGGGGTTTTTGTGTTGAGAGATTGACAAGGGCATTTAACAGTGTTATATTAATATTAGATATAGCGAGTATTGATATAGCAAAGGGGGAAAAGATGCGCTATAAATTCGAACTATGGCCATATGATTTGTTCAGTTTCGAAGACGCTGAAAATCACTTAAACCTAATGGCGGAAAAAGGATTTGAGCTAGTTGGAGTCAGCATTGAGTGGTTTCCGCTGGCAGTATACAAAAGAACAGCGGAGGCATCGAAGAAGCGGTATTGCGTGGAATTAGTGACAAAAGCAGAACAGGAAGAAGATTTTTTTCAATTATGCGAGGACGTTGGTTGGAAGAAGCTGATTTCGCTAAAGAATGATCAATGTGTATTTTTCACTGAACAACAGAATACTAAGCCATTATTCTCAGCTCCAACGGCTAGATATGAGCATGCAAGGGAAGTCGTAAAAACTTGTGACTGGTATGAAAATAATATTGCCGCTGCTGTTTTTGTAATCATATTGTCCTTACTGGCAATTTGGACGGTCAATAATTCTGCAGATGAGAGGTACTCAATATTATGGCTACTGATTAGTGGAGTGGTGATTGGCAGCATAAGCTTGTTGAATTTGTTTCTGAACAAAAATTGGGTAAAAGAGCGAGTAAAACGAGGATATGAAGAGGGACTTGTTGAAATGCCCACGTGGCTAAAGAAAATGAATCAGTGGGAACATTACACTGGCCTAGTTTTGGTTATATTGATGTTTGGATACTGCTTTATAAAATTTGCAATCATTGAAAAAAGCCTCTTGGGAGCATGTATGGTGATAACCATACCCATACTGTTCACCGCTGGTTTTATCGTAAAAGAGATATATGGGAAAAACGTACTTGGAATTGGAATGATGTTTATCGGAACGGTCATATTCTTAACGGGTTTCAATTTAGTGATTAATTATTTTTAGGATGAGGGGAAAAGATGCGCTATAAATTCGAACTATGGAATTACGGGAATTATGATTTTTTGGAGGCAGAAAAGCACCTTAATGAAATGGCAGAAAAAGGGTGGTCGTATAAAGGGAAAACAATCATTTTCAATGGAATTGCTGTTTATGAAAAAACAGAACAGGCATACCAAACCCAATTTGCAGTGGATACATTTGTACGGGAAAACAAAGAAAGAGAGCTGGAATATTATCAACTAATGAAGGAATCTGGATGGGAAATCATTCAACCAGAATCACGGAGAGCCCAAAAGGTATTTCAAGCCAGTAAAACATCGGGCGTTGCAATTCCGTACAATGATCAAGAAAGTAAAATGGAAATCGTCAGTGCATCATTGGCAGAAAGCAAGGAGGAGTTTAAACGAGTTTTTTGGTCAATTATCGTATTACTGCTTTGCTATTTTCTTAGAGGGATTGCAGATGAAGTGGATCTGAAGGTTATTGGTGGTGCAGTAATGAGTTATTGCGGTCTCATGATCATCATCACCTTGATTAATGCCACATCTTTTGCGTATAGGCATAAACAAATGAATTCTGGGAAAGTGCTCAATCGTACAACGATCGAAAAAAAGATTAGCATTCTTGCTGAAACACTGTTTAATGGAAAATACATTTTCCTTTTTTTCCTATTTATCTATTTTACCACTGTGAGTTTGGTTGCGGGTCTCAATGAAGAACCAATGGTAAGGAGAAGTGTGTTGCTTCTCACCGTGGCCCTCATGTGCCTAGCAATTATGGTGATTAGAATGATTCATTTAGCCATGAAAGAACGAGAAAATGTCGTGGAGCGATTAGATAATATTATTAGAGTAGGGCTAATGACTTACATTGTTTTTAGTCAATTAGATATCGCATTGGGATAGTGTATGGAGGTGCAGTATGGCTAGGGAACAATTAAAAAATTTAACAGAACCGATGTATTATATTCTGTTGTCTTTGATTAAGGAGAATCATGGATATGGCATCATGCAAATGGTGGAAGAAATCACCGAGGGACGTGTTGTGATTGGAGCAGGAACACTGTACTCTCTTCTGGGTAGATTTGAGAAAGAAGAAATCATCACACAGCTAGCTGAAGAGAATCGCAGAAAAACCTACATCATCACAGAGAAGGGCAATAAAATACTTAAGGATGAATATGAGCGACTAAACCTGCTTGTCAGTGATGGAAAGCGGTTCTTTGATTTTGATGGAGAACGTAAAGACCCACCTAATGACGGAGGAGGCGAGAATCAAGAAGCTGTTGAAGAGGCCGTCACCGAAATCATCAAAGAAGAAAAAAAGAAGAAAGAAAAACGAGTAGGAAGAAAGCTTAATATGGTATACTAGTAATTGGAAAAATTTTAGGAGGATACAATGACACAACTATTTGAAACCCTAATGCTCCTTTGTTTTGGATGCTCATGGCCATTGTCTGTATGGAAATCGTACCATGCCAGAACAACGAAAGGGAAAAGTGGATTGTTTACAGTGGCAATTATGTGCGGATACATCTGTGGGATTATCAGCAAATTTGTGGCAGGAAACATCAACTACGTTCTCATACTTTATGTCATCAATTTACTGATGGTGGCAACGGATTTGGGGCTATACTTTAGAAATAGAGCGATAGACAAAAAAGAGGAGTCGACAAACTAGCGAACTAGATTGACTTTTGCGGTTGATTAAAATATAATGATAGGACATAATTGAACAAATTTCATGTTCCTGCCATTTGGCAGGCTAAGAGGGAAGCAGGTGTGAATCCTGCGCGGTTGCCGTCGCTGTGAAGGAGGAGTTTTACCCAAGTTGCCACTGGAGAAATCTGGGAAGGCGGGTAAAGCAATGATGCCTAAGCCAGAAGACCTGCGTGGAATGTAGATGGCTTGACGGTGATCAAGAACACTATAATCATGACTGCGGAAATACGGACTGTAGCACATTTGTGCTACAGTATTTTTATATGATTAAGGAAAAAGAAATGAATGAAAAGTTAAGTGAAGAGAAAATCAATGCGTTAAAACAATCACTGCTTCAAACAGCCAATCAGTATGGGAATAAGGACTACAAGAAAGGCGACAAAGCATCAACGATTTGGGCTAGCTTTAGCATGGGAAGTCAAACCGGAAACCAGGTGTATAGAAGCTTCTCCGACGAAGAGTTGCTACAATATCTTAGAGATGAAGCGAAAAACTTAGACCATTCACCAGCACAAAAAGAAATCTTCTGGGTGCTGCGAGAGTATATAAAGGCCAGATTCAAGAAGTGGCCCTATGCACTTAAGGAAGCAGGACTTTCTTCATCAGCAGGCGCAGGTGGAAAGACTATGGAAAAAGTTGAGGAAGAAAAAGAGCAGATAGATGAACTTTTGGCTAAAGTAAGAGAAAAGGCCATGGAGCTAAAAAAGATGCCTCATCCAAAGGATCTCCCAGAGGTTTGCGATGAAATAAAAAAGTACATTCCTGACTGGGGACAGGTAATTCAAGAAGCCAACATTAATTTGGAAGAATTGCGTCATAAGGCCGTATATCAGATAGATGACCTGGAAGAGAATTACCTAATTATGCTGAGGGAGATTAAACAACAGGCAGTAGAAATGAACCGACCACCGCTTCATGACGAGGTAGAGGATTCAGCCAAAAAAGCGTTGATCCAGCGCTGCGGCTCATGGAGAAATGTGCTACATCAAATCGGGATGGAGCCAGTACAAAGAGTTAGACCTTTTGCAGGCATCTATATTGACTATAGAAAAGAAGAACGCCGAAAGAATCATACCAATACTCTATGCAATAGCCGATATAAACTGCTAAATATCGATGAACAAACGGCCCACGATTTGAATCTCTTACAAGCATACAATGAGCTGCACGGAAGAGCGCCAGAGAAACGAGATGTCCCAAAAGAATTGAGACAGCGATTGCTAGAAGTGTGCGGATCATGGCCAAACGCGTTATACCAAATCGGACTTCATTTAGATGAAGGGAGAACAGAAATCAAAGGAGGTAAAGTCAGTGCCAAGAGAAGGATTAGGGGAAAACAGTGAGTTTTCCACGTATCATCCTATAGTTAATGTAGTATACTTCATCTTAACCGTGGGGATTACTATGTTTTCTTTGTCTCCACTTTTTCTTGCAGCGACTTATGTAATGGCATGGGTCTATTCAGTGTTGCTAAAAGGCAAAGAAGCAGTTAAACTAAATTTGATTTTCACCGTGGCATCATTGGTGATTATGGCAGTGATTAATACCTTTTTTACCCATAACGGTGAGACGGTTTTGTTTTATATCAATACGAACAGAATTACCTTAGAAGCGTTCGTTTACGGTATCGCCGCTGCGATTATGCTGATTTCAGTAATCATCTGGTTCAGCTGTTTCAACGTGATTATCCGTGCGGATAAGCTGATTTATCTTTTTGGAAAGGTGGCACCAGTGCTCGGCTTGACCTTATCGATGATTTTTCGATTCATTCCTTTGTTGAAAAGTAGATTTAAGGAAATACGTATGGGACAGCAGTGCATGGGGAGAAGAAGCAAAGATAAAAATTTGATTGCAAGGGCAAGACAGCTGGTGAAGGAGATTTCCATTTTAATTGCGTGGTCTCTGGAAGCGTCCATTGAGAGCGCAGATTCAATGGAGAGTCGAGGATATGGACTTCGAGGAAGAACCAGCTTCCACTTGTTTAAATTTGCTGCTAGAGATATGTTAATGCTAGGGATTATGGGTGCACTAGGGACTGCTGTCATTATCGGCTGTGGGGCAGGAAAGACGAGTATGTATTTCTATCCGAAATTAGTCTTCCATACACCGGATGCCGTTACAATTATTGTATTAATTTGTTACTTGATCTTACTGGCTTTGCCCGTGATCATAGACATAACAGGAGAAATAAAATGGAAACAATTAAGTTTAAAGGATTAACCTTTGCTTATCCTTTAAGCGAGGTTAATGCCTTGAAGGATATAAACTTCGCCATTCAGAACTCTGAGTTTGTCGTTGTCTGCGGCAAATCTGGATGTGGAAAAAGCACGTTGCTTCGCCATATGAAGAAAAACATGATTCCTTATGGGCGTAGAGACGGAGACGTTTTATATTGCGGAGATAGTGTTGAGGCGTTAGAGGATCGAAGAAACGCTTCGGAAATCGGGTTTGTACAACAAAACCCAGACAATCAGATTGTCACCGACAAGGTGTGGCATGAACTGGCTTTTGGTCTAGAAAATTTAGGCCTTGATCAACGTACCATCAAAAGACGGGTGGCGGAAATGGCCAGCTACTTTGGCATCCAAAGATGGTTCCACAAAGATGTTAGTCAATTGTCTGGTGGACAAAAGCAGCTACTAAACCTAGCATCGATTATGGCAATGCAACCGAAGGTGTTGATTTTGGATGAACCGACTTCACAGCTGGACCCTATAGCAGCATCTGAATTTTTACGGACCGTATATAAAATTAACCGAGATTTAGGCACTACCGTCATTATCTCTGAGCATCGCTTAGAAGAGGTATTTCCTATGGCTGACCGTGTTATGGTTATGGATAAAGGAGAGATTCTCGCTTACGATACGCCAGAACGTATTGGGCATGTGCTATCGGACGATGGGCAGGGAGGAAAGCACCCAATGTTTTATGGACTTCCAACAGTTATGCGCATTTTTCAGAACAAAGGAGATGCCATAGAAAGCCCACTGACCATCAGAGAAGGTCGTCTTCGGTTAGAACAATTGTTGGGGGATAAACCAGTTAAGCAACCAGTTTTTGTTGACGAGGAAAAACAATCAGAAAAGGAAGTCATCAAAGCAAAGGACGTTTGGTTTAAATACAGCAAGGATTCGGGTGACGTGTTGAAAGGGCTAAGCTTATCGGTAAAGCAGGGGGAATGGTTCTGCATCTTAGGAGGAAACGGTGTAGGAAAAAGTACCATGCTGAAAGCGATTTGTAATGTCATCAAACCACAGCAGGGAAGCATCACTGTGGATGGTATAAAAGTTAAGAAAGAGAATGAAAAAGAATTGTTTGCCGGAAGACTTGCCATGGTTCCTCAGAACCCGCAAGCTTTGTTTACGGAAATTACGGTGGAAGAGGAATTGCTAGAAGGCATGCACTATATGAATGTTTCTGACAGTACAAAGGTGGAAAGCATTAATGGAATGCTTTCGCTGATGGAAATCGAGCATTTGCGAAAGGCAAACCCTTATGATTTATCCGGTGGAGAACAACAGCGATTGGCAATCGGGAAAATCTTACTGTTGAAGCCATCTATCTTGTTGTTGGATGAGCCAACAAAAGGTTTGGATCCGTTTTTCAAGATGACCTTGGCGAAAATTTTAGGAAAGCTTAGAGATGATGGGGTGACCATTTTCATGGTGTCCCATGACATTGAGTTTTGTGCAGAGTATGCTGACCAGTGTGCTATGTTTTTCGACGGAGAAATCGTATCAGTGGAAGCACCACGAGGATTTTTCTCGGGGAATAACTTCTATACGACGACAGCCAATCGTATTGCCAGACAATACGTGCCTGAAGCGATTACCTGCGAGGAGGTTGAACAGTGGATAAACACTATGATTTGACGCAGTCCGAGGCAGCAAGAAAAAAAAGAACCATGTTGTCAACCGTGGTTATTTTGGTGTTGATTCCATTAACCATTTTCCTGGGGACAATATTGCTAAACCAAAACAAATATATGATCATCAGCGTGCTGGTTCTACTTTATACCGTTGTCCCGTTTTTTATGGTCTTTGAGCGACGAAAACCGAAGGCTAGAGAGATTGTGCTGATTGCCATTATGAGTGCGATAACCGTGGTTGGGCAGTTATTCTTTCATTTGACTGTTCCAGTGCAAATCGGTACAGCGTTGATCATCATATCGGGAATATCCCTAGGGCCTGAAGCAGGATTTCTCATTGGCGCATTGTCGAGATTTGTATGTAATTTCTATATGGGACAAGGACCTTGGACGCCATGGCAGATGTTTTGCTGGGGAACGCTGGGGTTTTTAGCAGGACTAATTTTCAATAAGGTTGACTTGGACCAATTGAAATCCAGATCATTTAAGGTGATTATTGGCCCAGTTATTTGTGTTATCGTAGCGATTGTGGCGGCGTATGTCAGTTATCTGTTTTGGCCAGGAGATGATGAGACCTTTTTTGGATGGCGTCTGTATGTATTTGGTGCAGGCGGGCTGATCATGGGAACCCTACTACAGAGAAAACGATTGCCGGTAGATGGATTAACCTTGACGTTGTTCACCTTCTTTGCCACCTTTATCATATATGGAGGTGTGATGAATGCTTGTGCCATGGTCACCAGTGCAGGAGTACCTGGTGGGAATCCCATCAGTTGGAGCACCTTGCGGATTCTCTATATCTCTGGTGCGCCCTTCGACGCAGCTCATGCAGGAACAGCAGCGCTGTGTGCATTTCTATTAGGGGACAGCATGATTCGAAAATTAGAAAGAATAAAAATTAAGTACGGAATCTACAAATAGGGGGTTGACTTTAGTGAACCTGTAGGTGTAGTATATTAATACAACTTAATGACATTCTATGTTCAACTTGTTCACTTGACAAGTTGCTAAGAGGGAAGCAGGTAAAATCCTGCGCGGTCCCGCCACTGTAGTTGGGGAATTCTTGTTTGCGGCGAAAGCCATCCACTGTTTAATGGGAAGGAAAACAAGAGTAATGATCCATAAGCCAGGAGACCTGCATAGAATAGATTTCTTATCGGCGGAGAACCGATGTAAGAGATAGACTTCAGCAAATACGGGCTGTGGAGTTTCCACAGTCTTTTTTTATTCTCGTTTACCCAGAAAGAAGAAGGATCAACTATCGATTTGAGAAAGTGGAAACAATGCTTTTATTCTTTTTCATAGGAGGCTGGTCTCGTCAACCAGCCTTCTAAACTGAAGAAAAAGCCTAGAACCTTTACATAGTGTTCTAGGCTTTTCTCATTGCTAAAGGATGGATTGACAATCCAGCGTGACTAGAATATAATAGAGACAACTAAATAGACGTTTTCATGTTCTTCCCATAACCTGGGAAGCTAAGAGAGAAGCAGGCTAACATCCTGCGCGGTACCGCCACTGTAATTGGGGAATCTTTGTTTAGGGCTGAGGCCATCCACTGTCGAAAGATGGGAAGGAAAGCAAAGGTGAAGATCCATAAGCCAGTAGACCTGCATGAGATCGCTTTTTGGCGACGGTTTATCGCAAAAGGAAGAGGTAATTCAGTGAATACGGACTGTGTTTTTTGCACAGTCTTTTTTAATTAAGGAAAGGTGAAGAAAAATGAATATTTGTACGAAATTCAAGAAATCAGCAGCGATGCTATTGATTATTGGCTTAGTCATCAGCTGCATGGCAATATCACAGAGCGAAACTGCCTATGCGGCATCAAAGACAATTACGGTATACGTGACCATCAGTGACCGTGGAGAAATCCCGTCAGTGGACAACCGCATCATGGTTGATGTTCCAGTGGAAGTTGCGGCTAAAGATGACATGGCGACAGTGGATCAAGTGATGAAAGCATTTCACAAAAACAATAAACCAGGAGGTTATGTTTTTGAAGGATATGTAAAGAAGCTATGGGGTGTAGAAACAGGCAATACGTTGTTTTTTATCAATAACTTATCGTGTAACAGCGTCGCTGATAGCGAAATGGTAAAGAGCGGTGATCGCATTATCGCATCGGTAAATAGCGATGATCAATATTACAGTGACTACTATACTTATTTTAATGTAGCGAAGAAAACGGCTACCGTTGGAACGGATGTTGTATTAACCCTAGTAGGGCATTCAGGGATGATGCAAAATGCTAAAGCAGAACCAATTCAGAATGCGCAGGTGGGAATGGTAACGGAAGATGGGTTTAAGGCTATCGAAGGCGCAATCACTGATGAACAGGGAAAAGTCACAATCAAGATGGATTCATCCGTGTTCACCAGTGGACAATCCTATTATATTACAGCAAAAGGAGCTGTTCCGACAACAGCTACTGATTGGAATGCAGAAGGAACACCGCAGGTTGACGTTGATGCACCAATTATCGCGCCAGTGTGCAAGGTTACAGTACAGAGCGAAATTGCAGCAGGTGTAAAAGCGACAACCATAAAAATCAAGTCAACTAAGGGAAAGAACTACATTAAACTGAACTGGACCAAATCAAAAGGATACAAGGTGGATTATTACCAAGTATTTAGATCCAATAAAAAAGCTAGCGGATACGGAACCAAAGCATTCTACGAGACCAAAACAGGTGCAGCGAAATCTTATAAGAATACTAAGGCACTTAAAAAGGGCAATAGATATTATTATAAGGTTAGAGGTGTCAGAAAAGTAGATGGGAAAACCGTTTATACCAAGTGGTCCAATGTAGTTTACAGGATTGCAATTTAAGGAGAATAAGATGAAAAGAAGGCTTATTTCTGTTGCGCTCGCCGCTTGTGTGCTGCTGACTTCGGTTACTGGCATGACGTTTGGTGCAGAAGTATCTTACAAGCAAGCAATGGAAAAAACAGAAAATTATATGATTGGAAAGCTAACGAATCCGACTTTTGAGTCAGAGTGGCAGCTGATCGGTCTATCCAGAAGTGGTGCGGCGGTATCCAGCACCAAATACAATACATATTATAAAAATTTGGAAGCAACCCTAAAGGCATCAGATGGTGTTTTACATAAGAAAAAGTACACCGAATACTCTAGAGTTGTCTTAGTACTTACGGCAATGGGCAAGGACCCTACCAATGTTGGAGGTTACGATATCCTTGCAAAATTGGCAGATTTTGAACAAGTGAAGTGGCAGGGCATCAATGGACCAATTTGGGCGTTGATTGCTTTAGACAGCAAGCCGTATGAGGTTCCAATTGATCCATCGGTAGCTACCCAGACCACTAGAGAAAAGCTAATTGATGAAATCTTGAGCCAGGAGATTTCTGGAGGCGGATTTGCCCTCACTGGCACCAATCCAGATGCTGACATTACGGGAATGGCACTTCAGGCGTTATCAGGATACATGAATCGAAGTGACGTAAAAGGAGCGGTTGACCGTGCACTTGCTGTGCTCTCTGACATGCAGAACAGTGATGGCACATATTCCAGCTGGGGAACCAAAAATGCAGAAAGCACTTCCCAGGTTCTAATTGCACTGACGGCTTTAGGCATTGACCCAAAAACTGATCAACGATTCGTTAAAAATGGAAAGACAACATTGAGTGGGCTATTGCTTTTCTATAATGAAACTACTGGAGGATTTAGGCACGTCAATAAAACTACAGCAGGATACAAACCACCAGTTGATGGGATAGCAACGGAGCAAGGCTATTGTGCATTAGCTGCGTATGATCGATTTGTTAATGGGAAAAGTAGCTTATACGATATGTCCGACGGCAAGACCATAAGCAAGCCTGCCAAGGTAAAGCTTTCTTCTCTAAAATCCACAAAGGCAAAGACCATGGTGGCCACTTGGAAAAAGGTTACTGGGGCAAAGGGATACCAAGTGGTTTATTCCACCAGCAGTAAATTTACCAGCGTAAAGAGAACCTATTCCACGACATTACGTAAGACGGTAAAGAGCCTCAAGAAGGGCAAATACTACTATGTAAAAGTCAGGGCCTATAAGAAGGATGCCAAAGGAAACAAAATATACGGTAGCTATAGCGCCGTAAAGAAGGTTAAAGTGAAATAAATATGGATAAAGAGTTCGAAAAGAAAATTAAAAGCAAACGAATAAGAATCATTGCGGTGGTTATCGTATTGGCAGTATGCGTAGCTTGGACGCTTAAGGATACGTCTGTAGAAAAGTCAGATTATACCCAGTCCCTGCTAGATCAGATTGAGACGGCAGAAACACTTTTTGATCAGGCAAAAGAGAATAAAGGAAATGAAGCTGGGCAGTATGCCCCGTACACTTTGTTGGCTTTTGAACATCAAATCAAGGAAGCCAAGACGATTGCAGAGGCAGATGGAAGCACGTATAACGAGAAAAAGGATGCGTATCTATTGCTGGAGGATCAAGTTAGCGGGTTTAAAAAAGAAACCAATTCTGATGTAATCGACAAGTCAGAAATGGATGAAATTGCTAAGGGAAAAGAAACCAAAACGTATGTGGTCGACTTAGAAAAGGATAAGGAGCTGAGTTACGCAATTAAGCCAAATTCGGTGAAAGCATCCAAGACTCTAAACTTGATGGCCAAAGAGGAAGGCCCTTACCATGAACAACTCAACGAGATTCTTGGGAAGCTAAATCTTCAAGGTCAGACGATTTCCTTCTATCATGATGGAGATTTTGGAGTCAAAGCGAACGTTACGGTTCCCATGTACAGCGAGAAAGCCACCAAAGGATATGCATATAAGGTAGACCTAAAAACGGGGAAATTAAGTTATGTTTCTAAAGCCACGATTGACGTAAAAGCACAGTCTGCCACGTTCGATGTATCGGAAGGCGGAGATTATGTGGTGTTGACCAAGAAGATTCATAAGGCGTCGGATAAAGGCAAAGTAGATATTGAAGAAGCAGAAAAGGAAGCTGAGGAGAAATCCCAATCTTCTGATGGGAAGCAACCTGCAGATTCTAATGAAGAAGAAAAGGAAATTGCAGTGACCATTGAGATTAGATGTGATACATTAGCTGCAGATTTATCCAAATTGGAAGATCCTGCCCTAGAGAGCTATGTCCCTTCTGATGGAACGATTTTGGCCACGACAGAAGTTAAGGTCAAGCCAGGAGCAACTGTTTTTGACGTATTGAACAAGGTTTGCCGAGACAGAAATATTCAAGTGGAATGTATCTACACACCGATGTATGGCTCTTATTATGTAGAAAGCATCAACTATTTATATGAGTTTGATGGCGGAAAAGACTCGGGATGGATGTACAAGGTTAATGGAAAATTCTACAACTATGGTGCATCTTCTTGTACGTTGAAAGACGGAGATAAAATTGTCTGGGTTTACACCTGTGATCTAGGTGCAGATGTCGGAAATTCTTTTTGAGGTAATAGATGAATACTGAACGAATATACGTTGCAACATTTTCAGAAGATGCGGTTAACGTGATAAGACAACACAAGGTGAACATAGAATTAAATCACCTGTGTATTTCTGAGCACCTCAATGAAGATAAAATACAAGGTACATTAGCGGAAATGAACGCAGACGTAGACGCATCAGGGGCAAAAGGAATCATTGTCCACGGACCGTTTACCGAGCTAGCGCCAGGATCAATTGATTTGCGGGCAGTTCAATTAATGACCGATAGGCTCAACGAGGCTTATCAGGTTTGCTGCGCATTAAAGGTAAAGAGAATGGTTGTACATTCTGGTTATATACCCTTGCTTTATCATAAAGGATGGCATCAGGATCGGTCGCTAGAGTTTTGGCCTAAATTTATGGCCGACAAGCCTGAGGATTTTCAGCTACTCATTGAAAACGTTTTTGAAGATGAACCCCACATGATGAAAAAACTAGTGGAGGGAATCGGAGATTCGCGGGTAAAGCTATGCTTAGATGTGGGACATGCCAATGCGATGACGTGCCCGGACTTGAACGTTCTGGATTGGATTCGCATATTGGGAAAGGATGTTAGTCATTTACATATTCACAATAATGATGGAAAAAATGATCTCCATCGGCCATTGATGGATGGCAGCTTGAATATGGAAGCTGTACTTGCGGCAATAGACGAGTTCTGCGGTGCAGATACGACCATGACCATAGAAAGCAGCACCTGCGCAACCAGCGTGGAGTGGTTACTAAACCAAAAATAATCATTAACGGAATTTGCATTAATCTGCAGATTCCGTTTTCATTTTCGCCCATAATGTTTACACATCTAGGAGGATATATGGTAGAATAAGAGCAGCAAATAATGAGGAGTAACGATAGATGAATTTAGACAAACTGAATGAGAAACAACGAGAAGCAGCAATGCATATGGAAGGGCCGCTTTTGATCTTGGCAGGTGCAGGATCAGGAAAAACAAGCACCATGACCCACCGCATCGCCTATATGATTGAACAGGGAATTTCCCCTTACAACCTCCTTGCAGTGACGTTCACCAATAAGGCTGCCGGAGAGATGAAAAGTCGTGTTGAGGAGCTAATTGGCCCTTGCAACGATATGTGGATTATGACCTTTCACTCGATGTGCCTGAGAATACTTAGATACCATTGCGAATTGATCGGATATGATCATAATTTCGTGATATACGATGGAACGGATCAGAAAACTGTGGTTAAGAATATATTGAAGGCGCAGAACATTAGCGATAAAGAGTTTAGCGCACAATATTTACTGAGTATTATCAGCGCCAATAAGGAAAAAGCCATTAATGCTGATCGATATAAAGCAATCGTCGAAGAAAACTATAAAACGAAGATTATTTACAACGTGTATAAGGCCTATGAGCAGGAGCTGAAAAAGAACAATGCCATGGATTTTGATGACCTGTTACTCAATACAGTGAGGCTGTTTGAACAGGACGAGGCAGTACTGCTCAAGTACCAGAACCGCTTCCGCTATATTATGGTTGACGAGTATCAAGACACCAACCATATTCAATACAAGATGATCAAAATGCTTTCTGAAGGTCACCATAACCTATGCGTAGTGGGTGACGATGACCAATGTATCTATCAGTGGAGAGGTGCTGATATCAGGAACATTCTGGACTTTGAAAAAGACTTTCCAGAGGCGAAGGTAATCAAGCTAGAGCAAAACTACCGCTCCATGGAAAATATTTTAGCGGCAGCCCACTCGGTAATCGAAAACAATAGAGGAAGAAAAGGGAAGAAGCTTTGGACAGAGAAAGAAGCAGGAGATAAGATAAAATATTTCAGGGCAGATGACGAAAAAGATGAAGCAAGATATATTGCGCAAGAAATCGATATCTTAAAAGGAAGAAATCGAAAGTATAGTGACTTTGCGATTTTGTACAGAACCAATGCCCAATCTAGACACTTTGAAGAGTCGTTAACGAGAAGAGACATTCCTTACCGCGTATTATCTGGACTGAGATACTATGATCGTAAAGAAGTGAAGGATATTATGGCATATATGCGTTTAGTGGTTAACCCTAGCGACGACCTTTCTCTAAAACGAATCATCAATGAGCCGAAACGAGGAATGGGAGATAAATCTGTAGAAAAAATTGAAGCTTTTGCCAAAGTAAGAGGTGAAAGCATGCTGACAGCCTTGTCTGATGAAGAGGTTCTAGGTACTTTGCCAGGAAAATCATATGCAGCGGTTAAAGACATGGTGGAGTGCATTAACCTTTGCAGAGAAGAAAAAAGCAACATGCGCATTTCGGATATTTATGACCAGCTATTAATCAAGACAGGATACATTCCGGCGTTGGAATCAGCCAACACTGTAGAGGCGGAAGGCCGCATAGAAAACCTGATGGAATTCAAATCGGTTATTTACGATTATGAAGAACACACCGATGAACCAAATATCGAAGAGTTTATGGAAAAAATCACGTTGATGGCCGATGTGGACAACCATGATGAGCAGGAGGATGCGGTGGTATTGATGACCATGCATAGTGCCAAGGGACTAGAATTTCCAGTAGTATTCTTACCGGGCATGGAGGATGGTCTGTTTCCAGGGCACAAAGCCTTCGATAGCCCAACGGGAATGGAGGAAGAACGGAGACTTTGTTACGTGGGAATGACTCGCGCAAAGGAGACGTTGATTTTGACCAGTGCGACAATGCGAACCCTGTATGGCCGTACAGATTATACGAGAGAATCACAATTCTTGAGAGAAGTGGACAAGAAGCTGATTGACGGCGATGCCATTTACGAAAGAAAGAGCCGCGATATGGGATTGGGCGTGGCTACAGGCAGCAGAGATGGGTATCAAGCCAAAGAAAGCTACAAGCCATATGATGCCCTTCGTCAGGCCAAAGCAGCAACAAAAGCCAACGTGTCCGGCGATTTGAATTTTGATCCGGGAGATAAGGTAAAGCACGCAAAGTTCGGAGAAGGGCTAGTTGTTGAAGCGGACAACAAAACCGTCACGGTTATTTTTGATTCGGTGGGCCAAAAGAAGATGGCAAAAGGCGTTGCCCCGCTTAAGAAACTGTAGACAATGGAAGGAAACCACCCATGGAAGATAAAAAATCTTTGATCAAAGAAAAGGTTGAACTACTAAATCAAGCGAGAAAAGCTTATGAGCAGGAGGACATGGAAATCATGTCCAACTTTGCTTACGATAAACTCTATGATGAGTTGATTGCCTTGGAAGCAGAAACGGGAATCGTCTTGGCTGGCAGTCCTACCCAAAATGTAGGATACGAAGTGCTGTCCAGCTTGCCAAAGGAACAACACCCGAGCAAAATGCTTTCTTTAGATAAGACCAAGGAGAGAGATAGCTTGTCATCTTGGCTTGGAGGACAACAGGGGATATTATCATGGAAGCTAGATGGGTTGACCATAGTGCTGACTTATCAAGAAGGAAAGCTGGTTAAGGCATTGACCAGAGGCAACGGAGAGGTTGGTGAAGTTGTCACCAGCAACGCGAAAACCTTTGTCAATTTACCAGTGGAAATCCCATATAAAGGTCGGTTGGTGCTTCGAGGAGAAGCCATCATTAAGTATAGCGATTTCGAAAAAATCAATCAGTCCATTCCAGATGAAGAAGCCCGTTACAAAAATCCGCGCAACTTGTGCAGCGGATCAGTTCGGCAGCTTAATAGTCAAATTACTGCTGAACGAAATGTCAATTTCTACGCCTTTAACTTGGTTGAAGCAGACGGAATTGATTTCGGCAGCTGGCGAGAAAATCAGTTGGTTTGGCTAAAGCAACAGGGGTTTGACGTTGTAGAATATCAATTGGTTCGGCAGGATGATGTAGTGGAAGCCATAGGTGAATTCGAGGCGAAGCTGCAAGGAAATGATTTGCCGTCAGACGGATTGGTGCTCACGTTTAATGACATGCAGTATAGCAACAGTCTGGGGGCTACTTCCAAATTTCCGAGAGATTCCATTGCCTTTAAATGGAGAGATCAGATAGCAGAGACTACTTTGCAAGAAATCGAGTGGAGTGCATCGAGAACTGGCTTGATTAACCCAGTAGCGATTTTTGATCCCGTTGAACTGGAAGGGACTACCGTAAGTAGAGCATCGGTTCATAATGTAAGTGTAATGCGAGAACTGAAGCTGGGAATTGGAGACAAGATTACTGTCTACAAGGCCAACATGATTATTCCCCAAATTGCAGAAAATCTTACTGAAAGCAATAACGTTCATGTTCCAGAGCATTGCCCTGTTTGCGGCGAGCATACGGAAATCAAAAATGACAATGGGGTTGAGACCTTAATGTGCGTGAATGCAGATTGCTTGGCGAAACAAATCAAGCAGTTCACCTTATTCGTTTCTAGAGATGCCATGAATATCGATGGCTTGTCAGAGGCAACCATTGAAAAACTCATTGCCAAAGGATTAATCACAGAGCTAGCTGATGTATTTAACATGGAGCAGTTCGGAGAAGTGATCACGCAGATGGAAGGGTTTGGTGAAAAATCCTTTACCAACTTGGTTCGCTCTGTGGAAGCAGCCAAAGACACTACCCCTGCTCGTTTGCTCTATGCATTAGGGATTCCGGGAATTGGGGTTGCCAATGCGAAGGTCATTGCTAGAGCCTGTCACCAAAATTGGGAACGGATGACCAGCTTGACTACGGAAGAGCTGGTGGAAATCGATGGAATTGGTGAAATCATGGCATCGGCATACGCATCGTATTTTGGCGATACAGAAAAACGAAGAATGGTGGAGGACATTTTGGAGCGCATTCGGTTAGACGAAACGGAAGAAGTGCGAGGAAATGCGTTAGAAGGAATGACCTTTGTCATCACAGGCTCTTTGAACCAATATGAAAATCGAGATGCCCTGAAGACAGAAATTGAAGCGGCAGGCGGAAAGGTCGCTGGTTCAGTTAGCGCCAAAACCAGCTATTTGATCAACAACGATCGTGAATCCACATCGGGAAAAAATAAAAAAGCGAAGGAATTGGGAATTTCGATTATTGATGAAGACATGGTGAAGAAGTTGCTTGGTTATTGACAGGCGAATGAAAAACCCATATAATATTAGATGTTACTAATTCAATATTGCCCTTTAATAGCTTCGCCTGGTATGGTTTGGGTCCTGCGCAATGGGATGCCGTGAACCTTGTCAGGTCCGGAAGGAAGCAGCAATAAGCGGAAGTTCTTATGTGCCGCAGATCAGCCTTCTCCTACGCCTGCGGAGCTATTAAAGGGCAATTTTTGTGGAAAGAGAGAAAACCGAGATGTATACAGCCTTATACAGAGCGCAGCGCCCGGAAGTGTTTTCGGAAGTGTTGGGGCAAGAGCATATTGTCAGGATTCTGAAAAACCAGATTGCCACAGATACGGTGAGCCATGCTTATTTGTTCTGCGGAACGAGAGGAACGGGAAAAACCACCACGGCAAGAATTTTGGCTAAGGCAGTGAACTGTTTGGATGATGGAGACAGGCCTTGTGGAAGCTGTCCTAACTGTATGGCAATTAAGGACGGCACCTTTATGGATGTCATCGAAATTGATGCGGCGTCCAATAACGGTGTAGATAATATTAGAGAGCTTCGGGAAAGTGTCAAGTACCCGCCAGCAGTAGGAAAGAAAAAAGTCTACATTATTGACGAGGTACATATGTTATCAACTGGTGCGTCCAATGCACTGCTAAAAACATTGGAAGAACCACCAGCGAATGTCATGTTCATTTTGGCAACTACGGATCCACAGAAACTACCGCAGACTATTTTGTCCAGATGTATGAGACTGGATTTCAAGCGTGTTGCAGAATCCACCTTAATCGAGCATATGAGCCGCATTTGTCAGGAAAGAGGGGTAACCATTAGTGATGGTGCACTTCGCTTGTTGGCAACCAATGCAGATGGATCGGTGAGAGACGGATTGAGCATATTGGACCAATGTCTGTCTGCAGGGGATAAAGCCCTAGATCGTGAAGATATTCTCGAGTTTTTAGGAACCGTTTCGGAAGAATTTTTCATCGATCTGACAGAAAAGGTTTCTTTGCACAACGTGGCAGAATCGTTGGTGCTATTAGATGAAGCCTTACAAGAAGGTAAAGACGTTAAACAGTTGATGAAAGATTGGATGGCTCACTATAGAAGCCTTTTGATCACCAAATATATTAAAAACCCAGAGGATATGCTGAATATGTCCTCGGAAAATATAGACAAGCTAAAAGAACAGAGCAATCGCATTTCTCTGGACGAAATCAACGATGGAATCATTACCTTATCGCGGACAATCAATGATGCGAAGTACTCAACGCAGCCGCGAATTTTGCTGGAACTGGCCATTGTCACTATCGCCTCGGGAATTTCTGAAATGCCCCATGGACAACCAAAGCCAATGCAGGCGGCTACACGGCCACAGCAAGGCGTCATCAAAGCAAAAAAACCGTTAGAAAGTAAACCGCAGGCGGAGAAAGAAAACGCAGTAGCGGAGAAATCAGTGGAAGCGGCGAAGCCTGAGGATTCAGGACAGAAAACCGTAGCAGCGGACTATGATTTAGACGAGCTGTGGAATCGGATTTTCGAAGAAGGCGAAGATGCTAAGGGCAGCTTCAACTTAATTAGAACCAGTACCACATTAGCCGCAATTAACGATGAAGAGTTTAAGGTGATTGCACAAAATGACTTTACCAAAGGTTATGTGGAAAAGAATCAACAACATATTTGTGAGATAATGGAACGCATTGTTGGAAAACGGATGAAATTGATTTGCAAAACTGCTGATCAATCAGATGAAGATGGAACAGAAGGTGCGGCCGAAGAATTGGCTGACGAAATCAGCAAGAAGTTTGGCATAGATGTTAAAGTAGAATAAGGTTAAATTTATCATAGGAGGATTACAATGGGAAAAGGAATGAGAGCTGGCAAAAAGCCAAAAGTAGGCGGCGGAAATATGCAAAAGCAGGTACAGCAGATGCAAGCCATGCAGAAGCAAATGGAACAGATGCAAGCTGAACTAGAAGAAAAAGAGGTAACCACTACAGCTGGTGGCGGAGCGATTAGCGTTACGGCTAACGGCAAAAAAGAGATTACCAATTTAACCATCGATAAGGAAGTTGTTGACCCAGATGATGTAGAAATGCTACAGGATTTGGTGATGGCAGCAGTGAACGAAGCAATGCGCCAGATTGACGAATTATCCAATGATGAAATGGGCAAAATCACTGGTGGGTTGAATATTCCAGGATTAATATAATGAGACAGTATCCCAGACCGTTAGGAAAACTGATCAATGAGCTTTCAAGGCTGCCAGGGATAGGTGGAAAAACTGCCCAGAGACTTGCATTTCACATTTTGTCTTTGGAGGATGCTGAGGCAGAATCTCTTGCCCAATCTATTTTGGAAGCTAAGCAAACGATGAAATATTGTTCTGTCTGCGGAAATTTAACTGATCAAGACCCTTGTACCATATGTCAGGATCAATCCCGCAAACAGGATGTTATTTGCGTGGTCGAAAGTCCTAAAGACGTTATGGCCATGGAGCGCATCAAAGAGTTCGAAGGCCTTTATCACGTTCTTCACGGTGCGATTTCACCGATGGATGGCATAGGCCCAGAAGACATTAATTTGAAACAGCTCATCGTTAGATTGCAGAATAGCCAAGTGAAGGAGATTATCCTCGCGACCAACCCGAATATAGAAGGTGAGGCAACAGCCATGTATATTGCAAGACTGATTAAGCCATCAGGCATCAAAGTAAGTCGAATCGCCAATGGAATTCCAGTAGGCGGAGATTTAGAGTATGCTGATGAAGTGACCTTGCTGAAGGCTGTAGAAGGAAGAAGAGAATTATAAGAAAAGATGAGACATAGAGCCGAAAAAGGACCTGTTGCTAAGCAACAGGTCCTTTGTTGATGTTGATTTCTATTAAAACCATCCGATTTGGAAGAATGTATCAATTTGTCCTAGAAGAACAAGTAACATTATTGGTGGTACAATCCATCTGATACAGAATTGGAAGTACTTTTTCAACTTAAATCCACCTGGATCCAAAGCAAGTTCATCATCTAGGTATCCTACGTTAAACCATCCGAAGATGAGAGACATGATTAAGGCACCTAGTGGCATGAGCACACCTTCTGAGATTAAGTCGAAGGTATCAAGCCAACAACCTTGGTTAAGGATTTGTGGGAACCCATTGGAGCCTAATCCGTCTAAAGAAACGAAAACGGCTTCAATCGCAACAATGATGCCAACAAACATGGTTGAACTGTTACGCGTTGCTTTTTTCCCTTTTTCCAATCGTTTATCCGTTACAGTTGAACCAACGGCTTCCATTAAGGAAATGGAAGAAGTGATTGCTGCAATGAATACGAGGAAATAGAATAAGAATCCAAAGATTGGTCCTAGAGAACCCAATTCATGGAATACAGTTTGTAATGTGACGAATAGTAATCCTGGCCCTTGGGCAGGATCTAATCCTGATGCAAATACAGCAGGCATAATGGCAAGTCCAGCCATTAACGCGATGATGGTATCGGCAATAGGAATAATAACTGCGTTTCTTTGTAAGCTTTCGCTTTTCTTCATGTAGGAGCCATAAGTAATCATAATGGCCATACCTAAGGATAGAGAGAAGAACATTTGACCACCAGCGGCGGCAAGAACACTAATCCATCCAGAGCCTTTGAATACTTCGAAGTTTGGCTTGAACATAAATTCAACACCAGCCATTGCGCCATCTAGGGTTAAGCTTCTGATGATGACTACAAGTAGCATCACAAACAGTGCAGGCATTGCGATGGAAGAGAATTTCTCGATTCCTTCAGAAACACCACCTCTAACGATAAAAATGGTTAATGCAATAAATACTAGGGAAAATACTACAGTCTGCAATTGGTCTGAGTAGAATCCAGCAAAATATTCTCCGCTATCTGCATCTCCAACGCCCCATGTAGCATTAAATAAATCGCCTAAGTTGGCAACCGCATATTTGATGCAATATCCACCTAGCATAGAATAGAATCCTAAAATCAATAAAGGTGAAATCCAACCAAACCATCCAACAAAAGCATACTTTTTGTCCAGTGATTCATAAGTAGCTACAATCCCTTTTCCAGACTTACGTCCGAAAGATAATTCGGCAATCATGATGACTACGCCGACAAAGGCAACCAAAATCAAATAGATAAGCAAAAATGCGAATCCGCCGTTAACACCCATCTTGTAGGGGAATCCCCATAGGTTACCAAGGCCTACTGCTGAGCCAACTGCAGCCATCAAAAAGCCGAAGCTGCTGGCCCATTGACCCTTGTTTCGTTGTTCCATAGAACTAACCTCCTCAAAAACATAAAATATCAAAAAATAAATTCGTCGTTCCATTATACCCACAAAGTAATGGGTTGTCAACAGAGACATAGTATCGCCATTTGCTTTGTTTTTTACAACAAAATTGGAGAATAAAAAGAGAGATAGTTGTGAAAAAAACCAAGAAAAACCGGGAACGAAATCGTCCCCGGTAAATAAATGATGTTCTTAATTTAGAATAGATCAGTAAACCCAAAGAATGAGTTGACCTGCACAACCAAGATGAAGATCATGAAGATTGGTGCAATATATCTTAGGCATACTCTAACGAAAGGTCTAGTGTGGAAGCTACCACCCTGTGCCATTTCGTCATCAAGATAGTTTCTTCTTGTCCAACCTAACATGATCGCCATGAGCAATCCGCCAAGTGGCATCAAGATTCCTTCAGCACCAAGGTCAAATACGGACAACCAGTCTGCTTGACCAAATGGACGCCAGAAGTCTGCTCCGCCTAAAGCATCAGCAGATACTAAAGTTGAACCAGCCAGTGCAACAGCACCCATGATTAACGTTAGGACTGTTCTGTTGGCCTTTTTGCCTTTCTTGATTCGTGCATCCATCATGGCAGCAATTCCGCCTTCCATCATACCGATGGAGGAGGTTAGTGCAGCAAAGAAAACCAAGATGTAGAATAAAGAACCGAAGATTGGTCCGCTTGTTCCCATGCTATTGAATACAGACTGAAGGGATACGAACAGTAATCCAGGGCCACCAGAAGGTTCAAGTCCTGAAGAGAATACTGCAGGCATAACAGCCATTCCGGCTAAGATAGCTACAGTAGTATCTGCAATAGGAATTATCACAGAGTTTCTTTCCAAGTTGGAATCCTTAGACAAGTATGAACCATAAGCAATTAAGCAACCAGATGCTAGTGACAAGGAGAAGAACATTTGGCTTCCAGCTTGTCCTAATACCTTCATCCAGCCAGTTCCTTTGAATACATCAAAGTTTGGCTTGAACATAAATTCTAATCCGCCCATGGCACCGTCCATGGTGCATGCTCTAATTACAACAACTACTAACATGATAAACAATGCTGGCATAGCAAACTTAGAAAAACGTTCAATACCGCCAGATACACCGCCTAATACAATCAGTACGGTTAAGATTAAGAAGAATACACCGTATAGAATGGCAGGCGCGCCACTGCTAATGAATTCTCCAAAGTATGCGCCACTATCAGCATCGCCCATACCCCAGCTAGCACCGAAAAGGTTACCAAGGTTAGCAATACAGTATTTGATTACGTATCCACCAAATGTACAGTAGAAACAAATCAATAAGAATGGTACGATGGTTTCAAACCATCCGTTAATGGTGAAGCGAGAATCAGCTTCGCGATACGCTTCGATTGCGGCCTTACCCGTTTTACGACCAAGAGCGATTTCGCCCATGATTAGTGGATAACCTACAAAGACGGCCAAAATCAAGTAAATAAGTAAAAAAGCGAATCCGCCGTTTGCGCCCATTTTGTAGGGGAATCCCCACAGGTTACCAAGGCCAACAGCTGAACCAATGGATGCCATAAGGAATCCGAAGGTACTGTTAAATTTACCTTTGTGTTGTTGTTCCATTGAACTACCTCCTATAATAGAAATTAAATAAGTGCACGAAATAGTATAACGCTACTATTTGGTATTATTATATGGGTCATTTTTCCCCATGTCAACATGTATACAAAAAACGACTGAATTGTCTGAAAATTAACAATCTGCAGGATTTCTTAAAGTTGAAGATGAACCTTTAGTTTGAACAGAAAATATGGTACAATGGGTTCATTAAATAACTGGAGGAGTTAAAACCAATGTCGGTAGAAAAAGTAAGACAATATTTGCGTCAATTCGGTGTTGATGATAGAATTCAAGAGTTTGCAGTTTCCAGTGCAACGGTGGAGCTTGCAGCACAAGCTGTAGGCGTTAACGGCGCTAGAATTTGCAAGACGCTTTCCTTTAAAGATGAAGACGGATGCATCCTCATTCAAACTGCAGGGGACACGAAGATTGACAACAAGAAATTCAAGGCAACCTTTGGGCAAAAAGCGAAGATGTTGACGGCGGAAGAGGTGGTGGCATTTACCGGACACACCATCGGAGGGGTTTGCGCATTTGCCATTGATCATCCGAAGGTAAAGATCTATTGCGATGAATCATTGAAACGATTTGAATCCATATTTCCAGCATGTGGGAGTGGGAATAGTGCCATCGAGTTAAGCTGCGATGAACTATTTCGCTGCTCCAAGGCATTGGCATGGATAGACGTAAGCAAGATCCCTGAACAGGAGTAGAAAGCCATGAGGATAATTAATAAAGAAGACAACCGAGTACAAAAGGAGCTAAAGAGAATTCTCTTTGTCACAGTAGGTGCAATCATCATCGCCTTTAACATCAAAAGCTTTGTTAGAACTGGAGGCTTATTTCCGGGAGGATTTAGCGGAATCACGTTGCTGATTCAACAAATTTGCGAAACCTACGGAGGGTTTTCCCTTACTTACACCATGGTTTACATTCCGTTGAACTTAATACCTATATATATAGGCTTTAAATATCTCGGGAAAAAGTTCACCTTCTACTCTATGTATGTAATCATTCTCAGCAGTGTGTTAACGGACTTGATGCCAGACTTTGTGATAACCTATGATACATTGCTCATCTGTATTTTTGGCGGAATCATTAATGGGGTAGCGATTTCTTTGTGCCTGGCAGTAAGCGCCAGTGCAGGAGGGACAGATTTCATTTCCATTTACTTCTCCGAAAAAAAGGGTGTTGATGCATGGAATTACATTTTCGCAGGCAATGTGGGCATTCTATTGACTGCAGGAGTGCTATTCGGTTTTGACCGAGCATTGTATTCCATCATTTTTCAATTTTGTACGACCCAAGTCATTCAATTGATGCATAAAAAATATCAAAAGCATACGTTGTTCATCATTACGGATATGCCTGATGAAGTATATGAGCGAATAAGAATCGTTACCCATCACGATGCGACGCTGTTTAGAGGAACCGGTTGTTTTGAAGGGGTCGAAAGAAACATGCTCTATTCGGTTATCTCCAGTGAAGAGGTTGACATGGTGACGAAAGAAATTCGAGAGATCGATCCAAAGGCCTTTGTCAATGTCATTAAAACAGAACAGATTAATGGTCGGTTTTATAAACCGCCTAAAGATTAAAAAAACTCTCTTTCGTGGGAATTCCATGAAAGAGAGTTTTGTTTATGAATAGAGTTTGATGATTTCCTCCGCAATGGTTCGTTTAGGAATACAACGATCCATGGCTTGCTTCTCTATATAATGATGCGCATCAGGCTCGCTCATACTTAGTTCACTGATTAAGAGCCATTTGGCTTTGTTCATTAGACGGATTTCTACCATTTTTTCTTCGATAGACAAAGATTTCTTTTCGAATTGTCTGAGACGTTCTCTAGCGCTTTCCATCCAGTTAAGTGCCAGAATCATGGTCGGCTTAGACGTTGGTTTTGGCAACGTGAACACGCCATACTCGGCAGCCTTATTGTGAATAGAAGGGTGAATATCGTTTTTGACCAAAAGCAGAACAACGGTTTGCTTGGTCGTGCAAGTATCAATCGCAAAACGAGTTCCGTCATCATCAGGCAAAGGTGCGTTGATGAACACAAAATCATAAGTTTTTTCGGCTAATGCTCGTTTAGCAGCACTAACACTTGTGACGCTTTTGACTGGAGCGTATTTGGTTTCAGGGAGTAAATCAGCAAAGACAGAGGTGAAACTATCTGTTGCAGATACAATGAGTACACTGTAAACAAATTCTTTTAAACTCATGTTGCACCTCCTCCTTGTTATTTTGGCTGTTATTATTGGTTGCAGTATATTTCTAGTATCGCATCTGGGATATAGTTTTTGATAAACTCACTTCGCTGAGCTACATCGCAAGCAGATTTAAAGTCCTTTGGCAATTGATTATATTTGGAAAGGGTATCTGTATCGGCTTTATACAAGTTAAGATCAGCAGGGGCAGGTAACTTCAGCTTATGCTGAATCCCCTCAATAATTGCATAAATCATCAATGCAAATGCCAGATACGTATCAGCTGATGGATCTGGTGAACGAAGCTCAACTCGGCGATATTCGCCTACAGCTGCAGGCACTCTAACCAGCTGGGAACGATTTTCACTGGACCAAGAAATATACTGTGGGGCCTTGTCGCTACCAAAACGGTGATAAGACGCTTCGGTTGGATTTAAGAATACGGTCATATCCGAAACCTTATCTAAAATACCTGCAATCATATAGTCCATGTTGTCCTCACCATCAGAGGATTTAACTGATATATTGATATGGAAGCCATTTCCTGGCTTGTCATCTAAAGGCTTTGGGCTAAAATCAGCAAAGAGTCCGTTACGCTTAGCGATGGTTTTCACAATGGTTTGGAACGTCATCGCATTGTCGGCGGCAGTTAGGGGATCAGAATAGCGAAAATCAATTTCGTTTTGCCCTGGGCCCTCTTCGTGATGTGAGCTTTCTGGCTGGATGCCCATTTGCTCTAGGGTCATACATATTTCGCGGCGGATATTCTCTCCTCTATCTTCTGGAGCCATATCCATATAGCCAGCGTTGTCGTAAGGCTTTTTGGTTGGCTGTCCGTCATCATCTAAATGAAAAAGGTAAAACTCCTGTTCAGCGCCAAAGAAGAACTCATATCCAGCGTTTTTTGCATCTTGAATCGCGTTCTTTAGAATTGAACGGGTATCACAGATAAATGCTGTTCCGTCTGGATGGGCAATGTTACAGAACATCCTGACTACTCGTCCGTGTTCTGGCCTCCATGGCAGAGGCATTAGTGTATCTGCATCAGGATGAAGAAATAGATCAGAGTGATTTTCATCGCCAAAACCTGCTATTGCGGATGCATCAATGGCGATTCCATATTCAAAAGCGCGAGGAAGCTCCTGTGGCATAATGGATATGTTCTTTTGTTTGCCAAATACATCACAAAAAGTGAGGCGGATAAATTTTACATCCTCCTCCTGTACATATTGAATGACCTCTTGTGTTGAATACTTCATAACCCTACCTACTTTCTTTTTATTTGCAGCATTGATTCACTCAATGATTCATATATTATATCACACCTCTAAAATATTGTTTATATTTTTCTGCTGGAAAAAGGATTGACAAATGATTTTCTCGGGTGTATTATTCATCACATGAAGGCAAAGGCGTCTTTCATGGTAAAGGAAGTACCATGAAGGGTGCTTTTTCTTTTTTTGATTTGGAAGGAGTGACAGAATGAAGAACATACCGGAGGTTTTCGGAAGCAAGGTTTTTGACGACAAAGTGATGAAAAGGAATTTATCATCGGAGGTTTATCAGTCATTAAGAAAGACCATTGACGAAGGTGCGAAGCTTGACCTTAGCGTAGCCAATGCAGTAGCAACGGCGATGAAGGACTGGGCAGTCGCAGGTGGAGCAACCCACTATACCCATTGGTTTCAACCACTCACGGGGGTAACAGCAGAAAAACACGACAGCTTTATTTCACCATCTCCTGACGGTGGCGTCATTATGGAGTTTTCTGGGAAAGAATTGATTAAGGGGGAGCCAGATGCATCATCTTTTCCGTCTGGAGGACTTCGTGCTACATTTGAGGCAAGAGGATACACGGCTTGGGACCCTACATCGTATGCATTTCTCAAAGGCAAAACACTATGTATTCCTACAGCATTTTGTTCTTATGGAGGAGAAGCCTTAGATAAGAAAACGCCGCTGCTTCGCTCAATGGAAGCATTAAACCATCAGGCGCTACGTATCCTTCATTTATTCAGGAATGATGAGGTGAAATGCGTTCGCACTGCAGTAGGCGCGGAGCAGGAATATTTCCTAGTGACGAAAGAAATGTATGAGCAAAGAAAGGACCTTAGATTTACAGGTCGTACCCTTTTTGGCGCAAGACCACCAAAGGGACAAGAAATGGATGATCACTACTTTGGTGTAATTAAACCAAGAGTAGCAGCTTACATGGAAGCACTCAACGACGAGCTTTGGAAGCTGGGAATTTTGGCAAAGACAGAGCATAACGAAGTAGCACCTGCGCAACATGAGCTTGCACCGATTTATACGACGACAAATATTGCAACCGACCACAATCAATTGACCATGGAAATCATGCAAAAAGTTGCAGCAAATCATGGGCTTGTATGCCTTCTTCATGAAAAACCTTTTGCTGGCGTAAATGGAAGCGGAAAACACAACAACTGGTCCATGGAAACGGATCAAGGGGTTAATCTGTTGTCTCCTGGCGAAACACCTTATGAAAACGCGCAATTTCTGTTGCTGTTATGTGCAGTAATCAAAGCAGTGGATGACTATCAGGATTTACTACGCCTATCTGTTGCGACAGCGGGAAACGATCACCGCCTTGGTGCCAATGAAGCACCGCCTGCCGTGGTATCCATTTTCTTTGGCGATGAGTTAAGCGAAATCTTTAAAGCCATTGAAACGGATACACCGTATGCAGGAACCCAGAAAACGCAGATAAAACTAGGTGTGGATGTGCTACCTAAGTTTAATCGTGATACCACGGATAGAAACCGCACTTCCCCATTTGCCTTTACCGGAAATAAGTTCGAATTCCGTATGTTAGGCTCATCGGATAGTATTGCATGTGCCAATATTATGCTGAACAGTGCGGTGGCAGAAAGCTTGCGCATTTATGCAGATAGATTGGAGAAAGCGCCGAATTTTGAAGAGGCGTTACAAAAGATGATTCGAAAGACCATCAAAGACCATAAACGGATTATTTTTAATGGAAACGGCTATGATGATACGTGGGTAAAAGAGGCAACAGAGAAACGTGGTCTCTTAAACTATCGCACGACACCGGATTGCATGCCACATCTGCTGGACGAGAAGAATGTAAAGATGCTGACATCCCATAAGGTATTTTCAGAAGTCGAATTAAATTCTAGATGTGAGATTATGCTAGAGAACTATTGCAAAACCGTGTTGATTGAGGCGAATACCATGATTGATATGGTGAAAGCGGAAATCGCGCCAGCGATTAGTGCATATGCGTTAGAATTAGCCAATACTGCAGTTGCTAAAAAGGCAGTGGATGAGTCCATTTCTTGTAGTTATGAAGCATCCCTATTGAAGAAACTTTCCAGACTGCAAGATCAGATCGGCGTTAAAACGGTGGAACTGGAAGACGCTTTGATGAAGCTACAGGAAGCAGAGGAGATACAAGAAGAGTCCTATATGATTCGTGATGCAGTCTTAGGAAAAATGAGTGAGCTAAGAGTCGCTTGCGATGAGGCAGAAACCGTGACTGCCAAGAAGCACTGGCCATTTCCGCCTTACGGAGAATTGCTGTTCAGTGTAAAATAATAATCGCAGAAAAGGATTGACAAAACAGAGCATTAAGATGTAAAATACACACATAAAGGCAAAGGCGTCTTTAAGTTAACCATCAACTTAAAGGCGCTTTTGCCTTTTTTTGGTTCAAAAATGTAAGTAACGAGTTAGTTGGAGGAAGAGTAAATGCAAAAACGTGAACAACTATATGAAGGAAAAGCAAAAAAGGTTTTTTTAACGGACAATCCAGACGTACTGATTGTTTCCTATAAAGACGATGCGACGGCCTTTAATGGATTGAAAAAGGGAACCATCGTTGGAAAAGGTGAAATCAATAATCGCATGACCAATCTGTTGTTTCAAAAGATTGAAGCAGAAGGTGTGCCTACCCATTATATCGAAGAACTTAATGGAACGGAAACGGCAGTTCGCAAGGTGGAAATCATTCCATTAGAGGTAATTGTGCGAAACGTAGCCGCCGGTAGCTTTTCTAAACGACTAGGCGTAGAAGAAGGAACTGTGTTTACGACACCAACGATAGAGTTTTCCTATAAAAACGACGAACTTGGGGATCCTTTGATCAACACCCATTTTGCTAAAACGTTGCAATTAGCAACAACAAGTGAGATGGAGACCATAGAGCGGTATGCCTTTGCCATCAACGAAATATTGAAAAGGGAGTATTTAAAAGCGGGGCTTCGCCTGATCGATTTTAAGCTAGAATTTGGCCGTTACCATGATGAGCTGATTCTTGCTGATGAAATTTCACCTGACACCTGTCGTTTATGGGATGTAGAAAGTGGAGAAAAAATGGATAAAGACCGTTTCCGCAGAGACTTGGGAAATGTAGAGGAGACATATATTCAAGTGGCGAAACGATTAGGAATAGAAATGGAGTGTAAATAGAGAACATGAGAACAGACATTTATCAATCACCATTGTGTGAACGTTATGCCAGCGAAGAAATGCAGCACATATTTTCTAATGATAGAAAGTTCTCCACTTGGAGAAAGCTATGGGTGGCATTGGCAGAAAGTGAAAAAGAGCTAGGGCTTCCTATTACAGAAGAACAGATTGCGGAGATGAATGCCCATCTTTATGACATTGATTATGAAAAAGCAAAACAATACGAACAGAAGCTTCGTCATGATGTTATGGCACATGTGCATACATATGGCGATGCGTGTCCAACAGCAGCGGGAATCATTCATCTAGGGGCAACCTCCTGCTACGTAGGGGACAATACAGACATCATCCTCATGAGAAGCGCGCTTATGCAGATTAAAAACCTGTTGCTTGGAGCTATAGAAGCCCTTAGTGAATTTGCCATGGAGTACAAGGGACTGCCAACACTTGCCTATACCCATTTTCAGGCAGCGCAGCCTACTACTGTGGGGAAAAGAGCCTGCCTGTGGATGAATGATTTGCTATATGACCTTAAGCAGCTTGATTTTCAGCTAAACCATTTGGAGCCACTTGGCTGCAAAGGGACAACTGGAACAGGAGCAAGTTTTTTGGAACTGTTTGATGGAGATGTAGAGAAGGTGGAACAGCTAGAGGAAAAAATTGCGAAGAAAATCGGCTTTTCAACGTGTCAAAGCGTCAGTGGACAGACGTATACACGAAAAGCTGATTTTGCTGTTTTACAGGTGTTGTCTGGTATTGCCCAGAGTGCATCAAAATATTCCAATGATATTCGATTGCTTAGCCACCTAAAAGAGGTAGATGAGCCCTTTGACAAAGAACAGATTGGTTCATCGGCGATGGCATATAAGAGAAATCCCATGAGAAGTGAGCGCATAGCATCGTTGTCTCGTTTCATCATTTGCGATCTTCAGAATTCTGCGATTACTGCATCGGCGCAGTGGTTTGAACGAACTCTTGATGATTCAGCCAATAAACGATTGGCAGTGCCAGAAGCGTTCCTAGCTACAGACGCAATATTGAATCTTTACATCAATATCATCAGAGGATTGAAGGTTTATCCTGAAGTCATTAAAAAGCATTTAGAGGAAGAGCTTCCCTTCATGGCGACTGAAAACATTTTGATGTACTGTGTAAAAACAAAGGGTGGAAATCGCCAAGAGCTACACGAAGCAATTCGACAGCATTCCGTTAAGGCCGCCGAGCAGGTAAAGCTCTATGGGAAAAAGAACGATTTGATTGATCGCATTGGAAACGATAGTAGCTTCGGCTTAACTGAAGCAGAGCTGGAGCATTTGTTAGACCCAGTAAAGTTTACAGGAATGGCAGAATACCAGTGCGAGAAATTCGTAACAGAAAAAGTAAAACCGCTGCTCGCAAAATATGGACAGCGTGTGAATGTAGAAGCAAAAGTCAATGTCTAAGAGGGAAGGAGTGCATATGCTTACATCGATTGTTGGAACCAATTGGGGAGATGAAGGAAAGGGCCGCATGGTCGATCTTCTCAGTGAACACTATGATATTGTTGTCCGCTATCAAGGCGGAAATAATGCAGGCCATACGGTAATCAATGAAAAAGGAACCTTCGTCATGAATCTGATGCCTTCTGGTATTTGCCGTGAGAATACGGTAAATGTTCTTGGCCCAGGCATGGTCATTGATTTGGAACACCTGTATGGGGAAGTACAAACCCTTGCAGAAAAAGGGGTGAAGGTAACACCAAAACAGCTAAAAATCAGCGATAGAGCGACCATTTGTATGCCATATCATAAATTGATGGACTGCCTAGAGGAGGATCGTTTATCGGAGAAAAAATATGGATCTACAAGACGGGGCATTTCGCCAGTTTACGCGGATAAATACATGAAAAAGGCATTGCGTATGGGCGACTTGCTTCACCTAGAAACCTTAAAAGAACGATTAAGTGAACTTGTGGAATGGAAGAACCTTACGGTGGAGCATGGATATGAACACACCCCCGTGCTTACTGATGAAATGTTTGATTGGATCAATGAATATGGTGCGTTTTTCTCCCCATTTATCTGTGACACAACAGAATATCTTGGAAAAGCCATTTGCGAAGATAAATCAATTATATTTGAAGCACAGCTTGGTGCCTTGAGGGATATTGACTTTGGTATTTATCCCTATACGTCTGCATCAACTACCCTTGCTGCCTATGCACCAATTGGAGCAGGTGTGCCTTTTGCCCAACTTGATGAAAGCATCGGCATCATGAAAGCTTACTCAAGCTGCGTGGGAGAAGGACCGTTCACCTGCGAACTGTTTGGCGAAGAAGCAGAAGCCCTCAGAACGGCTGGAGGTGAATTTGGTGCAGCAACAGGAAGGCCAAGAAGGGTCGGAGGATTTGACGTGGTCGCCTCCAAATATGGGACGAAACTGCAGGGATGCACTTATGTAGCGCTGACCAAATTGGATGTGCTTTCTTACATGGAACGCATTCCAGTATGTGTAGCTTATGAACTTGATGGGAAACCAATTAACGGATTCCCTTCCAATATTGAAGAGCTAAATAGAGCAAAACCAGTTTATGAGTATCTACCCGGATTTACCAGTGATATCAGTGGATGCAGAACCATAGAAGACCTTCCTCAAGAAGCCATAGCGTATATTCGTTACATTGAACAAAATATTGAATGTCCGATTAAGTATGTCTCTGTTGGGGCAGAGCGGGATGCATATATCACCATGTTTTAGGAGGTACAGTATGGAAAATCAAAAGATTTTAATTTTAAATTTTGGCGGTCAGTATGATCAACTAATTGCAAGAAGAGTAAGAGAATGCAATGTGTATTGTGAAGTGAAGCCTTATACCATGACCATTTCGGAAATTCGAGAATTTGATCCGATTGGCATTATCTTTACTGGTGGTCCAGACAGCGTCTATGAAGAAAATGCTTATCATCCAGCAGAGGGAATATTTGAGCTAGGTGTACCGATTTTAGGCATTTGCTACGGCTGTCAGCTTTTTGCCCATCACTTAGGTGGTATGGTTACTGCGGCAGAGGATGAAGATGCAAGAGAGTATGGAAAGACAATGACGTTATATGATCGGAGCTGTTTGCTGTTTGATGGACTGGCAGTGGAAGGCATTTCATGGATGAGCCACGGCGATTTCATGAAAAAAGTACCTGATGGATTCCGCTTAACTGCTCGCAGTGAAAAATGTCGCAACGTAGCCATCAGTGATGAAGTTAGAAAGTTTTATGGCGTACAGTTTCACCCAGAAGTAAATCACACGGAAAACGGTACTGCCATGATTCGCAATTTCTTATACAAAGCCTGTGGCGCAGTAGGCGATTGGACAATGGAAGATTACATGGAGCGTTGCATTGAGGAGATCAAAGAAAAAGTTGGAGATGGCAAGGTTCTATTGGCTTTATCCGGCGGTGTAGACTCCTCTGTGTGTGCAGCCCTATTTGCAGAGGCAGTAGGTGAACAGCTTACCTGTGTATTTGTCGATCATGGTCTGTTAAGAAAAGATGAAGGGGATGAAGTAGAACAGGCATTTAAGCCGTGGAATATCAATTTGATTCGCGTCAATGCGGAAGATCGTTTTCTGAATAAGCTACAGGGAATTACTGAACCAGAAGAGAAACGAAAAATTATTGGTGAAGAATTCATTCGCGTTTTTGAGGCGGAAGGGAAAAAAATTGGTAGGACGGATTTTCTGGCACAAGGAACCATTTATCCAGATGTCATTGAGTCAGGGGAAGAACATGCTGAAACCATTAAGAGCCATCACAATGTTGGCGGGTTGCCAGACTTTGTTGACTTCAAGGAAATCCTAGAACCACTCAGACTTCTCTTTAAGGATGAGGTGAGAGAGCTCGGAAGAAAGCTTGGCTTGCCAGAATACATGGTCATGCGACAGCCATTCCCAGGGCCGGGATTGGCCATACGTGTCATTGGAGAGATCACGAAAGAGAAATTAGACCTGTTAAGGAAAGCGGATTTTATCTTCCGCGATGAAATTGTCAAGGCCAAGCTAGAGACCCAGATGAATCAATATTTTGCTGTGCTCACCAACATGAAATCGGTAGGCGTCATGGGAGATGGACGTACATATGACTGGGCAATTGCGCTTCGCAGCGTAACAACAGAAGATTTTATGACTGCGGATTGGTCAAGAATCCCCTATGATGTGTTGGACTTGGTATCACGCAGAATTGTAAATGAAGTCCCTCATGTTAGCCGTATTCTTTATGACATTACCAGCAAACCACCTGCAACAGTGGAATTCGAATAAGGAAGTGAATCTATGACAAAATACATATTTGTGACTGGAGGTGTGGTCTCCGGTCTAGGAAAAGGAATCACAGCGGCGTCTCTTGGGCGATTATTGAAAGCAAGAGGGTTAAAAGTAGCCGCTCAAAAATTGGACCCATATATTAATGTTGATCCAGGAACCATGAGCCCTTATCAGCATGGCGAGGTATTCGTGACTGAGGATGGTGCGGAAACTGACTTGGATTTAGGGCATTACGAACGGTTTATCGATGAAAACTTGAACCAATATTCCAATTTGACAACGGGAAAGGTTTACTGGAACGTATTAAACAAAGAGCGAAGAGGGGAATATCTGGGCTCTACAGTTCAAGTCATACCCCATATCACCAACGAAATTAAGGAGTTCGTGTATCGTGTCGGAAGACAGACCGATGCAGACGTGGTGATTACAGAAATCGGAGGAACCATTGGCGATATTGAATCGCAGCCATTTTTGGAAGCGGTACGCCAGATTTCCCTAGAAGTGGGAAGGGACAATAGCTTGTTTATTCATGTGACGCTAGTACCGTATTTAAGCGGTTCCGAGGAGCATAAATCTAAGCCAACGCAGCATTCGGTTAAAGAGCTTCGGGGTATGGGTATCAATCCAAACATTATTGTATTGCGATCAGACAGCGCACTGGAAGAGTCTATTTTTCAAAAAATCTCTCTCTTTTGCAATGTGAAGTTAGATTGTGTCATTGAAAATAGCACCCTTTCTAATCTTTATGAAGCACCGCTAATGCTAGAACAATCGAATTTTTCGGCTGTTGTGTGTAGAGAATTAAACATTGAGACGAAAGAGCCGAATTTGACTGATTGGAAGGAGATGGTGCAGCGCATCGGGAACCGATCCGAAGAAGTTCGTATCGGACTAGTGGGTAAATACGTAAAGCTCCATGATGCATATTTGTCGGTGGCTGAAGCGATGAACCATGGAGGCTACGAGGTGAATACCTTTGTGAACATTCACTGGATTGACTCGGAAACCATTACAGAAGCTACAGCTGAAGATGTGCTTGGGGGACTTGATGGAATCATCATCCCAGGTGGTTTTGGAGATCGCGGCATTGAAGGAATGATTGTATCGGCTAAATATGCACGAGAACATGAGCTTCCGTATTTAGGCATTTGTCTTGGAATGCAAATAGCAGTGATTGAATTCGCAAGGAATGTATTGGGACTAACCCACGCTCATTCAGGGGAATTTGATGAACAAAGTCCTCACCAAGTCATTGCGTTCATGCCAGGACAGAGCGAGGAAATTGATAAAGGGGGAACACTGCGTCTTGGAAGCTACCCCTGCAAAATTCAGGCAGGTACGCAGATGCAGAAGTGCTACGGAACAGAAATGATACAAGAACGCCATCGCCATCGCTATGAGTTCAATAATCAGTATCGTGAAGCGTTAACGGAAGCAGGCTTGATCATCAGCGGAACATCTCCTGATGGAAGATTGGTGGAAACGGTAGAGCTAGAAAAACAGCCGTTTTATGTAGGTGTACAGTTCCATCCTGAGTTTAAGAGCCGGCCGAATCAGGCGCATCCGTTGTTTAAAGGATTCATTTCAGCTGCATTGATGCAGAGAAAAGGGAAAGAGGAGTAAATATGTGTGGAATTATTGGATTTGCTGGGGAAACAGAATCTGTCCCAGTTTTGCTAGATGGACTAAATCGGTTAGAATACAGGGGCTATGATTCGGCAGGGGTGGCGGTCGTGTCTGAGGACGGAAAGCTGCAAGTAACGAAAAGTAAAGGTCGTTTGTCCGCATTACGCGAATTATTACAATCCCAAACTCCATTAACAGGGAAAATAGGCATTGGACATACGAGATGGGCAACCCATGGAGAACCTAATTCTGTGAATGCCCATCCTCATGTTGGAGAAACTGGGAAAGTTGCAGTTGTCCACAATGGAATCATAGAAAACTATATGGAAATTAAGCAAGCGTTGATTCGAAAAGGTGTTATGTTTTCTTCTGATACAGACACAGAGGTAATTGTCCAATTGCTAGAGTATTACTACCAGAAGAACATGAATTTACTTGACGCAGTTTATGCCGTATTGAACCGCATCAAAGGCGCATATGCAATGGGAATACTTTGTGCTGATTTTCCTGGACAAATGATTGCTGCGAGAAAAGATGCACCCCTTTTGATCGGTTATGGCGAAGAAGGGAACTATATCGCCTCTGACGTAACAGCGCTTCTTGCCCACACCAGAACCATTAGCTATATGGATGACGATGAAGTAGCAGTGATTACAGCCGAAGGTGTTCAACTATACGACAGCGATAGATTTTTGATCGAGAAAGAGAAACACGTCATTGACTGGGATGTTTCGGCAGCAGAAAAAGGCGGTTATACCCATTTCATGTTGAAGGAAATCATGGAGCAGCCAGAAGCAGTACAAAAAACCATTTCTCCACGGGTGTCAGAAGGCAGAATCGTATTGGAAGAGCTAAGCGATGCTAAGGAATTGCTTGCGAATATCTCAAGAATTTACATCGTCGCATGTGGGTCTGCGTATCACGTAGGCATGGTAGGCAAGTATGCTTTGGAGAAGCTGCTGCATATACCTGTAGAGGCATGCCTTGCTTCAGAGTTTCGATACAGTGAACCGTTAATCGGTGAGTCCACTTTGGTCATTGTCATCAGTCAGTCAGGGGAAACGCTGGATTCCATGGCGGCACTGCGAGAAGCAAAGCGTAAAGGATCCAAGGTGCTCTCAATTGTAAACGTAATGGGAAGTTCCATTGCACGGGAATCAGACTATGTACTATATACATGGGCAGGGCCAGAGATTGCAGTGGCAACAACAAAAGCATATACTACCCAGATGGTGCTGTTGATGATGTGGGGTGTTTATGCAGCCGAATCGTTAAACAGAATCAGTGAAGAGGAATACAAGCAGTTTGTTGATGGGCTTTCGGCTTTGCCGGAGAAAATAAGGCTAGTCCTAGAGAATCAGGACGAGTATCAGAAAACCGCATCCAGATATTTCAACCACAATCACGTGTTTTACATTGGACGAAATTTGGATTATGCGTTAGGTCTGGAAGGTTCGCTGAAATTGAAGGAAATATCCTATATTCATTCGGAGTCTTATGCGGCAGGAGAGCTAAAACATGGAACCATCTCGCTGATTGAACCAGGAACCTTAGTGGTTGCACTGGCAACCTACGAGCCGCTTGTGGAAAAATCACTATCGAATATTGTTGAAGTGAAATCCAGAGGCGCTGAGGTAATTGCAATGACTACGGAGAAAACGTCAGAAATCATCGGGAGTCAGGCAGAGGAACTGTTTGTCGTTCCTGAAACCAACTTGATTTTACAGCCAGTTCTTGGGGTGATTCCTTTACAGCTTTTTGCATATTACGTGGCATTAAATCGAGGCTGTGATATTGACAAACCAAGGAATCTAGCAAAATCCGTTACAGTAGAATAATGGGCAGGAGGAACAAAAGCTATGGCAATTCATGAGGAATGTGGGGTATTCGGTGTAACGAGTACCAAAAAAGAAAATGTTGCAGGACTTGTTTACTACGGCCTATATGCGTTGCAGCACAGAGGACAAGAAAGCTGCGGAATTGTGGTCAATGACCAAGGGGTCTTTGATTCCTATAAGGACTTAGGGTTAGTAAGCGAAGTATTTACTGAAGATGTCCTATCACGTTTGCCGGAAGGGAATATGGCTGTCGGCCACGTTAGATATGGAACAACTGGAGGAACGACAAGAAATAACTGCCAGCCTATCGAGGTCAATCATCAAAAAGGCAAAATGGCATTGGCGCACAATGGAAACTTAAGCAACGCTTTGGAGCTACGCGATCAATTGGAATTGTCGGGAGCGATTTTCCATACGACTAGCGATACAGAAACCATTGCTTATGTCATCACGAGAGAGCGGTTGGTTACGCCTAGTATTGAAGAGGCAGTAAGCAATACCATGAATTTATTGGAAGGCGCGTATTCGCTAGTATTGATGTCTTCAGCTAAGATGATTGCAGCAAGAGATCCATACGGCTTCAGGCCGCTTTGCTATGGACAAATGGAGGACGGCACCTATGCAGTTGCATCGGAAAGCTGCGCGCTATCTGCCATTGGAGCAGAGTTTGTCCGAGATGTATTGCCAGGTGAAATTTTGGTGTTTACGGAAAATGGAATGGAATCAAGAAAAGAGCATTGCCTTACTCAGCCGAAAAAAACTTGCATTTTTGAATACATTTATTTTTCACGGCCAGATTCGGTAATCGATGGTATACCCGTTCACGAATCGAGAATGCGGGCAGGTGAGCTGCTGGCGGAAAGCTATCCGGTAGATGCGGATATTGTCATTGGCGTGCCAGATAGCGGACTGGAAGCAGCCCTTGGATATGCGAAAAAATCCACGATTCCTTATGGAATTGGGTTGATCAAAAATAAGTACATCGGAAGAACCTTTATTTCGCCAGGGCAAAATGAACGGTTGGATCAAGTGAGGATCAAGCTCTCTCCAGTTAATCGCGTCATTGCTGGAAAGCGAGTGGTGCTCATTGACGATTCCATCGTCAGAGGAACGACGAGTAAGCGCATTGTCAAAATGCTGCGCGATGCAGGGGCGAAAGAAATCCATATGCGCGTATCTGCGCCGCCGTTTCTACATCCTTGTTACTATGGAACGGATATTGATTCGGAAGAAAATCTCATCGCTTGTCATCACAGTGTGGAGCAAATTGCGAAGATCATTGGTGCGGATTCTCTCGGGTATTTGCCTATAGACAAGCTAGACAAGCTGGCGTACAGTTCGGAATATTGTGCGGCTTGCTTTCATGGAATATATCCTACCAAAATTCCGGAAGACACGCGCAAGGATCGTTTCGAAGGCAAGCTGTCAGAGCGATAATCATGAAAAACCGTTTTTATTTAAAAGCGGTTTTTTACGTTTTAAAAGCAACGCTCTTTTAAGTAGAATGAAATCCACAGAGAAAAGAACATTTGTTTGCAATCAAAGAGAAAATATGATATACTAGCATGGAAATTTGAGTACGAGTTTAAGTGCATGAGGACATAGGGATGAAAGAGTTTAAACTAAAATCAGAATATCAACCGATGGGAGACCAACCGCAGGCGATTGAAACGTTGTCCACAGGAATTCTTTCTGGGAAAAAACACCAGACCCTAATGGGGGTTACTGGATCAGGAAAGACGTTTACCATGGCCAATATTATTGAGAAAGTCCAAAAACCGACGTTGATTATCTCTCATAATAAAACCTTGGCTGCCCAGCTTCACGGAGAATTTAAAGAATTTTTCCCTGACAATGCGGTGGAATACTTTGTATCTTATTATGACTATTATCAGCCAGAGGCCTATGTGGCTTCGACTGACACCTATATAGAAAAAGATTCGCAGATTAACGATGAAATTGAAAAACTAAGGCATTCAGCTACAGCTGCGTTGGCAGAGCGAAAAGATGTCATCATCGTTGCCAGCGTCTCCTGCATCTACGGATTGGGAAGTCCTTTTGATTACGAAAATCAAATGCTGTCCTTAAGGCCCGGCATGGAGAAACCAAGAAATGATATTTTGCGCAAGCTAGTAGAAATTCAGTATAATCGAAACGACTTATCCTTTGAGCGTGGCACCTTTAGAGTCAGAGGAGACATCATTGATGTGTTCCCTGCTGCGTCTGATAAAGCGATACGTGTAGAACTTTTTGGTGATGAAATCGAAGCCATCAAAGAAATGAATCCGTTGACTGGAGAGATTTTAGGCTTGCTGAATCATATTTCGATTTTTCCAGCATCTCATTATGTTACATCGAAAGAGAATTTGGATAAGGCGATTGTCACCATTGATGAGGAATTGCGGGAAAGAGTGCAATGGTTTAAGGACAGAGGGAAACTGTTAGAGGCGCAGAGAATTGAACAGCGAACTAGATATGATATGGAAATGCTCCGAGAAATCGGCATTTGCAAGGGAATCGAAAATTATTCGAGACATATTAACGGCTTAGAACCAGGAACAAGACCTTACACGCTGATAGACTATTTTCCTGATGACTTCTTGCTGATGATTGATGAATCCCATGTTATGCTTCCACAGCTACGTGCCATGTACGCCGGGGATAGATCTAGAAAATCCTCATTGGTGGAATATGGATTTAGACTGCCGTCTGCTCTAGATAATAGACCCCTTCAGTTTGAAGAATTCCAGAAATTGGTCAACCAAGTGCTCTATGTCAGTGCGACTCCAGCAGCCTATGAACAAGAGACATCTGGAGGAATTACGGCAGAGCAGGTGATTAGACCGACAGGACTTCTCGACCCTGTGATTGATGTTCGGAAAACAGAAGGCCAAATCGACGATTTAATTGGTGAGCTAAAGAAGACGGTAGAAAAAGGTGAGCGTGCGTTTGTGACTACCCTGACGAAAAAAATGGCGGAGAGTCTTACCGACTACCTAAGTGCCGCAGGAATCAAAGTTAGATACCTACATTCCGAGGTGGATACCTTGGAACGACTGGAAATCCTACGAGATTTGCGACTGGGAGAGTTTGATGTTTTGGTCGGAATCAATTTGTTACGAGAGGGCTTGGACATTCCTGAAGTTTCTTTGGTTGCCATTTTAGATGCCGATAAGGAAGGATTCCTTAGAACCGAAACCTCATTGATTCAGACCGTTGGCCGTGCTGCCCGTAATGTAGATGGAAAGGTGATCATGTATGGCGATCGCATCAGCAAAGCGATGAAGTTCACCATTGAGGAAACGGAACGAAGAAGAACCAAGCAGCACCAGTACAATCTTGATCATGGCATTACTCCACAGAGCGTACAAAAATCAGTAAGGGCAGTCATCGAGGCAACGAAGGTGGCAGATACTGAAGGCGCATACAAGGGGAAGAAGCCGTTAGAATTAACGAAAAAAGAACTAAAAGATTATATCAAGAATTTGGAAAAAGAGATGCAGCAGGCAGCGACAGATTTGCAGTTTGAACGTGCGGCACAGCTTCGAGACCAAATCTTTGAGTATAAAGTTAGATTATAAGTAAAAGCGAGGAACAAATGGCTAACGAAATATATATTAAGGGAGCAAATGAAAACAACCTAAAGCATATCGACGTAAAAATACCTAGAGATAAGTTGGTGGTATTGACGGGGCTCTCTGGATCGGGCAAATCATCCCTAGCCTTCGACACCATTTATGCAGAGGGACAGCGACGTTATGTGGAAAGCTTGTCTTCTTATGCGCGGCAGTTTTTGGGACAAATGGATAAACCGGATGTAGAGCTGATTGAGGGATTGTCCCCAGCGATTTCCATTGACCAAAAAACCACCAGCAAAAATCCACGTTCGACGGTGGGAACGGTTACGGAAATTCACGATTATCTCCGATTAATGTTTGCAAGAATTGGACAGCCGCACTGTCCGATTTGTGGAAAACCCATTTCCAGCCAAACCGTAGACCAAATGGTGGACATCATCATGGACTTTCAGGAAGGGACCAAGCTGATGATTCTAGCACCAGTGGTGCGAGAGCGAAAAGGGGAACATGAGAAAATTCTCGAAAGAATTCGCAAAGAAGGGTTTACGCGGGTGAGGATTGATGGAGAAACCGTCCAAATCAACGAAGATGAAGTAAAGCTGGATAAAAAGTTTAAGCATACCATAGAGATTGTCATTGACCGCATCATCATCAAGCCTGGACAGGAGACGAGAATCGCTGAGGCAGTAGAGCTTGCTATGCATCAGGGTGATGGTTTAGTCATTGCCCAGTTCATTGACAATGACTTTCAAATGGAGAAAACCTTTTCCACTAAGTTGGCATGTCCAGACCACGGGGTGAGTATTGAAGAATTAGAGCCGAGAATGTTCTCCTTCAACAGTCCGTTTGGTGCATGCCCCACTTGTAATGGGTTGGGATTCACCCAAACCATCGATCCAGATGCCATCATTAAAACAGACTTGAGCATTCCGAAAGGCGCATTAGGGACTATCTTTGCTTCAATGGAATTTTCGGGATTTTACCGTCAAATGATCGACGCCCTTGCCAAAGAGCAGGGGGTGGATATTCATGTACCATATAAGGATTTACCAGAGAAATTCAAACAGGAATTGCTTTATGGCACAGGAAATCGTCACTTGAAGTACACCTATACGAGCAGAAGCAATGGATCTGTATCTCACAGAGACCACCCTTTCGAAGGGATGATCAACAATGTGGAAAGACGATTCAGAGAAACAAGCTCTGAATTCATGAAAGAAAAAATGCAGAAATACATGGTGGTTAAACCTTGCTCTGCATGTCATGGCAAAAGATTGAAACCAGAAGTGTTGGCGGTTACTGTTGGAGGTAAAAATATTGCTGAAATCTCAGATATGTCCATTAGAGAGGCACATCAGTTTATCGAGGGGCTTACCCTTTCAGAAAAGGATGAACTGATTGCCCGCCAAATTCTAAAAGAAATCAAAGAACGATTAGGATTTTTGCTCAATGTTGGACTAGAATATTTAACCTTATCTCGTGCATCGGGCACATTATCTGGAGGAGAATCACAGCGAATTAGATTGGCAACCCAAATCGGTTCCAGCTTGATGGGCGTATTATATATTTTAGATGAGCCAAGCATTGGGCTTCACCAAAAGGACAACGAAAAGCTACTTGAAACTCTGAGAAAATTAACGGATTTAGGGAACACGCTTTTGGTGGTGGAGCATGATGAGGACACCATGTTTGCTGCTGACCATATTGTAGATATTGGCCCTGGTGCTGGAATCCATGGTGGGGAATTAGTAGCCCAAGGTACAGTCAAGGAGATTATGGCAAATCCAAGATCCATTACAGGACAGTACCTATCGGGAGAAAAGAAAATTGCAGTACCAAAGAATCGAAGAGAGGGCAATGGGAAAACCGTCACCGTCAAAGGAGCAGCGGAAAACAATTTAAAGAACATCGATGTGGATATTCCATTGGGGAAATTCGTTTGCGTCACAGGAGTCTCTGGGTCAGGGAAAAGTAGCTTGATCAACGAAATACTCTATAAAGGCGCAGCAAAAGTCATCAATCGCACCAAGGATGAGGCCGGAAACCATGAGGCGTTGTTAGGCCTAGAAGAAATCGATAAAGTGATCGACATCAACCAGTCACCAATCGGCAGAACACCACGTTCAAACCCTGCAACATATACAGGTATGTTTACCCACATTAGAGATTTGTTTGCCTCTTTGCCAGAATCCAAAATCAGAGGATTTGAAAAGGGAAGATTCAGCTTTAATGTGAAAGGCGGAAGGTGCGAAGCTTGTAGCGGAGATGGCATCATCAAAATTGAAATGCACTTCTTACCGGATGTGTATGTTCCGTGCGAAGTCTGCAAAGGAAAACGGTATAACCGCGAAACCTTAGAGGTGAAATACAAGGGCAAAAGCATTTTTGATGTACTAGATATGAGTGTGGCGGAAGGATTGGACTTTTTCCAAAACATTCCAACCATCAAAAGACAGTTAGACACCCTTAACGAGGTAGGTCTTGATTACATCAAGCTGGGGCAACCTTCTACCCAATTGTCTGGTGGAGAAGCCCAAAGGGTGAAGCTGGCAACCGAACTGTCTAAGCGAAGCACAGGTAAGACGCTGTATATTTTAGATGAGCCGACTACTGGACTGCATTTTGCTGATGTGGACAAGCTGTTGACCGTATTGGACAAATTGGTTGATGCGGGAAACACTGTAGTGGTCATCGAGCACAACCTTGAAGTCATCAAAAGGGCTGACCATGTCGTTGACCTGGGGCCTGAAGGTGGAAATTTAGGCGGCACCATAGTAGCCGTAGGAACGCCAGAGGAAATTGCTGCCTGCAACGAATCCTATACAGGGCAGTTTTTAAAGAAGATCCTTTAGTACCATTTCCTTTAATCTCACGGCGTTGCCGCAAGGTAGGAAACGGTGAATCATAAATTTCGATTATTTGCATAAAGGTATATTTCATGTTATACCATTTCCCTTGATCTCACGGCGTTGCCGCAAGGAAGGAAACGGTGAATCATAAATTCCGATTATTTGCATAAAGGTATATTTATGATATAATGATAACTGCTGTTAAGCGGCAGTTATTTTTATATGGAGATAGAATTTAGAGGAGATCATCCAATGATAAGGAATGAAAACCTGACTATGCTGACAGATTTTTATGAAATCACTATGGCAAACGGATATTTTCAGTCAGGCATTGTTAACGATATCGCTTACTTTGATATGTTTTTTAGAAAAGTTCCTGATGGTGGCGGATATGCGATCATGGCAGGCGTAGAGCAGCTGGTTGAGTACTTAAACAATTTGAGCTTTACGGAAGAGGATATTGACTTTCTACGCAGCAAAGATATTTTTTGCGAGGATTTTTTGAATTATCTTAGAGATTTTAAGTTCGTCTGTGATGTTTGGACTGTTCCAGAAGGGACACCAATTTTCCCTCATGAACCGATTTTGACGGTAAGAGGGCCAGTGATTCAGGCGCAGTTTATCGAAACGATGGTGTTGTTGATCATCAATCACCAAAGTTTAATTGCCACTAAGGCAAGCAGAATTGTGAGAGCGGCAAAGGGTAGGCCAGTGATGGAATTTGGGACAAGACGTGCCCACGGAACTTCAGCAGCAGTATATGGTGCTCGAGCTTCTTACATTGGTGGATGTGCTGGAACGGCTTGTGCGATAGCGGATAGAGATTATGGCATCACATCTCTTGGAACCATGGCTCACAGCTGGGTGCAAATGTTCCCAAGCGAGTATGAGGCGTTCAAACAATATGCGGAAATCTACCCGGACAATTGCGTGTTATTAGTAGATACCTACAATGTGCTAAAGTCTGGTGTTCCTGCCGCAATCAAAGTGTTTCAGGAAACCAAACCCAAAAATATGGGAATCCGCATCGACAGTGGAGATGTGGCCTATTTAACGAAAAAAGCAAGAAAGATGTTAGACGATGCTGGATTGCAGAATTGTAAAATCACCGTGTCTAACTCTTTAGATGAATACATTATTAGAGACATTATCCTAGAAGGAGCGCAGATAGACTCCTTTGGCGTTGGAGAGAGACTCATTACGGCTAAATCAGAACCGGTATTTGGTGGCGTATATAAACTAGTCGCCTTAGAGAAAAACGGGAAAATCATCCCGAAAATTAAGATTTCTGAGAACGTTGAGAAAATCACCAACCCTGGGTTTAAGACGTTGTATCGACTGTTCGATGAGACCAATCACAAAGCCTTAGCCGATGTGATGACCTTAGATGGAGAAGAAATTCAAAACCAAGATGGATATGAAATTTTTGATCCTAATGCCATTTGGAAAAAGAAGAAATTGACCAATTTCTACGCTAAAAATTTAAGGATACAGCTTTTCGCTGCTGGGCAATGTGTATACCAATGTCCGGACATCGAAGAGGTGAAAAACTATTGCCAAGAACAGATTGATACACTGTGGGATGAGACCTTGCGTTTTGAGAATCCACAGACCTATTATGTGGATCTTTCTCAGGACCTTTGGAACATGAAAAACAAGCTGATTGAGGAACATACAGTAAGGTAGGAAATTTACTACAAATCCCTTGTTGAACAGGCACTTTTATGATATATTAGAGCTGTGTATTCAGTTGAAAAGAACGTATACAGATTAATTGCGTTCATTTTTTCATGTATGAAATTATTTGGTAATGTTCGACAGCTACACAGATAGAAAATAAGCCAAGCCTGAGGAATGAAAAATCATGGCTTGCAGGATAGAAAAAGGTTATTGCTTATTGCATGAGATGCGCAAGAGTAAAGGAAGACGATGATGGAAAAAACAATTTTTGTTGTGGACGATAATGACACGAATTTAATGGCGGCGAAAAAGGCGCTCAGTGGCACATATAAAACATATGCTGTGCCATCTGCAGAAAAAATGTTTAAGCTGGCGGAAAAAATCACGCCGGATCTAATTCTTCTGGATATTGAGATGCCCGAAATGGACGGATTTGAGGCCATGGAAAAGCTGAAAAAGGATAGCAACCTTTGTAATGTTCCTGTTATATTTCTTACAGCAAGACATGATGTGGAAACTGAAATCAAGGGACTTGAAGTTGGTGCCCTTGACTTTATCAATAAACCTTTTGCGACGCCTGTACTGCTTAAGCGAATTAAAATGCACATCGAAAATGACATTTTGATTAAGGACAGTCAACGCTCGTTAAGAGACATGCAGAATGCAACCATTTCCGTAATTGCAGAAATGGTGGAAAATCGTGATGCTGTTACTGGAGAACATATTGAACGTACACAAAAGTATCTTGAAATTCTCATCAAAGAGATGTTGAAGCAGGGCGTTTATGTAGACGAAATTGCCAAGTGGGATTTATCTATTCTATTACCATCAGCTCAGCTTCATGATTTAGGGAAAATCAGCATCAGCGATATTATTTTGAATAAACCAGGAAAACTCACAAAAGAAGAGTTTGAAATGATTCAGAAGCATACGTTGGAAGGCGAGCGGTTGATTGAAGAAATCATTGCGAAAACCAAAGATGACGGATTTTTGTCCCACGCAAAAAAATTCGCTGGTTATCATCATGAAAAATGGAATGGAGAAGGATATCCAAGAAAACTTGCAGGAGAAGCCATTCCGCTGCAAGGCCGAATCATGGCAGTGGTGGATGTGTACGATGCGTTGACCAATGAACGACCATATAAGAAGGCATTTTCCCATGAAGAATCAGTAGATATCATTAAAGCAGATAGAGGGAAGCATTTTGACCCTAAGATTGTAGATATATTCTTGTCTGTTGCAGATGAGTTTAAAGCGGAATTAGAACGATAGATGAATGTAAGTGTGGTGTGCGGAGGAAAGTAAAATGCGTAAATTCTTTACGATGCTTTTGCAGTGTGTTATTGTTATCGGAATGGTTGGTGTAAGTACCCCTGCCCATGTATCTGCAGAGACAGCAGAACCAAGCATCGTGATATTTTATACAGGCGAATACTATGGAAACCTGGAAAACACAGGTACAGAAATCGGCATGGATGTCGTCTCAGCAATTGTTAAGACCCAGAAAGAAAAAACACCGGCAACCTTTCTCTTAGATGGGGGAGATGCGATTCACGGTACGTTTTTCACCAATTATACGAAGGGCCAATCTGCAATTGAAATCATGAACGCAGCTGGTTATGATGCCATGACCCTGGGAAACCATGAATTTGACTTTGGATTTGCCCAATTGCTGGAGTTGGCAAGGAATGCAAAGTTTCCAATGCTAACGCAGCCAACTGTTTTTGCGGAAAATGATCCTCTACTACACATGGTGATGCTGGAGAGAGGTGGATACAAAATCGGAGTGTTCGGTTTAACGACACCAGCAACCAAACAGATTAGTAGTGCAGGGGAAATTGACTTTGGCAGTCCTTCGACACTTATCGACCATGCTCAGGAGGCGGCGAGAACCCTTAGAGAAAATGGAGCCGATGTGGTTATTTGCTTATCGCACATAGGAAATTCCGATAACCTCGGTCGAGATTCGGGCTCCGTTATGGATATTGCAGAGACGGTATTAGGCATTGATGTAATCATAGAAGGCCATTCTGAAGATGAAGCGGATCAGAGCAATGCCCATACACCGGTGTTATTTACAGAGGGATCCGATTCCGTTGGCGTAATCAAAATTTACGACCAGCAGGGGGAATTTAATATTGAGACAGAGGTCATTCGTAAATCCGATACAGATCGTGTAGAACCAGATGCAACGACAACCAAGGTAATCGAAAAATGGAGAGAGAAAATCGATAAGGTTGGCAAAGAAGTGATTGGTGTAAGCGCAGCATCACTGCAGGATTTTGAGAAACCCGTTATTCGCGCAAAGGAAAGCGCAATAGGAAACTTAGTTGCCGATGCCCTTAGAGAGACCTCAGGGACAGAAATTGCGTTCATTAACGGTGGTAATATTCGTGCACCATTAAACATCGGCGACGTAACATGGAGTGATGTCAATTCTATTTTGCCGTTTTCGAACTACATTCTTGCAACTAAAGTAAAAGGGTCAATCATCCGAGAGACTCTGGAGCATAGTGCGGAACTAAGAGGAACAGAACATGCTGGTGGATTTATGCAAGTTTCTGGATTAACCTATACCATTAATCCTAACAATCCAACAGGCGAAAAAGTGACTGAAATCACTGTTGGCGGTCAATCTCTCGATGATGAAAAAGAGTACTCTTTGGCATTGCCTGATTTCATCGCCAACGGAGGTGACGGATATACCATGCTGCAAGAGCCTTTTGCAGATGCAGTATCTAAAGGTGACGTTACGGCTTCTTTCGCAGAATATATCAAGAAGAACGGAGACCAAGTTACCAAAGAGCTAGAGGGCAGAATTGTCATTGATGAGAACAGCGTTTCCCGTCAGATAAATCAAAAAAGTCCAATGCTATGGATTTGCATTGCACTTGGGGCGATAGGAATCATCGCAGTGTTTTACGTGTTTCGCCGCAAACGTAACCAAGAGGAGAAATAATTGAAGAAAACTATGCCAATAAGTAATGGAGGGAAACCATCAAAATTATTCGTTTTAATGACAGCATCATTTATGTTATTTTTGATTCTGTTCAGTTTTAGTATGGCAATTTCAAAAGAATCCCCAATGCATGTCAGTCTTGATGGTCAAAAAACGTATATTAGAGAAGGCTTTAAGGCATCCGATCTACTCCTTCCAGACTTAGACGATGGCAGCTGGTATGAAATTGATGAATCTACCCACAGTCCTTATGTGGCAGGATTCTTGGACCAATATGAGCTCCCATTTTTTCAAACCTATGATAAACCAAAAGAGTTTACCTACGTCATTGAATTTGACATGAGTTTGGAAAAGCTTACCTATATGCGTAGAAATGCAATCATCCCTGGAATCTATTTCCCTGGCATAGCCGATAACTGGGAAATTTATTTAAATGGAAATTTAATAACGAGGGAAATCCATCTGGACAATGAAGGCAACATTGAGGAGCATAAGAATTTACAATTCCATACGATTTCTTTCGATAATTCTTACTTAGAAGAAAAAGATAATAAATTGGTTTTTCGTTTTGTTTCTATGCCTAATTTCAGAGATTTAGGCCTTTATCGCGATACTGGATATTGCATTGAAGACTATTCCGTATTGCAAAAGGAAAACAGCGAGTACGTACATATAATGTGTATCGGTATCTATTTCTTTATGGTGTTCTATAGCTTAATGATTTACTTGCGAAATCGAAAAGAAATTCAATTCTTCTATTTTTCCATGGTGTCATTTTGGCTTGCGGTTTATACCCTTTCCAACATCTCTGTCATCAACTTTTTCATCAGTGATACATGGGTGGTTAAGCTATTTGAATACATCTCGTACACCTCGTCGGCAATTCCATTGTTGCTGTTCATCAAATCCATTACGACAAATGTGGTGACAAAGCTAGATAAAGCGATTATTGTATTGCTCAGCGCGCTCTCTATAGGATACCTGTTCTGCGATGTGGTACGAATGAGCCAGATGTATAGGATTGGATCCTTTGCACTGATTTTCGCCATCGTTTATGCATGTGTTCAGCTATATCGGTATTTTATTAAAATGTCGAAAGAAAGTGCAGCGCAAGAACAAACCTCCTTGGGTAAGGCGGTGTTTACGGTACTGAATAGTACCCTTTGTGGCAATATGGTTATTGGTAGCACCTTTGCAGGAATTGCAGTAATTATTGGGATAGGCGCCGCGATATTCTTCAATGTCTTTTCAAACAATATTTTGATTATGCTGTTATCGATTATCATTAGTATGTCCTTTGCGTTAAACGACGAGGTAACCAGAACGAAGATTTGGATTTCTGATCAAAATATGAAGCTAGAGGATACTGTCGCCAAGCGAACTGAGGAGCTTGCTAACCAAGTAGAGGTTGCAAATAAAGCCAATGCTGCAAAAACAAAGTTCCTTGCCAACATGTCCCATGAAATACGTACACCAATGAATGCCATTATTGGTATATCTGAAATGTTGCTGCTTCGAAGCAAATTGGATAAAAAATCTGTAGAAGCAGTTGAGAAAATTCATAATTCAGGACGAAGCTTACTAGGCATCATCAATGATATATTGGATTTATCTAAAATTGAAACGGGAAAATTGGAAATTCATCCAGCGATTTATGATGTACCAAGTCTGATCAATGACGCAGTGCAAATGAATATCATTAGAATTGGGGATAAGCCGATAAAATTCAAATTGGATATTGAGGAGGATTTACCTTCAGAACTCTGTGGTGATGAATTAAGAATCAAACAAGTTCTAACCAATGTGTTATCCAATGCGTTTAAGTATACTGAAGAAGGCGAAGTAATCCTAAAAATTAGACATATGAATGAGGATGAACACGTCATCTTGACGATTGATGTTTCGGACACGGGAGAAGGCATTTCCCTAGAAAACCAAAGCAAATTGTTTAGGGAGTATGCACAGTTTAATTATACGAAACACCAAAATGTAGAAAGCACCGGATTGGGGCTATACATTACAAAGAAAATCACCAATATGATGGACGGAAACATTTCTGTCCGCAGTGAATTGGGCAAGGGAAGTACATTTACTGTCACGTTGCTACAAGAGTACGTCAACGAAAATGTGATAGGGAAAGAAGTGGTGGAAAGCTTGAAAGATTTCTCATATTCTGATGAACGAAAAAGCAATGAAAAAATACTAGAGCGTGAATATATGCCATATGGAAAAGTGTTAATTGTGGATGATGTCATGGTCAATCTGTATGTAGCAGAGGGACTCATGGTGCCTTATGGTCTCCAAATAGAAATGGTAGACAGTGGGTTTAAGGCGCTTGAAAAAATTCAAAACCATGAACGCTACGACATCATCTTCTTGGATCATATGATGCCAGAAATGGATGGAATTGAAACCATTCACAAAATTAGGGAATTAGGCTATGATGGAACAATTGTAGCGTTAACCGCCAATGCCATTGCTGGTAATGAAAAACTGTTTAGGGAGTATGGGTTTGATGACTTCATTTCCAAACCGATTGACTTATTCCAGCTGGATAAGGTGTTAATGACCTTCATTCATGATTGCCACGAGGAAGAAGCGAGAGAAATAAATGCTTTACCTAAGATCGATGCGGCTCCTGTAGAACGTGAAGAAATCGATAGCAAGATGCTAGAAATATTTAAACGAGATGCAGAAAAGGCATTGAACACATTAGAAGAAACCATAAAAAATGAAGATATTAAACTGTTTACAACGACAGTACATGCGATGAAATCAGCACTAGCCAATATTGGCAAAACAGATGAATCCGACTTGGCCATGGCGTTGGAAGACGCTGGACGCAAAGAAGATATTAGGTTCATCAGGCAAAACATCAATGAGTTTATCCGCGTATTAAAGGAAGAGGTGAACAGAGAAGCCCCTAATGCTGAGCATAGCGCCCAGGATGATACGGATATTGTAGAGGACCTGACGTTCTTATCGGAGCAACTAGAAAAGATTAGGGAATCTTGTGAAGAATACGATGACAGCGCAGCAGATGAAGCGTTTGCGCTTCTGCTGACAAAACCTTGGAAAAGCACTTCAATGCAGCGAATAGAGCAGATGAAAGACGAACTGTTCTTGCATACGGACTTTGAAGCGGTTAGCGAAGCAGCAGCAAAATGGTTAGAGGAGCTAGCGTAATATCAACAGAAAAAAATCGGCATACATAGTATGCCGATTTTCGTTTTCTATTCTATTTGGTTCCAGAAGCGTTTAACACGTTTTTGATCTTATGTTGAACCATTCTGGTGATGGCCTCTCTGCCAGGACCTAAGTATTTTCTTGGGTCGAATTCTGCTGGTTGTTCCTGTAAAACTCTGCGAATTTCAGCGGTCATGGCTAGTCTTAAGTCTGTATCAATGTTGACCTTACACACGCCATACTTTACGGCTTCTCTAATCATTTCCTCAGGAACGCCTTGGGCACCAGGGATATTGCCACCGTATTGGTTACAACGATCAACGAATTCTTTTAGCACAGTAGATGCTCCGTGGAGTACTAACGGTGTGTCAGGAATCAGTTGATGGATTTTCTGTAGTCGTTCATAATCCAAATAAGGATCGCCTTTGAATTTATATGCACCATGGCTTGTTCCAATGGCAATGGCCAAAGAATCTACGCCAGTACGTTCAACGAACTCAGCTGCTTCATCAGGATCTGTAAAGGTTGCTGACCGTGCATCGACTTTAATATTGTCTTCCACGCCAGCAAGCTTGCCTAGCTCGGCCTCAACGACAACGCCGTGAGCGTGAGCATATTCGACAACTTGTTTGGTTAAGGCGATGTTTTCTTCGAAGGCATGCTTTGATCCGTCAATCATCACTGACGTAAAGCCATCATCAACGCATTTTTTGCAAATGTCGAAGTCCTCACCGTGGTCAAGATGGAGGGCAACGTCAACACCAGTGTCCATAATTGCCGCCTCGACCAGTTTAATGAGGTACGCAGGCTTGGCGTATTTACGTGCGCCTGCAGATACTTGCAAAATCAACGGAGCCTGTTCAATTTCAGCTGCATCAACGATGCCTTGTATAATTTCCATATTGTTTACGTTAAACGCACCGATAGCGTAGTCGCCGGTTAGTGCCTTCGCAAACATTTCTTTAGTAGTAATTAGAGCCATTTCATACCTCCTTAAGTAATCGTATTATCTATTTGCTGGTCACTGGGTGACCTTTTTTGCAATGTCCGTTTGGGTGCTGCCCTTTTCAAAGACAAAGGTAGTTGCCTTGATGCCTTCTGGTGTGTAGCCAGCAGCTTGACAAACATGGACATATTCGTCGTAGGATTCAAAAAGCTTTGCGTCGATTAAACTCTGAACCGCCGCAATAGCTGAACCACTCTGCACTGTCACTGTAACCTCCTTGGTTAGCTTTCCATCTTCCCAAAGGGTGGCCGCGCCTGCATCAGTAGTAGATGGATCGTCAGAAGCATCATCTGATTTAGGCTCGTCGCTAGGTGAAGCAACTTCCGTAGTGGTATCAACGGTATCGGTTTTTTTCGCTAAGGTCTGCGGATAATCCATAATGACCTCCATACGCCAGAAAATCAAAAGTCCAGCTAGTAGCAAAATCAATAACGCAATTAAAACGTCATTTTTATCATAAAGAAAGTCTTTAAAACTCTTCATTTTTATCTCCCCTCTGTCCAACACATTCTACTTATAATTTAACATACTTTGCCCGAAAGAACAAATATTTTTTGCTTTAAGAGCCGCTTTGATGTATAATTAAATCTATGATTAAAGTTGAAATTGGGAAGAATGAACAGAATCAGCGATTGGACAAATTTCTCCGTAAATATTTGGAGAATGCGCCGCTGAGTTATATCTATAAAGCCATCCGCAAAGACGTGAAAATCAATGGGAAAAGAGGAAAAGAGGATACCTTTTTGCTTTTGGGTGATGAGGTGACGCTGTATATGACTGACGAAGAAATTCAATCATATCAGAAGAAGACTCGGAACTTCAGTGCCAAGCGGCAGTTTAAAATTGCTTACGAGGACGATGAAATTCTCGTGGTGGAAAAGCCTTTTGGCCTATTGACCCATGGAGACCAAACAGAGAAGAAAAACCACTTAGCGAATCAAGTGGTAGACTACCTGATTCAACAGGGTGAATACAATCCGCGGCTGGAAAAAACCTTTACTCCAGCGCCAGTCAATCGGCTGGATCGCAATACCACGGGGCTGGTTTTGTTCGGAAAAACTAGCACAGCCCTTCAGGAATTGAATCGGATGATTCGCGAAAGAGATAAAATCAGCAAATATTACATGACCATTGTCAGTGGGAAAATGAAGGGGGAAATTCGCCTTCAGGACAAAATGGTGAAAGACAGCAAAACCAATACCATAACGGTGCACAATATGGACAATGAAGGTCGAGAGATGGAAACCGTTGCGCGACCACTGAAAACCACATTGAAATACTCTTTGGTCGAGGTGGAGCTGATCACAGGAAGAACCCATCAAATCAGAGCCCATCTGGCTAAGGCAGGCTTCCCGATTATTGGGGATGTTAAATATGGGAAACGATCGGTCAACCAATTGGTGCGCCAGCGTTTTGATTTAAATACACAGCTGCTTCACGCATATAAGTTGGTTTTCCATCAAAGTGAAGGGCCGATGGGGTACTTAAACGGATTGACGGTCACCGCAACGCTTCCGGAGGATTTTGATCAAATAAAGCAGGAAATTTTTCAGTAATCATTATGTAAAGGGGATTCATGAAACATGAAAGAATGGATTAAGGACATTATCATCGCAGTAGTTATCGCTGTTATAGTCATTCAGTTTATCAAACCGACCATCGTGAAAGAAAGCTCTATGGAGCCGAATTTTTATGCCAACGACTACGTATTCGTGAGCAAACAATCCTATACGTTTTCTGAGCCAGAGCGAGGAGATGTAGTGGTGTTCCACTCGGAACTTAAGCAGGAAAACGGTGATGAGAAGCTATTGATTAAACGCGTGATTGGTGTTGCAGGGGATACCATTGATGTGAAAGACGACAAGGTCTATCTCAATGGCGTTGAATTGGAAGAAGACTATACAAAAGAAGAACAAACCACAGGCGAGGTCGAAGGACTAGTTGTGCCTGAGGGACAAGTGTTCTGTATGGGAGATAATCGCAGGGTGAGCATCGACAGCCGTTACCCAGAAGTTGGCTGTGTGGAAATCGATGAAATCGTCGGCAAAGTTGTACTACGAATTTGGCCGTTTAGCGAATTTGGATTGATCAAAAACCCATACGAGGCGTAAAGCCAATCGAATCAAGATAGAAATTTAAAGGAAAGGTAGTGTGCCAATGGCTAAAAAGCAGAAAAAACTAGTGGCTGCCAATAAAAAAGCACGCCACGATTATTTTATAGAAGAAGTATATGAAGCTGGAATTGTGCTTACGGGAACAGAAATCAAATCTGTCCGTGCAGGAAAGGTCAGCATCAAGGAAAGCTATGCCAAAATCGATCATGGGGAAATGATTCTCTTTGGCATGAATATTTCGCCCTACGAACAAGGGAACCGCTTCAATGTGGATCCACTGAGACCGCGTAAGCTCCTGTTACATAAGCAGGAAATCCGCAAGCTCATTGGGTATACAACGATAAAAGGCTTAACCCTTGTTCCCCTTAACATGTATATCAATGAAGACGGTCTAGCAAAAGTGGAAATCGCTGTTGCACGAGGCAAGAAAAATTACGACAAGCGAGATGACATGGCAAAGAAGGATGCGGCAAGAAAGATGGACCAAGCCATGAAGCAAAAGTGGTAAACCAGTTGACAAAACCTGAAAAATGCATATGATAGATATACAGGTTGAACACCACAGAAATTGGGTATAAACCTATTGAACCAATAGGGGGATGTAAAGGTTTCGACGGGGGTGTAGAACCAAGATAAGCGAGCCGTAGTCGCCAAGTCTACGTTAAAAGTGGCCGTTTAAATACAAACGCTAAAGAAAAAACAAACTTCGCACTAGCTGCCTAATTTCGCAGCACCGCGTGTCAACTCTAGCTCACCTGTAGGCTAGAGACCTGGCATCGATTATACAGGAAAACCTTGCGGGAGCTCCCGGTACCGTAAGGGAACAACGGGATAGCGATTCTGTCAGCCTGCTAGCTGGCGGTCAGAAAAGCGAAACATAAATAACTAGATGCGCTCGGAGAAACTCTTGCGGAAATGCTTTCGGACGCGAGTTCGACTCTCGCCATCTCCACCATAGACAACAAAAGCGGGGTAAGACCTCGCTTTTTGCTTGTCTATAATGAAGGAGTAGGGAGTCGGACTCGCGGAGCGAGTGAAGACTGTCGTGAAGCCCTAGCCCGATTGCCGAAAGGGAATCGTAGGCAGGTCTCATGCAAGAGTTCCCCAACGGAAGTTGGTTGGAACTTACTGCCCATCTCCACCATAAAAATAAAAAATAGACCTCAGGGTCTGTTTTTTATTTCTGTAATGTGGGATGAGAGTCGGACTCGCGGAGCGAGTGAAGACTGTCGTGAAGCCCTAGCCCGATTGCCGAAAGGGAATCGCAGGCAGGTCTCATGCAAGAGTTCCCCAACGGAAGTTGGTTGGAACTTACTGCCCATCTCCACCATAGAAATAAAAAATAGACCTCTGGGTCTGTTTTTTATTTCTGTAATGTGGGATGAGAGTCGGACTCGTGGAGCGAGTGAGATAATCTCGCGCCAGATTTGCGCAGGCTTGTCTGCCATGCAAATCCGGACAGCGAAAGGAGCAAAGCGACTGGAGGAGAGAGCAAAGCGAACGTTCATCTCCACCATAGACAACAAAAGCGGGGTAAGACCTCGCTTTTTGCTTGTCTATAATGAAGGCGTAGAGAGTCGAACTCGCGGAGCGAGTGAATAATCTCGCGCCAGATTTGCGCAGGCTTGCCTGCCATGCAAATCCGGACAGCGAAAGGAGCAAAGCGACTGGAGGAGAGAGCAAAGCGAACGTTCATCTCCACCATAGACAACAAAAGCGGGGTAAGACCTCGCTTTTTGCTTGTCTATAATGAAGGAGTAGGGAGTCGGACTCGCGGAGCGAGTGAAGAAACAACTTTGGTACAAATTGAGCATTTTCTGAAAAATAGTACCAAGACGAAGCTTGGACAATCAGAGCTAATAAGCTTTATTCATCGTTTATTCATTTGGAGGCGAATTTGTGCATAATCATTCACAGGGCAACTCATGAAACAACGGCGGCTTGTGGATTTCGATGATGAGAAATGGTGAATTATTACGAATGAGGATAATTTGGAACGACTCTCTCCAATATCACAGAAACTTTTGGTACTAAAAAATCAAAAATGCGGTTTTTGTACCAAAACAGGCTTAGAATTCAAGGTGACCATTAGATTTTCATCAATGAATATTTGCATACTGTGCATAAATGTCCCATTGCTAAATATGGACATATGCTGTAGAATAAGTATCAATTAATATGGATTTGATTGAGGAGTGAGGATAGAAACAAGTAAATAAGATAGTACTAAAAAATAGGCCAGATGGCCTATTTTCTTTTCTCTATTCAGTTCCCCGCCAGATCTTCTCCATGGCTTTTCCCTTAGCCAATTCATCGATCAGTTTATCCAGCCAACGAATTTGCTGCATAACAGGATCTTCGATTTCTTCCACGCGATGACCGCAGATGACACCCTTAATTAATGGGGCGTTTTCGTTCATTTGCGGAGCCTGAGCAAAAAAGGCCTCGAAATCCAATTCACGATCGATTACTTTAGCGAGTCCAGCTTCGTCATAGCCAGTCAGCCAGAAAATCACTTGGTCTACTTCGGCTTTGGTTCGCCCTTTCCTTTCGGCTTTGTCGATGTACATTGGGTACACCATGGCGAATTTCATCCCATACGCCTTAGGCTTGTTGGCACTAGCCACCCGCCAGCGAGTAAGGTCGCGGATCAAGTCGTAATCAATCGGTTGATCGAAAGGCATTTGAATTGCACCTTTGGACGTGCGGTATGCGCTTAGGCGGTCAGCAAAAGGGGATTTGGATAAATCGCCAGGATAGATGCCTAAGTGATTGGTGGACACAGCAAAGTGGATCAAATTTTCCTTTTGCCAAAAGGTGGGCATTTGCCATGAAATTCTCTCTTCTGCATCAGGTGCAGCAGCGGAAATGGTGGTGCGTACTGCAGTCAGGAGTTCCTGTAGGTCAGGTGGAAATCCTGCAATATATTCATCAATGGTTGTCGGTTTATCTCCGCAGTAATGATTTTGATTTTTGTGTTTAAATTCGCGGTTACATTTCGGACATGTCCACATAGGCAAACCTCCTTGGTTTCTTAGTTTTAACCCATTATATATCTGGAGAGGACATAATGCAAGGAATGGAAAAAGAGGCTTTAATTGGCTAGAAGAATATGATACAATATGTACGTACTATGCAGGTGTAGTTTAGTGGTAGAACATCAGCTTCCCAAGCTGAGAGTGAGGGTTCGATTCCCTTCACCTGCTCCAATGAATGTTGCGATGGGATTTAGTTATTCCATTTTTTTTATATCTAAAATCAAATTGCCATTATGCTTCGTAGTGGATATGTTCATTTTGCCCTTAAAATCTTGATGCTTGAATTTCTAGGCGCGGAGAAACCTTTGATTGTATTCCTGAGCAAGCTTTGATATAATGGATTGGAGATATTTCTACGATAAATTTTTATTGGAAGGGGGAATCAAAGACAAGATGAATACCGAAGCGAAAAACCTTAACCGTTATCGGAAAGCGATGTTTAATGCATGTCCATATACGGCTGTAATCTTCGACGATAAAATTCAAATTGTCGATTGCAACCCGATGGCGGTTGAATATTTTGGGTATCAAACCTCGGAAGAATTGAAAGAAGAGTTGCTACCTTATTTGCGTGATAGCATTCCAGAATTTCAACCAGATGGTTCTCTTTCTGTTCCTTTAGAAAATCGTTTTGAATATGTTATTGAACACGGGCAGTTAGAATTCGAAATGGAGCTGATGGTTGCCGATCAAAGGCGACCGCTACGCATCACCTTGGCGAAGGTGCCTGACGGTGACTCCTTTTTGATTGCCGCATACGTTTTAGATATGTACCAGCTGAAAGAGGCAAGAAACGAACTTCTGCGTCAAGATATGCTCATGAGACAAGTCAACCGAGCAGCGACTAGATTGATGAGTGCGGAGCCAGCAAAATTCGATAACACCGTGCGTAGAGTGCTAAAGGGCCTTGCCCAAAGCGTTAATGCTCGTTGCATGTATATTTGGGAAAACGAAGAAAAAGATGAAGCCCTTGTTGCAAAAGAGCTTTATCATTGGAATGAAGACGGATATGAGTTGACGGTCAACGCAATAGACTATCAAGACCTTCCATATTGGTACGATCAACTTGGCAGAAAAAATTGCATTAACATTCACATTCGGGATTTACCGATTGACCAGCAAGGGTTTATTAACCCGAAGAGGGCGAGAGTCGCTATACTGGTGCCGATATTCGTGCAGGATGTTTTTTGGGGATTTATGGGCCTTGAAAAGAACAGTAACAATGAACTGTTCACTTCGGCTGAAGAGAAAGTTATTCGTTCGGCAGGAATGCTGGTTGTTTCCAGTATCGTCAATAACAATATCACGAAGAGCTTAATAGAGGCGAGAGAAGATGCGCTGGCATCCACACAAGCGAAGAGCGAATTTTTGTCTCGAATGAGTCACGAAATTCGTACACCAATGAATGCAATCATTGGCATGACCACCATCGCACGCAAAAGTCAGGACTTGGACTCTATTCAGTTCAGCTTGGAAAAGATTGAATCGGCTTCACAGCAGTTGCTACAAATCATCAATGATGTATTGGATATGTCGAAGATTGAAAGCGGAAAACTGGATATTACATCTGAACCATTTAACTTCGTGAAGATGATGAAAAAAATCTTCGAAATGATGGCAGTGCGATTTGCGGAAAAGGACCAAAGGTTTATTTATGACTTCCAAAAATCCTTTGATCGATATATGGTTTGCGATGAATTGCGCCTGACACAGGTAATCATCAATTTATTGACCAATGCATGCAAGTTCAGCCCGAAAGATGGTACAATTGAATTGGTTGCCGACTATGAAGAACGTCAGCCTGGAGAATTCGTTCTACGGGTTTCGGTTAAGGACAATGGTATTGGTATTTCAGAGTCACAACAAAAGCGCTTATTCAAATCCTTTGAGCAGGCCGACGGCACGATTACACGTCGCTTTGGAGGCACAGGTCTTGGATTAGCCATTTGTAAGAGTATTACAACCTTAATGGGTGGAGATATTTGGGTAGACTCAATTCCTAACGAAGGGTCAACCTTCACCTTCGAAGTGGCATTCACTTGGGATGATAACTATGTCGAGGATGAAGCAGTGGAAGAACGTGAAGAGCATGATTATCACTGGGAGGATAAGCACCTTTTGGTGGTAGAAGACGTTGCCATCAACCGACAAATTATCGTTACGCTCTTAGGAGAAACGGGAATTCAGATTACTACGGCGGAGAACGGTCGTATTGGTGTAGAAACCTTTGAGGCCGATCAAACGCAATTTGACCTGATTTTGATGGACATACAGATGCCAGAAATGGACGGCATTACGGCCACACAAACGATTCGAGCATTAGGAACAAAGGAAGCAAATACAGTTCCAATCCTTGCCATGACTGCCAACGCTTTTGCTGAGGATGTAAGTAGATGTCTAGAAGCAGGAATGAATGGCCACGTGGCGAAACCGATAGATATTAATGAATTGAAAAGACAACTTTCGGCCTATTTAGACCGTGAATAAAGAAAGGGAAGTGAAGTATTATGGAAACCATGAAAGCTATTGCGCTACGTAAATCTACCAGGGATTTCTCAAATCGTCAAATTCCGATGGAAGATGTAGAAAAATTGTTAGCAGCGGCTTGTGCTGCTCCTGTTGGACATGGAGAGTATAAGAATTTGCATCTGACTGTTGTTCGTGATCCTGATGTATTAGAGGAGATACGAGAAACTGCCGTTGACTGTTTTAGAGATCCGGTTCTTGACATCTACTATGGTGCACCGACTGTGGTGATAGTATCTACCAGCCACGGCTCTGTTCCTGAGCTGGATATGGCCAATGCAGGAACCATCATTGAAACGATGATGATTGCAGCAACAGACATGGGCATTGACTCTTGCTATGTTTGGGGAACAACTCTAGCCTTTAGAGCAGAACCAGACTTGGCAGATGACATTGACCTCCCTGAAGGACAGGAAGTACTTTCCTCTGTTGCATTTGGTTATGCTAAGGAACCTTCGACGAGAGAAAAACCGATGGATTTGAAATCCATGTCAATTTCATTTGTCGAATAGGAAACGACGAATAAGAACGAAAAAAGCACCCAAGATGATGCGTGATCATCGTGAGGGTGCTTTTGTTTATTTGACATTGAGTCTATTTTCTTAGGTATTCCGCTGTCTTCTCAATCATCAGATTAAAGTCGATAGGCTTAGAAATGTGATAATTCATACCGCATTCCGTTGCTCTTGCCACGTCTTCTGAAAACGCATTGGCGGTCATGGCAATGATTGGAACGGTTAGTGAGTTGCCTAAATTTAGAGAGCGAATGGCCTGGGAAGCTTCGTATCCGTCCATGTTAGGCATTTGGATGTCCATATAGATTAGGTCGTATTTTTCTGGGTCTGAGCGGAATTTTTCCACAGCTTCGATACCATCAACGGCGGTAACCACTTCTGCACCTGTGTCTGCTAGCATGGCAATGACAATTTGGCGATTGATTTCAATATCTTCAACCAACAAAATGCATTTGTCCGAAAAATCATAATTGGCAGGGTCGACTTTTTCTGGAGTGTCGCTTGCTAACGTTGATTGTTCATCTCCTCGCTTCAGCGGGAAGGTGAAGGTGAAGGTACTGCCCTGTTCAGGCGTACTAACTAGAGTGATTTCCCCACCCATTAAAGAGGCAAGGTTACGAGAAATGGCCAGTCCTAAACCAGAACCACCATACTTTCTTGAGGTGGAGCGATCGGCCTGATCAAAGGTGTTGAAAATCCGTTCAAGGTTTTCCGGAGAAATACCAATTCCATTGTCTTTGACGGAGATGTTTACGTGTTCCGTTTCATCGCTTGTAATATATAAATGAATGTCGATGGTTCCTTCAATTGGGGTGAATTTTGATGCATTGGAAGCGAGGTTGAGGACAACCTGCATAACCCTTGCGGCATCGCCGATTAATTGAGGAGGAACATTTTCGTCAACGGTAATCGTTAACTTTTGTGACTTCTTATCTGTCAGTGGTTCAACAACACTTCTGAATGAACGTATTTCTTGAGAAAGAGAAAAAGTTCGCTCTTCCAGTTGCAATTTCCCTTCTTCAATTTTACTCATATCTAGGACATCGTTGATTAAGGACAATAGCTGTTTAGATACATTGTCAATTTCATGAAGAGACTTTTTGATTTCGTTGATATCATCTGAGCGAGAGGCAATTGTGGTCATTCCAGTGATGGCATTGATCGGTGTGCGCATCTCGTGGCTCATATTGGCGAGGAACTGTGATTTGGCTTTCGCACTGCTCCTGGCTTCTTCGGAAGCGTTAATTAATTGCTCGTTCATTTCGTTTCGTAGTAAGCTTGTTGCAATGAGCAAGCTTCCAGAACGAAGCAGGGATTCTTCTGTTTCAGAGAAGTGACGTTCGTTTTGACAATCATCAAAACCAACAAAGCCCCAGAATTCTTCGTTGAAGAAAACAGGAACAATCAGAACAGAGAGGATACCTTGTGCTTCAAGGTGAGTCCGTTCGTATTCTGGCATTTCGCTGACGATGCCATTTACACAAAGATTGTTAGAAAGGTTTGGATACCAATCATCAGGGAATGGAACGGAAACCGTAAGCTCATTGCCCTGTTGTGGTTCAGCGCCGCCTGACCATTCTTCGATTTGTGTGGTGTAAAGCTCGTCGCCAACCATATGGTTTGACCAAATATATACTCGGTCTACTTCTACAGTAAGGGCAAGCTTTTCAAGACATTTAAACAAAATGTTGTTGTAATTCTTCGTGTCTGCATCAAGAAGAAGGGTTGCAATGTCGTTGATTGAGGATAAAAGCTTATCCTGAGCAACAACCTGACTAATCTTATCATTAACCTGACTCTCAATATCAGCATTGAGGTGGCTCATTTCGCCTAATACAGATTCTAGCTTCTCGTCTGACTGATTTATATTTTTGCTCAAAATGAGTATATTTCTTGTTTCTAAAAAGGCAAATAATGCAAGGGCAGTAAGGACTGCGCCAAGAAATAGGAATACACCTTTCGCTGTAATCAAATTGCCGTAGATAAACATGAGAACTACTCCGACAAAATAAATCAAGGCAAATACGAAAAAGAGTGAAAGCCGAAAACGGTTGGTCAATCTATTTTTTGGATGTCGTTCCACCAAATGTGTTTCGTATTTCATCGCATTGGCATATGACAATCCACCTAGAATCATCAAAATTCCACCTACAATCAGTAGGATGGAAAATGTAATTTGTACAAACATATCATCCTCCATTCGAATTAATCAAAATTTGTGTTACATTCGTGGTCATTATATCATTCTTCACTTGATTCAGCAAGAGCAAACAGGCATTTGAATTGGGAGCGTATAGATGGTATAATCAGAATAATCAAATGAACTTTAGATAAGCTCTGGAGGGGAATAATGGCACAGAATAACTGTCAAAAAATCAAATTGTTAAAGCTGTATGAATTGCTTCAGCAGGAAACCGATGAACAGCATCCGATAACAACCATGGCCCTAATTGATCGCCTTGGACAAATGGGTATTTCCTGCGAGCGTAGAACGGTCGCTAAGGACATGGCCATGCTCAATGAACAAGGCTATGAAGTGATGACCTGTCAAGTGGGCAAAGAAAAAGGTTACTACGTTGAAGAACGTGGTTTTTCAGTTCCAGAATTGAAAATACTGATCGATGCGGTGCAAGCTGCTAGCTTCATTACCGATAAAAAGACAGCCGAATTGGTAGATAAAATTGCCAATCTAGGTGGGAGCCATAGAGCCAAAATCATGAAAGGGAATATGGTGCAATTCAATACGCGCAAACACAGCAATGAATTCATTTATTACAATATTGGGTATTTAGAAGATGCGATCCAGCAACAGAAAAAAGTCAGCTTCAGATATTTTGATTTAAATGAACGTGGAGAAAAAGTGTATCGAAAGGACGGAGAGGATTATATCGTAGAGCCTATCGCACTAGTATTTAATGAGGACAATTACTATTTGATGGTGTATAGCAGCAAATATGACAATACGGCCAACTACCGTGTGGATCGAATGAGCACTGTTGAAATAACCAATGACCCGATTTCGGAAAAAGCTTTGAATCTACGTGAAAATATCGGCAGCTATACCGAGCAAGCATTTAAGATGTATGGTGGTCAACCAGAGGAAGTTACCCTTCGATTTGACGAGAAACTAATCGGCGTTGTATATGATAAATTTGGTGAAGGAACGACAATGGTTCGTCTCACAGAAGATTCGTGTGTGGCAACAGTCAAAGTACAGATTAGCCCAACCTTTTGGGGATGGCTATTCCAATTCGGAAAGCAAATGAGCATTACTTCACCAGCATCGCTAATTGCAGAATACCAGCATCGCGTAGAATCCCTGATGGAATAATAGAACGTATAGACGCCTTGAGCAGAGTAAATTTTGTTCAAGGCTTTTTTATGTAATAAAAAAGCGACAATAAAATTTAATGCGAATATTTGTGTAGAAAAGAAAAATAGACGTGCTATAATAAGGTTAAGGAAAGATAAGGAGGGGATGAACATGATGAACCCAATAAATAGAATGGAAAACAAACCGAAGAAATCTGTAGTGCAAGTGTACTTCACTAGCCGCCATACATCGTATGCATATTACAATGACCAATTTGATTTGCAAGTAGGAGATTTGGTTTATGTAGAAGGTAAGCTGGAAGGCAAGCAAGGACGAGTGGTTGAAGTAAACTATAACTTTAAGATCAAAATATCCGACTATAAAAGGGTAATTGCTCTTGTGGACACCACGATCACCGGTGAACTGTTTATGGCTGGTTCACATTTTGTTACCTATGATGAAGACACTTTGCCAGTACGAAAAATAAGGAACTGGTTCATGGCGCCGCAAGGGGAAGAGGATGATTTTGTTAGCGGTAGTGATGAGGAATCATTCCCTTTAGATCAGCTGGAAGAAATGAGTATTTCTGCTGCGACTGCAGAGCGTGGCAAGGATTATTATCTGGAAAACATGGTCAAGTTTCTTTCTCTTGATGGAACTAAGGGATATGCCATAGTTGAAGGAAACGAATACTACGAAGTAGAATTTCAATATCGTGATGGAAAAATCAGCCAATTGACCTGCAATTGCTTTTGCAGCCATGCCTGCAAGCACCAATTTGCAGTAATGCTGCAGCTGCGTGCCATCTTAGAATTCATCGAAAAGCATGATCAAAAAGCGTATCAAGAAACTGGATATTTTTCAGCAATGGATAAAACCACGCTATTTGAATATGCGATAATGGCGAAAAAAACGGGCAGCATTGCCTTGTAACGCAATAGGCTAAGTACAAAAATGATTTCCGTTGCAGTTACAACGGAAATCATTTTTTCTTTGTAGTATGATGGTGGAAAAGAAAAAAGAAAGGGAAAAGAAATGGAAAAAACATATAAATTCAAACAATCTAGCGAAAAGCTAGTGGAGAAACTTCTCGATGATGATGTGGTGATGATTAACCATATGATTTTAAATCAAGGGGAAGCAATGCCAACTCATGATTCGAACTCTAACGTGTATATGATGATTATCCGCGGAAAAGTAACCCTTAAACTCAATGATGAGGCTGAGAAAATTCATGAAGCTGGGACAATTGTCAATATCCCAGGCGGAATAACCATGAGCATTTCTAACACCCATGATGAACAAGTAGAGTTCTTTGTGGTGAAAGCACCTAGCCCAAGACTATATCAATAAAGCATCGCAGGAGGATATAATGAAAAAAGTAAGACTTGCATCTGTATTAAAAGGATGTGTAGCCTGTGGAAATTGTATGAATCACTGTCCACGAAACGCAATAGTGATTCATCGGGGGATATGTGCAGTAGTAGATGAAAAAATCTGTGTTGGATGTGGAAAATGTGTGAAGGCATGTCCTGCTGGTGTGATGGAGATCATCATGAAGGAGGCGGAAGATGCGAAGTAAAAAATGGTACGACTATTTATGGATAGCCTCGATGATCTATCTTGTTTTAGGCTTATTCAATATTTTATTCGCGTGGTTAGGGTTAATCTGCTTTCTTCTTCCTTTGGGAATTTCTATTTTCGGAGGAGGAAAGGCGTACTGTAATCACTATTGTGGAAGAGGGCAACTGTTTGAACTACTGGGAGCGAGAATTGGATTATCACGGAAGAAAAATCCACCGAAATTCTTATATTCAATTGGATTTAGATACGGCTTTCTTCTCTTTTTCTTGACTATGTTCGGCATGATGTTATATACAACATACTTGGTATTTTTCGGTGCGTCCCTAAAGGAAGTGGTTACTTTGCTTTGGACGTTTAAACTGCCTTGGAATTGGACGAATATCTCGATAGTTGACCCTTGGATTGCCCAATTCGCATTTGGGTTTTACAGCGTGATGTTAACATCTACGACCCTTGGACTGGTTACGATGATGTTGTTCAAGCCACGCTCTTGGTGTGTGTACTGCCCGATGGGAACCATGACCCAAACCATCTGTAAAATCCGAAAATAGTAATACCTCGACTTTTCTTTTTCTATGCAGTCTGATACAATAGTATTAAGAATTGAATTCATTGAAGGAGAGAAACGAGATGAGAAAGTTTTTAGGGGAGTTTAAAGATTTTGCCCTTCGCGGAAATGTAATGGACTTGGCGATTGGTGTATTAATTGGAGGAGCGTTTTCTGGATTGGTTACTTCATTGACAGAAAATATCCTTTCTCCAATTATTGGTCTCTTTGGCGGTAGCAATTTTGACCAATATATGCTTGAAATCGGCCAAGTGCAAATCAAATACGGAGCATTTATCACAGCAGTGATCAACTTCGTCATCATGGCATTCATTGTGTTTTTATTGGTCAAAGGCATAAAAAGATTGGAGTCTGTCGGAGCAAAGAAAGAAATTCCGGCTGAACAGACGACCAAAGCGTGCCCGTACTGTTGTACGGAAATTGACATCAAAGCATCTCGTTGCCCACATTGTACCTCGCAGCTGACGGAAAGCGTATGATGTACCGCTCTGCCCTCATTTTTCCCTCTGTACAGGAAAGCGTTCTTGTGATAGAATAATCGAGGAAAAGATTACCGTGGGGCTATGGCGCAGCTGGGAGCGCGCTTGACTGGCAGTCAAGAGGTCAGGGGTTCGATCCCCCTTAGCTCCACCACTAAAACACTTTGAAAACGTTGGAATTCCAGCATATCCAAAGTGTTTTTATTTTATATGATTTAGGAGAACCTTGATGAGTACAAACATTTTAGATAAAGCAAAAAAGACCTATGAGCTGTTATCAGAAGATGAGGCAGTAGGGGGACAAGCGAGAGCGGTTAAGTCCTTAATCGATAAACTGGAGAACAAAGACATGACCGTGTCCATAATCGGTCAGTTTAAGCGTGGCAAAAGCACTTTGGCCAATGCAATTTTAGAGGACAATCTTTTGCCAGTGGGAATCGTTCCAGTGACTTCCGCAGAAACCAAAGTGGTTTACGGGAAGAAAGCGGCAGAGGTGCACTTTCTCAATGGTGTGGTGGAGCCGGTAGATTTTGATGATTTGCCCAACTACATCAGCGAACAGAAAAACGCCAACAATAAGCTGGGGGTTGAATCTGTTGTCTTGCACACACCATCAAAATTTCTGAAAAACGGCATGACCTTTGTTGACACTCCGGGAGTTGGCTCCTTTCATCAAAACAATACAGAAACTGCGTATCACAACATGAAGAACAGCGATGCGGTGATTTTTCTGCTTTCAGTCGACAGTCCAATCAATCAAATAGAAATTGATTTTTTACAAAACACTAGCGAATTTGCGGCCAAGTTTTACTTTGCCATCAACAAAATTGATATTGTAGAGAAAGAAGACCTGGAGGCGTACAGAGAATACTGTAGCAATTTGTTGTGTCAGCTAATGGGCGTGGATCAAGTTGCCATGTTTCCTGTAAGTGCAAAAACTGGAGATGGAGTTGAGACGCTGAAAAAAGCCATTTTGACTGACTGCAAGAAGTCCATTGGAGAAATTTTAGAAGAGTCAACGGCCAAGAAACTGAAGGACACCATCAATAGTGCATTGACCCAACTGGATTTCTATTGGAAAGCCATGAATATGGAATACAAGGAGCTGGATGAACGATTTGAAACCATTTCCGATACAGTTGAGGAAATTGGCCACGAAGCGGCAGAAACGGAGAGCAGCTTTGCTGTACAGCTGAACGAGATAAAGCATAGATTATCCGATGAAGTGTTGCAGCTGTTTGGAATGGAGTACCATTACGACATCGATTTAGTGGAAACAAAGCGCGAAGCCATGAACAAAGAACGGTTCTTAGCGCAAGTCAATGAATTATGCCAAGACTTACAGGATACACTGAATCGAATTCTATTGTATCGTGAAGAAAATGCATATACGGTCATCAGACGAATCAATAACATCAATAAGCTGACAAGACGAATTCGAAAAATAAGAGATGAGCTATAGAAAAACGGGAGAAATGATATTTCTCCCGTTTTGTTTATCGTATTTGGTTAAACTCCTCATCGGTGAGGGTTGCCCCTTTGCGCTCAACCACTAAAGCCGAGACTGCGTTAGCTTGCTTTATTGCATCATACATGGACATGCCGTTTTCTAAGCAGGAAATGATTGTACCCACATGACTGTCGCCGGCACCGATAGTATCGACGACCTTGCCCACTTTTGCTGGAGCAACACGAATCATCTCAATGCCGTCGTAGTAATAAGCTCCGTCAGCACCATTGGTCACCACAACCGTGTTGCCAGTTTGTGCAAATAATGCTTTGGTGGCTTCCTCAAGGTGGTCGATTCCCGTAAATCCACAGACCTCCTCGCGATTCAGATGAATCATCGGGTGCATAGCAAAAATCCGCTCCATTAACTGTGTATCGATGTGGCAAATCCTAGGGCCAGGGGCAAAGATAATCGGGAGTCCCGGGTTTTCCTCTAAAAAGGAAACGATGACATCGCCAGTCTTGTCTTCGATTTCTAAGCCGCAGATGTAGGCACGAGAGATTTTGTCCATGTTGAGTGCTTCAAACCACTCCTTTTGGAACAAGTACTCTGCACCATGATCACAAACAAAGGTACGTTCGCCAGAAGCCTCAACGAAGCAGTAGCAACAACCATTTGCTTGATTGGGTGTTGGCATTTTGGAAGCGAGACCTTTAGCCGCAAGCTGGTTTCGGATAAAATCTCCATAGATTCCCGTTCCAATGGGCGAAAATAAAATATATGGCACACCGAAATGCCGAATGGTGGAGGATACATTGTAAGCACAACCACCAAGAGCCATTTCTTGAGAGACAATATTGATGTCCTCTGCCGTAGTGGGAAGTCGATCCAAATTGATGACAATATCTGCTACGGTAGAGCCAATAACTAAAACTTTTTTCATAAGACAAATACTCCGTTTTTTAGAATGATTGTCTTAAATTATATCACCTTCGGTGGAAATAGTCACTACCTGAGTCGGTAAACGTTTTCCGCTATCTGCAATTGCTCTGTTGACTGCCAGTTCAAGACCTCCACAGCAAGGCACTTCCATTCGAATTACCGATATGGATGCAATGTCATTTTGGGCAATGATTTCTGTAAGCTTTTCGGCATAATCAACGCTATCCAGCTTAGGACATCCCACTAACGTCACCTTGTTCTTCATGAAGGCGTCATGGAAACCAGCATAAGCATACGCTGTACAGTCAGCAGCGATCAAAAGATTTGCACCATTAAAGTAAGGCGCGTTTACGGGAGCAAGCTTAATCTGTACTGGCCAGTTGCGGAGTCTAGAAGGAGCGTCCTCAGTTGCACTGGAGTCACAACCACAGCTACAGCTTTGATCATTTTCGGCGGAACGCAACTCTCTAGAGAGAGAACCTGGGCAACCACAAGGTAGGGTTTCTGGTTCAGTTTCCTTTTCGGCTTTGGCTGCAGCCATGTTCGCTTTTACGGCAGCTTCGTCATAAGCAGCGGCCTCTCTTTCAACAAAGGTGATCGCACCTGTTGGACAAGTAGGGAGACAATCTCCGAGACCATCGCAATAATCATCGCGAAGGAGCTTAGCCTTACCATCGACCATTCCGATGGCACCTTCGTGACAGGCAGCAGCACAAGCACCGCAACCATTACACTGTTCTTCGTTTATTTGAATAATCTTTCTAATCATGTTGTTCATCCTCCATTTTTCCGTATTTTAACTCTTTACCATCTCTACCGTATTTTTTTCGCTTTCCTGTAATGGAATCGATATGAATTTTCCAAACCCCTGTGCGGAATAAGCTTCCGCTAATGGCAGCATCAAATTCCTTCATATTAGATGGTGAGTGTCGCTGGCAAAGCAGTCTAAGACCATGAATCATTTCGTCTTTTTCGGTGACTTCCTCGGCTTTTCCGCGAACCACTGCAGATTCATATTCGGTAGTGAATTTATCATGGGGCTTATGAGTATCGCCAACACAGGAAATGCACACGTTGGGGTTCTGTTTTAGCGATTGCACTTTTTCCCCTTCCTTCGCACTATGAATGTAAATCCAATCTTGATCCCGAACAAGGGTAATGGGAATGCAATAGGGGTTACCATCAGCGCCTACTAGGGCCATGGTTCCGTAGTCACATTTGTCCACAATTTGCAGTGCAAAGTCTTCGCTCATTTCTCTATCTTTTCTTCTCATTTTTTCGCCTCCTTGACTTTTATAGGGTAAGTGTACTACAATCAAGAAAAAGATTCCGTTGCATTCGCAACAGAAAAGGAGAAAAACATGAATTTGTTGTTAAGCGCAATGAAAAAAGCCACCTTATTTCAGGGGCTTTGCGAAGGAGAAATGGCGGAGGTTATTCAATGCTTTGGCATCAAAAGCGAATCCTATCTTCGAGATGAGTTTATTCTCTTTCAAGGTGATCGAGCCAAAGGCATTGGCATGGTGGTTACAGGCACAGTGCTCATCATCAGAGAAGACTTTTTGGGAAACCGTGACATATTGACTGAAGTGGGTTCAGGGGAGATTTTCGCTGAGGTCTATGCGCTCCTTGAGGATGAATATCAAAGTGTAAGTGCTGTTGCGGCTACTGATGCAAAGGTTGCATTTTTTTCTCCAGAAAAATTGATGACCGTTTGCAGTCATCAATGTCAGTTTCATCATTTAATTGTGAAAAACATGGTCAAGGTCATGGCAAGAAAAAATTTGATGTTAACAAGAAAAATGGAGCATCTTTCTAAGAAGAGCATAAGGGAGAAATTGATTTCCTATCTGTCTGAACAAAGCAATGGTCAGGGCACGAAAGAGGTGTGCATTCCTTTTGACCGACAACAGTTGGCAGATTACCTAGCTGTTGAGCGAAGTGCTTTGTCCAGAGAGTTATCAAAGATGAGAGATGATGGATTGATTTCCTATCACAAAAACCACTTTATTCTCCACGGGAGTGTGGAGGACTAAAGACCGAGCAAAAGCTGATCGAGTATTTCTACTGCATCCTCGATGCAGCCATCACAGCTTCTAAGAACAGTGCCAGTTCCAATGCCTTTTAATTCACGGCAAATGGTAGACTGGTTCTTTTCTTGAAATGCTTCTGTAGCTTGTCGCATGAGCTTGTAGCTTGCAGCCTTAGTTTTTGGTGCATCCAAATCGCCATCGGAGTTTTTTAGTCCGATTACCATAGCCATTCCGGATACTGCACCGCAAGTACTTTGGGTACCCATGCCGCCACCGAATGCTTCAGATGCTTTAAATGCAGTGACTGGATCAAAACCGATAACGTCGGCAAAAGCACAAACTACCGCTTGTGCGCAGTTGAAACCGCTTTGATGTAGTTGAATCGATAATTCTTTTCTGTTCATTATATTTCTCCTTATTTTACAATGAATTTTGGATTTTTCTTTTTAATATTGGCATCTTTTACTACAGAATCTGGCTTTTCTTCTAGGGTTTCAGGAGCGTTAATGTAACGCTTAAACTCTTTAAAGCATCTGCCAAAGTAATATCCGGATTCGATACGTTCATCAGTGGTCACCTTAATGGGGAGCACTTTCTTTTCTTCTACGACCTCACCGATTTTGGCTAGGCGTTTTTCTGTTTGACCCATGGCAATGAAAATTCCAGTGGTACCAAAGTCATAAATATGGTGATAGACTGCATTGAGTCTAATGGATGCCAAGTTGGTGATGAAGAAAGATGAATGAAACGGGCTGGCGTCAACAATGATAAATGGGAGAGAAAAATGCTTATCCCACCATCTAAGTACGTTGACCACGCCGCTGACCAAGGCTGGTACACGCATAATCTTTCTAAGAACCTTGTCCATTGAGTTATTGCCTTCAGCTGTTCGATTAATGGCAATGGCCTCGGACACCTTTCGATTGACCTCGAAAATATCATCATCAAGATTAAAATACAGCTTAACCACTGTTTCTTCGCCACCGTTACTATCGGATTTTAGGGTGACAAAAGAAACGCAAAAATGGTTTCGCGCATAAATTCGCTTATTTACCACGAACCGATTCAGATGTGGGTTTTGCGATACTAATCGAAGGTAGGCAGCAATGACCACGCTCATGTGTTTCATCTTTACGCCTTTAGCTCGACAACGATTGACATAGGCCTGAATGGCTTCTAAATCTAAATCTAAATCTATATAATTGGTAGCATCATACCGATGGGGCATGAAGTGTGGTGTTATTTCATACATCGGATCGCAACCCGATACTCTATATCCGTCTGATCTATTCATAATCTCGTTCTCCTCAACACAAGGGATTATACTATAAAACAGTTGTTTAATCAAGGTGGACACTGTATAATTAATAATATGTTAATAAAATGTGCTAAGTGAAATGGGTAGAAATTATGGAGTACAAAATCATAAAAGCAGAAAACGCTGTTCAGTCCAATTGGACTGGTGGGACAACAACACAGCTAGGGATTTTCCCCGAAAGTGGTAGCTACTTGAAACGGGACTTTCTTTGGAGATTGAGTACAGCAACATGTGAAAAGGAAGAGACTTCTTTTTCTAAATTGCCAGATTTTGATCGAGTGTTGATGGTCTTGTCGGGCGATGTGGTATTGGCCCATCAGGATGTTAGAGTTGCTCGACTAAATGAGCTGGAGCAGGATCGATTCGATGGAAGCTACAGCACCAAAAGCTTCGGGAAAATTACGGATTACAATTTAATGGTTGCCAAGGGCAATCAAGGTTTTTTAGATGTGATTTCATTGACAGAGCAAAGTCAAACGCCAGAAACGGAGAATTATCCTGAGTATGAGCAGCTTTCCCAAGGGTTTTATTGCCGAGATGGATTCGCAACGATCACCATCAATGGTGAAACGGTAATCGTCAATAAGGGAGAGCAGCTAATCATCAACTATGACCAGAATGAACGCGTCGACTTATCGATGATGGGCGAAGGCCACTTGATTCGAGCACAGGTGTTTTACAATTACAAGCCAGAGGAAATGGGGCCAGTGCTTATCCCTAGAGAAAAGGGAACCTTCAAGGATTATCTGACTTGCATCTATTTGGCCAATATTCAGTTTAGGGGAGCCAAATTTGTCTTTCCAAAGCTGAAACGACAATGGTTTGATGAAGAGTTATCCAAAGCCATTAGAAAGATAGAGATGTTGTATATCCCGTTTGTGATATTCACCTTGGGCATATGCGCTATCGCACTAATCGGGTTAACCTACATGGAAGGACTAACATGGGTGTACGCAATGGGTGCATGGGTCATCGTCGATTTATTGGTTGTTTCACCACTAATCTATTTCATGGTGGTGCCTAAACCGACGGCTGCCCACATAAAGGATATTGACCAGCTGACGCCTTATGAACAGGAAGTCAGAAACCGTGAGCTCAATACCAATGAACGTGTAGATAAGCTGTTGAAAAAATACAAGAATTCAGGGCGATACGAGTATCAAGAAGATAATGAAAAATAATAGAAAAGGACGGAGACTGCAAAACGCAGCTCCGTCCTTTGTTCGTCTATACTATTTTATGGTTACTTTTTTCGTTACGGTTTTGCCGTATACTTTTTCACCAACAACATAGGTGTAAGGGGTTACTTTCACCGTATACTTACCCTTAACCAGCTTCTTAGAGGTGTAAGATTTGGAAGGTGTTGTTTTGTAAGACACTACCTTGCCTTTCGCATTAACCGTCTTATAATAGAAGCCGTAGGCTTTACTGTTACCAGTGATTTTCACGGTAATTTTTTTCTTATATACTTTAGCAGAAGAGATCTTAGTCTTACGTGCTTTCGCATTTTTGTAAGCTGTAATCGGTGCTTTTTCATCTGCAGTAATCACTTTGATTCTTCCTTGGGTTTTCGCATATTCTTCACCAATGGTTCCCTTTAGGGTTGCATTGATATAGGTGGAAACCGCTTCAGTTTCTGACATTGCATCTTTTGTTACATTCTTGCAATCCTTAAACATGGTCATGCCGTCTCCGCCTTGGGTTAAGATGTAATCTGTAGATGCTACAGTGTATTTCTTAGCTGGGTCTATGGATACGCCATTAACCTTTACATTGGAAACTCTACGAGCACCAGATACCTTGACGAATTCCTTTAGCTCGTTGGTTACTACGGTTGAAGCCTTAGTGGTATCAATTTCGTAGGTTAAGCCAGCAACATGCATAAATCCACCGTTTTCATCTGGGCAAGTTCTTGCTGCCATTTCAAGCATATTCAGAATTTGCTGTCCAGTTGCTTCGATAACACAGAAGTTATTTCCATAAGGATATAGCTTTAGGATATCACCGTAAGTGATGTCACCCTTTAGCACGCTGGCACGAATGCCGCCGCCTTGGATAATGCCGATGTCCGCGCCAGCAACAACCTTAAATGCATCAGCACAGAAATTACCAATACCGGTTTCTGCCTTTCTCACCAGACGGTTGCCGTCAGCATCGTTAATGGATAAATCAATAGATGAAGTACCAATTACACGGTTAATCAGCGCCGCGATTTTATCGGTAATGTCCTTGATGAATGCAGTAGTAGTTGCATCCTTTTTAGTATAATCTTCTGCGCTAATCAATGTAGGGGTAATGGTTCCGTCGGCACTGATGGTTAGCTGTCCGATATTCTGGAAGCTGCTACCAGTCTGGGCTAGTGGAATTTTCTTCCCTTCTTTATTGGCAACCTGTTCGTTGATTACACTGTGGGAATGGCCGTCGATAAAGGCATCGATGCCAGTAGTGTTGGCAATAACGTCTTTGGACGTCCATGGCTTGCTCTGAGAATCGATTCCCATATGTCCAATGGCAATGATGTAGTCAGCGCCTTCTTTTTTCGCTGCGTTGACGGAAGCCTGTACGTTGGCATACAGTTTTCTACCTGTCAGGTCATTACAGAAATCATAGATGTATTTTCCGTCGGCATTTTGGAAAAATGCAGGAGTTGATTTGGTGATGGATTCCGGCGTGGAGATTCCAACATAAGCAACCTTTTTCGTGCCATAGGTTTTCATGGCATATGGTGCCAAAACGGATTTTCCAGTAGTCAGGTCCATAAAGTTTGAAGAAATATAAGTGGCATTGGCACTTTTTACTAAGGTAAAGAATTGCTCCATGCTATAGTCAAACTCGTGGTTACCAGGAATCGCAATGTCATAGCCGACTTTGTTCATGATGTCAACTACGCTAGCACCCTTGGACAGTGTGCCGACTTGATCTCCCTGCAATGCATCGCCAGCATCAACTAGGGTGACATTTTCAGCACCAACTTCTGCAATTTTATCTGCCTTGTATGCGGATAAACCATCAAAACCGATACCGCTAGTTAGTCCGCAATGGGTATCGTTGGTAAACAGCACGACGATGTCTTTTGCTGGCGTAGGCTCATCGGCCGCAAAGCTGATTGCAGGCATCATGGATAGGGCCATGCAAATCGTCAATAAGGTGACTAAAAATCTTTTCTTTCTCATTTCATCGCTCCTTTTACTTTAGCGTGTTCAACGCTTCTAGAAATGCATTAACGTCTTCTTCTGTCGTTCCCCAAGAGGTCACCAGCCTAATTGGAATGAATCCATCTTTTTCTGGTGCCCATTCATAGAAGAAAAAGTCATCTTGCAACTTTTTCACCATGTCAGCAGGAAGGATAGGGAAAATCTGGTTGGTACGAGAATTTCCTAGGAACGTATAGCCTGCCTGCTCTATGCCAATGCGAAGTTTTTTTGCCATTTGATTCGCATGTGCAGCCATTTGGTAATAAATACTGTTTTCTCCACCTTTAAGAAGCGCTTCGAATTGCACGCCAATTAAACGACCTTTTGCCAACATACCGCAATGCTGTTTGATGACCCAACGATAATGGTCGTTAATGTCATCATCAAAGATGATCATTGCTTCACCAAAGAGTATGCCGTTTTTGGTGCCACCAATATAGAACCCATCGACTAAACGGGCGATGTCTTTGATGGTCACGTCAGTATCTTCGCAGGTCAAAGCCGTACCTAGTCGAGCGCCATCCATATACAAATACATGTTATGCTTGTCGCAGCATTTGCGTAAAGCCTCTAGCTCTGCTTTGGAATATACAGTACCCAGTTCAGTCGTATGAGAGATGGAAGCCATTTTCGGAATCACTGTGTGATCGTCTTCAAATTCGTCCCATGCTGCATCAATATGAGCAGGAGTTAGCTTGCCGTCCTCGCAGTCGAAGGCCATGATTTTATGACCAGCTGCTTCTACGCCGCCAGTTTCATGGGTGTAGATGTGGGAAGTCTTTGGTGCAACTACAGCTTCCCAAGGCTTGAGGGCTGCAGTAATCGTTATGATATTAGATGGGGTTCCACCTACCATCATATATACTTCACAATCATCTCGACCAATAAGATCTTTGATCATCTGGGCAGCATGTTCGCTGTGGGAGTCCATGGCGTACCCGTCAGTATGCTCTAAATTGGTCTCGATCAGAGCATTGAGCACATCGGGATGTGCCCCTTGACTATAATCGCTTCTAAAATAAATCATCTTATTTCCTCCTAAACGTTTAGATGGTATCATTATAAATCATTTCTACATAAATAGGAAGTAAGTCAGAAAACTTATTTATGCTATTTTACATAAACTTTACATTTAAAGTATAGAATTCTGTTTCGTTCTATAGTAAACTAGATGATAGATTGGAGAAGTAGGATGATTTATTTTGTGGAAGATGATGATAGCATCAGAGAATTGGTCATTTATACGTTGAATAATGCAGGGTATGAGGCGATGGGATTTGATAAACCATCGCAGTTTTGGGATGCCCTGAAGACCCAGCTGCCTCGACTAATTCTGCTTGACATTATGCTGCCAGAGGAAGACGGCCTGCAAATACTGAAAAAACTCCGTGCAATGTCGAAAACCAATAAAATTCCTATCATTATGCTCACCGCTAAAGGAACGGAATACGATAAAGTCATCGGCTTGGACTATGGTGCGGATGACTATATCCCGAAACCTTTTGGAATGATGGAGCTAATCGCACGGGTGAAAGCACTCTTGCGAAGAGCAGATGTGGTAGACACAGAAAAAGAGTATTCTCTGGGGGAACTGTTTGTTTCGCCAGCTAAGCATATGGTTAAAGCAGAGGGAAAGGAAATCACCTTAACCCTGAAAGAGTTTGAACTACTGAGCTTGCTCATTGTGAATCAAGGCATGGTGTTTACTAGAGATCAATTGCTGACCAAAATTTGGGGTTACGCCTTTGATGGAGAAAGTAGAACCGTTGATGTTCATGTCCGCTCCCTAAGACAAAAGCTGGGTGCCTGCGGAGAATTAATCGAAACCGTCAGAGGCATTGGCTATAAAATAGGAGAAAGCTAGCATGAGGAATAGAATTTTCAAAGGCATTTTCGGCGTAGCGACTTTGGTTTGGGTTTCTTGCCTTGTTCTAATCATGAGTGCATTGTATATGCAATACACTGGCGAGTATTCGCGAGAAATGAAAAATGAAGCCCATTTGGTGGCAGAAGCGGTTAAGCTAAGCGGAATGGATTATTTTCAGCAGGTAGAGCTGGCGGAGAATAATCGCATTACTTGGATAGATAAAGACGGAACAGTCATTTATGATTCCCTTGTGGACATCAAAGAGATGGGCAATCACTCCGACCGAGAAGAAGTAAAAGAAGCGATGGATAAAGGGTTTGGCGAAGATGTTCGTTACTCTAGAACCTTATCACAGCGGACCATGTACAGCGCCATAAGACTTGATGATGGAACGATTATTCGTGTGGCGCAGGAGCAACTCAGCGTGGTCAGCTTATTGAAGTCTATGATACAACCGATTTTGATTATTTTAATCATCGCAGTGTTCTTGGCATTATTCTTGGCCTCTAACCTGGCAAAGAACATTGTGAAGCCGATTAACGAAATCGATTTGGAACACCCAGAAGATGCGGAGACTTATGAGGAGATGAAACCTCTTTTGGAGAAAATTTCTGAACAGCATGAAGCGTTGAATCGCCAAATAGATCAGCTTCGTGGCGATGTAAATGACAAAATCCAAGAGGCGAATTATCGTAAGGAATTTACAGCCAATGTATCTCATGAACTAAAAACTCCATTAACGTCTATTTCTGGATTTGCGGAAATCATTCAACATGGCATAGCTAAAGAAGAAGATGTCCCTAGATTTGCCGGAAGGATTTATGATGAGACCCAGAGAATGATTACGTTAGTTGGAGACATCATCAAGCTATCCCAGCTAGACGAAAAACAGATTCATGCCAAACAGGAACGATTAGATTTGCACTTGATGTGTAGCAACGTATTGCGAACTTTAGAAGCAGCGGCTATGGCAAAAAACCTTCAGGTAGAATTACTGGGGGAAACCTTATACATCAATGCAGTGGAACAAATATTAGAAGAAATCATTTATAACGTATGTGAAAATGGAATAAAATATAACGTTACAGGCGGGGCATTAACCGTGACTGTGTTTGAAGACGCAGGCCGACCAGCCATCAAAGTTTCCGATACGGGAATTGGCATTCCTGAAGAGGATATAGGAAGAATCTTCGAACGATTTTTCAGGGTGAACAAAAGTCATTCGAAAGAAATCGGAGGAACGGGGCTGGGCTTGTCTATTGTTAAGCATGGTGTAGCCTATCTTGGCGCTAGTATTAAAATTGATAGTAAGATAAATGTTGGAACAAACATTACCATTATTTTTTAAAAGATAGAGAGGGAACAAACGTAAATGGATATTTTTTCTTTTATTTCGATGGCTGGAGGGCTGGCCTTATTCCTATATGGAATGAATGTCATGTCAGAAGGCTTGGAAAAACTTGCAGGTGGAAAACTGGAAAGCATACTGAGGAAAATGACCTCCAATCCAGTGAAAAGTCTATTTTTAGGTATGGGCATTACGGCCGTAATCCAAAGCTCATCAGCAGTAACCGTTATGTTGGTTGGTCTGGTAAACTCGGGGATTATGCAGCTATCTAGTACGGTTGGTATTATTATGGGATCAAACGTTGGAACGACTGTAACAGCATGGATCCTCAGCATGATTGGCATCGAAGGAGATAATTTCTGGATTAAGCTACTTAAACCTGATAGCTTTTCTCCAATATTGGCACTTCTTGGCATCATCATGGTCATGATGTGCAAATCCATGAAAAAGAAAGATATCGGGACGATTTTGGTCGGTTTTGCCATTCTAATGTATGGAATGAAATTTATGAGTGACGCTGTTGAACCTCTTGCAGACATGCCAGAGTTTACTTCTGTCTTGACGGCGTTTAACAATCCACTGCTGGGTATTGTCATCGGTACAGCCTTGACTGCCATTATTCAAAGCTCCTCTGCTTCAGTGGGAATTTTGCAGGCCTTGTCCTTGACGGGCAGTATTTCTACGGGAATGGCGATTCCAATTATTATGGGACAAAACATTGGTACTTGTGCAACAGCACTGATTTCCAGTATTGGCGTCAACAAAAATGCAAAGAGAGTAGCCGTGGTGCATATAGCGTTTAACATCATCGGTACAGTGGTTGTGATGATTTTGTATTTTGGCGTACAGCTATTTTTCGATTTATCAGCGTTCAGCTCGGATCCAATTTCTCCAGTGGGAATTGCCATGTTCCATACGATCTTTAACGTATTTTCCACAGTGCTGCTACTACCATTTTCCAAGCAGCTGGTCCATATTGCAGAGAGAAGCATCAAAACAGAACCAGAAAAAGAAATTGCGTTCCTGGACGAAAGACTTTTGGTTACACCTACCATTGCATTGCAAGAGTGTAATCACATGTCCACCAAAATGGCTTATGTAGCAAAGGATTCCATGATGAAAGCCATGAGTCTTTTAGATAAATATGATGAGAAAACAGCGGCGAAGGTGCGCGCATTAGAGGGAGATGTGGATATGTACGAGGACCGTATCGGTGCATATCTAGTCAAGCTATCTGCCTATAATTTGTCCGATGCCGATAGTCGTCAGATTTCGAAATTGCTTCACACCATAGGAGACTTTGAACGAATCAGTGACCATGCGGTAAACATCATGAATGCAGCAGAAGAAATTGCAGAAAAAAGTGTTTCCTTGTCTGAAGAGGGCTTTGAAGAAATCGCTATTGCGACTAAGGCGTTGAAGGAAATCATGTATATCTCCATCAAAGCTTTTGATGAAAATGACTTAGAGCTGGCATTCCATGTTGAGCCATTGGAACAGGTAATCGACAATTTGGTGGAAGAAATCAAAATGAACCATATCAATCGCTTACAAAAAGGACGTTGTACCATTCAACAGGGATTTGTGTTGTCTGATATTTTGACCAATTACGAAAGAGTTTCGGACCATTGCTCCAACATTGCGTTAGCGTTAATCGAAATGTCCAAACCGGAGTTTGAGGCCCATGAATATGTAAGCAGCCTAAAGGATACAGATAATCCTGCATTTAAGGAAATGTATAAATCATACAAGGCAAAATACAAGCTTTAATTGCCTTAGGCGCGGTTTGCTAAAAAAAACTGCTTTTTCATTGAAAAAACTTTGAAAATTGTATATAATGTTTCAGTACATGGAAATACCTCGTGTAGAGATGAAGATAAAGGGAAAAGGAGAACAACATGGCAAGTGAAGTAGGAATCGATTTAGGGACGGCCAACGTATTAGTATATATTAAAAATAAAGGAATTGTGTTAAACGAACCAGCGGTAGTGGCCATTAATAAGGACACTGATGAGATTCTCGCTGTGGGAGAAGAAGCTAGACAGATGCTCGGAAGAACGCCAGCAAACATTGTCGCAGTAAGACCGCTTAAGGATGGTGTAGTATCTGACTATGACATTACGGAAAGACTGTTGAAGTATTTCATTCGTAAAACCTGTGGTAGCGGTAGATTTTTCAAGCCGAAAATCATGGTTTGCGTGCCTAGCGGCGTAACAGAAGTGGAAAAGAGAGCAGTACGTGAAGCGGCAACCCAAGCAGGTGGAAAGGATGTATTCCTTATTGAAGAGCCTGTAGCAGCAGCCATTGGTGCTGGCATTGACATTTCCCTACCAGACGGCGTAATGGTCATCGATATCGGTGGCGGAACTACAGATATTGCTGTAATATCTTTAGGCGGAATCGTTGCAAGCACATCAGTGAAAATGGCTGGAAACAAATTTGATGACGCAATCATCAAATACATGCGTAAGGTACATAAGCTGTATATCGGAGAAAGAACTGGTGAGGAACTGAAGAAAACCATCGGATCAGCATATCCAAGAAAAGAGCTTGCGGTTATGGAATGCCGTGGACGAGATTTAGTTACTGGTTTGCCTAAAACCGTGGAAGTGACTTCAGAGGAAATGATGGAAGCGTTAGAAGAACCCCTTCATGAAATCTGTGAAGCAACCCATAGCGTTTTAGAGAGAACTCCACCAGAGCTTGCAGCAGATATTAGCAATTCGGGCATTGTCTTAACAGGCGGTGGCGCATTGCTTTATGGAATTGACCAACGAATTTCAGAAAGAACGGGTATTTCTGTGAAAATTGCTGAAGACCCAACTTCTTGCGTGGCAGTAGGTACTGGAAAAGCGCTGAATGAATTAGAGTCACTTGAAAGTACTCAATTAAACAGAAGAGCGCCATACCTCTAATGGTCCTGCCCGATCAACGAAAGAAAGTCGAAAGGCAGACTATATGCTTCAACTGCCAAAACAGTTTTTGGTAAGAAGTTAGTTGTATAAACGAATATTTATGGCTCTCCATGGCAGATAGATCTGCGGGAGAGCCTTTTTGCACGACAGATTAGTAGGAGAGAACATGAAATTAGAATTAATAGCGACTGCAACCTTTGGGTTAGAAGCAGTGGTAAAAAGAGAAATTCAAGAATTAGGGTATAAAGTCATCAAAGCCGAGGACGGAAAAATTACCTTTTTAGGTGATGAAAAGGCCATTGTGAGAAGTAACCTTTGGCTTAGATCTGCTGATCGCGTGCTACTGAAAATGGGTGAATTTACGGCGACAGAATTCGAAGAGCTGTTTCAACAAACAAAAGCCATTCCATGGGAAACGTTGATTCCTATCGATGGAAAGTTTACCGTTACAGGCACGTCCGTGAAATCTAAGCTGCACAGTGTGCCAGCATGTCAGAGCATTGTCAAAAAAGCCATTGTTGAGCGAATGAGCGATTATTATTGCATTGATCATTTCGAAGAAACTGGCGCAGAATATACGGTGAAGACGACCATATTAAAGGATAGAGTCACTCTGACGATTGATACCAGTGGGCAGGGACTACATAAACGAGGCTACCGCGTTCGCGATGTGGCGGCACCAATCAAAGAAACCTTGGCAGCGGCGCTGGTACAGCTATCCTTTTGGCGTGCAGGACGACTGTTGATCGACCCTTGCTGTGGTTCTGGGACAATTGCCATTGAGGCGGCCATGATTGGTAGAAATCTTGCACCAGGGCTAAACCGCAAGTTTGCTTCAGAAAGCTGGGACATGATTCCGGAAGCTATGTGGAAGACAGAACGAAAAAACGCATATAGCGCCGTTGATTACGATGCAGAGCTAAAGATTTTCGCTTTTGATATTGACCGTAAAGCCATTGAAGCAGCAGAAGAAAATGCAATAGAGGCTGGTGTGGATGATTGCATTATCTTTAAACGAATGAATATGGTAGAGCTAAAAGCTCAGGACAAAAGTGGCATTATCATTACCAATCCGCCGTACGGGGAACGAATTGGTGAAGAAAAACAGATTGACGCCATTTATCGTAAATACAAAACATTCTATCAAGAGAATCCGACTTGGTCACTTTTCCTTGTCACCACAGACAAAGCGTTAGAAGAAAAGGCCATGGGAAGACCTGCAGACCGAAGACGAAAACTATATAACGGTCGACTTGAAGTATGCTATTATCAATTCCATGGGAGAAAGGAGTAGCCTCCAGTGAAAATAACTGTGGACAAAAATCTGAGAACGCCACTGTATTGGCAGATTTCGGATCAAATCAAGCTATTGGTCATCAATGGTCAGCTGGTTGACGGTGCAATTCTTCCTTCTGAGCGTGCGCTGGCGAAAACGTTGGACGTCCATCGGAATACGGTGATGAAGGCGTATTCGCTGCTGAAGGATCAGGAGTTAATTGACTCCTTTCAGGGTGTAGGCTACAAGGTGACGTATAGACCAGTTGAAGAGGAGGAAGAGGATGTTCGCCGTATGGTGAACTGGAGCCATATCATCAAAGATGAGTATTTGGATATGGAATGGACCTTTGATGACATTTTCCTGAGATTTGCTGAGGAAAATAACATTTCTCTGTCTACGGGTATGCCGCCAACGATCAATGATGAAGAGGCATTAGCGGCCGATATTGCAAGCATCTTGCAGGAAGAGGGGAAGAGGCCTTTCTATCTTTCGCCTTATCAAGGGGACTTAGCCTTAAGACAGCAAATCCGAACCTATTTGCGAACAAAGGGAATTCGGGCGGAAACCAGTCAAATTCAGATTTTGTCGGAGACCAATCAGGCATTAGATTTTATCGTCACAGCGCTTCTCAACCCTGGCGATAGCGTGATTGTAGAGGAGCCTGTTTCTCCTGATGTGTATCGCGTTATTGAATTGGCAGGGGGAAAATCCATTACTGTTCCCGTTGATCAGGATGGTATGATGTGCCAAAAATTAGAATCACTCATCGAGACCCACAGCCCTAAATTCATTTATGTCAATTCCAGCTTTCATGATCCCACAGGAAATATTCTTTCCATTGAGCGGAGGAAGAAGCTATTGGCGCTTTCCAATCGTTACCGCATACCAATCATTGAAGAGGATGCGGCGTCAGAGCTTTCTTTTGAAGAAATCGTTCCTCCGGCAATTAAATCTATGGACAGAAGTGACAATGTGATTTACATTTATTCTTTTTCGTTGACCTTTATTCCTGGGCTTTCTATGGCCTTTGTTGTAGCACCGCCAAAGCTGATCAAAAGCTTAAGCTATTTGGTGTCAGTGCGAATCATGTCGTTAGATTGGATTACCCAAAAGCTGTTAGCAAAATATATGATTGATGGGAGATACCAAGAGAACGTGATTGAAATCGCCAAGCAGAACAAGGAAAAACGCGATTTGATGTGTGACTATTTGGATAGCATCAGACATCTTGGCATCACTTACGAAAAGCCTAGAGGAGGAGTGTACATTTGGTGCAAGCTTCCAGAAAGTATGGATAGCAAGATTGTCGTTAGTCGTGCACACAAAAGAGGAATATCGATAATCCCCGGTGAAATTTTCTATCCATTTAAAAATGGCGGGCGTGATTATATTCGATTGAACTTCTCATACGAATCAAAAGAAAGAATCAAGCTAGGAATGGCCAATTTGCTCGACATCATTGAAGAGCTTTCTGAGGAACTGGCACGTTAAAAATCATAAGCACTGGTACTTTAATTATTTGACAAATGTAGTATGATTTTTTTATCGAGACTCATACTAAATTTTACGTAAAAATTATATTTTCACAGTTGAGAAAAGGAGAACAGAAAAATGGCAGTTAATTTAAAAGGAAGAAGCTTTTTAACACTTATGGATTTCACACCTTTAGAAATCAGATACATGCTTGATTTAGCACATGATCTAAAGGCAAAGAAAAGAGCAGGCGTATGCAACCAAATCTTAAAGGGAAAGAACATCGTTCTTTTGTTTGAAAAGACTTCAACCAGAACAAGATGTGCGTTCGAAGTTGCTGCAATGGATGAAGGCGCTGGCGTTACATTCCTAGATTCCGGAAGCTCCCAGATGGGCAAGAAAGAAACAATGGAAGACACAGCTAAGGTACTTGGCAGATTCTATGATGGTATTGAATACAGAGGATACGATCAGGAAGTTGTTGAAGGACTAGCGAAGTATGCTGGAGTACCAGTATGGAACGGATTGACTGACGTTGACCATCCAACTCAGATTTTGGCTGACTTATTGACTATCGAAGAACACGTTGCTAAACCACTAAACAAGGTTAAGGTTGTGTTCAGCGGAGACATCAGAAACAACATGAGCTATGCTTGGATGTACGGATGTGCAAAGATGGGCATGCACTTTGTTGCTTATGGACCAGAAGAACTACAGAAAGAATTAGACCAGAAGATTATTGCTCAGGTACAGGAAGTTGCAAAAGAAACTGGAGCAACTATCGAAGTATCCTCAGATCCTAAGAGCCTTGTTGGCGCTGATGCAATCTATGCTGACGTTTGGGCATCAATGGGTGAAGAAGCAGAAATCCCTGCAAGAGTAAAACTATTGACTCCATTCAAGGTTACAGAAGAATTGATGGCTGCAACTCAGAATCCTGATTGCCTATTCATGCACTGCTTACCAGCATTCCATGATTTCGAAACTAAGATGGCGCAGACACAGATGGATGCAGGATATGACATTCGTGAGGTAACTGACGAAGTATTCAGAAGCAAAAACTCTGTAGTATTTGACGAAGCAGAAAACAGAATGCACACAATTAAAGCAGTAATTGTTGCAACAATGGCATAACCCATATCAGATTAATGCAAGGACCATTTTGGTCAGTGAAAAGGAGATAAATTATGAAACCTGGAATTCATAATTATTCCGAAATCGGAAAATTAAACAAAGTATTGCTTCATCGAATTGGTGAAGAAGTAGAAGGACTAGTGCCAGATAACTTTGAAAGATTGTTATTTGATGACATTCCTTTCTTGAAAGTAGCACAAGAAGAGCACGATAGATTTGCAGAAGTGCTAAGAGAAAACGGCGTAGAAGTTGTCTACTATGTAGATGAAACTGCCAAAGCACTGGCGGATAGAAGCATCAGAGAAGAATTTTTGAACAAAATGCTAGATGAGAGCAAACTAATCTCTCCAGCGGTTCAGGAAGCTATTTTTGATTACCTCATCAATATGCCAGAAAAAGAAATGGTTGAAAAAATCATTGCTGGAGTAAAGAGAGATGACGTTAAGCATGTGGAAGGAAAATCTCTTGCGGATTTCATTTCCTCATCATATCCATTCTATATGGATCCAATGCCAAACCTTTACTTCACTAGAGACCCAGGTGCTTGTGTTGGAAATGGACTAAACATTCATCACATGAGTACAGTGACAAGAAGAAGAGAATCCTTATTGCTGAAGTATATGTTCCTTCACAATAGAGATTTTGCTCCTGAAGGTTCACAGCTTTGGTATGATTATGATCATGAAGCATCAATTGAAGGCGGAGACGTTTTGGTTCTTAACGCAGAAACAGTTGCGATTGGCTTAAGCGCAAGAACTACAGCGGCTGCAATCGAAAGATTTGCAGAAAACATGTTGAATAAATCAACGTTTAAAAGAGTCTTGGTATTCGACATACCGAAAAAACGTGCGTTCATGCATCTTGATACTGTATTTACTATGGTAGACTATGACAAATTCACCATTCACCCAGAAATCGAAGGACCATTACAGTTGTTTGAAATCACCTTGGGTAAAGATGGAAAGGCTAAGTTTAGCTCTATTACAGATTCATTATCAAACATTCTTAGTCAGGTATTAAAACTTCCTGCAGTAGATCTTATCCGTTGCGGCGGAAATGATTTAATGGCTGCACAGAGAGAACAGTGGAACGATGGATCAAACACGTTATGTATTGCACCGGGAACTGTAGTGACTTATGAGAGAAACTATGTGACCAACGACTTGCTTGACAAGAAGGGTGTTAACGTATTGACCATTCCAAGTGCTGAGCTTTCTAGAGGAAGAGGGGGCCCAAGATGTATGTCTTGCCCTGTTAATCGTGATGATCTATAAAGACACACTAGTTGAAAGTATTAGGAGAAATATAATATGTCACAGAAAATTGTAATTGCTTTAGGCGGAAACGCGCTTCAGTCAGGGAAAAGTGAGCCAACGGCAGAAGCACAGCTTGAAGTAGTAAAACAGACTTGCGAGTATATCGCAGAAATTAGTTGTCAAGGTTATGAAATTGGACTGGTACACGGAAATGGTCCTCAGGTAGGTAGAATTCTTCTTGCTTCAGAAGCAGCGAAGGATGTAACTCCTGCAATGCCATTTGACGTTTGTGGTGCTATGTCTCAGGGATATATCGGATACCACTTGCAGCAGGCATTGAAATTTGCCCTAAAGCAAAGAGGAAAAGAAATTCCAGTGGTAACTGTTGCTACACAAATGGTTGTAGATGGAGAAGACCCTGGTTTCAAAAACCCAACTAAGCCAATTGGACCTTTCTACTCAGAAGCTGAAGCAAACGCTTTGGTTGAAGAAAAAGGCTATGCGGTTAAAGAAGACGCAGGTAGAGGATGGAGAAGAGTTGTTGCTTCCCCAATTCCAAAGGAAATCGTAGAAATTGACGCAGTAAGAAAATTGTGGGATTCATCCATCGTTATTTCTTGCGGCGGTGGCGGTATTCCGGTAGTGGAAAAAGCTGACGGAAGCCTTGAAGGTGTTGCAGCTGTTATCGATAAGGACTTTGCTGCTGAGCTACTAGCTGAAAGCGTAGGCGCAGATGCATTGATGATCCTAACCGAAGTAGAACAAGTAGCAATTAACTTCAACAAGCCAAATCAAGAAAATCTTGCGAACCTAACCATCGAGCAGGCGCAGAAATATGTTGATGAAGGACACTTTGCTCCAGGAAGCATGCTTCCTAAGGTGCAAGCTGCAATGAAATTTGCGGCTGCTAACCCAGGCAAAAAAGCAATCATCACTTCTCTTGACAAAGCAGTAGATGCGTTAGAAGGAAAAACAGGAACAGTCATTACTCTGTAATGAAATCAATAAGTGACGAAAAGACCGATAAAGCCAAGGCTTTACCGGTCTTTTTCTATGATGAATCAATTATCTATAAAGGACCTTATTCGACGAAGGAGCCGCCCTTTAATATCTGCTTAGGCAGAGATTTGTAGGCTTCTGGGACTCCTTCAATGCTTTGCTTCTGAATGGCTCTAATCTTTAGAGGAAGGGAGAAGAGATTGATGAATCCTTCCGCATCACTTTGATTGTAAACCTCATCAGCACTAAATGTAGCGAATTCTTCGTTATATAAAGAGTATGGAGACTGGCTGGCAATTGGAGTGGCGGAGCCCTTATACAGTTTTACTTCGACTTTTCCAGAGATGAACTTTTGCGTTTCATCAACGAATGCAGAGATGGCCTCGCGAAGTGGAGTGTACCATAAACCATCATAAACCAACTGGGCGAATTTTTGCGCGACAATGTTTTTGTATTGCATTGTATCTCTATCCAAAACCAATTTTTCTAATGCTCTATGGGCAGAGAACAAAATGGTTCCGCCGGGAGTCTCGTAAACGCCTCTGGATTTCATGCCAACAAGACGATTTTCGATGATATCAATTGTGCCTACGCCATTCTTGCTACCTAAGGTGTTAAGCTTCTTAAGCAGCTCAACTGGAGATAGTTCTTTGCCGTTGATGGCTACGGGTATGCCTTTCTCGAAGGTCAATTCTACATAGGTTGGACAGTCAGGAGCTTGCTCTGGTGTTTTAGACAAAACGTGAATGCTATCTAAATGCTCATTCCATGGATTTTCCAAATTTCCGCCTTCGTGGCTGATGTGCCAAATGTTTTCGTCTCTAGAGTAAATTTTCTCCAAGGACTGAGAAATCGGAATGTTGTGTGCCTTTGCGTAGTCGATACACTCTTCACGTGACTGTAACTCCCAAACTCTCCATGGTGCAATGATTTTGATTGCAGGGTTTAATGCTTTGATGGTGGTCTCGAAACGCACCTGATCGTTTCCTTTTCCTGTGCAACCGTGAGCGATGATGTATGCACCTTCCTGCTCGGCTACCTCAACAAGTTTTTTTGCCATCAAAGGTCTAGCCATTGAAGTACCTAGAAGGTAATCGTGTTCGTAAACGGCATCTGCCTTTAATGTAGGATAAATGAAATCCGTGATGAATTCTTCTTGAATATCCAACGCATAGGCTTTCGCAGCGCCAGTAGCATAAGCCTTTGCCTTTACTGCCTCGAAATCTTCTTTCTGCCCTGCGTTACAGCAAACGGCAATGACCTCGCAGTCGTAATGCTCTTTTAGCCAAGTAATAATGATCGATGTGTCCAAGCCGCCAGAATAAGCGAGGACGATTTTTTCTTTTGCCATGTCTCTCTCCTCTGAATTAATAAATATTTGTTTTTATGTATAAAAATAAACGATGTATGTAATATACCATAAGAAAAACAAAAAATCAATAGTAAATTTATGAAAAAACACAAAAAATATGGTTTTTGCGTTGAAGGAGTGAATATGCTATAATAATAGAATGAATAAAATCAAGAAAACAATTGTAATTGCAATTTTTGTATCTCTGGCAGCACAGATACGATTTGAATTGATTACTGATGGCTTTATTATTGCCATGTCGGTATTGGTGATGTCTATTTTCATCTATTGTTACGAAGATTTATCACCAATGTATATTGCATTCTGCTCGGGGATATTTTCTCCCTTGTTTAGAATGGGGATTATATTGGTTGAAGGTGGAGCATGGAAAAACACTGCGGAAACAGTGATACCAGACATGGTCTTTTTCTTTGCATATGGCATGATTTATACCTTGATTTACCGAATCATCCTCAACGAATCGAAAGGAATAAAAAGTTTCCCTTATGTTATTTTTGCTTGTGACATTTGCTCCAATTTAATAGAATTGGCAACACGAAGCCTTTTAGCGGGAGAAATGCTGATTAACGTTGAGGTCGTTGCTTATTTGACAGCCATCGCCATATGTAGAACCATATTGATTCAGATGATTTTGGTAGCACTGGAGACCTATTCAAATCTGTTGGTAAAAAAAGAACACGATGAAGAATATCGCAAATTGATTGTACAGGCGTCAGTTCTTGAAAGTGAGATTTATGTTATGGAAAAAAATGCTGCTGAAGTTGAGGAAATCATGAAGCAGGCGTTTCAATTATATAAATCCATGGAGGCGTTTGATGTACCTAAGGAGTTGCGACAACAATCTCTTGATATTTCAAAAAACGCCCATGAGGTAAAGGGCGATTATCAAAGCGTAATCACTATTCTTAAGGATGCTTTTGTAGACCAATTTCACCAAGGACGATTGAGCATTACAGATATTATTTCTATTGAAAAAACAAACTTAGTTGCGATGATACATAAAACAGGGAAGTCCATAGAAGTGCAGACAAAAATCAAATGTGATTTCTATGTCAATCAATACTTTAAGATGATGTCAATCATCCGAAACTTATTGCTCAATAGTACAGAAGCACTAGACGAAGCGGGAGGCACGATTTCCATTACCTTAAAAAGCAACGAAGAAAATTACGTTTTGGTGGTCAGAGATAACGGAAAGGGCATTGCTTCTGAGAAGATGGATGCAGTTTTTTTCGAAGGCTATTCTACTAAATTCAATGAAGAAACAGGTGACATACAGCGGGGCATCGGGCTTAGTCTGGTAAAAGATTATGTAGAGGGAACTTTTCAAGGAGAAATACAAGTTGAAAGTAACGAGGGAGAATATACGGAATTTGTGGTTACCTTTCCCGAAAAGATATTTCAGGAGGTAGAAGAAGATGAACTTTTACATCATTGATGATGAAATCGGCACGGTGAAAACCTTAGAAAATATTGTGGAAGCGCGACATATCGGAGAAGTTCTGGGCTATAATACTGACCCCGAGCAGGCACTAAATGAAATTGTTAGCTTAAACCCAAATATTGTCATGGTGGATTTACTGATGAGCAAAATGGATGGAGTGGCCTTAGTTGATCAAATCAAGACGATTCGCCCAAACATTTCTTTCGTGATGATTTCTCAAGTGGCGGATAAAAGCATGGTAGAGCAAGCCTATAAAGCTGGTGTTGAATTTTTTATCCACAAACCAATCAACGTGATTGAAGTAGAGCGAGTGCTAAACAATGTGTCTGAAAAAGTGAAAATGAACAGTATTATGAATAACATTCAAGACATGTTTTCCCATGGTCATAGCGAGCCCGTGAAAAGAACTGATGCGATGAAAGATATTAACGTTCTTCTGGGGTTACTTGGGATGATGGGTGAAAAAGGAACTAGAGATATTGTGGACATTTGTAGATGCTTGATTGAACAGAGAGCATCATATAGCAAGGAGATATTACTAGAATTTGCGGCTCTTCAGGGAGAAACACCGAAGAATTTGGAACAGAGAATACGTAGAGCTATTAAAAAGGGTCTGACTAACGTAGCAAATCTTGGCATCGATGATTATAGTAATGAAGTGTTTCAAATCTATGCCAACTATGTTTTCGATTTTAAATATATACGTGATGAAATGGATTATATCAAAGGACTTTCCACAGGCGGCGGACGAATCAATATTTCTAAATTTATTGAAGGGTTGCTGTTGTACCAAAAATCACAAGGATAAATTGAAGCAGAGAACGATTCTGAATGTTCTCTGTTTTTTTATGAGTTTTTATGAGTTTTTGTGAGACCATAGATTAAGATAATATCAGAATATTTTTATTTTACTTTATTTTTAAAAAAGAGAATAGGAGAGAATTATGGATTTAGAAAAACTCACTGGCATTATTAACGACTATATCTGGAGTTTACCTCTAGTTATTTTGGCATTATGTGTAGGATTATATTTTTCCTTAGTCATGAAAGTGCCCCAAATCCGTTTGTTTAAAGACATGTTCAAGTTTTTGTTTAAAGGGACTACTGACAGCAAGGAAGGAGTATCATCGTTCCAAGGATTCGCTATGGCACTTGGTGGTCGTGTAGGTGTAGGCAATATTGCAGGTGTTGCTACAGCAATTTGTTTTGGTGGCCCAGGTGCAGTATTTTGGATGTGGATTATCGCATTTATTGGAGCAGGTTCTGCATTTGCGGAAAGTGCACTTGCACAAACATATAAGTTGAAGATTGATGGAGAATACAGAGGAGGACCAGCCTACTATATTGAAAAGGGAACTGGATTAAAGGCGTTTGCAGTTGTATTTGCCATTACAGGGGTGATTGCCAATGGTTTTACAGGACCAACAATTCAAGCGTTTAATGTTGCTGAGGCCACCCAAAATGCGTGGGGCATTAACCCTTGGATTACAGGAGTGGCCATTGCAGGGCTTTTTGCTTTAGTTGTATTTGGAGGAATGAAAAGAATAGGAAAGATTGCAGAAATCATTGTGCCAGTCATGGCCATACTTTATGTCATTCTTGCACTAGTGATTCTGGGGGTAAACTTTGGCAGAATTCCAGAAATGTTTGGGTTGATTTTCAGAAGTGCATTTAAGATGGAAGCCGTTTACGGCGCAATCTGGGGCAGTACAGTCCTATGGGGAGTGAAAAGAGGAATTTATTCTAACGAAGCGGGCATGGGGTCTGGTGCTCATGCAGCTGCAGCAGCGGAAGTTTCTCATCCAGCAAAACAAGGATTGGCGCAATCATTTTCAGTATATGTAGACACATTGCTTGTTTGTACGGCAACAGCGATTATGATATTGGCAACAGGGATGTATAATGTAGTAAACGAAGCTTCTGGTGCTATTATTGTAGAAAATTTACCAGGAGTTTCAGCTGGGACTGGATATACGCAAGCCGCAATTGATAGTTTTCTTCCAGGTTTCGGTTCAGGGTTTATTGCCGTTGCAGTGTTTTTCTTTGCCTTTACCACATTACTTTCGTTTGCATTCTATACAGATGCTAATGTGTCTTACATTGTCAAAGGCGTAAAGAGTGAAAAAAGTAGAAAAATCATGATTAATGCTATCAGATTGGTATTGACGGCAATCATTTTATTTGGTTCCATTCGATCCTCTGGAGCAGCATGGAATTTGGCGGATATTGGTGTAGGCTTGATGGCGTGGGTAAACCTAATTGCAATTTTCGTTTTACAGAAACAGGTAAGAATGATTATGAAAGACTATGAGAAACAAAAAAAGTTAGGTTTAGATCCAGTGTTTGAACCTGCTGACTGCGGCATTAAAAATGCCGATTTGTGGACGGATATTGTTAAAGAAAAGTACAGTGATCTTCTTGAAAAAAAACACGCAATGATGAAAAAGAAAGACGACAAAATCGTAGGTTAAACTATATTGGTTTACCATAAAAGGAGGAGTGCAATTTTCCAGGATGTACTCCTTTTTTGTTAGCAAAATCATTAGAGAAAATTTTGATGGAAAATCTCACATTTAGTGTTGACGAACTGACTCAACCACTGTATAGTGTATATATCAAGAGATGGTTACCGACGGAAATATTGCCAAAAGTGTAACCGTTTTTTTCTTTTTAATCGTTACAGAGATAATATTTATGAAAGAAGGAGTACCAGGAAACATGTTAAATGAATGGGAAGGCTTCAAGACTGGAGTATGGACTGAAAAAATCAATGTTGATGACTTCATCAATGCAAACTACACACCCTATGACGGAGACGAAAGCTTTTTAGAAGGGCCAACGTCGAGAACGATAGCGTGTAACGAAAGAGTAAAAATACTGTTGGCAGAGGAACGGAAAGCGGGAGGGACGCTGAAAGTTGATGCCAGCAAAATCATGAGGATCGATGCGTTTGATCCGGGCTATATTATTGAGGGCAAAGATCTGATTGTAGGGATTCAGACTGATGAGCCTTTGAAAAGAGGCATATGTCCCTTTGGCGGAATCAAAATGGTTCGCGAGGAGTTAAGGGAGTACGGAGAAACGCTGCCGGAAAACATTGATGGGATATTTGATTATGTGACGACCCATAATGATGGAGTATTTAAGGCATATTCTCCAGAAATCAAACAGGCTAGGCATTTAGGCTATATCACAGGACTTCCTGATGCGTATGGCAGAGGAAGAATTATTGGAGATTACAGACGATGCGCGCTGTACGGCATCGATCGATTAATAGAAGAAAAAGAGAAGGACCACAATGAGGTCTCTTCTAGAGCACTGATGCTAGACGAAAACATTCGTTTAGCAGAGGAAATTTGGAATCAAATTGCAGCGCTCAAAGAGATTAAAAAAATGGCGGCGAGATATGGATACGACATATCAAAGCCTGCAACAGATGTGAGAGAGGCAATTCAGTGGACCTACTTTGCATACCTTGCAGGAATCAAAGAAGAAAATGGAGCGGCGATGTCCCTTGGCAGAACGTCGACCTTCATTGATATATATGCAGAAAGAGACTTAATCGCAGGAAAATATACCGAAGAGAGAATTCAAGAGTTCATTGATGATTTTATCCTGAAATTGAGAGTAGCTAGACATTTGCGCACCAATGAGTATAATGAATTGTTTGGCGGGGACCCAATGTGGATAACCGAGGGTCTTGCTGGACTGGGTTCTGATGGCCGGCATCGTGTAACCAAAAGCACCTATCGGTACTTACATACATTATATAATTTAGGGCCTTCCCCGGAGCCGAATTTAACCGTGCTTTGGTCTAAGGACTTACCGAAACCGTTTAAGCAGTATTGTGCCCAGGTATCCATCGATACCGATTCTATTCAATACGAAAATGATGATAAGATGAGGCCTCACTGCGGAGATGACTACTCCATCGCTTGCTGCGTATCGGCAATTCAAATGGGACAACAAATCCAACTGTTTGGTGCAAGATGCAATTTGGCGAAATGCCTGCTCCTTGCCATTAACGGCGGCAAAGATGAAAAGACTGGAGAGCCAATTGGCCCGCAGATGGAGCCGATGGGTGATGGGCCATTAGACTTTGATGAAGTGTGGAGAAGATACCAAATTTATTTGGAGTGGTTAATGGGCGTGTATTCGAGAACCATGAACATCATCCACTTTATGCATGATAAATATGATTATGAACGGTCACAAATGGCCTTTTTAGACACAGAAGTAAGCAGGCTTATGGCCTTTGGGGTTGCAGGCTTATCCGTTGTGGCGGACTCTTTATCCGCAATCAAATTCGGAAAAGTCACGCCGATCAAAGACGACGCCGGTTTAATCGTCGATTATAAAACTGAGGGCGACTATCCGAAGTACGGCAATGATGATGATAGAGTGGATCATTTGGCCGTAGCGGTTTCAGAAAAATCAATTGAAGAGCTGAGAAAACATCCGTCTTATCGCAATGCAGTGCAGACCTTATCAGTGTTAACCATTACTTCCAATGTAATGTATGGCAAAAAGACGGGCAATACGCCAGACGGCAGAAAAGCAGGAATGCCTTTTGCTCCAGGAGCAAATCCAATGCATTGTAGAGATCAAAATGGTGCCATTGCCTCGTTGAATTCGGTGGCAAAAATCGATTGGGATACCTGCCAAGATGGTATTTCCAATACCTTTACCATTACCCCAGAGTCCTTGGGAAAGGATATGGAGGGACGGAAGAACAATCTGGAGAATTTGCTGAACGGTTATTTTGGAATGGGTGCACATCACCTTAACGTAAACGTAATCGATCACCAGCTACTTACAGATGCATATGAACATCCAGGAAAATACCCAAGCTTGACCATTCGCGTTTCTGGGTATGCGGTCAGATTTGACGCCTTATCGAAAGCCCACCAAAAGGAAGTCATCGAAAGGACATTCCACCAAAGCTTATGATGGGTAGATTACACTCCGTCGAAACCCTTGGAGCAGTAGACGGCCCGGGAATTCGGACCGTCTTTTTCTTTCAAGGTTGCCCTGCAAGGTGCATATATTGTCATAACCCAGACACCTGGAATCTCAGTGGTGGCAGAGAAATCACGGTAGAGGAAATCGTTGACAGGGCCAAACGCAGTGCAGCCTATTATGGAACGGATGGTGGGGTAACCTTTTCGGGCGGAGAGCCGCTGCTACAAGGACGGTTCCTTAAGGAGGCAGTGTGCGCTCTGAAAGAAGCTGGCATCAAAAGTGCCATCGACACCAGCGGAACCTACTTCGATGAATTTTCGAGAGAAGCCATAGAGGCAATGGATTTGGTACTGTTAGACATAAAACATACCGATGCAGACCAGTTTAAGGAACTGACAGGACGAGAACAAAGCGCATTGTTTAAGGTAATTGCGTGTGTAAACGCCCTAGAAAAACCAGTATGGGCTCGGCAAGTGATTTTGCCAGGATATAATGACAACGAGGAATATATCGAAGCCTTAAATGGGCTTCTTAGGCAGATTAAAACTATAAAGAAAACAGAGCTGCTTGGCTATCATAACATGGCGGAGAGCAAATATGAGAGGCTAGGAAGGGTATACAAATTGAAGGGGATGGATTCCATGAGCGAGGAGAGACTCGAACAGCTGCGCCTGCTTGTAAAATAGAGAATAAAAAGAGGATGTCATGTGACATCCTCTTTTGGTATTTATTATAAGTTACGATTAAGCTTCTAATGATCTCAAAGCTTCTTCTTTTGTCTTTTCTCTTTCTTCTAAGATTCTCGCATATTCTTCTTCAGACATCTTGGTCATTGAAATGCCAGTGTATCCGAAGAAAATGGATACTAGTGGGTTAACCCAGTTAAGAATTGCAAATGGAATATATCCATTGCCTACTCCCAAGAAGGTTCTCATGGTAGCACCACAAGTGTTCCAAGGGAAGAAGTTAGAAGTAATAGTACCGGAGTCTTCCAAAGCTCTTGATAAGTTCTTTGGAGCCAATCTCATGTCTTCAAATGCTTCCTTGTACATTCTGCCTGGAAGTACTAATGCTAAGTACTGGTCACAGCAAACTGCATTTACAAAGATAGAAGTGAATTCTGTAGCTAGAACCAATCCGCCTCTGCCCTTTGCAACCTTCAATAGAATGTTTGCAAAAGTAGCCATAATGCCTGTGCAGTCTACGATACCGCCGAAGCACATTGCGCATAGGATGATGGAAATTGTCCAGAACATGCCCTGCATACCACTACCGGATAGCAAGCTTGATAATTCTTCAATGACAGGGGAAGCACCTTCAGGTACGTTACCCATGGAAATGCCATTGTTTAAGATGGTGAATACATTGTTCATTAAATCATCTTCAATTGCTGCTTCAACAAATGGACGGTTCCAGAACATAAATGGAACGCCGACAAACACGCCACCAATTAGAGATGGAAGTGCTGGTAGCTTAAGTGCTACTGCAGCGATTACAAATACTGGTGGAATCAATGCCAACACACTAATGTTGGAAGAACCCTTGATGAAATCAGTGATTTCTGTCATTGTGCTTAGGTCTGCGCCGCCTTCAGGTGTATATACAAAACCCATAACAGCATAGGCAACCAAAGCAATGATCATGGAAGTACCTGTAGTATAAATCATGTGTTTGATATGATCAAACAAGGTGGAACCTGCCATAGCAGGGGCCAAGTTTGTGGTGTCTGATAATGGGGACATTTTGTCTCCGAAGTAAGCACCAGATACTACTGCACCTGCAGTCATAGCACTTGGGAAACCAAGAGCGGTACCAACACCAATCAGGGCAACACCCATGGAACCTGCAGTGGACCAAGATGATCCTGTTGCAAGAGATACGATGGAACAAAGGATACAAGCTGTAACTAAGAATACCTTAGGGCTAATAACCTGAATACCATAGTACATCATGGAAGGAATGGTTCCTGCTGCCATCCAAGATGCGATCATACAACCTACGATTGCAAGGATCAAACAAGCCTGCATGGATCTGTCGATGGAAGCCAACATACCTTTTTCAAGATAAGCCCATTTCCATCCGTTTGCGACTGCAACGATACCTGCAACGCAAGCTGCTAAAATAAGTGCGATATGTGGTTCTCCGCCTGTGTCTTTAACAATAGACCAAACGAGGAAACCAATCATTGCTAGTATGACAAGTAAACATTGCCATAGTGGGATCTTTCTACCCATAATAAGTCCTCCTTAATAAAATTAAGTAAAATAAAATAAAATCTGTGTCTTAAACACAATATAATTATAGAGCCAACCTGATTATTTGTCAAGGTTATGTGAATTTTCTGTAAAGAATCGGTTAAGACCACGGTTATCTTTCGGTTACTTCATACCAAATGGCGTACCCCTTGAAAAGTTAAGGCGAACGGCAGATTTTTTCGACTAAAAAAGCTAAGAATTTAGTAATGTATATAAATGAAGGAAAATTTTTTCGGCTTTTATTCTGTATTTTGGAAGTATTTGCCTTGACAAAGAGAGATACAGATGATAATATAGTCAAGCTATCTAGGAAAGCGGAAAAGCGAAAGTGAGCACGAAAAAATAACGAAATAAAGTTAAGAAAAAGTGTTGACAGGAGC
>JBNDKG010000008.1:0-98396 GCA_050435405.1 Clostridiales Family XIII bacterium PM5-7
ACGGATATTGCACTTATGCTCAATTTTTTTTGTATTAAAAAATGCTGGAATGGTTGATTTCTTTTTTCAACCACCCCAACATTTATTATAGAGCCTGTTTTTTTGTAAATACACTGTATACATGCCCAAGTGAGGTTGAATCTAAATGCAAATGAGTATAAACTAAAACAATACGCTAAATTGCCCCAGGAGTCAAGACCTTTTTGCTTGAAAAAAAATAAATGTGAAAAATTTATCAAAAAGCGAAAACTGTGCTTGATTACTAGAGTGAAGTGGAGTATAATAAAATTGTTAAAAATTTGTCAGAAAAAGCGAAAACTTTACTTGAATAAAGTGGAAAAGTGAGTATAATTAAAATAGGGAAGTTTTTTATTTTTTTGACGTATTGTGGAAGGAGGTGACGAGCTGATGTTTGTTGAGGAATTAACTAGGATCAAAGAGAGTGAGAGTGAAGCAGATCGTCTTCAGAAGGAAGCCAAGATACAGTCAAAGCAAATCCTTGGAAATGCACAAGATAAAGCCAACGAGCTAATTGAGAAAGCCGAGGAAAACGCCAAGACAACTTACGATTCTTTGCTCCGAGAAGGCCAATCCGTGTCGGATGAGCAATATGCCACTTGTATTGAAAACATAAAAGCGGAATGCCAGCAAATGATTGCGGCAGCAAAGAAGAACGAAGGAAAGGCAGTTAATTTGATTGCAGAAAGGATCGTGAGCGCTAGTGTCAATTGTTAAAATGAAAAAGGTCGCAGTTATCGGCCTGGACACAAAAAAAGAGCAACTCATATCCGACTTGATGGAACTGGGAGTTGTCCAGATCACTGATCAAGGACAACGAATTACAGATGACGAAGAGTGGAAGGACTTGGCTGCAAGAGACGGCGATGATGACGTCGTTGCGGCTCTAGATATTCAACTAAACCGAGTATCCTTAGCCCTAGACACTTTGGAAAAATACAGCAATGTGAAAGGCCCGCTTTTCTTTACGAGAAGAGCATTTAGACAAAAGGACTTTAGCAAACTGCTAGAAGGAAAGACATCTATCCAGGAACATATTGACTACATCTTAGAGCTAAATGACCAGGTTCATAAGCTAAAAGAGCAGATTAACAAAAAGAACAGTGAGCTTACAGCAATAACCCCTTGGCTAATTTATGATTTGCCATTAGAGGTGTTAGAAACGAGGAACACGACGGTTAATCTGGGAGTAGTCCCATCAACGGTGAATATAGATGCACTGATCGAAAAAGTTCAGGAAAATAATGAAGCGGTATCTTTACAAGAGATCAATAGAGATAGAGATTTGATCTACTTGGTCGCACTGACCATGAAAGAAAATCAAGAAGATGTGATGACCGTAATGAAACAATACGGTTATACACCTACCCCATTTAGTGGGCTTCATGGAACAGCCGCGGAAAACAAAGAGAAAATTAGTAAAGAGCTTGAAGAAGTGACGCAGCACTGCCAAGAGGTAGAAGCGGAAATCGGCTCATTATTTAAACAAAAGAATGATATAGAATGCTTCTATGATCAACTGGTCATAGAACGCGACAAAGAAAAAGTTAAGGGAAAGCTGCTGAAAACCAAGAGAACCTTCAATTTGGAGGGCTGGGTACCAGTAAACTGTGTAGAAGCAGTAAACAAGGCATTGACGGAAAATCAATGCTGTTTCGATTATCGTGACCCGGATGAAACGGAAGAAGTTCCGATTCTGATTCACAACAACAGCTTTATCAATCCTTTTGAGTCTATCATGGAAATGTATTCCTTGCCGGATTATCGAGGGGTTGACCCAACCAAGCTATTTTCGTTGTTTTATGCCATGTTCTTCGGCATCATGCTCAGTGATGCGGGATATGGTTTGGTCATCGCCATTGCCTGTTTCATCGTACTGAAGAAATACGATTTAGAAGGCATGACGAGAAAAATGATCAAAATGTTTTACTACTGTGGAATTTCTACAGTGTTCTGGGGCGCCATGTTTGGCGGATGGTTCGGGGATTTTATCCCGGTAGCGGCGAAAACCCTATTCAATAAAGAAATCACCATCCCAGCACTGTGGTTCAATCCAATCGATGACCCGACTAGGTTACTAATCTGGTCCTTGGTCTTTGGCGTAATCCACATTTTCTTCGCCCTCGGCATCAAAGCATACATGTCGATTCGCGATGGAAAACCGTTGGATGCAGTCTTTGATGTAGGGTCATGGTATCTTGTCATTTTAGGCGCAGCCATGTGGTTAGGCGGCGGAATGATTTCAGAAGCTCTGGTTACTCCAGGGATGATTATGGCCATCATAGGTGCAGCAATGCTGTTATTTACAGGCGGCCGAAAGAACAAAGGCTTCGGTAAGGTTACAGGAGGATTAAAATCCCTGTATGACATCACCGGCTACTTATCAGATATTTTGTCCTATGCAAGATTACTTGCCTTAGGCCTAGCGACGGGCGTAATTGCATCAGTTGTAAACCTAATGGGCTCCCTTGCAGGAGGCGGAGTGTTTGGCGCATTTGTACTACTATTTGCATTTATTGTAGGCCATACCTTTAACTTGGCCATTAATGCACTTGGCGCATTTGTCCATTCAAGCAGATTACAATATATCGAGTTCTTCGGAAAGTTCTATGAGGACGGTGGAGAAGAGTTCGACCCATTGAGAAAAAATACGAAGTATGTCAGATTAATCGACGACACAGATGGAGGTAAAAAATGATTACTGGAAACGTTATGGCGCTAATTGGCGCAGCTATTGCATCACTAGCAGGTATAGGAAGCGCAATTGGTGTAGGTATTGCAGGACAAGCCGCAGCTGGAGTGCTAGCGGAAGACCCAAAGAAATTTGGTAAAACATTGATTCTACAGGCATTGCCTGGAACACAAGGTATTTATGGTCTATTGATGGCCTTTCTAATCTTCGTACAGATTAGATTGTTTGGTGGCGAAATGATAGAACTAACCATGTCACAGGGATTATATGTCCTTGCATCTGGACTTCCAATTGGAATCGTGGGAATATGGTCCGCTATTGCACAGGGTAAGGCAGCCGCTGCTGGTATCATGCTTATGGGTAAGAGACCAGACCAGATGGTAAAAGGTATCATTTACGCTGCAATGGTTGAAACATATGCTATCTTCGCATTACTTGTATCAATCCTAATGTTGTTTAACCTAGGCCTATAAGATAAAAGGATGTGAAAAAATGAGCGTAGAAAAGATTACATCGAAGATTCTAAGTGACGCTGAAGCATCAGCAAAAGTCATTTTAGATGAGGTGAAAGCCACCAGTGATGGAATCCTTGCTGAAGCTGCGAAAAAAGCAGAAGAAATCCAAGCATCTGCTGAACAACGAGGAAAAGATGAGAAAGAAAAGCTGATCACTCGTAGAAAAGCAGTAGCGGATATCGACGGCAGAAAAATCGTTTTAGAAGAAAAGCAAAAGCTGATTAGCAGCTGCTTTGATCAAGCCATCGAACAGCTGGCGACCATGGAAAAAGGGGAATACCTCAACTTTCTGACGGCCACCATCAAAAAGACTGGCATGACTGAAGGCGAACTGATCTTAAACGAGAAGGATGCCAAAGAGGTGGGGAATGCGTTGGTTGAAAGACTAGCAAAGGAACTTCCTGAAAGCAAGATTTCATTATCGAAAGAAACAAGAAAAATGAAGGGCGGGTTTATCTTAAAAAACGGCGCCGTATATATTAACGGAACAATAGAGGCTTTAGTTGACGAAATGAAAGAAGCATTAATCGGAGAAGTGGCTGAGCAATTGTTCCAGTAAGGAGATAGATTCTATGGCAAAGCGAAAAATTGAAGAATACACCTTTGCAGCAGCATACATCGGAAGTTTCACCAGGAATCTTATGTCCAAGACGGATTTAATGCGTTTGGCGGCCTGTAAAGACCTGCCGTCCGCAGAAGCAGTCCTTCAGGAGTTTGGCTACGGAGAGTCGAAAGAACTCTACAGCGGAGACATCGAATGGTTTCTTCGAAGAGAGCAAAACAAACACTACGACCTGATTTATGATACGCTTCCTGAACGAAAAGAACTGGCGTTATGCCTGTTCCCCTTTGATTATCACAATGTAAAAGTTTGTTTGAAATCCGAATTCTTAGGGATACCACCTAATGAAGACAATTTGGTTTCCACAGGCGATATGGATTGGAAAAGGGTAGTGGCTATGGTGAGAGACAGAAACTACATGTTTATGCCGGTCACGATGAAAAATGCCATTATTGAGGCAGTAGACTTGTTCAGTAGAGGGGGAGACCCACAGGAAATCGATATCATTATGGACAAAGCTTGCTATAAAGATATGCTGGCAACAGCAGAGGAATCTGGCGAACCGTTTATCGTCGACTTCATTAAATTGAAAATCGATACCATGAACATCATTACATTTGCTAGATTGCGTCAGATGAATAAACCATGGACCTTTTTCAAAAAGGTATTCCTTGAAGGAGGAAATATTTCAGAACAATTCTTCCTATCCAGCTATGAAGAGCCGTATGCGCAAATCGCAGACAAGCTGGCTCCTTATGGATTTAAGGAAATCATGGCAGAAGGCGGCGCAGAGTTAAAAGAAAAAGGTCAATTTGGCCTTTTGGAAAAGCTCTGTGACAACAAGCTGATGGAGTATAACAAGCAAGCGAAATATCTGTCCTTTGGAATAGTTCCAATCTTAGGGTATTGGTATGCGAAAGAGATCGAAATAGATAATTTGAGAATTATTCTTATTGGTATCTTAACCGGACTGACCCCTGAAGAGATTGGTGAAAGATTGAGGGAATCGTATGTATAAGATAGGAGTCATTGGCGAGAGAAGTTCAGTTCTAGGATTTAAGGCCCTTGGACTTGATATCTTCCCATGTAGCCAAAGTGACGAAGCAAAGAAACATCTTCATGAGCTGGCAAAAGGCGAATATGCGATTATCTATATCACAGAGGGCCTTGCGGCAGAACTTGAAAAAGACATTGATCAATATAAGGACTCAAGACTTCCAGCAATTATTCCTATCCCTGGCAAAGAAGGGGCTTCAGGAACTGGAATGGACAGTGTTAGAAAGTCCGTTGAACGTGCTGTGGGAGCAGACATACTATTTGGAGGTGAAAACTAATGAGTCAAGGAAAAATCGTTAAAGTATCAGGACCACTGGTCGTTGCATCTGGCATGGAAGACGCGGACATGTTCGACGTTGTACGTGTAGGCGACTTGGGACTGATCGGCGAAATCATAGAAATGAGAGGCGACATGGCCTCAATTCAGGTATATGAAGAGACAGCAGGAATCGGGCCGGGAACACCGGTAGTTTCCACAGGAGCACAGCTCTCTGTTGAATTAGGGCCTGGATTAATTGAAACCATGTATGATGGAATCCAAAGACCGCTTGAAGCAATGAGAGAGCAGGTAGGATCCAACATCACGAGAGGTATTAATGTACCTTCATTGGATAGAGAAAAGAAATGGACCTTTGTTCCTGTAGCAAAGGCTGGAGATCAGGTTGAAGCCGGTGACGTATTGGGAACCGTGCAGGAAACCGTTATCGTAGAACAAAAAATCATGGTTCCTTATGGAATTAGCGGAACCGTTGAATCCATCCAAGCTGGAGAGTTTACTGTAGACGAAGTCGTTTGCAAGGTAAAAAAAGCAGATGGAGAAATCGCAGAACTAACCATGATGCAAAAATGGCCAGTAAGACGTGGCAGACCATATAAGGAAAAATTGGTTCCTGAGATGCCATTGATTACAGGACAGCGTGTAATCGATACGTTGTTCCCAATTGCAAAAGGTGGTGTTGCAGCCGTTCCAGGACCGTTCGGTTCAGGAAAAACTGTAGTACAGCATCAGTTAGCAAAATGGGCAGACGCTGATATCGTCGTGTACATCGGATGTGGAGAACGTGGTAACGAGATGACCGACGTATTGATGGAATTCCCAGAGCTAAAAGACCCACGCTCAGGAGAATCATTGATGAAGCGTACAGTGCTCATTGCCAATACATCGGACATGCCAGTAGCAGCCCGTGAAGCGTCCATCTACACAGGAATTACCATTGCGGAGTACTTTAGAGACATGGGTTATTCCGTAGCATTGATGGCCGACTCAACTTCCAGATGGGCGGAAGCACTTCGTGAAATGTCTGGCCGTCTTGAAGAAATGCCAGGTGAAGAAGGTTACCCTGCTTACCTAAGTTCAAGACTTGCACAGTTCTATGAAAGAGCTGGTAGAGTTGTATCCTTAGGTAGTGACAACAGAATCGGTGCTTTGTCGGCAATCGGTGCAGTATCTCCTCCAGGAGGGGACATTTCCGAGCCAGTATCACAGGCAACGTTACGTATCGTAAAGGTATTCTGGTGTCTAGATGCTTCACTTGCGTACAAACGACACTTCCCAGCCATCGACTGGTTGCAGAGCTATTCGTTGTACGTAGACAGACTATCCAAGTGGTATGAGGACAATGTAAGCAAGGATTTCCCAGAGCTACGTGAAAAAGCGTTAATCCTACTTCAGGAAGAAGCAGAGCTACAGGAAATCGTACAGCTGGTCGGCGTAGATGCGTTATCCTTTGATGACCGTATCAAGCTTGAGGCATGTAAGTCCATCAGAGAAGACTATTTGCATCAAAATGCGTTCCACGACATTGATACTTACGCGTCAATGAACAAACAATATAAACAGCTGAAATTGATTTTGGCCTATTACGATGTAGCGAAAGATGCCATTGAGAAAAATGCACCATTCAATCAACTGACTACACTTCCAGTAAGAGAAACCATCGGAAGATTCAAATACACCGAAGAAGAAAAGGTTGATGGAGCATATGAAGAAACTTTGGCAGAATTGAAAAAAGAAGTTTCAGACTTGATTAGTAAGGAGGCTGAAGACGATGATTAAAGAATATAAGACCATATCTGAAGTTGCAGGGCCTTTGATGCTAGTAAAGGATGTAGAAAATGTAACTTATGACGAGCTTGGCGAAATCGTACTTCCTAATGGGGAGAAAAGACTTTGCAAGGTGTTAGAAATTAATGGTGCCGATGCCCTAGTACAGCTGTTCGAAAGCTCCGCTGGAATCAACTTAAAGGAAAGTACCGTTAAGTTTATGGGTAAAGGAACACAGCTTGGCGTTTCTCCAGAAATGCTGGGTAGAGTATTCGACGGAATGGGTAGACCAAAGGACGGTGGCCCAGGCATCATTGCAGAAAAGAAACTGGACATCAATGGCCTTCCAATGAACCCAGCGGCTAGAGACTATCCTGCTGAGTTTATCCAAACTGGCGTTTCCGCCATTGACGGACTGAATACGCTAGTAAGAGGACAGAAGCTACCAATTTTCTCCGCATCAGGACTTCCTCATGCAGAGCTGGCAGCGCAGATTGCCCGTCAGGCAAAGGTTAGAGGCGGCGAAAGCAACTTCGCAGTAGTCTTTGCGGCAATTGGTATTACTTACGAAGAAGCAGACTTCTTCGCATCTGACTTCCGTAGAACAGGTGCTATTGACCGTACCGTTATGTTTATGAACTTAGCCAATGACCCGGCGGTAGAACGTATTGCGACACCGCGTATGGCGTTAACTGCTGCTGAATATCTAGCCTTTGATATGGGCATGCATGTACTGGTTATCATGACTGACATCACCAACTATGCTGAGGCACTTCGTGAAGTATCTGCGGCAAGAAAAGAAGTTCCAGGTCGTCGTGGATATCCGGGATACCTGTATACTGACCTTGCAACCATGTATGAGAGAGCAGGAAGAAAAAGAGGACAGGAAGGATCCATTACGATGATTCCAATTCTGACAATGCCAGAAGAGGACAAAACCCATCCGATTCCTGACCTTACTGGATATATTACAGAAGGACAGATTATCCTATCTCGTGAATTGTTTAGAAAAGGCGTTAAACCGCCAATCAACGTACTCCCATCTCTATCCCGACTAAAGGACAAGGGTATTGGAGACGGCAAAACGAGAGAAGACCATGCAGACACCATGAACCAGCTATTTGCTGCTTATGCAAGAGGTAAAGAGTGTCTGGAATTGATGACCATCTTAGGTGAAGCGGCCCTAACGGATATCGACTTGATGTATGCTAAATTCAGTCAAGAGTTCGAAAGCCAGTACGTATCACAGGGTTACGAAAAGGATAGAACCATTGAAGAAACCTTGGATCTCGGTTGGGAACTGCTGAAAATGCTACCAAAGAGTGAACTGAAGAGAATCAAAGACGAATACATCGAAAAGTATTTAGGGTAGGTGAAGCGTTATGGCAGAAAGAATGAATGTAAATCCGACCAGGATGATGCTCACTTCGCTGAAAAAACGATTGAAAACCGCCACTCGTGGACATAAGCTGTTGAAAGACAAGCGAGACGAACTGATGAAGGAATTCCTAGAGCTTGCAAGAGAAAATGGAAGACTCCGTCTGGAAGTCGAAAAGCGATTGGCTGGGGTATATCACAACTTCACCATTGCCAATGCCATTATGAGTGAAGAGGTTATGGAAGAGTCCCTCATGATGCCAAAACAAGGGGTAATCCTAGAAGTAGGCAGCAAAAACATCATGAGTGTAGACGTTCCTGTGTTTAGTTTCAAAACCACTGCGGAAGATGAATCCAATATCTACCCATACGGTTTTGCCAGAACAACAGGTGAACTGGATAACTCCATTGCAGAGCTATCCAAGCTTTTCCCAATGCTTCTTGATTTAGCTGCTGCAGAAAAAGAAACTGCACTGCTGGCCGCTGAACTGGAAAAGACAAGAAGACGTGTAAACGCTCTAGAATATGTCATGATCCCTCAGCTGCAAACCACCATCAAGTACATTACCATGAAGCTCGACGAAAACGAGCGTGGTAATCAGACCAGATTGATGAAGGTAAAAGACATGATGATGCAGGCAACCATTGAAGCGAAACGAATCAAAGATGAAGAAGCGATAGAAGCTTATAACCGCTAAATTGATTAAAACTGTAGATGACCCAGAGGGACAGATTGTTCTTCTGGGTTTTCGATTTGGGGGGGGAGAGGGCTCTTGGGTTGGCTGGCGCTTGGGCTGGCTGGCGCAGGGGGGCTCTTGGGGGCAGGCGCAATCCAGTAGGTGAATTATCACTAAAATGATCAAAAAGCGTTATTTGTGATAAAATCAGTGAGCAACAGTCTTGTCTTAGCACATTCTCTAGGTGTATAATATTCAAGAAACGATAAAGATCTTAAGGAAACGGTAGCGCCTAAAGGAAATGGCAGTGCCGTACGGAAACGGCGAAACCCTTAAGCGAAATGAAACAAGACATAAGAATGGAGAAACGAACATTGAGAAATGCAATTGAACACATTTTGGAACGTTCCAATGAGCAGGAGCGGTTTAATAAATTACTGGCACTAACCTTAACTGATTGTAGCAGGGAAGCCCTTTGGGCAGAGTATACGTTTACCGTCAAGGAGTGGAGCAAAAATCCTTCGGGCGGAGTTCACGGCGGCGTCATCAGCAGCTTATTTGATACAGCTATGGGAATAACCGCGGTAGGACTTTCGGGAATGAACGTAACCACCACTGACTTGTCGGTTAGCTTTGTGCGTCCGATGAATGGAGAAACCTATACCTATAGAGCAGAGTGTAGCCATTTGGGCAAAAGAATGCTTCGCATGACAGGGAAAGCCTTTAATGCAGAGACAGGAGAATTGTGTGCCACAGCCATGGCTAGCTTTATGATTATCGGCAGCATGGAAAAACCATTAAGAGTGTAGGCACGCATTGTGCTCGCGCAATCATCAAAGCTGCGAAAGTGTTAACTAAACAGACAACCGAAATTTCTCCAGAGGCAGCAGTGTCTCTGGATTTTCATATGGATTAGAAGCAAGCACAAGAAAGCCCTGGGCGTAGGAATTTCAAGGTGTATACATTCTTGGAGAATTGTGATATAATATAATACTTATGGCAATTAAGAGAAAGAGAGAATTGAATGAAATATAACGAATCGGAAATTAACAAAAAGATACTAAAGGGTCTGGAGGAAATGGGTTTTGTCGATATGACACCTATACAAGAACTGACCATACCGGTACTGATGGAAGGCAGAGATGTCATCGGTCAGGCACAGACAGGAACCGGAAAGACTGCAGCCTTTGGTATTCCAATGATTGAAAGCATCGACCCAAAAGAAGAGGGCGTTCAAGGATTGATCCTTTGTCCAACTAGGGAACTGGCGATTCAAGCATCGGAAGAACTGATCAAAATGGCAAAACACGTCGCAGGTGTAAAGGTTGCACCAATTTACGGCGGACAGGATATAGAACGACAGATTAGAGCCCTAAAAAAAGGCGCCAACATTGTCATCGGCACACCGGGAAGAGTCATGGATCACATGAGAAGAAAGACGCTGAAATTCGGCAACTTACGTATGTTGGTGTTAGATGAAGCAGACGAAATGCTCAACATGGGATTTCGTGAAGACATCGAAACCATTTGTGAAACCATGCCAGAAGAACGTCAGACAGCACTGTTTTCGGCAACCATGCCAAAGGAAATCCTTTATATCACCAAGCATTACCAAAAGGATGCAGTGCATCTAAAGGTGGCACAAGAGGAACTAACGATTCCCCTTGTAAAACAAAGCTATTACATCATCAAAGGTAGAGAAAAGGATTCCGCTATGTGCAGACTCCTTGACTTCATGTCGCCAAAAAGAGCGTTAATCTTCTGCAACACCAAACGAAAAGTAGACCAGCTCACCTTAATCTTAAAGGGGAAAGGCTATGCCGCAGAAGCACTTCACGGCGATTTGTCACAGCATCAAAGAGACCGCGTAATGAGCTTGTTCAGAAGTGGAAAATTAGAGTTGCTTCTTGCAACTGACGTGGCAGCACGAGGCATTGACGTTGACGATGTAGACATGGTGTTCAACTATGACATGCCGCAGGATATGGAATATTACGTTCATCGAATCGGTCGAACAGGCCGAGCAGGAAAAAAGGGAAAAGCCATTTCCCTCATTACCAATAGAGAACGTTACAAAATCGATTCCATCGAGGATTACTGTAACACCAAAATCAAGCTAAAGGATATGCCGACGGCAGCCAGCGCACTAACCATCAAAGCCTACAAAAATGTCAGCGATGCGTTAGAATACTGTGAAGGCAAAGATTTGGAGCCATTCACCAAAATCATCTATAAACGATGTGAAGATGAAGGCATGTCCCCACTGGAAATCGCAGGCGCATTCTTAAGAATGTCCCTTGGCGAAATGGAAGTGGAGACCCAACAGAATCATAGAAGTGGCGATGGTGGACGTCGTCGTGATGGTAGAAGTAGAGATAGGGATAGAGATAGAGCCTCTGTTCCAGGCGCAGGCGGAAGACGATCAAAACGTGACCGTGACAATAGCCGTTGGGCAGAGAGAAGAAAAAAGGATAGTAAACATGGAAAAGGGACAAAGAGTACAGATAAAGATAGAGGATCAGACAAGCGAGGGACAAGGAGTCGGAAGAAGTAACGGCCTTGCCGTTTTCGTTGCGGGCGCAGTAGTTGGAGACTTGGTAACAGCAGAGCTGACCAAAGTGAAGAAAAACTATGCCTTCGGCAGACTGGTTGAACTGATCGAGCCATCAAAGGATAGAATTGAGCCAATGTGTGAATACATGGGGTCACTGGGACAGGCCTCTGGCCGTCCTGAGTCCCTTGACGGAGAACCACTCGGACAGGCCGCTGGCCGCCCTGAAACCCTTGATAGAGAACCACTTGGACAGGCCGCTAGCCGTCCTGCACAGTGCGGAGGATGCCCTTACGGCAGTCTGTCCTACGAGGCACAGCTGCGGGTTAAGGAAAATCAAGTGAGAGAGAAGCTATCCCGACTTGGCGGAATTGCAGAGCCTGTGATTCGCCCGATTATTGGAATGGAACAGCCTTTTCGCTATCGGAACAAAGCGACGATGCCCATATGGACTGGCGGAGTGATCACCCGAAAAGGCGGAATTCTAGAAAATTTAGGTGAACCAGCAGTTGGATTCTATAAGGGGAAATCTCATGATGTGGTGGATTGTCAGGACTGTATGCTTCAGTCGGCGCCAGCTATGGCGGCGGCAGAAGCCCTTCGTCAGTTCATGAAGGAGGACAACATCACAGCATATGATCCTAAATGGGAAAAAGGCTTGATGCGCCACCTGATTGTCAAAACGGCTCACGCAACTGGTGAAGTGATGGTCGTTTTAGTCATCAATGGGAAAGGCATTCCCAATGTGGACAAGCTGGTGGGCATGCTTGATGAGGCTATCTATAATGCCGCGGAGCGTGAAAATGGCTTTCCTGCCTACAGCTTGGAGAGCGTGGTGGTCAATGTCCATAAGGGGAAAGGTACTGCGGTTATGGGCGAAGAGTGCGTGACTGTGGCTGGAAAGCCGACGATACTTGAACAAGCCGGAGGCTTGGTTTTTGAGGTATCGCCATTATCTTTTTATCAGGTGAACCCAGTGCAGATGGAAGTACTATATGACAAAGCCATGGAATATGCGGCGCTTACGGGCAGCGAAACGGTGCTTGACTTGTACTGCGGCATTGGAACAATCGGATTGTTTGCAGCAAAGGCTGGAGCAGCAAAGGTAATCGGCATAGAATCGGTGAAAAAGGCTGTTCTTGATGCCAACCGAAACGCAGTGCTCAATGGAATCGTAAATGCACGATATGTCTGTGGACGAGCCGAGGACGAATTGCCAAGGCTAATGGGAATGCAAACTTTAGATAAAGGCACGGCAAAAGATGAAGAAGATACTGTAGACGCGGGACTCTGTGTCGATGATGTTAACGTTGTATTTTTGGATCCGCCAAGAGCAGGTTGCGACCAGCGACTTTTGGAAGCGGTGGTAACGGCTGCACCTGAGCGAATTGTTTATGTTTCTTGTGATCCAGCGACACTTGCGCGGGATGTGAAGTATTTATCTGAGCAGGGCTACCGATTTGAAGAGGCCACGCCAGTGGATATGTTCCCGTGGACGGGGCATGTGGAGTGTGTTTGTTTGATGTCAAGGGTTGAGGGATAACACGCCCCAAACCCCTTGATATATGGGCATTTGGCGATATCGAGATTTTGCAATGTGAGTGCAAAACGAGAAAAATAACACTCCACGCAAACATATCAACCGTAATAATAGCCATAGTTTAGGCTGTGATTTGGATAACACGAAAACTGAGTGGGCGATTTGGTTGTCAAGGGGATAGTTTAGGCCGTGGGTTGGATAACGGGATTTTTGAGTGAGTGAGATGGATGTAAGGAAAAATTTGTAGTATGGAGGCGTAAGATGAAAGGCTTTAAAAGGACAAACCCGCTATTTTCTCTATGTGGCTTAAACTGCGGATTATGTTCCATGAAACTGAGTGGACACTGTGGCGGCTGCGGACATGGAAACCAGTCGTGCAAAATTGCCAAGTGCAGTATAGAACATGATAAAATTGAGTATTGCTTTGAGTGCGATGAATACCCTTGCTCAAAATATGAAAATATAGATGCTTTTGATTCTTTCATCACACATAGAAATCAAAAGGCAGATATGATGAAAGCACAAAGAATCAGCATTGACGCTTATAATGCACAGCAAATCGAAAAGGCAAAGCTGCTCGATACACTCTTGTCCGATTATAATTCAGGGCGCGAAAAGACGCTGTATTGCCTTGCTGTAAATCTGTTTGAAGCTGATGAAATTAAAGCTGTGCTTGCAATGGCTGAAGCTGATACATATATATGTGGAAAGTCCATCAAAGAAAAAGCAGCCTATATGAAAAAACAATTACAGGCTTTAGCGGAAAAGAATAACACAGAATTAAGACTGAGAAAAAAATAAATTCCAGTTTTCAAGAGACACCTTTATGGAATGGAAGAGTTATTTGAAGCGAAAAGATCGATTAACTCAATGCCAAACAAATTACAGGAAACGGAAGGGGAAACAATGGAACTTGAAAATTTAAAATCTTTGAAAGATGACATGGTAGATAAAAATTGGACGATATGTAGTTTCATTTTTAGCTACAAAGAAATTGAGTACATTGTACTTGTAAGGCGATTTGTTGGCAAAGAAAAAAGAATAAACAACTATGCGTTAGTCAAGTTGCATTTTATGAAGGCTATCGACTTAACAGATGATTTAGCAGTAGAAGCAAACTGCAAAGGACTACTTATTGATTCAAAAGATTTACGTCAATATTTTGGAATTGAATATAAAGAAAACCTTGGTGATATTCTTCGGCAATTTACGGAACTTCTAGGGACTGTAATTCCACAATCCGTTCCCGACACAGCTTCGAGAATTGAAAAAAGTGCAATGGTTCAATCACTTAGTAGGAGTGATGCCGAAGATCCGAATAAGATTTACTGCACAAATGTAAAACGGAACCCAGATGGCGGACAGAGAAGTGAGTTCAACTCTGATAAAACCAAATTGCTTAGAGAATCCTTATTTGAGCATTTTCGTAACCACTCAGAAATTAGTTTTTGTTATTCTTTGGATCGCACAAAGGAAAATGATGATGCTACTATTTTGAGGAACTTCGCAGATAACAATTCAATGTAGTAATATAATAATGCCCCTGCCAAGCATAACGCTCAGCAGGGGTTCACTGCATCTATGCCCTATCCCTCAACTTCCAAACTCACTCCCGACTTAAACTCCACCGAAAATCCATCTTCAAGTACGGTAATCTTCCCTATCAGCCGTTTGACCAGCTTCTCATCAAACTCGGTTATTTCAGTCTGGCTGAAACGCGAACAAGTTCGCATAGCAATAAAATCCTGCAAATCATTTATGCGACTAAGCTTCTCATCTCGTGCCACAGTATCGGTTTTGGACTGCTTTTTCAGCTCACGCAAGCGGAACATTTCATCGCAGGCGGTGTCATATTCCTCTTTTTTGTGTGCTTTTTTAAGGAGTTCGTGTTGCAACTCATTCAGCCGTTCGTCAATGCCGTCATATGAGGTGGCATCAGATTGCCTAACCGCCATAGCGATATTTTCTTGTAGTGTTTTGATGAGGTTTTCTTTATCTCCAAGAGTCTGGTTAATCGCTTTTAATACAATCTCCTGCAAAAGAAGTTCGTTCACTGTGCGAGAATGACAGACGTGTTCAGTGTGTTCCACACGGCTGATGCACCGCCAAACAATAGACTTACAGCCACGATTGTTCCAGTGGATTCTACGATACATCTCACCACATTCACCACAAAACACAATCTGCGAAAAGCAGTGATTACCACTATAGCTGTGCTTTTTACCGCTTGGGCTAGTATGGACCACACGTCTACGAACAAATTCCTCTTGCACAAGCATATACAGGTCTTTCGGAATAATGGCGGGGTGGTTATCTTCGATATAATATTGTGGCACAATGCCGTTATTCTTGATTCGCTTTTGCTAAGAAAATCTACTGTATAGGTCTTTTGGAGCAATGCATCGCCCATGTATTTTTCATTGGTGAGAATTTTCTTAATCGTGCTTGTATGCCATTTTGCACCCCCTGCACCTGTGAGAATACCGTCTTTTTCAAGCCCTGTAGCGATTTTATCCATGCTTGCACCTTCAAGGTATTCACGATAAATGCGTTTGACAATTTCAGCTTGTTCAGGCTCAATAGCAAGGTTTCCATCAGCGCCTTTCGTGTAACCTAGAAAGCGTTTGTGGTTGATTGGCACTTTGCCTTGCTGATAGCGATACTGTAAACCCATCTTTATATTTTGGCTCAAAGACTGGCTTTCCTGCTGTGCAAGGCTTGCCATAATCGTGAGCATAACCTCTCCTTTAGAATCCATTGAGTTGATGTTCTCTTTCTCAAAGAAAACGGGTTGTTCTTATCTTTAAGCTGTCTGATATATTTTAGGCAGTCAAGCGTGTTTCGAGCAAATCTTGAAATTGACTTTGTAATAATCATATCAATATTGCCTGCCTCGCACTCATCAATCATGATATTAAATTGCTCACGCTTTTTGGTATTGGTGCCAGAAATACCATCGTCTGATGAAATATCGCCTGAACCGCTAAATAAATCAGTTAAATTTTCTGCAATACCAATTAAGGCATTGCCGCACTTATGCAGTTTCTCGATTGTAAGGGATAATTCGCTCATCTTGCTCATAAGATTTTCCTCCTTCCTTTGATTGACTCTGTCCGACAAGCTTTGATAGATTTGTTGCCAGACGTTTTGATACCACGCTAATTGCACCGAGCAATTCGATGAGTTCTTCATCACGGGTATCTGTGTAGAGAACATTTCTTTGCATTTGTTTACCTCCGTTCCGAGGGTCATTTCCTGCCCTCTTAAACTCCAAAGGACAGAAATATTTGATTTGAGTACCAGAATTGAAAATTTCTTTTTATTTTCTTTCGGGAACTCGCCCTCAACTGGCAAAGGACAGAAGAGGGCGGTTTGAGTACCTATTTTTTAAATCTTTTTAGTTCTTCACGGATTTTCGCTTTAGGCTTATTGATGGCTTTTTGTGATAACCCTATAGCAGTGGCGATTTCACGCTCGGACATCTCGTTTTGCAAAAGTTCGATAATACGCTGATTAATAGGATCGAGTTCCGCAATTGCTGCAAGTAATTCTTCCAATAGAAGAGCATCTTCTAGAATTTGCTGTGGATCGACTGCTACGGGGTCTGCAGGTAGATAGCCTGTCTCTTCAAAACAGTCAAGCGATAAAACGCTGCCGTTTTTCTGATGAGGACACTGGCTACAGTTTTCTTCACAGCGTTTGAGTCCACCACGTCCATTGCTGATTTGACAACGTTTTGAGCGTTCTTTTCGCTTGTGTTCTGCCCATAGTGGTTGCTTGTAGGAACGATAGATTTCTTCAGATACGGGTACCTGTTCGCCATCGATCTCTACGAAATACTGAGTGGATAATTCTTGATTTTCTTTTTTTGACATAATGATTGTCCTTTCCGCCTGTAGCGGAGAGCAAAGGACAAAAATAGAGCCTGTGTAATTCGATACACAGACCCTTCAAGCCTAAAATGGGCGCAAAAAGGAAAGGGTATCGAATTAGCCAACCAAACTTAAGAAAGCGTGGTGATGGCTGTATTCGTATCCTTAGCCCTTAATGCATTTCAGGCTGTAGAATATTTTTACTGGGAGCCGAACCGGCTCGTCCATATATAAGGTTAACATTTTTTAACGCATTTGCCCCGGACACGGGATGTCCGATTTGATAGGGATACAAACGAAAAAAGCCCTCTATAACAAGCGAACTAAAGCTTGAAATAGAGGGCGATAATGAAGAAATGCCGTAATATATAGGAGTATAGTAGGTGGACAAAGCGTGTCCGCATAAAAACAAATACTATTTTTCTTAAAAAACCAAATATATCAGCGGTTATATACTTTGAGTGTCGCAATAATATGTTCGAGTTCTCAGCGAAAACGATTGACTTTGCGAAAAAATACATGTATAATAGGTAAAGTAACTTTGCTGTCCCCGCGAAACATCTAAGAATAAAAATCGAGGTGCAATATGGGAATTAATTATAAAAGACTTTGGAAACTCCTTATAGATAAGGACATGACGAAAACTGAATTAAGAAAACAAACAGACATCGCATCTAGTACATTATCTAAAATGGGACGAAATGAATATGTTTCGTTGGATGTTCTTGTTCGTATTTGTTGTACACTTGATTGTGAATTGAGTGATATTTTAGAAATTGAAAGATGAGGATGAAGTGATTATGCCTAAAAATAATAGTGAGGTTGTTGCCGTTAGCCTGTTTTCAGGTGCGGGAGGTCTTGATATAGCTAGCTTTCTTGCTGGCGTACCGGTAATCTCAAGCACTGATTTTGATGATGATTGTATTGAGACATTAAAGAAAAATGATATCTTCAAGGATTCAAAAATAATTAAAGGAGACCTTCACAAAATAGAAAGCGATGTATTTAAAAAAATACTTGCTGAACATAAAGCTAAAAAGTTCATAGTTATTGGTGGGGCTCCCTGTCAACCTTTTTCGAAAGCGGGATATTGGGTTGGAAATAGTACGAGAAAAGGTATCAATGACCCAAGGGCCACATTGGTTGATGAATACCTGAGAGTAGTCATTGATTTGCAACCTAACGGTTTTGTATTCGAAAATGTGGAGAGTTTATTACATCCGACAAACAGAGAAATTGTTGATCGCTTTATAGATATTATTGTTGAACAAGGATATAAGTACAAAATAGTAAAAGCCAATGCATTAGATTATGGGGTATCTCAAAAGAGAAAACGTCTTTTTATTATTGCAACAAAGGGCGAATTTGTTAGTGAGGAACCTCGAAAAACACATTGCTCACCAGAAGATTGTTGCACAACGGGTTTAAAACCCTATGTAAATACTGGGGAAGTAATAACGGAGTATGATATCCCGCAATACTATGAACCAGAAGAAGAAACCACAGGTGGAACATATCATGAAGATTTACTACAGGTTCCCCCCGGTATGAATTATAAAGCTTTGACGGCTTGGTATGGTTACGAAAACCCTAAATTTGTTGCAGATAAGCGCTTCTGGAGTTTTCTATTAAAATTATCTCCAGACAAGCCTTCTTGGACAATTACTGCGCAACCTGGTCCTTGGGTAGGGCCGTTTCATTGGAGCAGTCGTAGACTAAGAGTGCCTGAAATTGCAGCAATCCAAAGTTTCCCAAAAGATTATAAGTTTTACGGGAGCAGAAGGTCTATTCAAAAGCAAATTGGTAATGCTGTTCCTCCCCTTATGGGTAAGGCAATGATTGAGTTTGTAAAGGAGAGTATAACAGTATGAGTATAAAAGTACTTAGCCTTTTTTCTGGTGGTGGTGGAATAGATTGTGGATTTATGAATGCGGGATTTGATATCTGTTTTTCTACAGACAATTGGTCGACTGCTTGTGAAACACTTGAAAAAAACAACATAGGTCGATTAGTGAGGTGTGAAGATATACGTGAAATCAACTATAAAAAAGAACTAGAAAAGATTGGTTTGAAACTGTCTGATATTGATGTAATGGTAGGAGGCCCCCCTTGCCCTGCATATTCGAAATCGCGTTTCTATAGAACGGATAAAAAAAGGGCGTTGGAAGATGAAAATTCTTTTACACTCTATGAATATTTTCGAGCCTTGGAAGAAGCAAAACCCAAAGTGTTCTTTTTTGAAAATGTATTCGGGTTTGTATACAAACCACATCAAGCTGCATTTGACTTGTTGAAAACACGAACTGCAGAATTGGGATATGATATTAGTTTTAGGGTAATTAACACTGCTAATTATGGAGTCCCTCAAATTCGAGAAAGATTTATATGTGTTGGTGTTAAAAAAGGATTTGGAAAAGAATTCGTCTTTCCAGAAGAAACGCACTATAATTCCGAAAAAATATCAAAAGAAACAGCAGGATGTAAAAAACCTTGGGTTACATGTGGTGAAGCTATAGGAGATTTAGATTATGATCTTCCTGAAGATAAAGATATGCAGGCAGGCTCTAAACATAAAGATTTATTGAAGTTGATTCCACCAGGGGACAATTATTTGTATTTTACAGCTGAACGGGGATATCCAGCCCCTATCTTTAAATGGCGCTCTAGATATTGGTCATTTTTATTGAAACTGTCTCCTGAAAAACCATCATGGACTATACAAGCAAGTTTTTCTAATAATATGGGGCCTTTTCATTGGAAGAATAGATTTCTGCGCATAAACGAAATTAAACGAATTCAGACATTCCCGGATGATTATGAATTTTGTGGCGACTTTAGAGATCAATGGAGACAAATTGGCAATGCCGTTCCTCCTCTGTTGGTAGAGCAGATTGCTATCGCAATAAAAAAACAGTATTTCAAGGAGGAGACGAAGTGAAAAACGAATTACCTTTTGGAACACAATTTTCGCCGACACAAATCAACCATAACCTTTCTTTATTATTGAAAATCATTGAAGATAATGAGGGAGACGATACTTCGGTTATTATTGATGGCATAATCGAGAATTTCTTTAGCACCAATGCCCCTGATCAACAGAGAGCAATGGCTAACAATTGCAAAAATTCTTTAGTAGCATATGGGATAATGGAAAGCGGTGGAGGTACCAATCTCACTGAATTTGGCCGAAATCTAAGTGGTGCAGCCACTGCAGATGAACAGTACGACATGATGGCGAAACACATTTTACTAAACCTAAATGGTATGGTTTTAATAGATGTGCTTAGGACTATGCATCGGAATGCGATAAGGCCTACAAATGAATCTGTGAATTCAGAACTAACAGCAAGAGGTTTTTCATTGGCGAAAACATCTAACAATGTACAAGTTATGAAATTGTGGTTGGAAAAAGCACAAATTTTGAATGGATGGAGAATTGATGAAGATAAGTTGAGCCAGCTTATTGAACTTTCTGAAAGTGAATTTGAACTTCTTAAAGAATTACGTTCGGAACAGTACTATTTTTTAAAGGCACTTTGTAATACTTCGTCGTATGAATTTCAAAAAGCATCTGATATTAGAGGACTTGCATCAGCAACGTATGGATTTGTATTTCAAGAAAAATCATTTTCAAGCGTAGTTCTTAATCCCTTAGAAGAGAAAGGGCTAATTGAAAAACAAAAGACCACAGGCGGTCGAGGTGGAAGTACTCCTCTTGTTAAAGTAACCGATTTGACAAAAAAAGAGATTATAATCCCCTTATTATCTCAAATTGAAAACATGATTGGCAAAGAAGTATCAGTCTATTTTCAAAAACCTTTGGCGGATCTTCGTAAGGATATAGATTCGACCGATACATACGTTAAAGGAATTGCATTAGAAGCTTTTGCTATAAAAATAATGAAGATAATTGGTCTAGATTTCATAAAAACTCGACTGAAGGGGTCTGAATCAGCAGGTGCTGAGGTGGATGTTCTTTTTGACTCGAGCAGATTACTCTATTCTCGGTGGCAGGTGCAGTGTAAAAATACTCAAAAGGTTTCATTAGATCAAATTGCTAAGGAAGTAGGATTATCGCACGTTCTAAAAACAAATGCAATTGTAATAATGACAACAGGAAAAATATCGACTAATGCACGAGAGTATGCAACGCAGATTATGAAATCCCTAAACTTATGTATCATTTTGCTTGAAGGTTCAGACATTAACGCAATCATCGAGGAACCAGCGAAGATAGTCAATATATTTAATAGAGAATCTTTAAATGCAAAGCATATAAAAGTATTCGAAGTCTAAGGGAGGAATGACAATGCCAAAGTATCAATGGGCTAGTGGGAGTGGAGAAATCATTGAATCTGATTATAATAGAGTCACAGATACACTAGATAATAATCAAGTGAAATCAGAATTGCAAACCGCATTTTCTCAATATAATCATCAGATTTCTTGTCAAGAAGCCAATGATGAACTTAAAGAAGTGTTTGTAATATCATTTGAAGATGGATATTCAGACCCTATATTTGTATGTGCAAAAGGCACTACTCCGGGGGGACGTTCTAACCTTAATGATGAGCAACGTACTCAACAAAAAAGCAAATATATTAATTACACTTATGAGCAAAAACAATCAGGTAATCAGGCTGTTCAACTCGGAATATATAGACGAGATGGTCAGACAATATTTTGCGCATGGATTCTGAAACAATCGTCTGCTGCTGCAGAAACACCAATTTCTAAACAAATAAAAATCGCGACTATTGCACAGGCGATGAAAGAAGGCTTTGTACAACAAGACAAAGGCTCTGGCGAATATGCTTGTGCCTTTAGAAAAGAATTTATTTACTTTTATATTCGAAATGCAAGTTGGCTTCATGGATCGCTAGTCACACAATTGGCGGAGCATACTCAACCATTATCTGAAGAGACTGCTGTTAATCCAAACGAGCAAAAAGCAAAATTCAAAGCATGGCTAAGTTCGCAAAAGAAAGCTAACGGTGATCTATACAATTCAAACACCGTTGATAGCTATATCAGTAATATGGGACGCGGTTATAATGAATTCGAAAAATACAAGGATTACGATTCAGTATTTCAGATTCAAGACACGGACGAGTTAAAGGAGTATACAGATTATCTCTTCAACGAACCGGGTTTTGATGATTTTAATGACAGAGCAGGAAATAAGGCGTGCAGTTGTGGATTAGCAAAGTATGATGAGTTCTTGAAAGAAAACACTGAATTACCTGAAATCAGATTTAAAACAGAACTAGAAAGTGAATTTTACCGAAATCGTATTCTTTTTGGTGCTCCAGGAACAGGCAAGAGTTTTACGCTCAATAAAGAACGCAAAAAATTGCTTGGAGATGATAATGAAATTGATTATGAGCGCGTAACTTTCCATCCAGATTATTCTTATGCTAACTTTGTTGGAACATATAAGCCTGTGCCTTGTAAGGATAGTGACGGCAAAGACGCAATAACTTATGAATATGTCTCTGGTCCGTTTATGCGCATCTATGTCGAAGCTCTTAAAAATGGAAGAACAGATGATGTTAAGCCATTTCTGCTAATTATTGAAGAAATAAATCGTGCCAATGTTGCTGCTGTTTTTGGAGATATCTTTCAGTTACTTGATAGAGACGATGACGAAGTGAGTGAATATCCAATTCAAGCTTCGGAGGATATTAAGAAATACCTCATGAAGGAGTTGAAAGTATCAGAAGAACAGTGCAAAAAAATAAAAATCCCCGATAATATGTTTATTTGGGCAACGATGAATAGTGCTGACCAAGGTGTGTTCCCTATGGATACTGCCTTTAAGCGCAGATGGGATTTTACATACTTGGGGATTGATGATAGCGAAAAGGAATTAATCGGAAAGACTGTTGTTCTTGGAAAAGGACAAACCAAACATCAAATTGAGTGGAACAAGCTGCGAAAGGCAATTAATAAATTTCTTGCAAAGAATAAAGTGAATGAAGATAAGCAACTTGGCCCATACTTTATTCCTAAGAAGATAGTTGTCCCTATAAATGGAAACGAAATCGACAGGGAAGCTTTTGTTAATACCTTCAAGAATAAAGTCCTTATGTATCTTTTTGAGGATGCGGCAAAGCAAAAACGTTCTAGCCTTTTTGAAGGCTGTTTTGATAATAGCAGTCGTTATTCAGAAATATGTAAGGAATTTGAGATAAAGGGCATCGGTATATTTAACAGCGAAATACAAAATGCTACAGAACCAAAAGATTTGCCAAATGTAGTGGAAGGAAACACTGTAGAGGAGAATGAAGAATGATATCCAAGTTTCTGCGGGAGCAAAAAAGATATACGCAGAAAGACTTGTGCGACTTGTTTGAATGTAGAGAAGAAAAAGCTATTTCAATTATTCGCAAGCTGAAAGAGTTTGGCATTCTGAAAGCCGTAAAATTATCTGACACGCAAAAGGATATGTCTGATCTCATAGATGAAGATGTAGAAGTGGCTGATGTAGAAGTTGGCGAAAATGAGTTTTTGTATGTTTTCACTTTTGTTGGTGTTATAACGGTCGCAGGACGTGTACTTAAGTGTTATCCGAAATATATATTTAATGAGCCTGAACCTAAAAACGAATTGAAACAGGTTCTGAAAGTTCTTGAAAAATATAATTCTAAAGAACAGATTATCCGTATGTTCAACGAAAGTAGCGAAAGTCATGCTTTTAACCTTTTGGCAGTACTCCTTTTCTTGTTGCATGATTACTATGAAAACGGAACATATACAAATACCGAAGATATTATCGAAAGCAATGGTTCTGGTGAAATTTTATGGGACAAGACCATAAATGATACCTTCACTCTACTGAGTAATAATCGTCCTTACTATACTGATTTACAGACGAAGAAGCGAGTCAATGATGATTTGGACTATTTTAAGCGATTACATGAGAGCGTATTAAGCATTGCTTCCAATGAATTAAAAAACGCTGATTTACTTGATTTATTTGAGATATCAGAACTTGATTTGTCGGATGAGGTACTAGATGACTTTGGCGATATGGACTACATCTTGTATAGAATAGAACAAGAGTTGAATGTTCAATTTAACACACGCAAGCAACTTGTGTTAAAGACTATTTATGCATATGTATCGCACAGTGGTAATTTGCATGACACGGATTGTCTATCAATGTTTGGCACAAACAGTTTTAATCTCGTGTGGGAGAGCGTTTGCGCAGAGGTTATGGATAATAAACTGCAAAAACCGTTAAGCTCTCTTGAACTCCCTATTCCGTTAAAAGAGAACTATAATGCCAAAGATCTATTGATTGATTTAATTGAGAAACCGTTTTGGAGTGCTTCGAGAAAAACCGCAACTAGCACACTTATTCCGGATTTAGTTTCTATTATTAAGGATAATGGAAAATACAAATTTATTATTTTTGATGCTAAGTACTATATCGCAAGACTTGAACCAGGGAAAGTACCTAAAGCACAGCCAGGCATCGAATCGATTACAAAACAGTATCTATACCAACTCGCCTATATGAATTTTTTAAAAGACCACAATATAACGAGTATTAGCAACTGCTTTTTAATGCCAGCAGAAGCGGATAATATTATCGATAAGGGAACTGTCTTTATGGAGATGTTAGATAGATTGGGATTAGAAAAGATTCAAGTGAGATGTGTGTCGGCAAAAATGATGTATGGTCACTATCTCGAAGGGAGCAAAATTGATATAAGCTTATTAAAATTATAATGTAAATGGAGGAATTCCTATGTCAACAAGTCGTTCTTTTACTGAATATGTTTTAAGTCGCTTTTATAACGGCTTATTTACGGTTGTAAAAGAATATGTTGACGATAATTTCTCCTCTATAGAATTGTGTTCAAACAGTGTTAGCAATATTGATTCTGCGACCCTAGTTGATATCGAAGTGAAGAAAGTCGGTGTTGATGACCGAGATGCAATGAGAATTGCATTTGATATAATTCTTGAAGCAGAAATCGAAGTGTCAGAAACGACCAGACATTATGATAACTCTGATACTTGTTATCAATGGTTTATTGTTAGCTGCGAGGGAGATTTATCAAAAAATTTGGACGACTATGTGATCATAAATATTCAGACGTACAATCAAAAGAATAAACAAGTCAAGCCACTATCTGATTCGCTAGTTCCGTATCTATATAAAAAAGGTGCAGAAGCAGCAGCAACAGACTTTTTGAAAAGGAATTATCCAGAAGCATTGAGGACACCTATGCCTTTGGATGTTGTAGAATTAGTTAAGCGTATGGGCTTAAAAATAGAGCAGCATCATATAACTCAGGACTACTCAGTCTTTGGGCAGATTTTCTTTGCCGACTGTGACACCGAGGTTTATGATGCTACTTCTGATGCAATGATAAACAAGCATTTTGATGGTGGAACAATTCTTGTAGATCCTGAATTTTTTCATTTAAGAAATTTAGGCTCGGTTAATAACACGATTGTGCATGAGTGTGTTCACTGGGATAGGCATAGGAAAGCATTTGAGTTAGAACGGCTGTACAACAAAAATGCAACACAAATAAAGTGTTTAGTGGTTGGTGGAGTAAAAGATACCTCAACTAGATCCACTAATGATTGGATGGAATGGCAAGCTAACACCCTTGCACCAAGAATTCAAATCAAGCACATTTTATTTATGAGTCATTCATCCTTGGATTTTACAATCAATCCATTCATGACTGTAACGAACTGCTGAGAGCGCAAGGGTTCAAGGAGTTGACGGGGAAAGAATAATTGCACCCCCAATTATGTAATAAGAAACTTGTGGATAGAGGTGAAATGCGAATGAGAACTAGTAGATACTATGAAAACTTAATACAGACAGTTATTGACAACTCAGATGCACATGATTGGTCGTCTGCTGTTCAGGAGTGGTCTGTATATGATGTTGAGGAAGATGAAGAATTAGTAGAGTCATGTGTTTGTGGTAAAGAGAACCTCCGTTACCTTTTCACAATTAAAAACGATATCAATGGCAATATACTCTATCCCATTGGAAGTTCATGTATTAAAAAGTTTGAACGAAAAGAATTGAATGAGGAAGTCGATGTTAAGATACAGCTATTCAAACTCTTGCACGCAATAGAAGAGAATGAATACCTGACATTTTCTGCTGAGTTTTTTTCGAGAAAATTACTTCGGTATCTTTTTGAAAATAATGCTTTCAAGGCTACGGCCTATAATAATTATGATCCTGAAAATGATTATGAATTTATGCTAAAAATGTTCAATGCAAGGCAAAGAACACAGCGTCAAGAAAAGAAGGCGATTGCAATATTGTTGAGTTCTATAAAACCTTTCTTGAAAGAACAGTTAAATTTGCGTTGATAGGGCACTTATTCTACATTTGATATTGAGAGAACAATCGATTGACTTCTCAAATGACCTCTGTAGAATTAAGTGAATACCTGATAAATGCAGTGGCATTTGTAGAAAGTAGGAACAAAACTTTAGGGTGAAGAAGTAAAATTCAGTTGTTCGGAAATTCCGAATAACTGCTCAAGTGAACTATTCGAAATTTCCGAATAGTTGAGACAAGGAGCCAGTTGTAAAGATAAACGTTGTAATTGAATTGCGGAATTTATTGTAAACTCTAACTTCAGTTATCCTATATTTTCGGATAACTGAAGCAAATCAATGTCGAGACGGTATATTTTAGAGTCGAGTGGGCAGTTCCTCTCGCCTACCATTGTTGAGACGGTATCAAATTCACAAACCGTATTGTATAGTAGCAATTATCCGCTCGACTTGTTTCCAAGAACTTACCCCTTATAAATTGTGTAGTAGATATTTTTACACGAACGTACTAAATGAGTAGAACTGTTTCCGAGAACGGCAGTAGTTTAGACATCAAAATAGGGGTATCGCTCCATGTGGAGTGTGTCTGCCTACTTACACATATTCATTAATCAAGAACAGACTAAACCTGAAAGGAAAGCTATAATGGCCGAAAGACCAGATTTAGATAAGTGTTTAGATAGCAAAACGTTTCGTGATTTCTATTACTTAAAAGAGGAATTGATAGACTTTTGCAGAAATAACGGGCTGCCAACATCTGGTGGGAAAATAGAAATAACGGATAGGATTGCGTATTTTCTTGATACGGGTAAGGTGTTACCTGCTGTGGCAACAAAGAAGAAGGCTGTAGTAGCTTCAAACATTAGTGAAGATACAAAAATAGAGCCTGATTTTGTTTGTTCTGAAAAACACAGAGCGTTTTTCAAAGAGCATATCGGGAATCATTTTTCGTTCAATGTCGCTTTTCAGAAATGGTTAAAAAGCAACATAGGGAAAACATATAAAGAAGCGATTATAGCTTATCATGAAATTTTGGAAGAAAAGAAAAAAGGACGAACGGTTATTGATAAGCAATTTGAATACAATACATATACCCGTGATTTTTTTGCAGATAACAAAGGAAAATCTTTAGAGGATGCAATTAAATGTTGGAAATATAAAAAACAGTTGCAAGGCCATAATCGTTATGAACGGTCAGACATTGTTGCACTGGACTGAGAAGGCGAGAACAAGGAGAACAGCATGAGTTTCGGATGGATAAATCTCATTAATACATTGGCAGTTATTTGCCTGATACTGATCAATATCATTGCAATGAAAAAGAATATTGCGGGGGATTTCAGCAGCAAAAATCGCATAATCAATGTTTTGGAGCAGCTCGGCAGATATGGCTGCATGGCGATGATGGTGATACCGCTAACGTTTGCCAATTGGGAATTCGGATTTAGTAGTGTTGCGGAAATGCTAATTTGGATTTTCCTAACTATAGTTTTGCTGATTGTTTATGCCGTTTTGTGGATCCGTAAATCAAAAGGGGGAAGCGCAATTTTCTACGGTTTGGCGATAGTTCCAGTATGCTTGTTTTTGATGAACGGCATATTGCTTCGACACATCATGCTGGTTATCTTCGCTTTGATTTTTGGGGTTTGCCATTTGATGATCGTAAGAGAGAATATCGAGAAATAGAGTAGCCAAATCTTGGCACAAAAAGTCGGGAACACTGGTTTCTAAAGTTCTATAATTGAACTACAGTTAGGAGGCGAAACCATGAGATGGACAGAATGCATTAGCGGGGCGATAGATTTTATCGAGGAAAACATCACCGAAGAAATCACGATTGAAGACATTGCGAATAAGATGCATATATCCCCTTTTTATTTTCAAAAAGGTTTTTCTATGCTTTGTGATTTTACAGTCGCTGATTATATCAGGTGCCGCAGACTCGCCCTTGCAGGCAGCGAAATAGCGGCAAGCGATGACAAGATTATTGATATCGCAATAAAATACGGCTATGATTCCCCGGATAGTTTCACCAAAGCATTCTACCGCTTTCACGGTTGTACCCCTTCTGCTGTACGAAAAGAAGGTGCAAGTATAAAATCATTTGCACCATTATCAATTAAATTCACTTTAGAAGGAGGCTATTCTATGGATTACAAAATTGTAGAAAAAAATGAGTTTACGGTGGTAGGACTTGCGAAAACATTTAAGTATGATGAGGCGATGAGCGAAGTCCCAAAACTATGGGGAGAGTTCCATAGTTCTGCACAAGGTACAGCAATCTGTCCGATGTATGGGATAAATGCTGACGAATCAATGCAAGGCAACGAGTTCGAGTACCTTATAGCAGACAATTATAACGCTGCTGCGGATATTCCAGATGGATTTGTTACAAAAACGATTCCAAAATTTACATGGGCGGTGTTTGTATGCAAGGGCGCAATGCCACAGACCATGCAGGAGATCAATAAAAAGATTTATTCTGAGTGGTTGCCAAACTGCAAAGATTACGAAATCGCGGCTGGATATTGCATTGAAATGTATGATGATCCAGCAAAATTCGAAAACGGCACCCAGGACGAGAACTATTATAGCGAACTTTGGATTCCCGTAAAGAAAAAATAAAAGATTCCTCCTCTTTGTCCACTGGGCAAGGGGGAGGAATTTTTGTTTATCTTCACGGTGAGTAATGCTAAAAAAGATGTGTTCGGATACGTCAAAATGCTTTATAATAGAAAGAGATGGCTTTCTGCGTTGGAATGGTCAAAGATGGAAAATACAACTATAGTTCATTATTTCAGGTATTTGAAGATGGTGAACTGAACGAGGACACAGTTGTAAGAAATACTTTACAACTGCTTCAGATGGTAAACAAGAGGAAACGATTAAGGAAAAGGATTGAGTGAAGATGGAAGGGAAAACTAAAGTTCAAAAAATGGCAGTATCTGAATTATTGAAAAAGATGATCGATTTTTATGAAGGGAATCTTCACGACATCAACCATTTTATCAAGGTGTGGACCTATGCGAAGACCATAGGCGAACTTGAAGAATTGGATTGCGAAACGCAGTATATTCTTGAAGCTTCTGCGATTATCCATGATATTGCATGTCCGCTTTGCCGTGAGAAATATGGGAATACCAACGGAAAGCATCAGGAGGAAGAGAGCCAACCTTTGGTCGAGAAATTTCTGCAAGATTGCGAGTTAACAGCTGAACAGACGGCGAGAATTGTTTATTTAGTTTGTCACCATCATACCTATATCAAGGTTGATGGACTGGATCACCAGATTCTTCTGGAGGCTGATTATCTTGTCAATGCTGATGAAGCAAAATACTCATCTGAAAATATGTTAAACGCTGAAAAGCATATTTTCAAGACGGCATCAGGAAAGGCATTACTAAACAGTATTTATGGGATATAACAGCCCTGAGGAGGAACCACACCCGAATGAAAATCATCAAAAAATACTCAGCGGCAATCATCATGTTCACCATTTTCGAGGCAATCGCAATTACGTTATGGCTATCAAAAGACAACTTGTTTTATCTGTTCAATTTTAGCTATATCGGTGGATCGATATCCCTTGGACTATTTTTGTTCGCAAGAGAAGCAAAGAACGCAAGAAGGATTGTACAATTTCTTGTAGGCCTATATATGCTGGTTTTTCTTGGACTGATCAGCAATGAAAATATGCAGATCGAAGGATTTTGGTACTACTTGTTTACCGGCGTATTTGAAGCCGCCACCATTCATTATGCAGTGGCAAAGATATTTGGTCCACTCCTCTTCGGCAGAGGGTGGTGTGGATATGCTTGTTGGACTGCGATGGTGCTGGACTTATTACCGTACAAAACACCTAATGCGCCGAGGAAAAACCTTGGATTTATTCGCTATATTGCTTTTGTGCTGTCATTGGTATTTGTTGCTGCATTGTTCTTGCTGCAAGTAGGGAATTTGGAACGAATCATGTTCTGGCTTTTCCTTGGAGGCAATGTTATATACTATGCGGTAGGAATCGCCCTAGCATTTCGCTTCAAAGATAACAGAGCCTTTTGTAAGTACATTTGCCCAATTACGGCGTTCTTGAAACCGTCAAGCTATTTTTCGTTAATGCGAATCAAAGTAGATGAAGAAAAATGTACGTCATGCGGAAAGTGCAAAAAATCGTGTCCGATGGACGTGGACATGACGGACAATTCAAGGAAAAGAGAAAACGGGACAGAGTGCATATTGTGCATGGAATGCGTCAAAAGTTGTCCGCAAGATGCGTTGAAGCTGTAAGGGAAGTTTTAGGAGGTAGTTATGGCTTTTGATTTTAAAAAGGAATATAAAGAATTCTATATGCCAAAGAACAAACCACAGATTGTAAATGTTCCGAAGGCTAACTATATAGCGGTTAGAGGTAAAGGGAACCCGAACGAAGAAGGCGGCGCGTACCAGCAAGCTATAGGCGTTTTATATGCTGTTGCGTACACGCTGAAAATGAGCTATAAAACGGATTACAAAATTGAAGGCTTTTTTGAATATGTTGTCCCACCACTTGAAGGGTTTTGGTGGCAAGATGATGTGAGGGGCGTTGATTATGCCAACAAAGATGCGTTCAATTGGATTTCGGTAATCCGTTTACCAGACTTTATTACCGAAAAAGATTTTAAGTGGGCAGTTGAAACAGCGTCAAAAAAGAAAAAGCTTGATTGTTCATCAGCAGAGTTTTTGACCATAGATGAGGGGTTATGCGTGCAGATTATGCATTTAGGTGCATTTGATGATGAACCTGCAACAGTTGCTTTGATGGACGAGTATCTTGAAGCAAATGGATATCAAAACGACTTTAGCGATAAACGCTTGCACCATGAAATTTATATGTCCGACGCAAGAAAGGTTGCTCCAGAAAAGTGGAAGACTGTTATTAGGCATCCAATAAAGAAAGCTTAAAACACTGTTGGCCTGTTATAAATAGGGCAAATGAAGCTGAAGAGGAAAAGCAAAAAATCGTGTTCGATAGACATTAACATGATAGACAAACCAAATGGAGGTATAGTAATGAACGAAACAAAACCTGTAAAACGAGTATTTTTTGTAGATTACGAGAACGTGAGCATTTCTGGATTGGATGGCGTTACAAAATTAGATGCAAATGATGAAGTGTACATCTTTTATAGTACTAATGCTGATAAATTGACATTTGGCTTGCACAGGAGACTAAATGAAACAAAAGCAAAAATCCACTACAAGAACGTAATCAAAGGAAGCAAAAATGCGTTAGATTTTCAACTGGCATCCTTATTGGGCTACACCATTCGTGAGAATATGGATGGTAACAATGGAACAATTTTTTACTATATCGTAAGTAAGGATTTAGGATTTTCATGCCTAGAGAACTTTTGGGAGAAAACAGACATATTGGTCTCTGTTGTCAAAAACGTTGCACTAGATAAAAAAAGTGAACTGATTGCTAAAGTGAAGGCGTGCATAAAAGAGGAAAGTGAAGCCGAGTTTGTAGCGAATATAATTGAAAAATACAAAACCAAACAAGGCATCAATAATGCTCTCGTAAAAAAATATAAAGATGGAGCAAAAGCAAAAGAAATATATCAAGCAATTAAAAAATTGATTGAAGACAAAAAATAAACAATCAAAAAAGGGGGAGAAACCATGAACTACCAAGGCGTATGTATCGCAGTAAAGGACGTGAATCATTCAAAAGCGTTTTATCAGGAGTTATTTGATCTAGAGGTGTATCAGGACTACGGCATCAATGTGTCCTTTGGGGGAATTTCATTACAGCAGGAATTTGATTGGCTCATTGGGAAGCCAAAAGAAAGCATCGTAAACAAATCTCATAATATGGAGCTGTATTTTGAGGAAGACGATTTTGATGCATTTATTGTGAGGCTCCAAAAGCGCAGGGATATTGATTATCTAGATGAAGAGGTGAAAGAAGCCCCATGGGGTCAGCGATCGATAAAATTCTATGACCTGGACGGGCACATCATTGAGGTGGGCGAAAACATGAAAGCGGTAATCCAGCGGTTTATGGATTCTGGCATGACAATGGAACAGGTATCAAAACGTATGGATGTATCGATTCCCGATTTGGAAACGCTGTTAAGTGAGAAATAAGGAGGTAAGTTCAATGAACTTATTTGAATCAATAGACCAAAGAAAATCATGTCGAAGCTATACCATGGAGCCGTTGAGTGAACCACAGCTTGAGGAAATCCATGCAGCCATTGCGGGCTTTGATCAGCTTTACCCTGATGTGAAACTGGACTATCGCTTGGCTACCGAAACAAAAGGGCTTTACAGAGTAAAAGCGCCACATTATCTAGTGGTCAGCGGAAACGGCCAAAAAGGCGAAAAAGAAAGCGCTGGGTTCTTGTTTGAACAATTGGTTTTGTGGTTTGATGCTATGGGCATTGGCTGCGTTTGGCTTGGAGAAGCTAAGGATGCACAGAACTATCGGAAAGATGACCTGATTACCATTGCTTTTGGGCCTTCGGATGAAAGCGTTCATCGCAAGAAAACCGAGTTTAAACGAAAAGCCATTGAAGAAATCACCAACGACCCTCAGGATCCGTGTATTGGTGCGGTGCATTTAGCACCATCGGGAATGAATCTGCAACCTTGGTTCTTGGAGAAACGTGATGACAAGGTTTTGCTGTATAAGAAAAATCTGAAGCCACCTCTTTCCTTTCTCTACAAAAAAGTCGACGTAGATATGGGCATCGCGTTATGTCACTATGCACTAGCATGCCGCCAAATGGATGTTCCGTTTCAGTTTAAACGCAGTGAACAAGGACCATCAAAGAAGGGCTACGAATTGTTTGGAGAAATATATGGAATACATTAAACTAACAAAGGACAATATAGAAAACGAACACATTTGCTGTGCGATTTCCAACAACAAAGACGTTCAGGTTGCATCAAAAAAGGCGTGGCTGACTGAGAACTTTGATGATGGCTTGGTGTTTCTGAAAAGTACAGAAAGAGGGAAGTGCTTCATCGAATATCTACCTGCAGAGCATGCATGGAACCCAATCATTGCAGACAATTACATGTACATTGATTGTTTGTGGGTATCAGGTTCCTTCAAAGGACACGGCTATGCGACAGATTTGTTGAATGCTTGCATCGAAGATAGCAAAAGCAAAGGGAAGCAAGGGTTGTGCATTTTGTCTGCATCAAAGAAGAAGCCGTTTCTTGCCGACCCGAAATTTTTGAAGCTAAAGGGATTTACCGTTTGCGATGAAGCAGATAATGGCGTTCAATTATGGCATCTGCCTTTTGATGATCAGGCGATATTGCCTAAGTTTCAAGATTTTGCGAAGCATCCGTGCGTCAAGGAAAAGGGATATGTACTGTATTACACCAGCCAATGCCCGTTTAATGCGAAATATGTTCCTGTGATAGAAGCGGTGGCAAAAGAAAAAGAGATACAATTCAAGGCGATTCATTTGCAGAGCAAAGAGGATGCGCAACATGCACCGACGCCAATCACGACCTATGCCTTGTTTTTGGACGGAGAGTATTTAACAAATGAACAAATGAATGACAAGCGGTTCTTGAAGCTTCTAGAAAAGCAAACGTCCAATGCTTTAGGCTAGCATGATTTTTTTACAAAATCACTCATGGCTTTGGACATGCTGGCAGTGAGGAAGCTGTCAAGAAAATCCCTATTGATGAAATTCCTAAGGAAATCCAAAAGTGCATGAAAAACTCCATGACCTGTGGCGACGAGTAAACTCCACTGAGCGTTGATTGTGAGAATCCTTCTACTATGTCATACTTGAATGAGTAGGAGGAATGAAAAAATGAAGATAACGATATTTAATGGTAGCCCCGCCGGGGAGCAAAGTCGAACCAATGTGATTGGACAACGATTTTTACATGGAGCCGCAAAAGCAGGCGCTGAGGTGGACAACGTTTTTCTGGCAGAGAAGCAAATTGCTTACTGCCGAGGTTGTTTTGCTTGTTGGGGGAAAACTCCGGGAAAGTGTATTATGCAAGATGATATGGAGTTGCTGCTCGACAAGTATAAGACATCAGATGTGGTGTGCTTTGCAACGCCTGTATTCACTTGGGACATGACGGCGAACCTGAAAGCTTTCGTGGATCGACTAGCACCGCTTAAGTCACCAACAATCGTTCAACGTGAGGAAGACTTTGATTTAGCCAACGCTTCACCAAAGGAACAAAAATTCATGGTCATAGCCAATTGTGGATTTCCTGGAAACAATAATTTTGAAGTGTTGAAGCATGTCATGGCGGCCTGCAATCCTGTGTTAGAAATCTATCGAAATTGCGGAATTTTGCTAAAGAGCAAAGAGGAATCTGTTCAGAAAGTGGTTGGTCAATATCTTGAGATTGTTGAGGCGGCTGGTTACGAGATGGCGAAGACCGGGGAAGTCAGCCAGGAGACGCGAGAAAAACTCAACATGGAGCTGATGCCGATTCAGGAATATGTCAACTATATTGGAATGTGATTGTAAGCGTTCGCTTGGAGAAAGCGGGATACCTCAAATAGATCAGACTGACTGGTTGGAGAAGGCCAGAGGCATTTGCAAAGAAAATTTAATTTAGAAAGGCAACAAGCATGGTAGATATCGAAAAAAGAATTGATGGACTTTTTCACAAAGACAATCAACATGCATATCAATGTTTGCAGGAATTAGAAAGCTATAGTGCAGAGAACAATAGCGTTTATAGATATTTCGATATTTTTGCTGACATGATGGATCATGAGAATTCCTATGTACGAAATAGGGGACTTCTTTTAATTTCCGCTAATGCCAAGTGGGACGAGGACAACAAAATTGATGAAATCATTGATAGGTACTTGAAGCATATTCAAGATGTCAAACCAATTACAGCGAGACAATGCATCAAAGCTCTTGGAAACATTGCCAAATATAAACCTGAACTCAAGCAAGATATTCTTTTGGCATTGCAAAGGGCAAACACATCTATTTATGCTGCGAGTATGCAGCCTCTTGTAGAAAGAGACATAAGGGAAACACTGAAAAGACTACGCTAAAGTTAAATGTATAATCAGTATGAACAAATAGAGCCTCACACACAGCAGGCTCTATTTTTGTTGGCTATAGTATTTACTTTGCTTGCGCATGCGCAGGTGCGGTCAACCCCAAAAGTGTGAACGGCTCCTAAAATTCGTAAGGCGCATTGCCTGAAAAATCAGCAATTACTCCATGAGGATGCTCAAGATAAAACACTTCAAATATTGGATTGTCGGCTGTTTGATATTGCCCTTTAACAATAGGATTGCTCATGCAACCTTCTTTAACTGTCATATTGTTCTCGAATACTGCTTTTCCAGCGAGACGAATCCAAGCATATTCAGGAGATGATACAGAGATCTCAATTTCAGGGTTTTCCAAAAGATCTTTATATACTTCTTTTTGGTTGTTGGTACAGAACCATAGCTTTCCGTTTTGCTCAAAGCAAAACATGAACGGACGACACTTTGCCTTTCCATCACGACCTACAGTTGCAAGATACTGAATAGGGTTAGCTTGTAAAAAATCAACTACTTTTTTCATTTTCTTTTCCTCCAAATATTTATTGTGTATTACAGCGTATATGTGTATAATAAGGATGTAGCGGCTAAATGTAAAGTAGGCACAATATTGTGCCGTAGGCACCTTATAGAAACTATTGTAAAATAAAGGAGATAAGAGGTACGTTGATGGAAGTAAAAAGGGAATTGTCAGCATGTCCTGTTGAGACTACGTTAGCTTTAATTGAAAACAAGTGGAAAGTGCTAATTCTTCGTGATTTGATGCCAGGGATAAAACGATTTGGCGAATTACAGAGGAGTATTGGACATGTTAGTCAAAAAGTATTAACTACCAATTTAAGACAGATGGAAGCAGATGGACTGATCCAACGACAAGTCTATGCTGAAGTACCACCGAGGGTAGAGTATGGACTGACCTCGTTAGGTGAAAGTTTAAAGCCTATTATGGATACAATGTGGGACTGGGGACTTGATTATCAGCGCGAAAGAAAAAGGAATTTAGAAAATCTGGAGGAAACGGTATGATTAGACATATAGTCGCATGGAACTTTAAAGAAGGATTTAGTGACACAGAAAATGAAGACCACGCGCGGAAGGTGAAAACCGATTTAGAAGCATTGACGAATATCGTGGATGGAATTTTGGAAATCAATGTGCGTATCGATTTGCTTTCTTCTAGCAACAAGCAAGTAGTTCTTGACAGTTGTTTTGCATGCGAGGATGCAATGGCAGCATATCAGGTTCATCCAGAGCATAAAAAGGTGGTCGCATTCATCAATGAAGTTTTTGAAAATCGAATTTGCATAGATTATTTAGAACCGAAGGAGTAACGATGAATTTAACCATACGAAATGAGAAACCTAGTGATTATCGCGCAGTTGAGACATTGACGCGCAATGCGTTTTGGAACCTTTATATTCCGGGATGTCATGAACATTACGTAGCACATATTTTGCGGGAGCATGAAGATTTTGTTCCGGAACTTGATTTGGTTGCGGAAACCGATGAAGGAAAAATCGTAGGCAGCGTCATGTACACCAAAGCGAAGCTTACTGACGAAAAAGGAGCTGTGCAGACCATTTTAACCTTTGGTCCACTTTGCGTGGATCCAGAGCATCAACGTCAGGGCATCAGTAAAAAACTGTTGAACCAGACCTTTGAACAGGCGTTGGCGTTAGGGTATAAAGCCATTGTTATTTTTGGCAATCCAGGAAATTATGTAGCGCGTGGGTTTAAGAGCTGTAAAAAGTATAACGTTTGCGCCGCAGATGGAAGTTTTCCTTCAGCTATGCTGGTAAAAGAATTGATGCCAGGGGTCTTTGACGGAAGAAAATGGGTGTATGCTGATAGCTCCGCCTTTCAGTTTGATGAAGGGGATGCTGAACAGTTTGATCAACAGTTTGAGCCAAAAGAAAAAGAATATCTTCCATGCCAAGAAGAATTCTATATCCATAGCCATTCGGTTATTCGATAAAAATGCTTGACTTGAAAGACTAAATGAAATATAATTCCCGCGATTATATTTTTGGAATGTAGTGCTTAGGGGGAGGGAAACGATATGGCGATAGAAGGCTATCTTTATCACATCGGCTTAGCGCTGGTGTGTTTATATTTACTAACAGGGTTTGATGATTTCATTTGGGATATTATTGCGCTCATCAAACGTAAGAAGTATAGGGACCAACGTTTAGACTTACACCAGTTGGATAAAGTCCCACCAAAGCTTTTAGCGTTGGCCATTGCATCTTGGCACGAGGAAAACGTTTTGGTTGATGTTATCGAAAACATGATTGAATCAGTGCATTATCCGAAATCAATGTATCATATCTTTTTAGGGGTATATCCTAATGACGATGCCACTGTTGCTATTGCTATTGAACTGGAAAAAAAATATGCCAATGTCCATTGTGTCATTAACGAATTACCTGGGCCAACATCGAAAGCCCAGAACATCAATTACGTTATTCGTCAAATAAAGAAATTCGAGAAAGAGCAAAACTGGGAATTTGCTTCATTAACCATTCATGATTCGGAAGATGTAGTGCATCCATATGAATTGAAGGTAACGAATTATTTACTGGAAACCCATGAAGCAATGCAGTTCCCTGTTTTCCCAATTATGTCTATGCCGCGGCTTGGGAATTTCTTGAAAACAATTACTATGGGAACCTATGCCGATGAATTTGCAGAAAATCACTTTTCAACGATGGTAAGCAGATACAACACTGGAGCGTTTGTTCCTTCAGCGGGGACGGGATTCGCATTATCTAGGGCTACGATAGAATCATTTGGTGATGAGGATGTACTGCCAAGAGATAGTTTGACAGAAGATTATCGCCTTTCGTTGACTTTATTTGAAAAAAAGATTCGCATGTATTATGTATTGGAACGAGTTCCACGCATTACGGATAAAAACAAGTTGAAATGGGATTTCATTGCAACAAAATCCATTTTCCCCAACACCCTTAAAACGGCGATCAAGCAGAAAACCCGTTGGATCTTAGGCATAACGATGCAATCGTTTCAATTTAAGGACATTTTCAAAATGAAGGGTATCGGATTAGTGGGAAGGTACTCCTTGTACAAGGATTTAAAAGCAAAAGTGGGAAATCTCCTGGTTTTTGTCGGATATCCAGTACTCATTTATTTCTTGGCATCATTGTTTATTCCGTTGCCACCGATTTATCCTAAGTATACGCTTTCTTGGTATCTCTGCGTGGTCATTACCATTATGATGATTGAACGACAGTTGTTTCGTGGAGTATCCATCTATAATGTGTATGGTATGCGAAGTGTATTTTTTGCGTGCTTATTTCCACCAATACTTCCTTTCCGTTTGATATGGGGAAACATCATCAATATGATCGCAACATTTAGAGCGTATAAACAAAAGCTATTTGGACAGAATTCTAATAAAAAGGTGAATAAAGAAGCAGAACGTCAAGCGGCGAAAGGAAACGCCAAGCAGCCGTCAGCAAAGAAAAAATTGGCATGGGATAAGACGGATCATTCGTTTTTAGAAAAACATGTATTAAAGCGCTATCGCCGAAACCTTGGAGATGTGTTGCTAGAAAAGGGCTACATTACGCCGGAAGCTTTGGCGGAAGCGTTAAAAGAAGCGTCGAAAAAAGAGCAAACCATCGGTAGCTATTTAATGAGCATAGGTATGCTTACCGAAGAGCAATTATTATCTGCGTTGGCTAAGGTAAAACATATCCAATTTCTAGAATCGGAGGATTTGCTCTACTATCAACAAGAACAATTTGCTGACGTGTTTAGTGAAGCGCTTTTGCGGGAGTTAAAATCGATTCCAGTGATGAAAACACCAACAGGCTATGTTATTGCGTTTTGCGATTCTAGTCCGAATGATGCACAAACTGTATTACGCACAACATATGATATTACGGTTAATGCTGTATTTGCGTCTCAAATTGCAATTGAGAATGGGATTGATATTATGTTCTCCGAAAATCGAGAGAAGGTAGAAACGCCCCTCGCAATACACTTGGCACAGGATAGTGCCATAAACTACGAGCAAGCGATTATTGCCCAAAACTATTCGAAGGCAGAGACAGAAGAAGATGTGCTTCGGTATATGGGCTTACTACCAGAGAACGAAACGAGTGAAGCATGGCTGAGTTCTTTGAATTGATAAAACAATAGATAAGTGATATAATATCTCTGTTAATGGATTTTCGGAGGTAAACATGGACAAAATCAAAAAGTACATGGAGAAGAACTATTTTAATGAAAAATTTTCATTAGAATACAACATCTACATGATTTTCCTTATTGAAAGCTTCGTCCTTACGACGATGGCCGCAGTGTTTAATACATTAGCGTATGAGGATTTCTTATTTAATACGTTACAATGGATCAATGTGGCATTTATTGTGTTTGTCTTGTTGACAACGCCGAAGAACAGGGTGAAATTGAAGAATCTTCAAATTTTATCAAATACCCTGTTTTTTATTCCGCTGATTTTCTTTCATACGGGCGGATACAATGGAACGGCCTTCTTGTTTGCAACATTAAGCGTCTACATGCTAGCAATTTCATATTCTGGAAGAATACGAGTGCTCGTTGTGGCACTGGTCACAACCCTTTACTTAGGATGCATCATCATTGCATATACGATGCCTGAATTGATTCGTCCTATCGAATCTGAGCTTTCAAGGGTGCAAGATATATGTGTTTCGACGGCCATGACCATGATTGGCATTGCCATTATTGCAACGACAGTTACCAGATCCTTTAAACGAAAAAACGACGAATTGTCGGAGATCGTGTTGAAGGATGCATTGACTGGTGCGTATAATAGACGATATTTATATGAGGAATTGACCGCGATGATTAACCGAAAAGGAAAAGAGTCGCTAAAGGGTTCAATTTTAATGATGGACATCGACCATTTTAAACACATTAATGATTCCTTCGGACATTCGGTTGGAGATGAAGCATTAATTGCGTTTAGCAATGCGGTTAAACAAACCTTGAGAGAAGGAGATGTCTTGGTCAGATATGGCGGCGAGGAATTTGTCGCGATTTTGCTCAACGCTGGATATATGGAAGCAATTAAGGTTGCCGAAAGAGTTAGAGTAGCGGTTGGTGAAATCGAACATCAATTAGGGTTTAAGACAACTGCCAGCATTGGTGTTGCTGTGACGAAAAAAGACGATACACTGGATACCGTTTTGATTAGAGCAGACGGTTATTTATATCAAGCGAAAGAAAACGGAAGAAATAGAGTAGTATCTCATGACGATGAAAAAAATTAGTGGTTTTCCACTAATTTTTTGTTTTCTATAACAATTGCGTTAAGATGGGCAACTGTTATATAATGACTAATAAACGCAATTTCGTCATCAAGACAGGGAGGTGATCCTATTAAAATTGATATTGAATTAGTAGACGGGTCGGAACAGGAGACCTTGTCATTGAAAATACATAAGATGGATGATACGCTGTTGCAATTGATCAATTCATTGAGAATCAAGGAAGAAATCATTGTAGGGTATAAAGGAGAAGAAATCCATCGCATCTCGCTAAGTGAGGTTTATTACTTTGAGGCGGTAGAAAAGAAAACGTTTTTGTATCTTGAACAAGAAGTATATGAGATAAAGGAACGACTGTATCAAATCGAAGAAAAATATAGTGATACTGATTTCGTTCGTATTTCCAAATCAGTTATTGTCAATGTGAATAAGATTGTATCCGTATCTCCTGAGCTAAGCGGCCGTTTAAGTGCTAAGTTAGAGAATGGAGAGAAACAACAGATTTCAAGGTTCTATGTTAACCTTTTAAAACAGAAACTTGGACTGGAGGTGTAAGATGAGAAATATAAAAATACTTCGGGATATGCTGATTATTTTTTCTTTGAGCATTACGCTTTCTCTTTTTGTGACCATGTTCATTGGAGTTGAATATACCAATGAGCGGCTCTTTTGGGTCCTTGAGATTTCTTTTTCTTATGCTGTTTTATCATTTATCTTTTTCTGGGAATGGTTAATTGACAAAATTGGTTTTTTGGCTGTGCAAATCATTTATGTGGTTATGCTTAATGCAATTTACATTACATTTTCTCAGATAGAGGACTGGGGATTTACTCTTAAGGGATATACGATTGTTAGCGCATTTACGGTTGTTGCATTTCTTCTTGTTCGGTCAATCATCTTCAGTATTGATAAAGCTGAAGTGGACAAAATCAACACGATTTTAGAAAAAAGACGCAACTTATGCAAGAAAAATGACATCTGAGTAGAAAATAATGCATCTTGTTCCCTCGAAATTGAAATTGCTTGCAGAAGAAACTATAATAATCTGGGGTATATGTTTGCATAACAAGTTGTTTAGTGTGAAAAAATAAACGAAATTAATACTGTTAGGGATGATCTATGCAATATGCCCCCCTTGAGTATGCAGTGTTAGGTTCGCGAAGGACAAAAACCGCGCAAAGGGGGGGCTTTTTGTTCTGAGTAATATGTAGATTTTGTGTTGAATTGTAAAAACCTTGACTGAGGCAAGTTGATGAAATATAATTATAAAGATTGCAATTTTTTAAATGATTGATGCAAGGAGGAATAATAATGAACTTGGAACTTAATCTTTATAATATCGGACTTGCACTAGTTTGCTTATTCTTGTTGACTGGGTTTGACGATTTTATATGGGATATAGTAACGTTGATTAGACGAAAAAAGTATCGTGATCAACGATTGGACTTACATGAATTGGATAGTGTACCACCGAAACTATTGGCGGTAGCTATTGCATCATGGCAAGAAGAAAATGTATTAGGACAGGTGATTGAAAACGTAATTGCTTCACTTCACTATCCTAAGTCTATGTACCACATATTTTTAGGGGTATACCCTAATGACGATGCAACTGTAGCCATTGCGCTTGAGCTGGAAAAGAAATTTCCTAATGTGCACTGCATCGTAAATGAATTACCAGGACCGACATCAAAGGCGCAGAATGTGAATTATGTGATTCGACAGATTAAAAACTTCGAAAAAGAGCATGATTGGGAATTTGCTTCACTGACCATTCACGATTCGGAAGACGTCGTTCATCCATATGAATTAAAGGTAACAAACTACTTACTGGAAACCCATGATGCAATGCAGTTTCCGGTATTTCCGATTTTACCAATGCCTAAGCTTCGTAACTTTTTCAAGACCATAACGACGGGGACTTATGCAGATGAATTTGCGGAAAACCACTTTTCGACCTTAGTGAGTCGATATAACTCAGGGGCCTTTGTTCCATCCGCAGGAACAGGATTTGCTTTATCTCGAAAAACTCTTGAATCCTTTGGTGATGAAGATGTATTACCGAGAGACAGCTTAACGGAGGATTATCGATTATCCTTGACACTTTACGAGAAAGACATCCGAATGTACTATGTATTAGAACGTGTTCCTCGTATTACCAATAAGAACAAACTAAAATGGGATTACATTGCAACAAGATCAATGTTCCCTAATAGCTTTAAGGCAGCAACTAAACAGAAGGCGCGTTGGATTCTAGGGATTACCATGCAGTCCTTTAAGTTTAAAGACATCTTTAAAATCAAAGGGGCACGTCTTGCTGGAAGATATTCTATGTATAGAGATCTTAAGGCAAAGGTGGGTAACCTGTTGGTATTCATTGGGTATCCGGTGCTGGTGTACTTCATCGCATCGCTGTTTATTCCATTGCCAGCAATTTATCCTAAATATACGCTGTCTTGGTATCTTTGCGTTTTGGTTACCATCATGATGATTGAACGTCAAATTTTCAGAGGCGTTTCCATTTACAATGTGTATGGCATGAGAAGCGTGTTCTATGCTTGTCTGTTCCCACCGATTCTCCCACTCCGATTGGTATGGGGAAACATTGTGAATATGATTTCTGCGTTTAGAGCATATAAACAGAAGCTATTTGGCCAAAATGCATACAGAAGAGCTAATAAGGAAGCGGAAAAGCAAGCGGCTAAGGGAAATGTGACTCAACCGCCTGAAAAGAAAAAGCTGACATGGGATAAAACAGAGCATTCGTTTTTAGAAAAAGAAATATTGAAGCGTTATCATCGTACGATCGGTGACGTTATGTTAGAAAAAGGCTATATCACGCCAGAGGAATTGGCCGATGCGTTGAAAGAAGCATCGGAAAAGGAACAGACCATTGGTAGATATTTGGTAGAAAAAGAAATGATTACCGAAGAGCAATTGTTGTTTGCTTTAGCAAAGGTAAAGCATATCCAATTCTTAGAATCGGAAGATTTGCTTTGCTATCAGCCGGAACAGTTTGCTGGTTACTTTGATGAAAGATTATTGCGTAGCTTGCATTCCATTCCAGTGATGAGAACGGCGACGGGATATGTCATTGCATTCTGTGATGAAAGTCCAAATGATGCCCAGACCACGTTGAGAAGCACCTACGGAATTACCGTAAGTGCAGTGTTTGCATCCTATAGCGCTATTGAAAGTGGTTTAGACGCCATGTACACGCTGCCAAAGGATAATGCAAAGGATTCTCTCGCTGTAAATCTAACACTTGATGAAGTCATCAATTACGAACAAGCGATTATTGTCAAGAATTATGCCAAAGATCATAATGAAGAAGAAGTCCTTCAATTGATGGGGCTAATCCCGAAACCAGTAGTAGAAACTGCTGAACATGATGAAATAGAAGAAACAGTAGAAGAAAAAAAGTAGGTGTATAACATGATAAAGATTCTGGTTGTTTTTGGCACTCGACCAGAGGCCATCAAAATGGCTCCGCTGGTAAAAGAGCTAGAGAGCCGCAAGGCGTTTGAGACTGTTGTTTGCATTACAGCACAGCATAGAGAAATGCTAGATCAGGTGTTAGACCTATTTCAGATCCAACCGCAGTATGATTTAAACATCATGAAGCAGGGACAGACGTTATCAGAAATCACGTCAAGGGCGTTAGAAGGCCTAGAAAATGTAGTTAAGGAAGTGCAACCAGACATTGTTCTTGTTCACGGAGATACGACCACTACCTTTGCAGGTGCCCTTGCTGCGTTTTATCAGCAAGTCCCTGTAGGCCACGTAGAAGCCGGGCTTCGCACGTGGGATAAATATTCTCCTTTCCCAGAAGAAATGAATCGACAGATGGTCGATTGTGTTACTGACTTGTACTTTGCACCAACAGAGCAAAGCAAGGAAAATCTTTTGGCGGAGAATAGAGATGAAGAGAAGATTTATGTCACAGGAAATACGGTGATAGATGCACTGAACACGACCATTCAAGACGATTACACACACCCGATGCTTCAGTGGTGCGGGGACAATCGTTTGATTTTGCTCACTGCCCATCGTAGAGAGAATCTTGGTGAACCAATGCGTCAGATTTTTAAAGCTGTACGTAAAATCACGGAGAATCATCCTGATGTTCGGGTAATTTATCCGGTGCACATGAATCCGAAAGTCAGAGAGGTTGCCGATGAAGTGTTGAAGGGCAATGAACAGATCAAGCTGATTCAACCATTAGAGGCTCTTGATTTTCACAATTTCATGAATAGAGCCCATGTGATTTTGACCGATAGCGGTGGAATTCAAGAAGAAGCACCTTCTCTAGGTAAACCAGTATTGGTGCTGCGAAACACAACCGAGCGACCAGAAGGCGTAGAAGCTGGAACGCTGAAATTAGTCGGAACGGATGTAGATGCAGTGTATCGCCAAGTGGAGCTTCTCTTAAACGATCAATCGGCATATGAAGCCATGAGCAAAGCCAACAATCCTTACGGGGATGGGCTGGCGAGCAAAAGAATTGCCGATGAAATTCTAGCATATTTTCATACTGAAGATTAGAACTAAGTGTAACCGAGGACAAAACTGTCCTCGGTTATTTTTCGGTTTTTCCTCCAATCATCTTGACACGAGAGAGGAAAAGTGATATATCTAATAGAGGTTAGTTATAACTAACCAAAAGTATAAATTATGCTCGCATTCACGCGAGCATTCATTATGAATTATAGTTAGTCATGACTAACTTACGTTTTACGGTGAGAACGAAAGTGCGGTGCAGGAGGCATTATCAAAACTGCTTAGAGATAAAACGGTTTTGATCATCGCGCATCGAATGCGTACAGTTGCCGCCTCCGACAAAATTGTCGTGTTGCAGGACGGAAAAATTGCGGAACAGGGACAACCAGAGGAACTGCTAGAGCATGGAACCATTTACAAAAATATGGTCGAATTGCAACAGAAAACCACAGCGTGGAAAATAAGTTAAGATATTCAAGGGACGAAAAAAGGCAGATGAACTCTGCCTTTTTTCTGATTCACTACCAAAAATGTGACTATAATCATTAAAAAAATACTACCAATGGTTTACTTTTTAGTAGGAAACCGCTGAGAAAGATGGTATAATAAGAAAAAGCATAACAGATGATGAATCGGAGATGAACATGAACGCGGCAATGTATAAAAAAATACTCGATACAATGAATGCTGCTGTTTATTATGTGGATACTGAGCGAAAGATTCTTTATTGGAACAGAGCAGCAGAAGAAATCACAGGATATAAGGCGGAGGAGATCATAGGGGATTACTGCCAAAACAACTTGTTGCAACATACCGACATGTGCGGAAGTCCGTTGTGTTCCGTTAGCTGCCCTTTATACCAAAGTATATGTGATGGTAAGGAAAGAAAAAATGATGTGTTGTTACGACGCAAGAATGGTTCGTACATTCCAGTTTCGGTCAACATTTCTCCAGTTTATGACGAGGAGGATAAGGACAAGATTATTGGGGCAGTAGAGTTGTTTCAACCGATCTTGGATCGTAATGCAAATGATACGTCTTTCGATGTGATGTTGGAAGGGTTAATCGACGCATCTAGAACTGACCAGCTGACCAAACTTCCAAATCGAAGAACCCTGGAAAGCTTTATTGCTCACCGAATTGACCGATTTAAGAATAGCCAAGTCACCTTTGGCTTGATGTTTGCAGATATCGATGATTTCAGCAGAATCAATGATGCCTTTGGTCATGATACGGGGGATGCAGTTTTGCGCGCAATCGCAGATGTGTTTTCTCATAACACGCGTAAGGATGATATTTTTGGACGGTGGGGTGGAGAAGAATTTGTCGGTATTTTCTTCTTTGAAGACGAAACCCATGCCTTGAATATGGCCGAGCGAGTTCGCAAGCAGGTGGCTGCCATGGAAGTAAAACATGGAAAGTATGTTCATCAGATCACCATATCCTTGGGTGTCACGTTAGCCAAGGCTGACGATGACATAAAGAGCATTGTGAAGAGAGCGGATAAGCTGATGTCCCAAAGTAAACAAAACGGAAAGAATCAAGTAAAGTCAGACTTTTCGTTGAAGTAATACAGCTACATATTGAAACTAAACAAATAACGGCGCGTTGTCTTGATGACAACACGCCGTTTTCTTACTCGTAAATTCTATTTTCACCTGAAATGGCTCGATTTAATGATTGGGAAACTGCATCTCTGGCAGCATCCTTGTCTCTGGATTTCAATGCCTCTAGAATGGCTCCTGCGTTGTGACACAGCGTTTTGTTCCCGTGCTTCTGTGCAAACCGAATCCATAGGTGGGTAATGGGAATGCGAAACGAACGGTAGATTAAGGGCAATAATGTATTATCGCTGATCATGCAAAGCTCATGATAGAAATTAAACGTGGCATCTGCTGTAGTCTCGTCGTTTTTTGTCTGCTTTTCCATTTCATGAAGATGTGCTTCTAAAAGGTTGAGATCGTCAGTGGTGCATTTGTCCACTGCCAACTCAGCCGCCAATGTATCCATAATCATTTTAATTTCCAATATGGAACGAATCTCATCGTTTCGTAGATGTCCCCCATTGTAATTCATGATCGATAATAAGGTTTCAGCGGTACCGTAGCGGCGATAGTCTACAACGTAGACGCCGGATCTTGGCTTTACTTGTAGAAATCCTTTGCGGGCAAGCTCGGTGATCCCACCATTGACTACGGCGCGGCTAACTTGCATGCGTTGGGCCAAGTCTCTTTCTGGGGGAAGCTTTTCTCCGACTTTTAATTTGCCAGAGAGAATCATCGCTTCCAGTTCGCTGACGAATAATTCTTTTAATGTTGGGGCGTTCAGTTTTGAAAACATCATTGTATCCTCGCTCTATCATTTGGTTTAGCATGAAATGAAAATAATTGTGGTATAACCAAGTACCAAACATAGTTTAGTTATAGCATATATGGGAGAAAAAAGCAAAGGAAACCTTTGCGTTCAGCAAAAAACTTAGATTATTTTGATAAATACTTGACAATCGCTCCTTCTTTGCGTAAACTGATGGTAATATATTGCAACTGGTATGACCAGAATAAAATACTAAGGAGAAAGAGAGTATGTTTTCATTTAATTATGGAGAGGGCGCAACCCTAATCAGCGTCCTGCTAGTGTGGCTAGCTGTGTTTTTATCCCTATTTTTACTTAATGAAATTAGTCGTAGATTCAAATGGATAGGATTTGCTTGTTTCGTGGTCCTACCAATTGTCTTGTCCGTTCTTTGGTTCACCGTGTTAAGTGAGTCCACCTATACGGACTGGTTCCATTTAGCTAAGGTATATTCCTCTACGGCAGGCTGTATTGGATTTTGGTGCATTCGTCACTTACATGGAACAAATCTTAAAACAGGTAAACAATGGGCGCTATCTGACAATAAGATTGCCCTTTGCTTCCCACCGTTAATTTTAGCCATTAACATTGCCGAAGCAGTCATTCGTGATTTTGAAGTTGGTCAAAAGTATGCAGAAATGGCACAGGACTTAACTGCAGACGCACCGGTAATGCTGATGGGTGGTTCATGGAACTATATGAACGCTATTGCAGGCATCATCAACATCATCATCATTACTGGATGGTTCGGCATCAAAATTAGAAAGAAAACCCAGAAGGATAACAGTAGAGATATGCTATGGCCAGATATGCTCTGGTTTTACATCATCGCATATGACCTGTGGAATTTTGCATATACCTATAACTGCTTACCACATCATTCATGGTACTGCGGATTGGCATTGCTATTGGCACCTACCCTTTGTTCATTTACAGTGGGTAAAGGCGCTTGGCTACAGCACCGAGCTCAAACCTTGGCTCTTTGGTGTATGTTCGCACAAACCTTCCCAAGATTCCAAGACTACGGAGCGTTCCGTGTGGACTCTACATATAATCCGACGATTTACTTTATCGTTAGCTTCTTAGCTTTGGCAGCCAACGTTGCAGTGCTAGGATATATGATCTACAAATGGAGAAAAACTGGACGTAATCCTTATAAGGGTGAGCTATATACTGACTTAAAGGCTTACCAAGAAGTCAATGCTTTAGCCGAATAGAAAGTAGGTAAACATGAAAGAGTTTCGTGTGCTGGAGATTAAAGCCAGCGTATTTGAGGATAACAATGAGGATGCTAACCGTCTTCGCGAACAACTGAAAGAGGAGAAGACTTTTTTGCTCAACTTGATGAGTTCGCCAGGGGCTGGAAAAACGACGACCTTAGTGAAGACCATTAATGACTTAAAGGGTGACATGAAGATTGCCGTAATGGAAGCGGATATTGACTCAGATGTAGATGCTCATACTATTGCGGAAACTGGAGTAAAGGTGATACAGCTGCATACAGGCGGGATGTGTCATTTGGATGCCGATATGACTAGACAAGGTCTGAATGGCTTGGACGCAAAGGAAACCGATTTGGTCATTCTAGAAAACGTAGGAAATCTAGTCTGTCCAGCCGAATTTGATACAGGAGCAACGAAGAATGCAATGATTCTCAGCGTTCCTGAAGGAGATGACAAGCCGCTTAAATATCCGTTGATGTTTCAGATTTCAGATGCGTTGATCATCAACAAGATGGATACCCTGTCTGTGTTTGATTTTGATCTAGATCTTTGCATCGAAAGAGTAAAGAAGCTTAATCCGAACATCAAGATTTTTCCGATTTCAGCAAAAACTGGAGAAGGCATGGAAGCCTGGGAAAACTGGTTGCTGTCTGAAGTAAAGGGAGGCGAAAAATAATGGCTCAAGATATAACGAAAATGTACTTCCCTGAAGGGTATGTACCAAAGTACAATGAAAAGGTTATGGCGCTAGCCAACATGATTGGTCGCCGTGACCCAGAGAAAAACAGCTATTTGTGGGATGACCCAGAATACGTTATTTTGGAAGCAGGCGTAGATGATGATATGGCAGAGATCGGCTTAGCCATGGGATTTTTCACCAAGAGAACTGCGGCGGAAATGGCGGAAATCACAGGAAAATCCGAAGAATATTGCCATGAGCAAATGATGAAGCTAGCAGTTTATGGTACCTGCTTTGTCAACGTCATTGACGGAGTCGACACTTTTTGGCATGCTGAAAGCTGGATCCCCGGCGTGATGGAGATGATTGTCAACAACTTGGATGTTGTTGAAAAATATCCGATTGTTGCCTATGCCATGGAAGCTTATGGTAGAGTTCGTGGGCCAATGAGTGCAGGCATGTTCCCACCAGGAATTGGACTCATGCGTGTCATTCCCATCGAGGAAACCATTGAGGGCGGAAGCAGAAATGTAAGCTATGAGCAAGTATCCAAATACTTAAACGATAACACGATATTTTCTTGTTCTCCTTGTTCTTGTAGAACCGACAGAGAAGCTATGGGTGAGGGTTGTGGTCACTTAAAGGAAGATATGTGCATCCAGATGGGACATGCAGCAGAATACTATATTCGTACAGGAAGAGCTAGAGCGATTACAAGAGAAGAAGCTTTTGACATCATCAAACGTGCGGAAGAAAACGGATTGATGCACCAGATTCCAAACATTGACGGTTCTGGAAAAACCCATGCGATTTGCAACTGTTGTGGATGCTCTTGTTTATCTCTTCGTTCGGGAACCATGTACAAGAATGTGGATATGGTTCGTTCCAACTATGTGTCAACTGTTGACAAGGAAAAATGTGTGGCCTGCGGTCAGTGTGTGGAAAATTGTCCAATGAACGCTTTACAGCTTGGACAGAAATTGTGTTCCAATAAGCCAGTCACAGAAGACATTACGACAACGTATACACCTAGAAATCACGAGTGGACGCAAGAGGATTGGAATCCGGATTATCGAACCAATCGAAAAGAAGTGGTAGACACAGGGACTGCCCCATGTAAAACCAGTTGTCCAGCGCACATTGCAGTGCAAGGCTACATCAAACTTGCAGCCCAAGGCAAATATAAAGAAGCTTTAGAGCTGATCAAAATGGAAAATCCATTCCCAGCAGTTTGCGGTTACGTTTGCAACCGTCGCTGTGAAGATGCATGTACGAGAGGGGACTTGGATGAACCGATTGCAATTGACGATATTAAGCGTTTCATTGCAAGTCAAGACTTAAACGAAGATACACGTTTTATTCCGAAAAAGAGAAACGATTATCACGATAAGAAGATTGCAGTCGTTGGATCAGGCCCAGCAGGGTTGTCTTGCGCGTACTTCTTGGCCATTGATGGATATGACGTCACTATTTTTGAGAAGGAAGACGTTGTAGGAGGAATGTTGACCTTGGGAATTCCTTCCTTTGTCCTAGAGAAAAGCATTGTGAACGCAGAAATCGAAGTGCTTAAGGAGCTTGGCGTAACCTTTAAAACTGGTGTGGAAATCGGCAAGGATTTAACCTTAGACCAGCTAAGAGCAGAAGGCTTCAAGGGATTCTATCTAGCCATCGGTGCCAGCAAAGGGCGCTTGATTGGTATTTCCGGAGAAGACGCTGATGGCGTATATTCTGGAATCGAATTTCTATCAAAAGTCAATCAAACAGAAGAGGCGATTGTTTCTGGCAAAGTGGTTGTAGTTGGTGGCGGAAACGTAGCTATCGACGTAGCGAGAGCAGCAACAAGAGCTGGCGGCGAGCAGGTATCTATGTTTAGCTTGGAAAGCCGAGAAGAAATGCCGGCTAAGGGAGAAGAAATAGAACTTGCCCAGGCAGAGGATATTGCCATAGAAAACTCATGGGGACCAAAGCGCATTCTTGCTGAAAACGGAAAAGTTGTTGGCGTAGAGTTTAAGCGTTGCACGAGAGTCTTTGATGAAGATGGACGATTCAACCCAGTATATGATGAAGCTGAAACCATTACGGTAGAAGCGGATTACGTGCTACTTTCAGTTGGACAATCCATTGAATGGGGCGAGATTCTTCACGGCTCCAAGGCAGTATTAAACGGAAACAAAACCATCCAAGTCGATGAACTAACTTATCAAACAGGAGAATCTGATGTCTTTGCCGGTGGCGATGCAGTAACTGGACCAAAGTTTGCCATTGATGCCATAGCAGCAGGAAAACAGGCAGCAATTTCCTTACATCGATTTGTCCAAAACGGTCAAGACTTGCGTATAGGAAGAAGCCTACGAGAGTTTACTGCCCTAGACAAGGATGCTGCGATTATTGAAGAATACGACACGACGCCAAGACAGCAAGCTGCGAAAATTGATGGACAAAAAGCAAAAGCGACCTTCAGGGACATGAGCCAATCATTAAGTGAAGAGCAAATGCTGAAAGAAACTCAACGTTGTCTCGGCTGTGGAGCGACAGTAGTTGACACCTACATGTGTGTAGGCTGTGGCATGTGCGCAACAAAATGTAAATTCGATGCCATTAAGCTTGAGCGTGTGTATGATGGTGCAGGCGTAGAATTTTTGAAGATGAAAAAAGCAGTAGTCCCTACAGTATTGAAGCGAAAGCTAAAGATTACTGCGAAAAAACTTGTCGGCAAAAAATAGGAAAGGAAGCAGGCATATATGCATGAGCTAGGCATAATGTATCACGTGGTAAAGCAGGTCTTAAGCGTGGTAGATCAACATCAATTGCAAGAGGTGGAAGCCATTGTGCTACAAGTTGGAGAATTGGGATCAGTGATTCCGCGATACTTGGAGGCGTGCTTTCCTGCGGCAGTAGATGGAACAATTCTAGAAAATACCAAGCTAGAAATTGAGGTGATTCTTGCAAATGGAATATGTCAGCAATGCGACAAGGTATTTGAACTTACAGCCAATGAAGGCATTTGCCCAGAGTGTGGCAGTAAGAACTATGAAACACTAAACGGCCGTGAATTTTTACTTAAGGAAATACGGGCGTACTAGAGAAAGGCATCCTGTAAGCAGGGTGCCTTTTCGCTTAGGTTTTTTCGAATAAAAACCGTTTCACATTGACTTATTCGACTAGGGATGCAATAATAGAGTCTAAACGAATAAGGAGGAACGGAACAATGAGCATAACGAAAAAAACTGCAGGCGGATTAACCTACGCATGGGTAAACAGCGACGAACTTGTGATTACCGATGTTCAGTCGGCGTTAGATCTTATGGCTACAGTAAAATACGAAACAGATTGCCGCACAGTGGTCATCAATAAGGAGGCTATCTGCGAAGAATTTTTCGATTTGAAGACTAGAGTTGCAGGCGAAATTTTACAGAAATTCGTGCAGTATCAGACCAAAATTGCCATTGTTGGTGATTTCTCGGTTTACGATAGCCATGCCTTACGAGACTTTATTTACGAAAGCAATAGAGGGAAACAAAATTTCTTTGTTGCTAGTGAAGAAGAAGCCGTAGCGTTATTGCAAAAACTATAGAGCAGCCCTTAGGGGCTGTTTTTTTATGAAGTTTTTTTGGACAAACACCATATAACAGTTGACAACAGTTATAGACTGTTCATGGCAAGGGGACCTATGTGGCAGTGGCAGATGCCGAGTTTTTACTCGAGGAACAGAAAAAAGCTGTAGAAGCTGATTTGGAACAAGCGATTGAAAAAGGCAGACGATATGGAATCAGCGACGAAGAGATAAGAAATTTAGTTGAATTAATTATGGAGGGGTAATTGTGTTAAATATTGAGCGAGTAAAGAAGAACTATCAAAACTTTTCATTGGATTGTTCTCTAGAAGTGAAAAAGGGACGCATAACTGGTTTAATCGGGCAGAACGGTGCAGGGAAAAGCACCACGTTTAAAGCGATTCTAGGGTTGATTTCCATCGATGAAGGGGAAATCTCGATTTTCGGAAAAGACATTCGAGATTTTGATGCTGCGGACAAGGAAGCCTTAGGGGTTGTATTGTCCAACGCAGGCTTTAGTGGTTACTTGACCATTGATGATATCATTCCTGTGCTGTCCAGCCTTTATGGTCAGTTTGATCAACCGTATTTTGAAGAACAAATTGAGAGATTCAAGCTACCAAGAAAGAAAAAGATTAAAGAGTTTTCAACTGGCATGCAAGCAAAACTAAGGGTTCTGGTGGCTATTTCTCATCAAGCGAAGCTATTGATTCTTGATGAGCCAACAGCAGGTCTAGATGTTATCGCCAGAGATGAGCTGTTAGAATTGATTAGAGCATTTATGGAAGAGGACGAAGAACGGTCTGTTTTAATCAGTTCACACATTTCCAGCGACCTTGAGACCATGTGTGATGATATCTATATGATTCATGATGGAAAAATCATTATGCATGAGGATACCGATGTACTGCTCAGTGACTATGGATTGCTGAAGGTAGATGATCAGCAGTACGAACAGTTAGATAAAGAATACATTTTGCGTAGAAAAAAAGAAAGCTATGGTTACAGCTGTTTGACCAATCAAAGACAATACTACTTGGAGAATTATCCAAATATCGTCATTGAGAAAAGCAAAGTGGATGAAGTGATAACCATGATGATTAGAGGTGAGGAATAATGAAAGGGTTGTTAATTAAAGATTTGAGATTACTTAAGGGGCAAAGGATTTTATTTGCGATTATCCTGATTATTGCTATGATCATGGCTTTCGCCTTTGAAAATCCTTCATTTATCGTGAGTTACATGACGATCATTGGTGTCACCTTTATGGTGAGTACCATCAGCTATGATGAGCTTGATCACGGGTTCACGTTTTTGTTTACCATGCCTATTTCGAAAAAAGAATATGTACTAGAAAAATATGTTTTTGCATTGATCTTGGGAAGCGTTTTTTGGATATTGGCTACGGCATTTTCTGTTCTCTCTGGAAAGATTTCTGGGTCTGTTTCCATTGAGGAGGTGTTGAAAACGGCAATCGGCATTTTTCCGATAATGGTTATTATGCTGTCAGTAATGATACCGTTTAGGTTGAAATTTGGTGGAGATAAAGGAAGAATTGCCATTATGGGGGCACTTGGTGTAATAGTACTTTTGGTGCTCGGCGCAATAAAAATCATAGAGCTACTAGACATTGACTTGAATCGCCAGCTCAATTACCTTCTGACCATGGAGTCCATTGGCATAATTGCCATTGTTGCGGGAATCACTCTAGCGGTATTGCTGATTTCAATAAAAACCAGCATAGCCATCATGAGAAAAAAAGAATTCTAACAATCTTCGCAATTCAATGACGTTGAAAGTCCTTATTTATGTTACAATATAGATAAGGATTTTTAAGTTATAGACAAAAGCTAAGAAAGGAGGCCCTATTGAACGTAATTATTTCTAAATTTAAGGAAGTTCTTTTTTCCGTTTTACCAATTACCATTCTGGTTATCTTTCTCAACTTTACCATTTCTCCCTTGGGCTCCGATTTAATGATTCGTTTCCTCATCGGTTCACTGTTGGTCATTATAGGTCTAACTGTGTTTTTAATCGGTGTGGATATTGGCATCACTCCTTTGGGCGATTTGACTGGTGTATCACTTGCAAAAACCAATAAGCTTTGGATTATGCTTGCAGGAGGCTTAGTGTTGGGCTTCTTTATTTCCATAGCTGAACCAGGATTGATGGTTCTGGCTAACCAAGTGAATGAAGTGACTTCCGGCGCAATACCGGGAACAACTATATTGATTATTGTGTCCATTGGCCTTGCCATTATGCTTGCCATTGGATTTCTGCGCATTTTTTATAGTGTGCCGTTATATAAGATGCTGCTTGTACTATATGCGATTATTTTGGGGTTGTCCATCTTTGCATCGAGAGAGTTTTTGGCAATAGCCTTTGATGCGTCAGGGTCGACAACAGGGATTCTAGCTGTTCCGTTTATCTTGGCGTTATCTGTTGGTATTTCCAAACTGAAAAAAGATAGTAAAGCATCGGAAAAAGACAGTTTTGGCTTGGTAGCAGTAGCGTCAACAGGCGCAATTATGTCTGTGCTATTATTAGATATCTTTAGTGATACGAAAGAATTCGCCAGTAGCTTAGAAACTGTTGATGCAGGGGACGTATCCATACTGAACTCCTTCCTGCAAATTATTCCGACCTATTTGAAGGAAAGCTTTATGGCAATATTGCCGTTATTACTTATTTTACTGGCATTACAACAAATGTTCTTTAAGCTTCCGAAACGTGAGCTGCGAAGAATGTTGGTCGGATTTGGCTTTGCATTCGTCGGATTGTTTGTCTTTATGATTGGCGTTAACGCAGGCTTTATGGATGTAGGGACGAGCCTAGGAAACAATTTGGCATTGATGGACAATAAGGTATACATTGTTGCCTTCGGCTTGGTGTTAGGCATCGTGACCATTCTAGCAGAGCCAGCCGTATACGTATTGACCCAGCAAATTGAAACCGTTACCAGTGGATACGTTAAACGTTTTGCCGTACTCATTCCACTAGCCCTAGGCGTCGGGGCGGCAGTAGCCCTATCGGTAATTAGAGTGTTGGTTCCAGAAATTCAGCTTTGGCATTATCTTGTTCCAGGATATGCTATATGCCTCGCATTGATGTTCATTACCCCGAAGCTGTTTGTGGGTATTGCCTTTGATGCTGGAGGCGTTGCGACGGGACCAGTTACTGCAACATTTATCTTGGCCTTTATTCAAGGTGCAGCCTCAGCATTTGAGGGAGCTGACATTATGGCAGACGGATTTGGCATGATTGCCATGGTGGCCATGATGCCGATCATCACTTTAGAAATTATGGGCTTAATCTTTAAAGTCAAGTCTAAGAAAAAAGGAGAAGTAGTAGAATATGTTTAGTTATGAAGTCATTTTCGCCATCGTTAATGGCGGGATGGGAAGCCGAGTGATGCGTAAAGCAAAAACATATGGTGTGTCAGGCGGGACAGTATTTCTGGCTCGTGGGTCTGCTAACGATTTTCTATCAAAATTTCTTTCTTTGGATGATGAACCGAAAGAAGTGGTGCTGATGGGTGCAGATCATGAAACCGCAACGACAGCATTGCAAAAGCTTAGTGTAGATTTTCGTTTTGACAAACCAAATCATGGAATCGCATTTTCCATCAGTTTATGTGGAGTTTCTGGTTCCAGAAAGTGCAAATATGAACAGAAAGAATTAGAAAGAGAAGAAGGTGAGATCATGTACCATATGATTACGACAATTGTCAATCGTGGAAGTGCGGAGGACGTTATTGAAGCGGCAGTGGCCGCAGGTTCAAAAGGTGGAACCATTATTAATGCAAGAGGATCTGGCGTCAATGAAACGACGAAGGTGTTTAATATAGAAATTGAACCAGAGAAGGAAATCGTCTTGATTCTTTCTGCCGAAGAAACCAGCAAGGCCATTGTTGAATCCATTACCAGTAAGCTAAACATGGATCAACCGGGGAATGGAATTGTATTCGTACAAACGGTCAATGAGGTTCACGGAATATATCAAGAAACAAAATAGAGCATAAACAAAACAGGAGCGTTTTCTATAGGAAAAAGGCTCCTGTTGTTTGTTTCGCATAATGATGTTCAAGCATCTTCACATGGGAGAGAAAGGCTTCGTCATCAAAGTATTTCGCCCCAGTTGGGCAGGTTTTGATGCAGGCTTGGCATTTGATGCAGATTCCATTTACTTGATGAGGGTCTTCCATGGGAATGGAACCCATTGGGCAAACTTGAGGACAGCGACCACAGTAGTTACATTTTATCGGATCGGTTTTTGGTTTGGCTTTTAGAAATACCGTGGGCTTACCGTCTAAACCAAGAGGGGTATAGTATGGTGCTACTTCGTTTCCTTCGGAAAAGGATATAGAGGAAGTGGGTGCTTCTGTCAACGCCATCAGTTTATCGGCAATTTGCGTGCCGAACTTTTGCAACTGGGAAATATCTTCATCATTGGGGCGGCCTGTAGCCAACAAGGCAGAAAAGCCATGTTGTGCAGGCACTGCAGCGCCAGCTATGGATAAACAACCGTTTGCATCCAATTCATTGCGGATTTCGGTTAATCCATCGCCATAGGAACGATTACCAAACGTAACGACGGGAATAGCAAGGGTGCAGCTTCCTGCTATTTTTTCCTGAAGATAAGGCAAAAGCTTATTGGGAATGCGACCTGCGTAAATGGGAAATCCTACTAAAACCAGAGTGTCTTTCTGGAATTCCTGCATAGCTAAGCGAGAAGCAGGCAGGGTAATATCCAAATGAGATAGAGAAAGCCCAAGCTGGCTAGCTATAGATTCGCCAATGGCAGTAACGACTTTTTTTGTATTTCTGGTCGGACTAAAATACAGTGCGACAATGTTGTTCATTTGCATGAGATACCTCCAAGGGACTAAATGGTGACCGCAATCATCATTCTTCAATAAAGTCTTCTTTGTAAAGGGTTTGACCTTTTTCGCCGATAAGAAATTGATGATCCCATCGACCGGATACCAGTTTTTCTAACAAAATATTGCTACCAGGGACATGGGCGAGCGGACAGTCAATCAACTGGGCGTTTCGCTTAGCACAGTCCATATAACTCTGACTGAAGCAATCATATGCTCCAGTGTCAATAATATCCACGTGATGATAATCTTGAAACCAACGGTCAAATAGCTGTTGACCTCTCACACCGTACTTCTCTGTTAAATCCTTTAAGATGTTTTCGGTGGACATAACGTCGTCAATTTTGTCGGTTAAATACAAGTGTCCTCCTAATTTTAAATTAGGATGCCAAGTTTCATTCGTATGCAAAAGCATGGTAATGCAATCATCCACCTTGGGAATGACTAATCGCTTCGGCAACGGAAAATCAGATACGGAACCACCACATAAGCCGATGGCCATCAGCACTGTATCGACCGAGTCGTCTAGGGATTTTAGTGCATCATCAATGGTGCTCCGCATTTTTTCTGGAAACTCGTGTAGTCTCGTATCCAGTTCTACGACCTCATAGTTGGTGTTCATTTTGCGTTGGGCAGCAGCTACATGATCTAGTAAGTTGCCGCAGGATAAAATTATGGTGTTCATTAGCTGTCCTGTTCTGATACGTATTTACGTATTGAAATTTCTTCGTTTTCATCATTATATCTTTGGAAAAGCATTGTGACAAGAGGATTTGCTGGATTTTCGGCGAAAGAGAAAAAGAATCTCAATCACGTTGCATGTGCAACGGAGTTCTAATCGCCCTAATGATAAGATGAGGGCATATCAGATACAATGTTTAGAAATCAAAAGGATAAATAGGAGGAAGTTATGGAAAACAGAATGTTTTGTTATCAGTGTCAAGAAACAGCAAAGAACCAAGGCTGTAACATCACTGGTGTGTGTGGAAAGAATCCGGAGATAGCGGGTCTTCAGGATGTGCTGGTTTATGTTACCAGAGGTTATGCTCAGGTAGCGACTAGATTAAGAGAAGAAGGTGGTACGCTGACCAAAGCGCAAAATCATATTGCGACCTTCAACTTATTCGTCACCATCACTAATGCGAACTTTGATGGGGAAGCCATTGTGGAAAGAGTAAAGCTAACGGCATTCGAAACCCAAAAGCTTTTGATGAAGCTAAAAAACAAAAGTGGTCTTTCAGAGGCAGCGCTTTGGTCGCCTGAAACTAAAGAGGAAATGCTGGAGAAGGCGCCTTCCGTAGGGGTTATGGCAACATCGGATGATGATATTCGTAGCTTGCGTTGGTTGATCATCTTCGGACTAAAAGGCATGGCGGCTTATGCAAAGCATGCCAATGTATTGCAGCATGACAATGAAGAGGTGGATGCATTTTTGCAGAGTGCCTTGGCTAAGACCTTGGATGATTCACTTACTGTAGAGGACTTAATTGGGTTAACCTTGGAAACAGGTAAGTACGGCGTAGATGTAATGGCATTACTAGACAAGGCCAATACAGATACTTATGGAAATCCAGAAATTACCAAGGTTAACATTGGCGTAGGGAAAAATCCGGGAATCTTAATTTCGGGTCATGACCTTCGCGATTTAGAAATGTTGTTGGAGCAAACAAAAGGAACGGGAATTGATGTCTATACCCACTCTGAAATGTTACCTGGCCACTATTATCCAGCGTTTAAGAAGTACGACCATTTTGTCGGAAACTATGGAAACGCATGGTGGAAGCAGAAGGAAGAATTCGAAAGCTTCAATGGACCAATTCTCTTGACCACCAATTGTTTGGTTCCGCCGAAAGATAGCTATAAGGATAGAGTCTATACTACGGGAGCGGTAGGATTCCCTGGATGTAAGCATATTCCTGGAGAAATTGGGGAGATCAAAGATTTTTCTCCTTTGATTGAAGCGGCTAAGAAGTGTGCGCCACCAACCGAAATTGAAACGGGAGAAATCGTTGGAGGCTTCGCCCATGAGCAGGTGTTTGCCCTTGCTGATAAGGTGGTTGATGCAGTGAAATCTGGTGCCATTAAAAAGTTTGTCGTGATGGCGGGCTGTGATGGCAGAATGAAATCCAGAGATTACTATACGGAATTTGCGAAAGGACTACCAAAGGATGCGGTCATCATGACGGCAGGCTGCGCCAAGTATAAATATAACAAATTGGGATTAGGCGATATTGGCGGGATTCCAAGAGTCTTAGACGCGGGACAGTGCAACGATTCCTACTCCCTTGCGGTAATCGCACTGAAGCTAAAGGAAGTGTTTGGTTTGGAAGATGTCAATGAATTACCGATTGTCTACAACATTGCTTGGTATGAGCAAAAGGCGGTAATCGTATTGTTGGCGTTACTGGCACTAGGCGTGAAAAACATTCACTTAGGACCGACCTTGCCGGCATTTCTCTCACCAAACGTGGCAAAGGTATTGGTTGAAAACTTCGGCATAGCTGGTATTGGCACTGTGGAAGATGATCTGAACCTATTCTTTGGTGATGCACAATAATGAATCAAACCCAGGAGAACGACTTGCTTCTTCTGGGTTTTTCAATGGGAAGAAAATTGAATTTTCAGGAAAAATATGATACACTACGTGATATGGCAGAAATGCGCTATCATGAATTCGGAGGTAGACGAATTGAATCAATATTTGTCGTTGTTCTTTTTATATCATCGAGCAAGTCACAAAAAGGTGTTGTTGCTTCTTGGCGCAATACCATTGTCTTTTGTGATTATTTTTTTATGGAATATCGGCGATCCACGAGATGCAAGCGCCTATATGCTTATGGAACGAGCCTTTGGTGGAATATGGCCAGTCCTATCGTTTATTTTGGTGAATTTTCTTAGCTTAGGAGTTGTATCCAATGCATTAAACGGCCGAAAAGCTATGCAAGCAACAGCGTCAACAACTGGATACACGATGAGAAGATTACATTTATCCCCGACGGCTTCTTATCTGACCGTTGTAGTCTACTACCTCGCCATAACCATAATCATTTGGGGTGTAGCAATGGCCTCGATATATATTTTTGGAAAGATGGGGTTATCCCTTGCTGGGGCTACGGCAAGGGACACTAAATTCGCATTGGGTCTGTTGAGAACGGAAATTGGGCAAGCCTTAATTCCCTATGCTAATCCTAAGGGAATGGTTTTTAACTTAATCATCATATGGGCATTGGCTGGAGAATGTGGAAAGTCATGTTATTTAAGCTGGCATAATGGAAGGGCATCCTTTGGCGGAGTGCTGATAGCCGTATCGATGATTCTAGTTTGGCTGAACATTTTAAAGGACGTTTATTTATTTATGGGAATGGTCATCTTGACAGGGTATACGGCTATTTCCTTTTGGGATATCATTTCAAGAGAACGTCATCCTAAGGGGGATCCCTTTAAGGCCAATCAATATGCTGGGATTATGGATTTAGACAGCTTTGAATTTGACGAGAGCAGTTATACACCAGAAGTAAATCGCCCCTACCAACCTCAACAATCGGTATCGCAGCAATATGGCAGAGGGATGGAATCAGTGGCAGTAGGGAAAAGACGGAGATTCAATTTATTTACCCTTAGACGTAGGTTTATGCCATTAGGCATAAATTTAGAAAGAGCGAATGCTTTATTTGGCACTTGCATTGCAGTTGGAATTGGTGAGCATTTGATTTTTCTCTTTAGATACATTATGCATTTCAATGATATTTCCAACAGCATCAAAGGAGTCACCATTGCAGCTGGAGTAAAAATGCCATATTTCTGGGAGCTGCAAGCACATAGCTACTATGGGTATTTTTTTGGAATCCTGTTGGTCATCATCCTACAGACATATTGGAATTATCAGTACTATAACAAAAAAACCAAGAGCGTGTTTGTGATGAAGAGATTGCCTGACCAAAAGGAGTATTGGAGAACAATTTGGGTAGCACCAGTGATACAGGCGGGAATCATTATTGCAGTAATGATGGTTCATGTGGCCGTTGACTTAATGGTTTATGTGTTAGCAACACCGGAAATTGCTTTGTATGCGGACTATTTGTCTTTTTGATTAGGGACGGAGGATAGAAAATGATAGTACTTAATAACATATCAAAGAAATATAAAGAAAAGGTTGCACTTGCTTCCTGCAGCATGGAAATCCCCAAGGGGCAAATTATTGGCCTATTCGGTGCCAATGGAGCAGGCAAAACCACCTGGATGAAATGCATAATGGGATTTCTGAATTTTGATGGAGAAATCACATTAAACGGCGAAAAGATTGATGCACATAATATCTTTAAGCTATCTTATGCTACTGGTGATCATTCCTTTTTCCCTTCAATTACGGCGGATGACCATAAGTGGTTTTACCAAATGCATTTTCCATTGTTTAACGAAAAACGATATGACGCGTTAATGGAATTTTTTGAATTGCCAACGAAGAAAAAAATTGGTGAATTTAGTTTAGGACAACAGAACCAATTCGAGGTGGTTCTAGCAATTAGCCAAGGGGCAGACTACATTTTCATGGATGAGCCATTTGCTGGAAACGATGTGTTTAATAGAGAAGATTTTTATGAGGTATTGGTCAGCGTATTAGATAAAAACGAAACGGTGATCATTTCCACCCACTTGATTGAGGAAATTGCGGACTATATCGGGAGAGCAATCCTCATTAGACGCGGAGAAATCATCGATGATTTAAATGTGGAGGATATTGAAGCTTCTGGGAAAAGCCTAATCGAAATTGTAAAAGAAAAGTATGATTATAGAGCGGATCGTATACGTAAGGCAGTAGATCAAATGAAATAAGGAGTAGGGATCATGATGAAAAAATCAATACTAGTCTTGTTTGTGGCAGTGATTTTCTCAGTGGGAATCACAGGATATCTCTGGACATTCATCGGAAATCAAATTGAACATACTACCCTTACAGAAGAAACCATTCTAGGAAATAGGGAAGCAGCCGCAGACTTATCGGTAGGATTCAGTGCGGATTCAGCCGGAAATTTGCATTGGCAAAATGAGTTTGATTACAATACCAATCAGACTGAAACAATTTTCTCTAAAGGCGAAACAGTCAACACTGAGGCGTATTCTGTTTATGAAGACATGCGATTCAACGGATGGTCAACAGTGCCGTTCACGACCCAATTAAACTATGCGGGATTAGAAGGACTACAAGATAAGGCCATACATCAATTCTATGAGGACATTCAACAAAAGGTGCTCAAGGTGCAAACGACAGAAGAAGGAAAAATAAGACTTAAGGATTATTTGGATTACTATCCGATTAGCTTTCAATTCCAATTTGGCACAAAGCGATACAATTCGGATAATGCACTAATTGGCATGAAGGCTTATGACAGAAAAGGTGCACTCCAAGAAGATAGCGGAACGGCATATGACCGAGATGTGGACTTGTATGTTGCCTTGAATCAAATGATCAAAATTCCCGTAATTCAAGAAGAATACCATGAATATAAGGTTTACCGCTCAGAAGAAGTCGATGGGAAGACCACGCTGGAGTATCAGAGTCAGGTGCGAAAGCGTTCGGGAGAAGGAGAAGATTATTACCAGTTTGATCCGATTTTGGTGATTCAAGAGGAAAACCTTCTTGATGGGAAGAAGTGGGAGCATCCTGATCTAACCGAGGAACAGCCTGCGGAAACTGTAGACGAAAATGAAGATGCCTATTTAGGAAAATCTGCCGCTGAATTTCGACTAAAAAACAGAATGCTCTTTGCTGTAAACAACAGAACGGCTAAGGGTGCGGCAATAGATGTGTCTCAAATCGGCGAAGGGTTTGGCATATATGAGCTGCCTATAGAGGTAACGGCTACGGCAACCATTAGAAAAGGGGCAAGAAGCACGACCGTGCCGGATCCCAAGCCAGCATCGGATCAATTGAAGCTGGTTTATCCCCTCGATGAACAGGCGGAATATGTTGAAATGAGCTTGTCTGACGACCATAGATATTTGGCGGTTTTTTCCGTAAAAGAAGGAGCATACTTGGTAGAGGTAATTGATGCAGATCATTGGACCTCTAACGGCGCAACAGAAATCTTTCCCGCATCTGAAACCATGTCGTATGCTTGGGGAGAAGAAGGTAGCTTGGTGGCAACGAATCATCAGGGGCATATTGCAGTATTGACTAGAGCGGGGGATACAGAAACGCCATACGAAATCCTCTATTCTGGAAAGGTGAAAGAAGAAATCATCGAGGCATTTTTTGATGAAGACATGGTGGAGAAAGAGCACGCAATTTCTTCATATCGTTATGGCATAGGTCAAGGGTTGACGGTGGCATCAAAGGACGGAAAAGTCGCATTGGTGCAAAACTTATTGATCAACAAAGGTGAATTTTCCTTTAGAAATGCCGGACTAGTTTGTGCAATTATCGATCAAAGCGGGATACGCTACATGGGACAAATGAAAAGCAACATGGTGGATTTGGACGATGAGATTAGCGCAAACCAATTACAGGCCATTAGAGACGCTCTCGGTGATGAAGTGAATCATATCATCAAACCGGTCCGAAGCGAAAATTGGTCTAAATGGAAATAATCAGGAGAATGAATGATGAGCATTAGAGAAGTGTGCAGAGAGATAGAAATACTCACATGTAGCAAACCGTCTACAACAACATCCTTGATTTCTTGTGGAATCCTAAGGCGCTACAAAAAGGGCGAGCGAGTATTTATGGAACGAGAGCAAGTGGGGTGTGTATATTTTCTTGCAGAGGGAACAGCAGCCATTTACAAAGTCAATCAACAACAAGACAAGAAAGTGATTTTCATCTGCGGAAAAGGAGAATTGCTTAGCATTACTGTGTTGCCGAGCATTTTGACTGCATCAGAGTGCGAAATGTTAACAGATGGCCTGATTCTCAGTTTTCCATCAGCCCAGTTCAAGGCGTTGATGGCCGCAGACCCATGGTTGTCGGAACGTATTATGGAAGATATGGCTAAAAAAATCGGGCGACTTTATCGGCAGCTGGCCAATACCACCAACACCACCTTAATTGACCAACAAATCGCAGCTAAGCTATGGAAGCTGGCAAGAGATCATGGCGTGCCAACGGATGAGGGAATCGAAATTGGATTCAATCTCCCCATAACATATTTAGCCGATTTGGTGGGTTCCACGAGAGAAACCGTATCTAGACAAGTGAAACGATTAATGGAAAAAGAATTGATTCAATGGTCAAAAAACCGGTTCGTCATCAAAGATATGGACCAATTAGCCAATTATTCTAAAGAAACGTGATATACATCACGATGCCTCTAACGCCAACGTGTTATCTTTTTATCAACACAACAGCGTTAGAGGATTTTTTTTTGAAATGGAGGAATAACATGGGCTATCAATTGAGTAGGCAAGAGTTTAATCTTGTACTGAAAGACTGGGCGATAGATCATCGGATTTATGCACCAAAGTCCTATGCAGATGAAGGACGTTTTTCTGATACAGATTGCGTTCGCTATGGGGAAGTTAAAGCTATAGAGGATATTGTTTTTGATCAGAAATCGGAATATTCGTTTAAGGAAGTATTGCTTCCAAATGCACAAACCTTATTTTATTTTACTGAGGATACGGTCAAGGAATCGACAGGTCCTGAAGAAGGAATCATCATTTTTCTTCGTAGCTGCGACTTACACGCCGTAAAGCGCCTTGATCAGATTTATTTGGAAAACGGAGCAGAGGATTACTACTACAAGCGGATTCGTGAAAAGGTAAAGTTTGTACTGATCGGTTGTAGCCATTCTTATGACAATTGTTTTTGTGTAGGTATGGGGAGCAATCAATCTGATGACTATGATCTTTGCATAAATGTTAGAGAGGAACACGTTGAAGTAGATTGCAAAAATGCAAGCATGCAACCAGCACTAGCGGCACATGCTGGCACTGAAAAAGCCGTTACAGTAGATTTTGTGAACGAAAATGAAACCAAAATCAACGTCCCAAAATCCCTGTCTATTGATGTGGCATCAAGTGAGCTGTGGCGACAATACGATCAGCGTTGCATCAACTGTGGACGCTGTAATTTCGTCTGTCCGACGTGTACCTGTTTCACGATGCAGGACTTATACTATACGGAAAATGGCAACGCTGGCGAACGAAGAAGAGTTTGCGCATCTTGTATGGTCGATGGATTTACAGATGTTGCTGGAGGCGGAAGCTATCGGCAGAAAAACGGAGATCGCATGCGATTTAAGGTTCTGCACAAGGTTTTAGATTATCGGCAGAGAACGGGTGAGAATATGTGTGTAGGCTGTGGCAGATGCGACGATATTTGTCCGGAATACATTTCTTTCTCCGCGTGTGTCAACAAGCTGGAGGATGCCATGAAGGAGGTAGGAGAGAAATGATGCTAAACGAATATGTACCGTTCCTTTCAGAGATAAAGGAGGTAAAAAAGCATACTGATATTGAATATACCTTTCGCATGACCTTTGAGGGAGACGTGAAGCCTGGCCAGTTTTTCGAAGTATCCATTCCGAAATATGGCGAAGCACCAATTTCCGTTAGCGGTATCGGAGAAGGCACGGTGGATTTAACCATTAGACGTGTTGGAAAAGTGACCGATGAAGTGTTCGAAAAGTATGTTGGATCCAAGCTGTTTTTAAGAGGGCCATATGGAAATGGTTTCGATGTAGAACAATATAAAGGGAAAGAAATTGTAGTGGTTGCTGGTGGGACAGGCGTTTCTCCTGTTCGTGGCTTGGTAGACTATTTTGCTCAGCATGCAGATGAACATAAGGGGATGACCTTAATCGCTGGATTCAAATCGCCTAAAGACATTTTGTTCCGTGACGACTTGCAGCGCTGGGGCAAAACCATCAATATCGTATTGACGTTAGACCATGCGGAAGGAGATCCACAGTATCAAGAAGGTTTGGTGACCAAGTATATTCCTGCTTTGCAGATTAAGGATTTTGATCACGCTGCTGCTGTAGTCGTTGGGCCTCCTGCCATGATGAACTTCAGTGTGAAGGGATTAAAGGATATCGGATTTAGAGATGAAGACATCTGGATTTCTCAGGAACGAAAAATGTGCTGTGGCATTGGTAAATGTGGCCACTGTAAAATCGGCGATGTTTATGTATGCCTTGACGGACCAGTGTTCAACTACGTTAAGGGCCGCACATTATTAGATTAGGAGGTGCAGAGATGGATGTAAATACTAGAAAACTAAAGAAAAATGCGTTCAGAGTCACCAAGGAAAGAGGTCTAACGGCTTCTCGTATTCGTGTTCCTGGTGGACATATGGATGCAAAACTGCTTTCCAAAATTCAAGAGATTGCAGAAACCTATGGCAATGGAACAGTGCACATCACTAGTCGCCAAGGATTTGAACTTCCGGGAATTCCCTTTGAAAAAATGGATGAGGTTAATGCAATGCTGCAGCCTATTATTGATGTGTTAGCAATCAATCAACAGGATCCAAAAACGGGATATGCTTCATCGGGAACGAGAAACATTACGGCCTGTATTGGCAATCGTGTCTGTCCCTTTGCTTGTTATGATACAAGTGCCTTGGCACAGAAAATTGAACAGGCGGTTTTTCCCAATGATAAGCACTTTAAAATTGCATTAACTGGCTGCCCTAACGACTGCGCCAAAGTGCGGATGCACGACTTTGGAATCATGGGCATGACTGAACCACAGTTTGAGCCGAAGCGATGCGTCACCTGTGAAGCTTGTGTTAAAGCGTGTAAGAAGAAATCTACAGGTGCTTTATCCATGGTGAATTTTCGCCCCCAAAGAGATGCAACGAGATGTATCGGTTGTGGCGAGTGTGTAATCAACTGCCCCAACATGGCGTGGACAAGAAGCAAAGAAAAGTATTTCAGGCTTACGCTCCTAGGGCGAACGGGAAAGAAAAATCCAAGACTTGGCGAGGACTTCATCAAGTGGGTTGATGCAGACAGCATCATCAAAATCATCTTGAACACCTACGCCTTTGTCAACGAATATATTGACCCAGATGCACCATTGGGCAAGGAACACATTGGCTATATCGTAGACAGAACGGGAGTAAAGGAGTATCTAAGGTGGGCACTACAGGATGTTCAGCTAGGGCCAAAGGCTGAGCAGCAAAGCCCGATTTACTGGAACGGAATTAAATACTAACAGACAAACCGCCTTGTGAAGACAGTTTTCGCAAGGTGGTTGTTTTTGCGTTTGTGGATATTTGGGAAGTGAAATCACTAGATTTCCAAGAAAACTCGTGGTATAATAGCTCTTGAATTTAATTTTAGAGGGTACACCCCTAAGGGGTGACGCTACTGAAGGAGGAATGAAATATGGCTCCGATATTGACGGAGAAGCAGAAGAACCAGCAAATTAAAAGAGAGGCTCTAATTTCACTTGGGCTATACGTACTCTTTTTCATTTGGTGGTATTTTACTGGGTACGGTATTGCAGAAAAAGGTACGCCTGAAACATACACTTATGTTATGGGACTGCCATTGTGGTTCTTTTTGAGCTGCATCGTAGGGTACATTTTGTTTTCCATCGCTACCATCATCGTGGTGAAACTTTGTTTCAAAAACTTCGATCTTGGTGATGAAGAGAAAGAGCAGGTGGAATAAATGTCATACACAGCAATACTGATTTTAGTTTTGGTTGTTTATTTGCTCTTCAACTTGATTGTGGGACTTTGGGTCAGCAAACGTCAAGCAAAGCTTGATGAGAAGAAAGGCTTTGTCAACAACTATTTTATCGGTGGAAGATCCATGGGGGGAATCGTATTGGCGATGACCTTGGTGGCAACGTTCACCAGCGCTAGCAGCTTTATTGGCGGACCTGGCGTAGCTTTCGGAAAAGGGCTTGTTTGGGTATACCTGTCTATGATTCAGGTGCCAACTGCCTTTATTATTCTAGGCGTGTTGGGGAAGAAATTTGCATTAATTTCTAGAAAAACCAATGCGGTTACCGTTACTGACTATCTACGTGCAAGGTATAAGTCAAAAGCAGTTGTGTGGATTTCATCCATTTGCTTGGTACTGTTTTTCATTGCACAGATGATGAGCCAATTTATTGGAGGCGCAGTACTGTTTGAAACCATTACGGGTTTACCATACATCTATGGGTTGGCCTTATTTGGTTTGGTCGTGATCATTTATACCACTATTGGTGGGTTTAAGGCGGTAACGACAACGGATACCATCCAAGGCATCATCATGGTTATTGGTGGATTCATTATCCTGTTCACCATTGTTTCATCGGCTGGTGGTTTTGATCAAATGATTGATAAACTTAATGTGGCTAATCCAAATTGGGCAGATATTACATCTGGTGGCACCACGGGGAAAGCATATGTCATGTCTTTCTGGGTGCTAGTTGGAATTGGAGTCTTAGGATTACCCCAGACCGCTGTTAGAGGCATGGGATTCAAGGACACTAAAGCGCTACATAGCGCCATGATTTATGGAACCATTGTGGTAGGATTTTTGATGTTGGTGATGCACCTTTCTGGTGTGTTTGCGCCAGCAGTGTTGGATGCGTCTGAAGTGACTACAACCGATTATGTCGTACCGGCACTGGTACTAAAGTACATGAATCCAGTTGTTGCAGGATTATTTATCGCAGCACCTTTAGCTGCAGTAATGTCGACAGTTTCATCACTATTGATTTTGGCATCAGCCGCCATCGTCAAAGATTTATACTTGAACTATATTGCGAAACCAGAAACAAAGAAATCGCCTAAGTTCAATGGCAAAATCAAATGGATGTCTTTGGCAGCAACGTTTATTGTAGGGATGATTGTATTCCTGTTCACCATCTATCCACCAGATTTGATTGTTTGGATCAATCTCTTTGCTATGGGTGGTCTTGAATGTGCTTTCTTCTGTCCGATTATTTTCGGGCTGTACTGGAAAAAAGCCAATGCGACTGCATGTGTGATTTCTTCAATTTGCGGTGTGGCATCATTCATCTTGATGACCAGCTACGGCGTGAGTATTTTAGGGACTTCACCAATCGTGCCGTCCATTATGGTTTCCACCGTTACCTTTGTTATAGGTGCGTATGTGGGAAAACCTACAGAACAGAAAACATTAGATTTATTCTTTGAATAAGCATAAACGAAATCCGAGCACGATGTAGTGCTCGGATTTTTTAGGTCATGAGACAAGACTTCTCGCCTGTGAAGCCCATGACAATTCATTTAATATTTATGCAGCGTTTTTCTTTGATTTTTCTCAAAGAAGCGAAGCTTTTTGGTACAAATATGGATTTTTTTGAATTTTAGGGATAAAAATGACCGACTACTGGAGCAGTTATCAGCCAAGAGGAATGGGATTCGTGACGATTTCTAAGATTAGAAAGTAACAAGCACTTTTCTTAATGAATGTTTATACATCAAACGAAGGATTTGTGCATAAATAATGCATAAATCCTTTTTGCGCGTCTTGCCATATCTAGATATTAGTACTTTTTTTTATAAAAAGGGCTTTTTGTACCAAATCAGTCAAAGTGCGATGGGCAAACGCTTTCGCGCGTTGGGTTTTCTCATCGTCCATAAATTTGGCATTGTATCCTAAGTCATGTTCTGCTAGCATGCCATCGTAAATCAGTTGTGAGTGTTTGCAGTACCGCTTGATGCTTTCTTCGAGAAGGTCAGTCCCTTTTTCTGGAGGATAACCACAAGTGGATATTAGGGCAACGTGCTTCCCTTTCCAGAGAGAGGGGCCTTTTTCCTCGCCGTAATATTTGTTCATGCCGTAAACCAGGCGATCCAAGGTGGCCTTCATTGGAGCAGTGCATGACCAGCTGTAAACTGGGGTGGCGAAAACAATGACGTCGGCGCTAAGAATCGCGTCGAAGATTTCTTGTAAATCATCATTGTGGATACATCCGAATTTGCTCCAGTCCTTTTGACAGTTACGGCAGGCAAGACATCCTTTGATTTGGCGATCATACAACCAAAATAGCGTTACATTGTGCCCATTTTCGTTCAATTCTTCCATAAAGGGCTTTACCAAAGAAATGGTATTTCCATGCTTTCTAGGGCTACCCATTAAGATTACAAATTCCATTGCGGTACTCCTTAATTTCGTTTTTTACATTATATCATGACAACCCATGATGGTCACTTCATTTTCTGAATGTTTTGTGGTATACTTAGCGTAGATTAAACTAAGGAGACATGAATATGAAATTTGAAATTGCAGAAGAGATTTTCACCTTATTGCCAGATGCGTGTTTTGGCGTTGTAGCAGTAAAGGGAATTGATAACACGAAGGCGATAACGGAAATTGACCAGATGCTGACCGATAATATTGCAGCCTGTGAAGAAAAGTTTGATGGAGTGAAGGTGAAAAATGCTGAAGAGATTCAGCCATACCGAGAGGCGTTCAAGGCTATTGGTATCAATCCAAACAGATATCAATGTTCAATTGAGGCTTTGCTGGACAGAATTTCTAAAGGAAAAGGGTTTCCACACATCAGCCCAATTGTTGACTTAGGCAATGCAGTGTCCTTGAACTATTGCATTCCAATTGGGGCACATGACATGGGAACTGTAGCAGAAAAACTAGAAGTGCGTTTTGCCAAAGAAGGAGATACCTTTGTTCCCTTCGGCAATGGAGAAGTAGAAACCCCTGAAGACCAAGAAGTGGTGTATGTTTCTGACGGGCAGGTAAGAACGCGCAGATGGACTTGGAGACAAAGCGAAATCGGAAAGATTACGGAAGACACTACAGATTTACTGTTTCCAATTGATGGATTTACCAGCGTGAACAAAGCAGAAGTCAAGGCTGCGGCAGATGAGTTGGCGGCAGCAATAGAGACATACTTTGGTGTCAAAGCAACTACAGGGTTTATCGACAAAGACAACAGGTGCTTTGAAGGATAAGAAAGGGAAAAGATGGATAGAGAGAAAGAAAAAGAATTACGATATGCGGTATTAATCGATGCGGATAACGTGCCAGAAAAGTATATCAAAATTGTGCTCAATGAATTGGCAAAATACGGAATTGCCACTTATAAGAGAATTTACGGAGATTGGACTAGCTCCAATAACAGCAAATGGAAAAAGTCCCTATTGGAGAACTCCATCATTCCGGTACAGCAATATAGCTACACAACAGGGAAAAATTCTACAGACTCGGCGATGATCATCGACGCTATGGATATTTTGTATTCCCATAATGTAGATGGATTTTGTTTGGTGACTAGCGATAGTGATTTTACTAGACTGGCGGCAAGACTGAGAGAATCGGGAATGGATGTCATCGGTATGGGAGAAAAGAAAACCCCTAGAGCATTTATTTCTGCATGTAACCTATTTAAATATGTCGATGTATTGGCACAAGCTGAGAAAATGGAAGCAACGCAGAAACCGGATACTAAGGTGACGGTAGATACCGCCACAGAAGATGTAGCCAATCGAAAAGACATCATCAAAGTCATTGCCAGCCTAATCATTGAAAACTCAGATGAAGATGGATGGCTATTTACAGGGGAACTTGGCAATGCATTGCTAAAAAGGCAGCCAGACTTTGACGTGAGAAACTATGGGTTCCAAAAATTGACACCGTTTATTAAATCCCTAGAACCTTTCGAAACAAAAGCAAAGGTGATTCATGGCACCAGCAACAAGCTTGTTTATGTTAGAATGAAAGCCAAGGCATAATCATGACGCAAGTTGTTAAATTTACGCTGTTTTCTGTTTCGGCAGGAATCATTCAGACCGTTGTGTTTACACTGATGAATGAATTATTAAGCTTGCCGTACTGGCCCTGCTATTTATCAGCATTAATCGTGTCGGTGATTTGGAACTTTACATTAAATAGGGAGTTCACCTTTAAAGCAGCCAATAATGTACCGATTGCCATGATGAAGGTATTTGCTTTTTATTGCGTCTTTACGCCGCTATCAACTTGGTGGGGAAGTGCATTGACCAATAACGGGATCAACGAATACGTGGTATTAGGCGGAACCATGGTGATCAATCTAACTTCAGAGTTTCTCTATGATCGATTTTATGTGTTTAAGGGTAGTATGAATACCAATAAGAGAGCGAAAAGAGCATGAAAATAGATAGCCAGATGTTGAAACAACTTCAAAGCGATTCGCTTGGTGGTGCAGCAAAGGTTTATGTTTGCCATCAAGGAGAAAGCCATCATACTCAGGATGGGGCGGATTTACGTGGATTGACCGAAGCAGATATTATACAGGGCGATGACGGATCAATCGAGGCAATGTTTCTAAATACTAATGGAGAAAACAAGGCGTTGATTTGTTCCAATACGCCATACTGCCATAAGTGTAATAAAGAGAAAAAAACGATTGAATCGGTACTAGACGATATGGCTCAAATCATTGGATATCAAGCAAAAGTCGTTCCTTATGAACGAGACGCTATCTTCGCCGCATTGGAAAAATCCGCAGCATGTTTAGTGGAAGACCGATACACCATATGCGTGGGCAGGACGCTTTTTGAAGCGGTAACCGCCTTAAACGTTTTGGAAAAATCCGCAGAAGTAATGTTAAAAGCAGAAGTGCTGGGTGGAGGGAAGATAATTCCCGTTGAGGAAGCACAGCGCATGAGGCACATATATCAAGAAAGCTATTCGAAAATAGAACAAAGTGAGAACCATGACGGAAAAGAATAAAGAACAAGCAGTAAGACAACTGCTGGTGGATTACGGAAAAAAGCTGGTGGATACCGGCCTTGTCCAAGGCACTTGGGGAAATATATCCATTAGGCTAGACGATGAATATATGATGGTTACCCCGTCGGGGCTAGACTATCAATATCTGACCACCGAGGATATGGTGAAAGTCAATATAAACACTTTGGCGTATGATGGTCAGCGAAAGCCAACCTCGGAAAAAGGCCTTCATGCTGCCGTTTTGCGAAAACGAAGTGAAATAGGTGCGGTCATTCACACCCATTCTAAATACTGCTGTATTTTTGCAGCAGCTAGAGTCGAAATGCCCATTGAACATCCAGAGGCAAGAAACATCTTTGGCGAGAAGGTCGCCGTTTCAAGTTATGGATTTCCAGGGACGGAGGAATTGGTCGAAGAGACCATGAAAGGGTTAGGTGAGAACAATGCCACCATTATGGCCAACCACGGCATGATGTGCTGTGGGAAAGACATAGCAGAAGCCTTTGATCGCTGTAAGTTGTTAGAACAATGTGGAAAAGAATACATTGAAAGTCGTTATGTAGACTAAAGGAGTTCCAATGGAAAAAAGCTTGAACAAAATTTTAGAGGATTGCAGAAAAGATACTTTAAGCGGCCAAGTGGCCAACTACATCCCTGAGCTAGCCAAAGCCAACCGTGAGGACATTGGCGTGTATGTGGCAATGGAAGGTGAGGCATATTATGCTGGAGATTGGGAAAAAGAATTCTCAATCCAAAGTATATGTAAGCCGATTTTGTTGTTGCTTGCAACCATGGACAATGGTATAGATTTTGTTAAGGCTCATATGGGTGTGGAAGCAACAGGAAAACCCTTTAATGCCATTGACTATGCGGAGCCATTGCTTCTTCGTGAGCACATTAACCCAATGGTAAATATCGGAGCCATAGCAGTGTGCGGCATGATCAAAGCCAGCAGTGTAGAGGAACGACTAAAACGATTGATTGAGTTCACCCAAAAGATTACAGGAAACCCAAACATCGAAGTGGATCAGAATGTCTTCCAATCTGAATGGGAAACTGGAAATAAGAACAGAGCCTTGGCTTATCTGTTGAAGAATTCTGGAATGATTTATGGAAAAGTAGATGACATACTGGAAGTATATTTTTCAATATGTTCCATTAAAATCAATTGTAAGGATCTGGCCAACATGGGGTTGCTATTAGCCCACCATGGAAAAGAGTGGAAAAGTGGAGAACAGATTATTCCTGAAGAGGATGCACGTTTTCTCAATGCCATTTTAACCACCAGTGGAATGTATGACGGTTCTGGTGAATTTGCCACCACTGTGGGCATTCCAGCAAAAAGTGGCGTTGGTGGAGGCATTATGGCCAACTGTCCAGGACGAATGGGCATTGGTATATACTCGCCAGGATTAGACAAAAAGGGAAACAGCGTTGCAGGCATCAAAATGTTAGAGAGGCTAAGCAACGAGTTAGAGCTAAGTATATTCTAGGGATTGAGTGGCGCCATGCAGGTGCCCGAAATGTGACGTTGATGACGCACATCTTTTCCCAAAAGGGATTTTGCGCCATGCACCTATAGTATTACGCAATAGTGATGGCTGATAAATCTTTTGTGTAAGCTATTTGCGCCATGCAGACCCTCTTGAAGGGGTTGTGATGGCGTTTTTTTTCGCTGTCGAGCCATCATCAATGTGTAAAATAGGTAGTGCATGGCGATTTTTCAGCATATATAAAAATTCTCGGCCATCAGGGGGCTCTTTTCACAGGGTGCATGGCGCTGACCCTTAATTCGTCGAAAGCTTTTCTATAGCAGACTTAATTCTTTCCATGGCTTCTATCATTACATTGGTCGGACAAGCAATGTTGATTCTTTCAAAACCGCTGCCGTTTTCACCAAAGATATAGCCTTCATCAAAGAATACCTGCGCTTCTTGTGTCATTAGGTGTTCTAATTTTTCATTGGTCAATCCTAGATAGGAAAAATCTAACCAAGCAAGATAAGTTCCCTGTAAAGGATATAGCTTTACCTTCGGCAGATTCTCTTCGACGAAGCTAGACAACGCTTCATAGTTGTGCTGGATATGCAAGATAAGTTCATCAAGCCAGTCCTCGCATAATTCATAGGAAAGTCTGCACGCTTCAAAGCCGATGGGGCTCCAAACTTCCGCACCATTTTTCTCCAGCTGTTTGTGGAGCATCCCTCTTTTTTCTTTATTTGGAATGATGATATTAGAGGTCATCATCCCGGCAAGATTAAAGGACTTACTCGGTGCTGTACAAGTGATGACATTGTCCATCAGTTCCTTTGATATGGAAGCAAAGACAGTATGCTGATTTCCAGGCATAATCAAATCAAAATGAATTTCATCAGAGATGATTTGTACGTTGTGTTCCAGACAAATTTGTCCAACTCTTTCTAGCTCCGCCCTCGTCCATACGCGACCGACAGGATTGTGTGGGCTGCAGAATAGAATCAGTTTATTTTTTGGATCTTTTGCTTTTTTTTCAAGATCGTCAAAATCAATTCTATATTCGCCAGTTGTGTTATTCAATGAAGAATCTACTATCTTTCGACCGTTGGTTTCGATGGCACGATAAAAAGGATAATAGACAGGAGTAAGGACAATGACGCCATCTCCTTTTTCAGTGAACGCCTGAATCAAATTGTGAATGGCAGGAATGATTCCACTGGTAATCAATATCCATTCTTTTTCAATCTTCCAATTGTGGCGCCTATTCATCCATTTGATCACAGCATCAAAGTATTCATCGCTTGGAGCAGTGTAGCCCATGACGGTTTTCTCTATATACTGTTTCATTCCCTCTAGAAATTGTGGAGGGTGTTTCATGTCCATATCTGCCACGGAAAGTGGAGGGATTCCAGCCTGTACTGCTGGATTTGTTTGTTTCATCAACAACCATTTATCAGAACTTTGGTTGGATCTGTCAATCAGGGTATTAAAATCGTATTTCATTTTTCAACTTTCCTTTCTCTTAATATTGAGTTTTGTTGAGCAATAACGAGTGATTTATAAATTGCCAGTTGTTAATCGGTAAATGGCCAAAGCTGTGTAAATATCATAAGACTCAGGCATCTTCGTAATATCACATTCGAGAAGCACTTTGATTCTTGAAAGTCGATATTGAATCGTATTCCGATGAACAAACAACAGCTGCGAAGCTTGTTTCACTTGAGCATTACTGTCGATAAGATATGTGATAGCTGTTTTCACTAAATCAGCCTCGCTGTCATCACAGAGAGGTTGAATAATCTTTAAGAAAGCCTCCTTTGTTCCGTCAACAGATTCCATAATCACGGCACAGCGATTGGCAAATTCTATTTCACTTGGAGAAAATCCATTTTTTAATGGGTAAATTTTTTTGACGAAGTGAATCCCTTTGTGGTATTTTAAATACATATTTCTTACATCGGAAATCAAGTTCAGATTATTAAAAAAAGCGTAAGAAAAAGGCTGCTCCACATGGTGGAAACACTTTACGATTTCCTCTGAAAAGATTTTATCCCGAGGTGATATACTAGAATAGGAATAAAGCAAGATAATGCTATCACTAAATGCATCTGCAACAAAATTACGATGATCATTCCTTGCGATTTCCCGAATAGAATCCAGGATATTGTTTCGTAGATCGTGGTTATCGGAGTTAATTTCAAAAATGGCGAGAGCATCAAAGTCTGCAAGGTTAAGCTGTTGTGTTTTAGCAATATGTGTGATTAACGGATTCTCACCTTCAATTAAGGCAGGTATGATAGACTCTTTTGTTGCTAAATTCAAATTGTAATTCCAAATAACGGCAAATAGCTGTACAATTTCGGCAGTTTGCTGCAGTAAAGTAGAGTTAAGCTTATCATTTTTACTCACAGAAAAGAGGGTTAGCTTCGTGGTTGCTTTTATAGAAAAATCAGTTTTGAATATATTCCCATATGAGTCATCGTCTCGATTGAAGGCGTCCACGATTTTGGCAAAGTCAATACTATTTATGTGAGGCCAAAAAGAGGAAGCGATTAAGTTGAGGTTTTCGTCACAGAGAAAAAAAGTGGACCGAATATAATCGGACGCAAAACTGAGAACGCGAGAAATCGTTCTATCAGAAGAAGGAAGCTGAGAGATTCTTTCCATGGTGTTATTCACAAAAGAACTTTCTGCTTTGCGATCTAAAATTACTGCTTCCATTACATCACTAATGACATCGCTATATTTCATACCCATGTCTTCCCCTGGGAGAAGAATAATTGGGAAGTCTAAATGATCAGCAGTTTCGATGAGTTTAGGGCTGATTCCATTTAAAATTAAATCGGAATAGAACAGAATTAGTCCTACATCCCCACTTTGTTTGTAATCCTTAATTGCAGCACATTGCATCTGCACATCATCTTTGGCAGAAAACAAAGCACTGATTAATAATTCGTTATTAACAAGGAAGCCATCATCAAAGGTGTCAAACTCAACCACAGAGATGGTGTTTACAATACTATTCAGGCCGCCATGGCCTGCAATCACTTGACCTAAGGACAAGGAAGGCAGCTTTAGGCAGTCTTTAATGGTTATGCTCATGTAGATTCTCCTTACAATAATATATTGTAATTTTACCATGAAATTCAATTGAAAACAATGGACGATTGTGCAAATGCACAATCCGTATGGGGCTATTTTAATGAAATGACTAAAGACAAGATTGGGTAAACATGGTATTCTTTCTGAAAATTCAAACATGAGAAACGATAAGGAGGTTATCATGGAAAATAGTAAAGCAGAGGTTAATGCGTTAACCCCTATACCCAAGGAGGAACGAAAAGGCTGGATACCTATGGCTTTTGTACAAGCCGGGATATGCGTTTGCGTACCATCGTTCCTAGAAGGCGCAATCTTAGCCGAGTCCATGCCAGTATGGCAGGCAATTGCTTCGGGAACCTTAGGTTATGTCATTGTTGTTATTGTAATGGCAATTTTAGGCATGATGGGATGTGATTTAGGCATGGCCTCATGCACTTTGACCAAATCCACTTTTGGAGATAAAGGTGGACGTTACTTGGTTAGTATTTTATTCGCAATTAATTTAATCGGTTGGTTTGGAATCCAAAATGGCGTATGTGGGGAAGCCTTTACCAATTTTATGAGTGAGTACATGGGAATTGAAATTCCATTACTGGTTTCAAACATTCTTTGGGGACTGATTATGCTAATTACAGCGGTCTTTGGCATGGGGGCACTGGAAAAATTGGACTACGTTTCAATACCGTTCTTGCTTATCATCATGGCAATGGGAACGTATTTAGCAATTAAAAACTACGGACTGGCTGGATTGGATGTGGAAGTTCCACAGACCATGAGTTTTTTGGGAGGCGTAGGACTATCCTTTAATTTCTATGCAGTAGGAACCATTACCGCTGCAGATATTACTCGATTTCAAAGAACGAGAAAAGACACTGTTAAATCTGTCGCTTGGGGAGTGTTCCCGATGGGCGTATTTACTTTAGTGTTGGGCGTTCTTTTGACAAAAATTGCTGACAACTATGACATCAGCATGGTACTAATCGCTGTTGGTATCCCCGTGTTAGGCGTTTTGTCTTTGATCCTTTCAACATGGACAACCAATTCTACCAATGCATACAGTTCGGGATTAAATTTGGTCATGACCTTTAATTTACCAGACAACAGACGTCGTGAAGTGACGATGATTGCTGGTGTAATCGGAACTATCTTAGGTGCAGTAGGAATCTTGAATCACATCGAAGGCTTTTTAAGCTTCTTGTCCTTCTTGGTATGCCCAATTGGAGGAATCATGATGGCTGACTACTGGGTTGTTGGAAAAGGAAAACCAGAAAACTGGCATCCAGTAGAAGGATTCAACATGATTGGCATTATCGCGTGGGCATTGTCGGCAGTCATTGCATATTTGTGCAGAATAGAATACTTAGGCATTTTAGTAGGATTTATATTGTATTTGATTTTTGAGAAATTTAAACCATCAAAATCAAGAGCAGCATAGAAAGCAAAGGAGAACAAGCAAATGAAAACACTTACAAAGCAGAATATAATTGATATCTTATATGGTTGTACCGTTTTAGGTACCGGCGGAGGTGGAAACCTTGAGGACGGTATTGCAATGATGGAAGAAGATTTTAGGGATGGAAAACCTTTGGTTTTGGCCAGCCTGGATGATTTGCCAGATGACGCATGGATTGCAACGCCATATGGATGCGGAGCGCCGCTTGCGTTAGATGCAGTAGAGGATGAAAGATTTAAAAAACTACCACATTTAGACTATCCGATGTCTTTGCTGGCATTTAGAAGTTTAGAAGAATATTTTGGAGAAAAATTCTTTGCTGTATCGTCAACAGAACTAGGTGGAGCAAACACTGCAGAGGCACTCCACGCTGCTTGCCAGTTGGGAATTCCAGTGATGGATGCGGACCCTGCAGGAAGATCAGTACCAGAGCTGCAGCATTCTACTTATTTTGTGAAAAACAAGCCGATTCATCCAATGGCGGTTTCAACTGAATTTGGAGACGTAGTCATTATCAAAGACGTAGTGGATGATTTTAGAGCAGAAGATATTGCACGTTCTATAGCGGTGGCTAGCGGGGCAATGGTTGGCGTTGCAGATCATCCAATGCAGGGAAAGGACTATAAAGAAGCGATTATTCCAGATGCAATCAGCTACGCCATGAGAATTGGTGAAATACTAAGAGAAGCCAGAGACGCAGGAAAATCTGGTGAAGAAGTTGTAACGGAAATTGCAAAGGAAATGAACGGAAAAGTAGCCTTCAAAGGAACAGTGGAAAAAACGCCTTGGGAGCAAACTGGTGGCTTCAACATCGGTGAAATATATCTTAATGGAAAAGATGCCTTTGAAGGAGAAGCATATAGAATATGGTTCAAAAATGAAAATATTATGGCATATAGAAATGAAAAGCTGGATGCAACGGCACCGGACTTAATCTGTATGATTGGCAAGGATGGAAACCCAATTACCAGTCCGAATTTTGAAAGTGGCATGGAAATCAACATATTATACTTGCCGTCACCTGAAATTTGGACAACAAAAGAAGGATTAGAATGCTTTGGGCCAAGACACTTTGGCTTTGAGGTGGATTATGTGCCGTTCAATGAAAGATAGTATAATCGATGATTTGCGCGGACTCATTGCAATAAAAAGTATAAGCGGAAAAGCCGAAGGACAATATCCTTTTGGAAAACCAGCGTTTGAGGCGATGCAATACTGTTTAAGTCTATGTGAAAAATTCGGATTTCGAACTAAAAATTGTGACAACTATTTAGGCTATGCCGAAGTCGGTGAAGGAGAACCCTTGATTGGCATTTTGGTTCATGTAGATGTGGTTCCGCCAGGAAATGGATGGATTACAGACCCATATATTGCGGAAGTTAAGGACGAGAAGATTTATGGACGCGGTGTTATCGATGATAAAGGCCCTGCAATTACAGTCATTCACGCGCTAAAAGAGATTGTCGACAGTGGGAAGAAGCTGGACAAGAGAGTGAGAATCATCTTTGGCTGCAGTGAAGAAAATGGGAATTGGCTAGACATGGAGCATTATAAAAAAATGGAAGAAATTCCTGATTATGGATTTACACCTGATGCTGACTTTCCAGTAATCTATGCAGAAAAGGGAATTGCCATGGTAGAGTTGAAAATGCTAAAAGAAAAGTCAGGTATTGTTTCCATCAATGGAGGAGATGCACCCAACATGGTGGCAGGACATTGTAGTGTCACGTTTTTGGACGATAATGGAAAAGAACATACCATTGAGAAAACTGGAAAATCTGCCCATGGTAGTATGCCAGAGCTAGGTGAAAATGCCATTGGATTGGCGATGGAAGAGTGTAAGAGCCCTTTCGGAGCATTTTATCGAGAAATCATTGGAAATACCACGGATGGCAGCCGATTGGATTGCAATTTGAAAGATGAACAAAGTGGAGAAATCACCATAAATCCTGGTATGATAAAGACAGATGGCCAATGGGTAAAACTCACTTTGGATATTAGATTTCCAATCAGCTACTCTGTAACGGATGTTGTGGAAAGAGTGAAGCAAAAAGTATTGCCTTACGGTGTATTGACAGAGCTAATTGGAAACGAAAAGCCAGTATATATGAACAAAGATAGTGCTTTCATTAAAAAATTGATGGCAGCATACCATGCGGTGACAGGGGATGATACAGTGCCATTAACGATGGGAGGCGGAACTTATGCAAAGGCAATGGAAAATATTGTTGCATTCGGACCTGTGTTTCCGGGACGAGAATGCACTGAACACCAACCCAATGAGTACATTTATGTAGAAGACCTGTATAAAGCAAAAAAAATCTATAAAAAAGCAATCTTATCTATTTAGCTTGCATTTGAGACGGCCTAAGATTCTTAGGCCGTCTTTTCGTATGGGAACACTTTGACTTTGTGAATCGGTATGATAGAATAAGAATCAGATAAAAGTCAGAAGGAGGCGCAATATGCAGTGTGTGAGAAAGGTAACAGAAGATTTATTTTGGGTAGGTGCCAACGATAAACGGCTGAATCTCTTTGAGAATATTCACCCAATACCAAGAGGAACATCCTACAATTCCTATCTTTTGTTAGATGAAAAAACCGTGTTATTTGATACAGTGGATTGGTCGGTGGCGAGACAGTTCATGGAAAACATTGATTTTGTTTTGGCAGGGAAAACGTTAGATTATCTGATCATTAATCATATGGAACCAGACCACGGCGCGTCCATCGAGGAAATATTGTTGAGATATCCTGAGGTGGAAATCGTGTCGACACAGAAAGCCGTACAGATGATGAAGCAGTTCCAATTTCCGATAACCAAGGTGAAGGAAGTCAAGGAAGGGGATACCATGTCCTTCGGGAAGCACCAGGTAACCTTTATGACTGCCCCAATGGTTCATTGGCCAGAGGTCATGGTGACCTTCGATGAAACCAACGGCGTATTGTTTTCTGCAGATGCCTTCGGTTCGTTCGGCGCGTTAGATGGAAAACTGTTTGCAGATGAAGTCGATTTTGATCGTGATTGGATTGACGAAGCAAGAAGGTACTATACCAATATTGTCGGCAAGTTTGGACCGCAAGTACAGAAGCTATTGGGGAAGGCGGCAGGACTGGACATCAAGTACATCTGTCCGCTTCATGGGCCTGTTTGGAGAAAAGATATTGGCTACTTCATCGAAAAGTATGACAAGTGGAGTCGTTATGAGCCTGAAGAAAAAGGCGTGCTTATTGCGTATGCATCCATGTATGGCAATACGGAAGGCGCGGCCAACATTCTTGCATCAAAGCTTTGCGAAAAGGGCATGACCAATGTGGCATTATATGATGTATCTTGCACCCATCTATCCTACTTGATTGCGGAAGCCTTCAAGTATAGCCATATGGCATTGCTTTCCGTGACCTACAACTTAAACGTATTCCCGATTATGCAAACCTTTCTCGAGGATATGGCTGCCTTGAATCTGCAGAAGAGAACCGTTGCAGTCGTGGAAAATGGCACTTGGGCGCCTCAGGCAGCTGCGAAGATGACGGAGCAACTTAGCAAAATGAAAGAGATGACCATGGTAAATGAACCTGTTTGTGTGACGTCCGCCGTGAGTCAAATGACTTACGAACAATTGGACGAAATCGCTGAGAAATTAATTGCATCATTGAAGTAGAAAAGAAAAACCGTAAATGTATTGGAAAATCAATCATTTGCGGTTTTATTTTTTTGGTGCGTTTGGAGAAGAAATTGGATTGCCTTTTGTACGGAAAAATAACCATGTGTAATGTATACAAAAAGATTGACGAATTTATAACAAACAGTTAAAATGAAGTAAATGAAAAGAGAGAGGAGTGCATTTTTTCATCAATGTTGGGTGTGAAAATGCAAAGTGTAACATGTTGGAACAGGAATATTATGAAAAAGCTGATGAAATCATTTCATCACACGGCTCAGGCCAAAAGGCACTGATCCCAATTATTCAGGATATCCAAGAAGAATATCGCTACTTGCCACCAGAATTGCTGAGCTATGTAGCAGATAAATTGGACATCAAAGAGTCACAAGCGTACAGTGTTGCGACATTTTATGAGAACTTTTCCTTTGAACCAAAGGGAGAATATATCATCAAAGTGTGTGATGGAACGGCTTGTCACGTGCGGAAATCTATACCAATCTTAGAAGCGCTATATAGTGAGCTTGGATTGTCAAAGGATAAAAATACAACTGATGACATGCTATTTACGTTGGAAACAGTATCGTGCCTTGGGGCATGTGGACTTGCGCCTGTTTTGACTGTAAATGAAAAAGTATATCCGGCTATGACCCCAGAGAGTGCAGTTGCACTAGTTCGAGAAATTCAAGGAGAGTAGATATGGCAAAGAAAAGAAAAATATCAGATGTGAAAGCTCTCCAACAGATGCGTGAAAAAACCCAGAAAGAAATAGAGGGCAGCAAATGTAGAATTTTGATTTGTGCTGGTACAGGTTGTATGGCTGGAGGCTCAGGAGAAATCTTTGACAAAATGTGCGAATTAGCAGATGCACATCCCGATGTTGAAGTCATATTCGGCGAGGAAATTGCCCATGGTGATGGAATTGCAGTAAAGAAAAGTGGATGTCACGGATTTTGTGAAATGGGGCCATTGATGAGAATTGAACCTCATGACATCCTATATACGAAAGTAACACCAGATGACTGTGAAGAAATATTCTATAGAACCATTGAAAAAGGTGAAATCATTCCAAGATTGCTATTTAAGCAGCACGGAGCAGAATGTGAAAAACAGAAGGACATCGATTTTTATAAGAAGCAATCAAGATACGTATTGAAAAACTGCGGACATATTGATGCGGAGCATATTGATGAATATGTTGCCATTGGTGGATATCAGGCATTGGCAAAAGCATTGACCGAGATGAAACCAGAAGAAGTCATTGATACAGTCATGGAAGCAGGACTTAGAGGCAGAGGCGGAGCAGGGTTCAAAACTGCTGTGAAATGGTCACAAGTGGCAAGACAACAAGAGAAAAAGAGATACGTTGTCTGTAACGGTGACGAAGGGGATCCAGGTGCGTTTATGGATAGAAGCATCATGGAAGGTGACCCACATAAGATGATCGAAGGCATGATCATTGCCGCTTATGCAGTTGCTGCTGACGAAGGATATATATATGTCCGTGCAGAATATCCTCTTGCCATTAGTCGACTAAAGGATGCCATTGCGCAAGCAGAAGAATGGGGCCTTTTAGGAGATAACATTTTAGGAACAGGCTTCAACTTCCATTTGAACATCAATAGAGGCGCTGGCGCCTTTGTTTGTGGTGAAGGAAGTGCACTAACTGCATCCATAGAGGGCAATCGTGGTATGCCTCGTGTAAAACCACCGAGAACCGTAGAAAAAGGATTATTCGACAAACCAACTTCATTGAATAACGTAGAAACCTATGCCAATATCCCGATGATCATCGAAAAGGGAGCAGAGTGGTATCATGGCATCGGTACAGAAAACAACTCAGGAACAAAAGCCTTCGCGTTAACTGGTAGTGTTAAACATACCGGCTTAATTGAAGTGCCAATGGGAACTACCCTTAGAGAAATCATTTTTGATATCGGTGGTGGCATCAAAGACGATAGAGAGTTTAAGGCTGTACAAGTCGGTGGACCTTCCGGTGGATGTCTAACGGCAGAACACCTTGATTTGAAGCTGGACTTCGATTCATTGAAGAAAATTGGCGCCATGATTGGTTCGGGCGGACTGGTTGTTATGGACGACCACACATGTATGGTGGAGGTTGCAAGATTCTTCATGAACTTCACCCAGAACGAAAGCTGTGGAAAATGCGTTCCATGTCGTGAAGGAACCAAACGAATGCTAGAAATTTTAGAACGTATTGTTGATGGAAAAGGTACGTTAGAAGATTTAGATGTGTTAGAAGAGCTATCTCATATGATTACTGATACTGCGCTTTGTGGACTAGGAAAAAGTGCGGCTCAACCAGTAATGAGTACCATGAAGTTTTTCAGAGAAGAGTACGAACAACACGTAGTAGACAAGAAATGTGTCGCAAAGAATTGCGAAGCGCTGCGTAAGTTTGTCATTGACGAGGAAAAATGTAAGGGTTGTTCTAAGTGTGCGAGAAACTGTCCAGCAGGCGCAATCAAAGGGCAGATTCGTAAGGCATATGAAATTGATTTTGATACATGTATTAAGTGCGGAGCATGTCTGTCAGACTGTGCTTTCGATGCGATACATGTACAGTGGTAGGAGGTAGCACTATGGGAATTATGACAATCAACAACAAAAAGGTAGAATTTTCCGACGAAAAAAATCTTCTCATGGTCATCCGAAAAGCAGGGATTGAACTTCCAACCTTCTGCTATCACTCGGACTTATCCACTTTCGGCGCATGTCGTATGTGCGTAGTGGAAGATGACAAGGGCAATGTATTTGCATCTTGCTCCGAAAGACCACGAGACGGTATGGTGATATACACCAACACCCACAGACTGCGCAGTCACAGAAGAATGATTCTGGAATTGCTTTTGGCTTCACATTGCCGTGATTGTACGACTTGTGCGCCAAACGGAAACTGTGGTTTGCAGCAGCTTTCAAGACAGCTTGGTATTGGAGAGGTAAGATTTGAAAACTATAAACCGACCTTGCCAGTGGACACCAGCTCTTATTCTATTGAATTGAATCCGAATAAATGTATTTTATGCGGTGACTGTGTTCGTACGTGCTTGGAGCTTCAAGATGTAGGCATTTTAGGATTTGCGCAGAGAGGATCAAATATGCGTGTTAGCACACCGTTTGGTCGCACTTTGGCGGAAACCTATTGTGTAGGCTGTGGACAATGTCGAGTAGTATGTCCTACAGGAGCAATCATCATTAAGCAGGACATTCAGCCAGTTTGGGAGCTGTTAGAGGATAAAAACGTTCGTGTAGTTGCACAGATCGCACCTGCCGTTCGTGTTGCTGTTGGCGAAAGCTTCGGCATGAAGAGAGGCGAAAGTGCATTGGGACAGCTGGCAGCGGCACTGAGATATATTGGATTCGACGAAGTGTATGATACAGACTTCGGCGCAGATTTAACTGTAATGGAGGAAGCGAAGGAATTGGTAGAGCGTCTGGAAAAAGGCGATAATCTTCCATTGTTCACCTCTTGCTGTCCAGGATGGGTAAAATTCTGTGAAACCAGATATCCGCAGTTCATGAACAATATTTCAACCTGTCGTTCACCGCAACAAATGTTTGGCGCAGTAATCAAGGAAGAAGCGAGAGAAAAGAAGGAAACACGAAAAACAGTAGTGGTTTCCATTATGCCATGCACAGCGAAGAAGAGCGAGATCAAACGTCCAGAGCATTTCACTGAGGGCGAGCAGGACGTGGATTACGTATTAACCACATCAGAGGTTTCTGATATGATTAAGGCAGCAGGTATTGACTTGGCGGAAATTGAGGCGGAAGCAATGGATATGCCTTTCGGTATGTCTTCAGGAGCGGCTGCAATCTTCGGTACTACTGGTGGTGTAACAGAAGCAGTGCTTCGTCATCTCGTTGGTAGTGCAAAGCCAGAAGATTTGGAAGCCATTCGTTTTATCGGCATTCGCGGAGAAGAAGGCATCAAAGAAGCGACCGTAAACTTGAACGGACGCGATGTGAAAATTGCCATCGTCAATGGGCTGAACAGTGCAGCAACGTTACTGGACAAGCTTGAGGCAGGCGAAGTGAAATACGACTTTATCGAGGTGATGGCCTGTAAACACGGCTGCGTAAGCGGTGGTGGACAGCCAGTCGCATTAGGTGCAGAAGCCAAAGTGAAGAGACAAGATGGGCTGTATCATTTTGATAGCTTGTCACAGATCAAGCTTTCCAGCCAAAACCCTGTCGCGATTAACGCGTACAAGGATATTTTGAATGGAAAAGAACATAAATTATTACATAATAAGAGATAAGCTAGAAAAGACCGCGACAGAAATATGTTGCGGTCTTATATGATATTTTTAATGAATTTGAAGGAGAAAAACATGTGTAATTGCAAAGAAATGGTCGAAAAGTACAAGACGCTTGACGATATAATTGCCAAGCACAAGGAAGAACGAGGTGCGTTGATCCCCGTTCTACATGAGGCCCAAGAGCTGTTCGGATATCTCCCGTTTGAAGTACAGGAGAAAATTGCGGATGGACTAGACATTCCTATGGCAAAGGTTTATGGAGTTGTTACTTTTTACTCTCAATTTTCCTTGACCAAAAAAGGAAAGTACAGAATCAATGTCTGTATGGGAACTGCATGCTATGTTAAAGGAGCATCAGACATTATGGGCAAATTCCAAGAGAGATTATCTCTTACTGTTGGGGAATGTTCCGCAGATGGAAAATTCTCTTTAGATTCTTGTAGATGTATTGGTGCATGTGGTCTAGCGCCAGTAGTAACCATCAACGATGAGGTTTACGGTAGACTGACACCAGAACAAGTTGATGCCATTATTGATGAGTATGATAAAAAATAGAAGGAGGATAGCGTAATGATAAAAAAGATAAAAGACCTTCAAAAGATTAAGGCGAATACGCTGGCTTCTTTTGGAAACAGAATCGGAAACGACGACAATCGAATTTATATCATGACCTGTTGTGGTACAGGGTGTACTTCTTCAGGAGCAATAAAGAATAGAGAAAAGCTTGACGAGCTGATGGAACGTGACGGTCTTCAGGATCGTGTTCATTTCGTTAAAACAGGCTGCTTCGGGTTATGTGCCGAAGGTCCAATTTTGATGGTTTATCCAGAGAACGTAATGTACACCAATGTTACACCTGATGACATCAACGAAATTTGGGAAGCACATATTAAAAATGGAAGAGTGGTTGAACGACTAAAGTCGGAAAACGAATTGGACTTTTTCTCGAAGCAGATGCGTATCTCCTTAAGAAACTGTGGGCGAATTGATCCGGAGAATATTGATGAATATATTGCCTATGATGGATATGAAGCTTTAGCAAAAGTATTGACAGAAATGGAACCGGAAGACGTCATCGATGTGATGAAAAAATCTGGTCTTAGAGGAAGAGGTGGCGGAGGCTTCCCAGCAGGCATAAAATGGCAGTTCGCAGCAGAGCAAAAGGAAAAACAGAAATATGTCTGTTGTAACGCTGACGAAGGTGACCCAGGTGCGTTTATGGATAGATCCGTGCTAGAGGGTGACCCTCATGCCATTATCGAATCTATGGCTATTGCAGGTTATGCGATTGGAGCAAATCAAGGTTATGTTTATGTGAGAGCTGAATACCCAATTGCGGTAGAACGATTGTCCATTGCCATTGATCAGGCTAGAGAATATGGATTGCTAGGCGACGATGTCATGGGACTTAAGTTCAAGTTCAACTTAGACATTAGGCTAGGTGCAGGCGCTTTCGTATGTGGTGAAGAAACCGCTTTGATGACCTCCATAGAAGGAAACCGAGGCGAGCCTAGAATCAAGCCACCATTCCCAGCAGTTAAAGGACTATTTGACAAACCGACGATTTTAAACAACGTAGAAACCCTGTCCAACGTTCCGCAGATTATTCTTCGTGGACCAGAATGGTTTAACACCATCGGAACAGAAAAATCAAAGGGAACCAAGGTATTTGCCTTAGGTGGAAAAATCAACAATACTGGATTAGTAGAAGTGCCAATGGGTACCACCTTGAGAGAAATCGTATATGAAATCGGAGGCGGCATCCCTAATGGAAAAACCTTTAAGGCAGCCCAGACTGGCGGACCTTCAGGCGGATGTATTTCGGCTGAATTCTTAGATACACCAATTGATTATGACAACTTAATGGCGTTAGGCTCGATGATGGGATCTGGCGGACTGATTGTCATGGACGAGGACACCTGTATGGTGGATATCGCTAAGTTCTTCCTAGAATTTACGGTAGATGAATCCTGCGGAAAATGTCCACCTTGCAGAATCGGGACTAAGCGAATGCTAGAAATTTTGACCAGAATCACTGACGGTCAAGGTACGTTGGAAGACTTAGACGAGCTACAAGCGCTGGCCTTGAACATTAAACGCGGAGCACTGTGCGGTTTAGGACAAACTGCGCCGAACCCAGTACTTTCAACCATGAAATACTTTATGGACGAATACACGGCTCACGTTGTAGAGAAGAAATGTCCTGCAGGGGTATGTGTCTCCATGCTTCGATACATGATTATTGAAGAGGACTGTAAGAATTGTGGACTATGTGCGAGAAATTGTCCTGCACAATGTATCTCAGGCGACAAAAATACTCCTTACGTTATTGACAACGATAAATGTCTCAAGTGCGGTGTTTGTATGGAAAAATGCCCATTTAAGGCCATCATGAAGAATGCATAAGGAGGAGGGAAAGAACATGAAATTAAATAAAAAAATTGTCCATCTAACCATTGATGGTATGGATATTAATGTACCAGAGGATTATACCATTCTGGAAGCGGCGAAAAAAGTAAACATCAAAATCCCGACATTATGCTATCTAAAGGATGTTTGCGAAATCGGATGTTGTCGTATGTGCCTAGTAGAAGTGGAAGGTATGAAAAACTGGCAAGCATCCTGTGTGCAACAGGTTGCCGATGGCATGAAGGTGAAAACCCATACACCAGACATTCTCAATTTTAGAAAGATGAATTTGGAATTAATTCTTTCCAATCATCCAGCCATGTGTCAAAGCTGTAACCGAGGATCCACCGATTGCGAATTGAAAACACTAGCCAACACCATGGATACCGAGTTTGCCAGCTATGCAAAAAATCAAGAGGCAATTACAGCCAATCAGGTTATGGAAATCGACAACAGCATTTCCATTATGCGTGACCCGAACCGATGCATTTTGTGCAGAAGATGCGTAAGCATTTGTCACAACGTGCAGACAGTTGGTGCCATTGACGTCATCAACAGAGGGTTCCAGACCGTTGTGGGTACAACCTTTAACAGACCAATAGACGATTCTCGCTGCGTAAACTGTGGACAGTGTATCAACGTCTGTCCAACTGGAGCGCTTCAGGAGCATTCCCATCTTGACGATTTCTGGAACATCTTAAAAGACCCAGAAAAGACAGTGATCGTGCAAACAGCTCCTGCAGTAAGAGCAGCTCTTGGAGAAGAATTCGGCATGCCAATCGGTACCGATGTAACAGGGAAAATGGTCACTGCATTACGCATGATTGGTTTCCATAAAGTATTCGATACAGATACTGCGGCGGACTTGACCATTATGGAAGAAGGAACGGAATTGATTAACCGCATCAAAAATGGCGGAAAGCTTCCGCTCATTACATCCTGTTCCCCTGGATGGATCAAATTCTGCGAGCACTACTTCCCGAACATGTTAGATAATCTATCTACCTGTAAATCACCTCATGAGATGATGGGTGCGTTGATTAAATCCTATTATGCAGAGAAGGAAGGCTTGGACCCTGCTAACATTGCGGTCATTTCCATTATGCCTTGTACAGCGAAAAAATTCGAGGCGCAAAGAGAAGAATTGGAAGTAGACGGCAACAGAGATGTTGACTTGGTATTGACGACAAGAGAACTTTCTAGAGCCATCAAAGCCTTCGGCATCGATTTCTGTGCCTTAGCTGACAGCGATTTTGATCATCCGTTAGGTGTTGCAACAGGAGCTGGACACATCTTCGGCGCTACAGGTGGCGTTATGGAAGCGGCGCTTCGTTCCGTTGCTGACATTCTCACTGGTGAAAGCTCTGATTCCATTGACTTTATCCAAGTGAGAGGACAAGACGAGGGCATCAAGGAAACCGAAATTCAAGTTGGAGATCTGACCTTAAAAGCAGTTGCAGTTCACGGACTAGGTAATGCGAGAGAAGTGATGAAGAGAATTGAAGCTGGAGAACACTTCGATTTCGTTGAAGTCATGGCATGTCCGGGCGGCTGCATCAACGGTGGCGGACAGCCACAGCAGCCTTCACCAGTTCGTAACTGGGAGGATGTTCGAGAGAAAAGAGCACAAGCGTTATATAACTGTGACCAAGAGTGCTTCATTAGAAAATCTCATAACAATCCAGTGATCAAAGAACTGTATCGTGAGTACCTAGGTGCTCCAGGCGGAGAAATCTCCCATAAACTATTGCATACACACTACCACGCAAGATAAATGAATACACGTCTTAGGACAATAGGAAAAGCCCAACAATTTGTTGGGCTTTTGCTTATGTTCTAACCTCGAATCGGTTATAGTGTTTCGCCAATTGCATTCGAGCAGCATCGATATCGCCGCTCATGATGGAACCGAGTATCTGCTGGTGTTCTAAAATGGCCTGCATACGAACGGTGTCGATGTACCAGTGATCATATAATACGGTCAAGTAGAATAAATCTCGCATTTCTGCATATTGATTACTAATGTAAGGGTTGTCACAGCACTGGATGATTGAAGCCTCAAAGGCAATAGAGTATTCTACATAGGCCTGCTCATCTTCGGAGTGCTGATGATCCATTTGGACCTTGAGGGCATGCTGGAGCATACCGACCAATTGGTCAAGCTTGTTGGTTTGACTGCAAATCTCCAAAGCGCCTAAAAGCATGCTGAGAATTGCTTGGGCAATTTGCGCCAGTCGCTCATCGGACAACGTGATTACGCTAGGGCCAACATTGGGATAGTTTTCTACAAGACCATCTCGCTCAAGCATAGAAATGGCTTCCCTAACTGGAGAATTGCTCACGTCCAACTCTCGCGAAATATTCATGATGGAAAGGCGCTGCCCTGGCTGGTATTTTCGCTCGATAATATTGGACTTAATGATGTCGTAAATCTGCTCCTTTATCGGGGCTTTATGTAATGTTTTGCTCATCGGATTTCCTTTCTACTGCTCTATATAGTTTAGACCGATTTCGGCAAAATGTCAAGAAATTGACTGAAAAGAGTGAATTATCGATGATGCCCTAGTTTTACAGGTAAAAAAGGAGAAATTCGAAAAAACGACGAAAATATGGCGAAAAAAATGACGGAAAATACGGAGTTATTGCAAATAAGCCAGAAAAAACGAGAATAAAAGAGAAATGTATTTTTGTACAATAAAAAATAGAAATAGTTGTGGTAATCAACATATTCCACTGGCAATCGCTAAAGTATGGGAGAATTCATTCTAAAATGTTTGACAAATGAAACACGTAAAATTACAATCAAATTACAAGAAGAAAGGAGGCGTCCAAATGGCGATAAAAAACTTTAAGGAATTGAAGGAAATGGCAGGGGCAGCAGCACGGAGAACTGTGGCAGTTGCTTGTGCCCATGATGAACATACACTGGAGGCGATTTTAAAGGCTCATGAAGAGGGCATTCTCGATTACCTGTTGATTGGAAAAGAAGCGGAGATTATTGAAAAAGGCAAGCTTCTAGGTGCAGAAATTCAGCCATCAGATATTATTCCATCTGATACTGAAGAGGAAAGTGCGCAGATAGCCGTGAAGCTTATTCATGAAGGAAAGGCCGATTTCATCCAAAAGGGCCTGATGCAAACGGCTACATTGCTCAAGGCAGTGGTCAATAAAGAAACCGGCATTGGTACAGGAAAAGCGATTTCCCATGTAGCACTGCTCGATATTCCGAAATATCATAAAATTGTCGGTGTCACCGATGGTGGAATGATTACTTATCCCGACTTGGAAAAAAAGAAGGACATTGTACTCAATGCAGTAGATATGTTCAAGGGTCTCGGATATGAAAGACCAAAAGTTGCCGCCCTGTGTGCGGTAGAGGTGGTCAACCCGAAGATGCCAGAAACAGTAGACGCAGATGCGCTGAAGACGATGGCTACCTTAGGAGAAATTCCGGACTGTGATTTGGAGGGGCCGATTTCTATGGATTTGGCCATAAGTAAGGAAGCTGCAAAGATCAAAGGCTTTGATAGCCCTGTTGCTGGAGATACAGATATTTTCTTAGTACCGAGCATCTATGCTGGCAACATTATGGTTAAAGGATTAGTTGAATTTGCAGATACGTTAATGGCAGGCTGTGTTGTTGGCGCAAAATGTCCAATAGCATTAAACTCAAGAAGCGCTAGCTTTGAGGAAAAGTATTTTTCCTTGCTGACATGCAGCATGATGGTAAATAAATAACGAAAAGGAGGATTCGAATCGATGAAAAAATTATTGACAGGCGATGAAGCAATCGCTAGAGGTGCGTACGAGGCAGGGGTCAAACATGCGTCTGCTTATCCAGGCACACCAAGTACAGAAATTATGGAAAATATTGCAACTTACGATGAAATCTATGCAGAATGGGCTACCAATGAAAAGGTGGCAATGGAATCTGTAATCGGAGCATCGATGGCAGGAGCAAGAAGTATCGCATCAATGAAACACGTAGGTGTCAATGTTGCGGCAGACCCGCTAATGACCTATGCATATATGGGCGTAAATGGCGGAACGATTTTGATTACTGCCGATGAACCGGGAATGTTCTCTTCTCAGAACGAGCAAGACAATAGAAACTATGCGAAAATGGGTAAATTCCCAATGTTCGAGCCAGCAGATAGCCAAGAATGCTTGGACATGGTAAAAGCAGGATTCGACCTATCTGAGGAATACAATGTCATCACCATGATCAGAATGGTTACTCGTGTCTGTCATTCCAAATCACTGGTTGAGGTTAGCGAACGAAAAGAAGTTGGCGTTAAAAATTGGGAACCAAATCCGATGAAATACGTTGCACTACCAGCACATGCAAGACAGCTGAGAGTGCAGATTGAAGAACGTATGAAAAAACTAGCGGCATATAGCGAAAGCACGCCGTTTAACAGAGCGGAAATCAATGGAACAAAAGTGGGAATCATCGCTTCTGGTCCTTCCTATTACTATGCTAAGGAAGTTTTCGGCGAAGATGCATCTTACTTGAAGCTTGGGTTTACCAATCCGCTTCCAGCAGAAAAGATCAAAGATTTTTGCAGCAAAGTGGACAAGGTATACATCATTGAAGAAAATGATCCATATATCGAAGAGTTCGTAAAAACCCTTGGCATTACTTGTCACGGAAAAGATACCTTCCCTCCATATGGTGAAATGACACCAGACGTACTTCGCAAGAGCCTGAACATGGAAGACCTTGCCCAGATTACGTACAACAAAGAGAAAGTCATCAAACGTCCTCCTACCTTATGTGCTGGATGTCCTCACAGAGGGTTCTTCTATCGCGTAGGTAAGAGAAAAGACATCATGATTAGTGGTGACATCGGATGCTACACATTAGCAGCGGGGGCACCATATAATGCGATGAACACTACAGTGTGCATGGGCGCATCTATTTCTGTTGGACACGGTGCACAGCAAGTATTCAATAGAGCAGGAATCAAGAAAAAAGTCATTACGGTATTAGGCGATTCGACCTTCTTCCATACGGGGATAAACTCTTTGATCAATACGGTTTATAACAACAGCAATACCATTAACGTGATTCTGGATAATCGTATTACAGGAATGACTGGTCATCAACAAAATCCGGGAACTGGATTTACGGTAAAAGAAGAAGCGTCTACCATCATCAATATTGAAGAATTGGTACGTGCCCTTGGCATCAAACACATTAAGGTGATTGATCCGAACAACTTAGAAGAAGTCGATGCAGCGTTAGATGCATTTATGGACCTTGACGAGCCTTCCGTAATCATTACGAGATGGCCTTGCGTTCTGAAGAAATTCTCTGATGCAGACTTACAGGAATGGCCAGGATTGTTCCAGAGCAAGAACGAAGTTGACCATGACAAATGTATCGGTTGTAAGAAATGCTTATCCACTGGATGTCCAGCCTTAGGATTCCAAAAGGATATTAAGAAAGTTACCATAAAGAGAGCGGACTGTGTTGGCTGTGATGTCTGTGCACAGGTTTGCCCAACTAAGGCAATTGGAAAGGAGGCTAAATAAAATGACAAAGAATATTTTATTAGCAGGTGTTGGTGGACAGGGAACAATTCTGGCTGCCAAAATGCTGACCATTGGCTTGATGGAAGCAGGATATGATGTAAAAATGAGTGAAATTCACGGCATGAGCCAGCGTGGTGGTGACGTAGTTTCACAGGTTAGATATAGCAAGGATGCAGTAGCATCTCCAGTAATTGAAAAAGGCAGTGCAGACATTATTGTTGCTTTTGAAAAGATGGAAGCACTCAGAACGTTAGACTACCTTAAACCAGATGGCGCAGTTGTTGTAAATGATGAAGAAATACCATCAATGACTGTACTCATCGGTGCAGAGAATTATGCAGATGACGTCATTGAAGAAATCCAAAGCGCAGCAAAAACCGTAAAGGTACTGAATGCAACGAAAATGGCGGCGGATTTAGGAAATGTAAAGGCGGCAAACGTGATTCTCTTAGGCTCCTTAGTTAAATCTGTAGGTCTTGATGAAATCGATTGGGAAGACATCATTAGAAAGAATGTAAAAGAAAAATTCATTGACTTGAATTTAAAAGCTTTCCAAGTAGGCGCAGATGCTGTAAAATAGACCCAAGAAGAAACTAAGTAAAGGTAGGTAAAGGAAAATGATTTCAAAAAAAATGGAACCTTTAGTGAACAATAACTCTGTAATCAGAGCGATGTTTGAAGAGGGAAAACAGATGGCAGCAAAAGTAGGCGCAGAGAACGTATTCGATTTCAGCATTGGAAATCCCAACGTACCAGCACCTGAAGTGGTTAAGGAAGCCATCCTTGATATAATTAACAATGAAGATCCAGTTAAGGTTCATGGATATATGAACAATGCTGGTTTTGAAGAAACAAGAGAAGCAATCGCTGGAAATCTAAACAGACGTTTTGACACGAAGTTTACGGCGAAGAACATCATTATGACCGTTGGCGCGGGAAGCGCATTAAACGTTCAGCTAAAAACCATGATGGAGCCTGGAGATGAAGTCATCGCCTTCGCACCTTATTTTGTTGAATACGGAAACTATGTTGCCAACTACGATGGTAAGCTTGTGGTGATCTCACCTAATCCTGAAGGTGGATTTATGCCTAAGCTTGATGAGTTTGAAGCAAAGATTACGCCGAAAACCAAAGCGGTTATCGTCAACAATCCGAACAATCCAACTGGTGTGATTTACCCTGAATCTGTAATCAAAGAATTGGTTGGAATCATGGAAAAGAAACAGAAGGAATACGGAACAGTAATCTATCTGATTTCTGACGAGCCATACAGAGAATTGGCATATGACGGAGCAGAGGTTCCTTACTTGACCAAATACTACGATAATACACTTGTAGGATACTCTTACAGCAAATCCCTTTCTCTTCCTGGAGAAAGAATCGGCTACATTGTTGTTCCAGATGAATCGGACAATTCAGCGGAGTTTATTGAGGCCGCAACCATTGCAAACCGTGTAGGCGGATTTGTTAATGCGCCATCACTGATGCAGTTGGTTATCGCTAGATGTGTCGATGCACAGTGTGACGTTGAGTATTATGCGAGAAACGGAAAAACCTTATATGATGGATTGACAGAAGCTGGATTTACTTGTCAAAAGCCTGAAGGCGCATTTTACATGTGGATGAAATCGCCAATTGACGATGAAAAAGCATTTGTTGCTGCGGGCAAGAAACACTATCTGCTCATGGTACCGGGTAGCTCTTTCGCTTGCCCAGGATGGGTGAGAATTTCATATTGTGTATCTTATGACCAAGTATTGAACTCACTTCCAAAATTCAAAGAATTAGCAAAGGAGTATTTCTAAAATGCCAATTAGACAATTGATCATCAATCCGGGTTCTACCAGCACTAAGCTGGCCATTTTCGAGGATGACAAGAAGCTTGCCCAGGAAACCATAGATCACGCCAACGAAGCGTTATCAGCATTTGAAACCTTACCTGATCAAGTGCCATACCGTACAGAAATCGTTAAAGATTTTCTGCACCGTAACAACGTTGCTCTTGCAGACTTAGATGGAATCATGGGCCGTGGGGGAATGGTATGGGGATTGTCCACAGGCGGATACAGAATCAACGATGATTTGGTGAAAGCCTTAGGTGATGAAGAGCTGGCTTCTCAGCATGCATCGAATCTAGGCGGATTAATTGGAAAAAACCTTGCAGATGAAGTGGGTATTCCTGCGTTTATCTACGACCCTGTTACAGGGGCGTCCTTGCCGGATATCGCCAAGGTTACAGGCTTCCCTGAAATTGTAAGGCAGAGCTGTTGTCACGTGTTAAACAGCAGAGCAATGGCCATCCAATATGCTGAAGAAAACGGATTGGATTACCAAAAACTAAATTTGATTGTTGCCCACATGGGCGGCGGCATTTCCTTAAGCGTTCACCAAAATGGAACCATCATCGATTCTATCGGTGATGACGATGGTCCGTTTTCACCAGAACGTGCAGGCGGAACCCAGATTTTGGAAATTCTAAAGCTGTGCTACAGCGGAGAGAATTCTTACGCCGACATGAAGAAAAAATGCCGTGGAAAGGGAGGCTTAACGGCTTACCTTGGAACTAGCGATGCCAGAGAGATTACGAAAATGATTGAGTCTGGCAATGAACAAGCGAAGCTTTTGTTTGAGGCACAAGCTTACCAAGTGGCGAAAGCCATTGGAGAGCTTTCCGTAGTCTTGAAAGGGAACATCGATGCCATCATTATGACTGGTGGCCTTGCCCACTCAACACTGCTGACGGGAATGATTAAGGAATATATCGAATTCCTCGCTCCCGTAGTCATCAAACCAGGCGAAAACGAAATGGAAGCCCTAGCCTTAGGCGGAATGAGACTGTTGAAGGGCGAGGAAATCGCCAAAGAGTTTACGCTATAACTGGAATGTATAAAAACGAAAACCAGAGACATGTCCTGTCTCTGGTTTTTTGACTCTATGTCAAATGTTGGGGTGTATAGCGCTTATCTGTTTTTTGTTTTTTGAGTAACCGCAGCATTTCGAAAATAAAAGGCCTGATAAGGCGATTTTCGAAGAAATCCGTGAAAAAATCGCAGTATTCTTTCATATATATTGGCCATAAGGCGATTTGTTAGCG
>JBNDKG010000009.1:0-76559 GCA_050435405.1 Clostridiales Family XIII bacterium PM5-7
ATGCTCGCAGTGGCAAAACGGACAGCGTAGTGAGTTTACGAACGAAGGAGCACATTGAAAATGTGCGTTGACTTTCATTGGACAGAATGTTATACGACAAACTCCTGCTAAATCGCAGATTTAGGGAGTTTTAGCATTAATTCTGTCTTGCAATTCAATGTCAATTTTCAATTGCCTTTTTGCCGCGAGCTATGCTCGCAGTGGCAAAACGGACAGCGTAGTGAGTTTACGAACGAAGGAGCACATGGAAAATGTGCGTTGCCTTTTTGCCGCGAGCTATGCTCGCAGTGGCAAAACGGACAGCGTAGTGAGTTTACGAACGAAGGAGCACATTGAAAATGTGCGTTGACTTTCATTGGACAGAATGTTATACTCTAAGAGCGTATTTAGCGACTATTGCTAAAAATTTAAGAAAAGTGGGGTAAATAATTATGGCAAACATTAAATCCGCAAAGAAAAGAATCAAGGTAATCGACAAGAAAACCGCTAGAAACAGAAGAGTTAAGGAACATCTTAAAGCCATTCTAAAGAACTTTGATAGAGCTTTAGAAGCTAACGACTTGACAGTAGCAGCTGAGAAATTGGCTCTAGCTGAAAAGAAGCTTATGCAGGCTGCAGCAAAAGGAACCTTAAACAAGAAAACTGCTTCCAGAAAAGTTTCCAGATTAACCAAAAGATTCAACGCTGCAAAAGCAGCAAATTAAGTCTCACCCGTCCCCACCAGTGCATAAGTTAAATGCACATGCAATTGAGCAAAAGACCGATGGAAGTGTCTCCCATCGGTTTTATTTTTTCCAAAAACTGAAGAAATAGAAAGGAACGATAATCATGTCATTACATATTGGTGCCGAAAAAGGAGCAATCGCAAAAACCGTTTTAATGCCGGGAGATCCTCTAAGAGCAAAATTTATAGCCGAGAATTTTTTAGAAAACCCAGTCCTATACTCAGAAATCAGAAACATGTACGGTTATACTGGAACCTATAAAGGCGTCCCTATATCCGTTCAAGGCAGCGGCATGGGTATGCCTTCAATGGGAATCTACTCTTGGGAGCTTCTCGACCAATACCATGTAGACCGTATTATTCGTATTGGAACCGCCGGCTCCTTCAGCGATAAAATCGATGTAGGTGATATCGTCATTAGCTTAGCCACATCTACTGATTCTCAGTATCAACATGCGTTTAATGTGCCGGGGCAATTTTCTCCGTCAGCAAGTTTTGATCTTTTACAAAAGGTCATTGCCGCAGGAAAAGAAAACGATATCCAGTTTAAAGCAGGAAATACCGTTTCATGTGATGTCTTCTATGAACTTGGAGATCAATGGTGGAAGCAATGGGCGACCATGGGTGTAATGGCCGTTGAGATGGAAGCGGCTGCACTATATATGAATGTAGCTTATCATAAAAAAGACGCCTTAGCCATGATGACCATCAGTGATCATTTTGTAACTGGCGCAAAATCGACTGTTGAAGAACGACAAAACACGTTTACCAACATGATGAAGCTAGCGCTTGAGGCAGCGATAAAATAAGGCTCTCGGTCAAATGCTTGAGCGAGTGAACGTTTATATATTATTGAACATTTTTCCAGAGGCAAAATTGCTTCTGGTTTTTCATTAGGCAACATAAAGTTTCTACAAAAAAGATTACAAGGAGTCTACGCAGACTCCTTGTAACAGGGATTAGCAAGTTTAGATTAATGGATCTTCTTGCAGTATGTTGTGTGTTGTGTGTGTTGTGTGTGTTGTGAAAATAATCATAATAGATTATGTCACCATTATACACACCCAAAGTTATTTTTCAGTTATCTCATTTCTAGTACGTCACGATCCGCCCTTTTTTCAAACGAAGACGGTTCTATCGGCGCATAAGAATGGATGATACCAAAGCATTTGCTCTTTTTATAATGATCAAAATATCGCTTAACTCTTTCGGCAATTGATTGGATATTTTCCACTGCAATATCTTCGAAAATTACAGCAAACTGGTTAGGTGTTGCTCTCGTCATCACATCGCCCTGCCTAAGGGCAAATGCCAACGCCTCTCCAAGAATATTTAAATGGTTGCGCTTTTCTTCTTCCGATACTTCAACGCCTTTTTGTGCGCCTAAGGTATATAGCGACAAGAACGCTCCTGCGATAAACCGTTCAAGACGTCTTGCGTATAAGCGGTAAATCTGTCGGAATTCTCCATATTCAACATTAAAGGCTGCCATGAATCCAGATGGCTCAATAAAATCGTTGGTCAATCGTTCAACAGATAAATTTTTCTTAGGACGAACCTTCATTAGCTCTTTATATGCACCCTCCAGTTTGTTATCTGGAGAAGTTCCATATTCCTTTTGCATGATTTCCTTCACACGTTGATACATTTTTGCTGCTGCATCATAATTTTCTAGCGCAGCATACGCTTTGATCAAGTAAAAATAGTATTCCTCTGTGTACGCACCAATCAATAATGCACCCTTACAAATTTCGATGATTCTCTCGAAATCGTTTCGTTTCTCAAGGATTCGATGTGCACGGTTTACCACATTTCGATACAATTCGTAATAGTGTATCTGTATTGTTGCCGTCCAAGGTTCTTTTCCAACATTATAGAGTACATTACCTTTGTAGGCATCCAGCGCCTTCAGTAAATAGTCTAGTACCTCGTCTTCGGATAAGTCTGGTTGTTCCGCTAATTTTTTGTAGTCTTCAAACTCCCAAAGGTCAAGAGTGTACTCGATGTCTGGATTAATGCTAAAAGAACTATTCGTACAGAGAAACACTTCTTTTCCAGGTATAAACCCTAGAGAATCAATTTCTTTTCTCAATTTAAACACCAATGCCTTTAATGAATTTGCTGGATCTGCAACATCCATTGCTGGCCATAGCATCTCAATGAGTTCTTCCTGTGAAACCTTCCGCGTACGATTCAGCAAAACATATTCAAACAGAGTCCACATTTTTTTAGACTTGCCTCTTGTCATGTTCACGCCAATAACCGCGTCCTTATACCTCAGCTCCAACCCACCGAGAACCTGTATTTCTAATTTATCATGATTCATGTTAATTTTCCTTTTCCAACACTTTCTTGGCGGCTTGATGATCCCCCATCCACGGCGCTCTACCATATTCATAATACATATATGGTTCATCGCCTTTGCCAAGAATCAGCACACAATCTCCTGTCTCAGCTATCTCGAGCGCAGCTTTGATGGCTTCAAACCTGTCGCTAATAAACACACCTTTTCCCTCATCAATTCCAGTCAATATTTCCTTGCCGATGTCTTCGGCCGATTCATTTCTCGGATCTTCCTCTGTGACAAACACCTTATCGCAGTACTTATCCGCAATCTGACCTAGAATTTTACGTTTTACTTTATCCCTCTTCCCTGCACTGCCAAATACAGCGAAGGTTCTTTTCCCCTTGGTGATTTCCTTGGCATATTGAAATACTTTTTCGAAACCATCAGGTGTATGGGCATAATCTACAATGACGTTAAACGGCTGCCCGCAGTCAATCTGTTCCATTCTTCCGTCAACCTGTGCAATATGCTCAAGCAATGGAATCATGTCCGCTAAAGACATCCCCGATTGATGCATTGCACCAATGGCACCAAGTAAATTGTACAAATTATATAGCGCGATTAAATTGGTTTTCACCGGATATCGCTTTCCTTCGTGTACTAAGGTAAATTCCGTTCCAGTCGTGGATATCTTTACCTCTTCAGCACGATAATCAGCAGATGCTTTGACGCCATAGGTCAATACCTTGCACGAGGTTCCTTTAACCAACGCTTCGTAATAGTCATCATCTACATTGAGTAGTGCTACTCCTGAAGGCTTCATGTTTTCGAACAAAATCTTTTTTGCTTCGAAATACTGTTCCATCGTCTTATGGTAATCCAAATGGTCATAGGTTAAATTGGTGAAAATGGCATAATCAAAGTCCACCGAATCTACTCGCCTCATGGCCAAACCGTGGGAGCTTACTTCCATGGCGACCGCTTCCATTCCGTGATCCACCATCTCTTTCAGGTTTCCGTGAATTTCCAAAGCATCAGGGGTCGTCAAGCTGGGAATTCTGCTGACATTTCCATAACGCACAGCAATGGTGCCCATATATCCACAGGGTTTATAGTTAGAATACACATCGCTGATGATGCTAGTTGTTGTGGTCTTCCCATTGGTGCCAGTCACCCCAAATACCGTCATTCTTTTGCTTGGGTGATCAAAGAAAATATCGCACGCCTGGTTTAATGCTTCGTTGGTGTCCTCTACCTTTATATAGGTAATGCCTGCCAATTCGTGCAGTTCATCAGAATGCACAATGGCAACTGCGCCTAATTCACACGCCTTTTCAGCATAACGATGTCCGTCTGTTTCTAATCCTTTAAGACAAAAAAACACATCCCCAGGTTTGACTTTTCTCGAATCTATACAAAGTCCTTCAATTTCTATATCTGGCTGTCCTAAAAAAATCTTTGATAATTGCATGTGTTTTCTCCCTATCTTCCATTCTACTCGTCAAATGCTTTTATTGGTCCATCATAAGCAAACGCAGGCATCATTGCCAGTTTGAATTTGTTGTTTTTTCGCTTTGCATCGATGATTTCTTTCGTCTTAGAATCCTCACATACTCCAGTTCTAATATAGTTGTCTAAAACCGCATAGGTGAATCCCAAGTTTTCTTCATCAGAAAAACCAGATAATCCATCAATTGGTGTCTTATACACCAGCTCCTTTGGTAAGCCTAATACTTCTCCGATGGCAAGTACCTCTTGCACCGTAAGCTGTGACAACGGGCTAAAATCTCCGGCCGCATCGCCGTACCTCGTTGCGTACCCTACCCAGTCCTCAGAGAGATTACAGGTATTTGCCACTCTCCCATTCATCGACTGAGCTACTGCGTAAGTTGCTGCCATTCTTAACCGAGCCGGTAAATTGGTTACCGTTTGCTTGGTGATGGGGCAGTTAAGGTTCTTTTCCAGTTCATTGACCATTCCATCCGCACTGTTCTTAATATTGATGATGGTATGGTCGATATTCAAATGTGAGACCAAAAGCTTTGAGGCATCAATATCTGCCTGTTCCCCGTTGGGGAGTAGTACGCCAAAAACTCGATCCCTGCCTAAGGCTTCTTTGCAAAGAGCTGCAACAACCGAACTGTCCTTCCCTCCGCTGATGGCAACCACCGCATTGCAATCTGGTCCATTTTCAGCAAAAAATTGCTTTATCCAATTCACGATTTGTTCTTTTGTTTCTTTCGCATCAAAACGATACATGATGTTCCTCCGATTACTTAACGATGACTTGACACGGTTTCATGGCTTCTAGGGCATTGGCATGGCTTTCAGGGGTAACCCCTGCACATAATTTCCCGCATACAGAAACCTTGGTTTCTGGAAACGCCGCCTTTAGAATCAATGCGTTAGAGATTACACAAATATCTGTGCATACACCACAAAGCTCTATTTCTGCAGGTATGCCATTTATTTTCTCTTCTATCCATTTCGGCAGATTGGTCGCACCGAAGGACGGCTTATCAAAGGTGTTCTCTTCATTTGCATATGCATTTAATTGGTCAATAATTTCCCAGCCTTCTGTGTCCTTGATACAATGAGGAACTGGCAAAAACTCGCCTTCCTGAGTATCCATATAATCATCTCCGTGCGTGTCCCTTGTGAACAAAACAGAGTTTCCTTCTTCTATATTCTTTTTTATGCTTACTTCAATATCCCCAACAATTTTTTTGGCCTCTTCATTTTCCAAAGCACCCGTAACAAAATCATTTTGCATATCGATAACCAGTAGAATTCTATCCGTGTTCATGTCTATCTCCTTAAATACATTTTTCCTTAGTATACCATATTTGGAGTATTTGATAAAGGGAGAAAAAAAGAAAAGAGCAACCAGATGGTTGCTCCTTTCAAGATGGTTTATTTTTTTCCAAACTGCTTGTATAACACAATCGTCGTGGCTACACCCGACAATCCGCCACACAAAACGGCAGTGACGATATTGCCGATTACATTGCTCATGACCGTTGTAGGGATGCCCTTTTCTCCAATAACCAGTCCCACAACTAAAGCTGTTAATACTGCGCTGGCGATTGCACCAACAACAAAATTTTTAACTGCATCTTTTCCCATGTTCATTTCCTCCTAAAATCGATCTTTCTCTTCTTGATATACCTTTGGTAATATGGTAGCCAAATGGCCAAACTCTTTTAAATTGTGAGCAAATAGGCCCTTAGGCACTTCTAACGGTACCTGGACACCGTCTGGAACAAGCTTAACCACCTTGCCTTCAACTAATCCCCAACCAATCCAGAATCTACTTCTTAACTCGATTCCGTCTGCAACTTCTCTGACCATGTGCGTCATAATGGCCGCAACCCCTTTACCAGGAACAGGTCCATGTCCGTTGGCACACATCATGGTCGCACAAGCCTCAGTTCCCACTTTTTCTTCAAGGTAACCTAGCTCATGAGGGTATCTGAACTCTAATACCAAATCGTCAGCTCCAGCTCCAATATCCTCACGAACAACATGGACAGTCCCCCATGTTTTCTCCTTCATTGGAACATTAGGGTCTAAGACTTTTTCTGGCATTTGCTGTCTTGCGAAAAAATGGTCTTCCGGATCCCAAATGCGATATCTCATGTCGTTTAAGCCATGCCAAGCGAACCACCAGTCGAACATCTCAGGGGTAACGCCTGGCATTTTGGTTAAATTGGCAAGATAGGCGGAGCCGTCCTCCATTACACAGTAGCCAACCTCACATGGCAGGTATCCTGGATCAAACAGTTTGTTTCTGTCTGCAATGTTTAGTGCAAGTGAAGGATCGATTGGTCCTGCTTCTAATACCGCAATTTTTTCTTTCGGAATTGGTGTGATTGGCAAATCATAATACTTTGCATAGGAAAGCTTTCTTTCTTCTGCCGTTAATACTGGTCTTTGACTCATCTTCATTACTTCCTTTCGTTTTCTATTTGCATTATCTAACCGCAAATGCTATGCCAAAATAACAAGCGTTGAAATTTCAATATTTTCAGTTTTTTCAAAAACATTAGTTGTGCAATAATTGTACAAATGTTAAAATGAACACATAACAAATTTTGAACAGTGAGGATATGATGAACAAGATTAAACTTTCAAAAAAGGAAATCCTAAAGCGAAATGACGTTTTAGATGAGCTGATGAATAACATCTTTGATGTGTCCATTTTGGTTGACAACAACTGCAAAATCCTACACATCAGTGAATCCGCTTTTCGCGATATAGCGAAAAGAGATGATGTCATCGGGCAGGATATTTCTGTTTTAGACAAAGTATCTCCATTTCAGCAGGTAGTAAAAACAGGTAAACCTGCTACAGGATTATTGCTAGAAATATATGGTCGAAAATGCGTCTCCAATATTTTCCCCATCGAAGAAGATGGAAACATCATCGGCGCCTTGGGCACAATCGTTTTCCGCAATCTGCAACGAGTGAAACGAATGTTTGCAGAAACCGAAGCTTCTAGAGATGAAAGCTATGGTGAGCTTTATGCCAACATTTCAAGAATGGAAAGCGGGTATACCTTTGATGACTTTATTGGTCACGACCCATCTGTAACGGATTTAATTGAAAAAGCGAAAAAATCCGCAGGGAGTAGACTTCCTGTGCTCATCATCGGCGAAACTGGTACAGGAAAGGAAATCATCGCTAGCGCCATACACAATGCAAGGTATTCGCAGCGACTCGCTCCTTATATCACCATCAACTGTACTGCCATTCCCGAAAATCTTTTAGAGTCAGAGCTTTTTGGTCACGAAAAAGGTGCATTCACCGGTGCCGATACGGCGAAACAAGGGAAATTCCAATTGGCCGCAGGTGGAGACATTCTTTTAGACGAAATTGGCGACATGGATTTACAGATGCAATCTAAACTTCTTCGTGTCTTAGAATCCAAAGAGTTCGAACGAGTTGGTAGCAGCAAAATCATGCCACTGCAAGCTGGGATTATCGCCTCAACCAACAAGAATCTGTTCTTGCTCAGTGAAGAAAAACAATTTCGCTCCGACCTATATTTTAGATTGAATGCTATCGAGCTGTTTATTCCACCACTTCGCAGACGGCCTGGGGACATTCCCCTTCTCCTCGATTACTTTTGTGACGAAATTGAAAGTAAATTGAATATTACAGAAAGTGCTAGGAGGCTGCTCACTGGTTATGTATGGCCTGGCAACGTAAGGCAGCTAAAAAACTTGGTGCAGAGATTATCCATCTTCTACGACAACAAGCAAATTACAGAAGAAGATATTGCATTAGAGCTTCGGGTTGGCCAAAGAACCTATAACGAAGCGTTCGGCTTTACGAAGGATGATGAAGGCACACCGCTGTCCATCATCAAAAGCACTGAGCGCAGTGCCATTTTGATCGCATTGCGAAGACACAACAATAACATTACCGCCGCCGCGAAGGAGCTAGGATTTAGCCGTGGAACCATGTATAATAAAATTAAAAAATACGGTCTTTTGAAAAAGGATTAACTGTGGTAATATATAAGTTAAAATAAACGGAAAGGACTTTCATATGGATACAAGAGTTGCACTAATTTCAATCATCGTCAAAGACATAGAGGCAGTTTCTCATCTCAATGAGCTATTGCACCAATATAATGAGTACATCATCGGCCGTATGGGCCTTCCATATCGTGAAAAATCCATGCAAATCATCAGTGTTGCTATCGATGCGCCTCTGGATATCATCAATGCCCTCTCCGGAAAAATCGGGAAGCTTAGTGGCGTCAGCACCAAAACTGCTTACGCAGGAGAATAACCATGAAACAAATCATCGATAAACTGGAACAGACCCATCAGCTTTCCAGGCAAGAGTACCGCACGCTATTAGAAGATGATCATCCAGATCACACATCATATTTAATAGAACGCGCAGCCTCGGTGAGTCAACAGCATTTCGGAAAAACCATTTATGTTAGAGGGCTGATCGAATTCACCAACTACTGCAAAAACGATTGCTATTACTGTGGTATCCGCAAGAGTAACTGCGCCGTATCACGGTATCGATTGAGCGAAGAAGATATATTACAATGCTGCAAAACAGGATATGATTTAGGGTTTTTAACCTTTGTTCTTCAAGGTGGCGAAGACCCTTACTGGAATGATCAGCGACTATGTTCAGTGGTGAAAGCCATCAGAAAAGCCCACCCAGATTGTGCCATTACCCTGTCTGTAGGGGAACGCAGCCGAGAAAGCTATCAACGGCTTTTCGATGCAGGGGCTGACCGATATCTTCTCCGCCATGAAACTGCTCACGCAGGGCATTATCAACTGCTTCATCCGAAAAACTTAACCTTAGCGCATCGAATGCACTGCCTAAAGGAGTTGAAGGAAATCGGCTATCAAACCGGCTGCGGATTTATGGTTGGAAGCCCCGGTCAAACATTAGATCACATCATTGACGATTTATGCTTCCTTTGGGATTTTCAGCCTCACATGGTTGGAATCGGTCCGTTTCTTCCATCGAAGGGAACGCCCTTTTCTGGTGAACCTGCCGGTTCTTATCAGTTGACAATAAAACTGCTTAGCATGGTAAGATTAATGCTCCCAAGGGTTTTACTACCCACGACCACTGCTTTAGGAACAGCTACAGAAGACGGCCGGCAGCTGGGCATTCTCGCAGGGGCAAATGTCATCATGCCAAACCTATCCCCTGCCAACGTAAGGGAAAAATATCTTCTTTACGACAACAAAATCGCCACTGGCGACGAGGCAGCAGAAAGCATCCAACAGTTAAAACAATCCATGAACCAAATTGGATATCAAATAGTTTCTGCACGCGGAGACTATCAAGATAAATAATTTATTTTACTAACGGGAAAGTATCTTCTGACCCGAAAGAAAGGAATTAACCATGTATAACCCAAAATCACTAAACGCAGAAGAATTTATCTGCCACGAAGAAATTCAAGAAACGTTAGCTTACGCAGATTCCCAACAGGACAATCAGGAAGAAATCCGTGCCATTCTTGAAAAAGCCGCACAGCGCAAAGGCATCGACCATCGAGAAGCCTCCGTGCTACTGGCCAATTCTGACCCCGAAGTCACGAAAGAGATTTACACCTTGGCAGAGCAGATCAAGAAAGATTTCTACGGCAACAGAATCGTCATGTTTGCTCCGTTATATCTTTCCAATTACTGTGTTAACGGCTGTGTCTACTGCCCTTATCATCTAAAGAATAAGCACATTGCGCGAAAAAAGCTAACCCAAGAGGAAATCAAAAAAGAAGTCATCGCCTTACAAGATATGGGGCATAAACGACTAGCGCTAGAAGCTGGAGAAGACCCAGTAAACAATCCTATTGAGTATATTTTGGAGTCAATTAAGACCATTTACTCCATTAATCATAAAAACGGTGCAATCCGACGAGTAAACGTAAACATCGCTGCCACTACGGTAGAAGAATACAAAATGTTAAAGGATGCTGGCATCGGTACTTATATTCTGTTTCAAGAAACCTATAACAAGGAAAGCTACGAGCAGCTTCATCCAACAGGGCCAAAGCACAACTATGACTGGCATACGGAAGCCATGGATAGAGCCATGGAAGCGGGTATTGACGACGTAGGCCTAGGCGTATTGTTCGGGTTAGACATGTACCGCTATGAGCTGGCTGGCTTATTGATGCACGCAGAGCACTTGGAAGCAGTCCACGGTGTAGGACCACATACCATTAGTGTGCCTAGAGTCCGTCCTGCCGATGACATTGACCCGGATGATTTTGATGGTGGTGTTGACGGCGGAATTTCTGATGATCTGTTTGCGAAAATCGTTGCCATCATTAGAATTGCAGTTCCGTACACCGGCATGATTATGTCTACTAGAGAAAGTCAAGAAATGCGTAGAAAAGCCTTGCATCTTGGAATTTCCCAAATCAGCGGTGCATCTAAAACCAGTGTGGGTGGATATGATACCCCTGAACCAGAAGAGGAAAACTCCGCACAATTTGATGTGGATGACAATCGTACATTGGATGAGGTGGTAAAATGGCTCATCGATATGGACTATCTCCCAAGCTTTTGTACTGCATGTTACCGCGAAGGACGTACTGGCGACAGATTTATGAGTCTATGTAAGAGCGGGCAGATCCAAAATTGCTGCCACCCTAATGCGCTAATGACACTAAAAGAGTATTTGGTGGATTATGCCAGCCCAGAAACCAGAAAGGCTGGTGAGGAAATGATTCATCGCCAATTAGATGAAATTCCTAAGGAGAAGGTTCGTCAAATTGCCGAAACCTACATTAAGGAGATTGAAGATGGAAAAAGAGACTTTAGGTTTTAATCAAACCCCAAGTGCCAATCGAATACATATCAGCTTTTTCGGCAGACGAAATGCGGGGAAATCCAGCGTAGTCAATGCCGTCACAGGGCAAGCGCTTTCTATCGTCTCCGAAATTAAGGGGACGACCACTGACCCAGTGAAGAAAGCCATGGAGCTACTCCCTTTAGGCCCCGTTGTCATCATTGACACTCCCGGAATCGATGATGAAGGTGTCATCGGAGAGAAACGCATTGAAAAAACCTTCAATGTGCTCAACATGACCGATGTAGCTGTTCTTGTGGTGGACAATTTTATTGGCCCAGGGAAAGAAGACCTTGCGTTAGTTGATTTATTCAAAAAGAAAAATATTCCATTTATCGTTGCTCTAAACAAAGTGGATTTGGATATGGAAGCTTTGGTGGACACCCACACAGACGATTATCCGTTCCCTTTTATTCATATCAGCGCAGTAACGGGTCAAGGCATCGAAGCGTTAAAAGAAGCAATCGGTCAATTGGTTAAGCCTTTAGAAGCTGAACGAAAAATACTCGGCGATTTCATCAATGCCGGAGATTTGGTGGTACTCGTTACCCCGATAGACATCTCCGCACCAAAGGGACGATTGATTCTACCTCAAGTGCAAACCCTTAGAGATGCTCTGGATGCTCATTGCACGGTGATGGTGACTCAGCTTTCAGAGCTGGGTACTTGCCTCAATTCTCTCAATCGACCCCCTGCCTTGGTTGTTACGGACAGCCAGGTTTTCGGTAAAGTGAACATCATTGTTCCTGATGCTGTGCCGCTAACGTCGTTTTCCATTCTTTTTGCAAGATTTAAAGGAATTTTGGATACGGCAGTCAAAGGCGCAAAAGCCGCAGAACGATTGCAAGATGGTGATATTGTCCTGATTTCTGAAGGATGCACACACCATCGTCAATGCGAAGACATTGGCACCGTCAAGCTGCCAAACTGGATTGAAGACTTTAGCGGCAAAAAATTAAATTTCCAGTTCACCAGTGGCACCGAATTCCCTGATGATTTAAGCCCCTTTGCTTTGATCGTCCACTGTGGCGGCTGTATGATCAATGAACGTGAAATGCTATACCGTATGAACTGTGCCAAACAGCAGGAAGTGCCGTTTACCAATTACGGTACTTTGATTGCACACATCAACGGAATACTAGATAGGAGTATAGAAATATTCAATGGACAAGAAGAAAAATAGAATTGTAGTTAAGGTGGGAACCTCCACCATTGCACATCCAAGTGGCAATTTGAATTTTCGTCACTTAGAAAAATTATGCAAGGTACTCAGCGATTTACAGAATTCTGGCAAAGAAGTGATTTTAGTCACCTCTGGGGCGATTGCTGTAGGCTTAGGTCGTCTTGGTCTCAAGACACGCCCTGAAGAAACCAGTAAAAAGCAAGCGTTGGCCGCAGTCGGTCAATGCGAATTGATGTTTATGTACGACAAATTCTTTACTGAATATAACCAAACGGTGGCACAGGTTCTATTGACCGCCGATGTCATCGACAACGAAAAAGGTCGCACCAATGTACAAAATACATTCAAAGAATTGATTGAAATGGGCATCATTCCCATTGTAAACGAAAATGATACAGTAGCAACTGATGAGTTGGAGGGCAAGAACTTTGGCGACAACGATACGCTTTCTGCCCTAGTTGGTAAACTGTCCGATGCGGATCTTCTCGTCATCATTACCGATATTGATGGCCTTTATGACAAGGACCCTCGAACCAACGAGGATGCTCAGCGAATCAATTATGTGCCAGTTATCGACGACCACATCGTCTCTTTAGCAGGCGGTGCTGGCTCTCGCCTAGGCACTGGTGGTATGGCTACAAAAATAGAGGCAGCTAAGATTTCTACAAAAGCAGGAATCCCTTGCTGCATCATCAGTGGAAAAGACCCTGCCAACCTATACGATCTCTTTGATGGAAAAGAGATTGGCACTACATTTGGAATTGAGAGGTAATCGTTTTGACCATACTGGAAAACATGGGCGTTCATGGAAAAAACGCTGCTCGGCAATTACGCATTGCCAGCGATCAACAGAAAACTGAAGCCTTAACTTGTATTGCTGCTGCACTACTGGAGCATCGCTTCGCCATACTTGCGGCCAACGAGAAAGATATCAAGGCAGCAGAGGGAATCCTTTCCCCTTCGATGATTGACCGTCTAACGTTGACTGAAGCGCGAATTCAAGATATGTCCGATGCGGTTTTGGCCGTATCAAAATGGCCTGACCCTGTAGGCGCAGTTTTGGAGCATACCGACCTAGCAAATGGCCTTCATCTGGAAAAAATCAGCGTACCCCTTGGCGTGGTTGGCATTATCTTTGAAGCTAGACCAAACGTGACAAGCGATTGCGCTGCACTATGTATTAAGGCAGGCAATGCAGTGATTCTCCGTGGTGGAAAGGAAGCTTTTCATTCGAATCAGGCGATTGCCAAGGTAATGCGAGATGCCCTAGCGCAAACCGACCTAAGCCCAGATTGTATTCAGCTGGTTGAGGATACCAGCAGAGCCTCCGCCGAAGAAATGATGGGGCTCACCAAATATTTGGATGTATTGATTCCCCGTGGTGGCGCAGGATTGATTCGATCAGTGGTCGACAATGCTAAGGTTCCGGTTATCGAAACGGGAGTCGGAAATTGTCATATCTACTTGGATAAATCTGCGGAGTTGAACATGGCGATAGACATTGTGTTCAACGCCAAAACCTCACGTCCATCGGTATGCAATGCCGCGGAAAAGCTGTTGATTCACCAAGCTATCGCTCCGTCTATCCTGCCTAAGCTAGCGGAAAAATTAGCAACAAAAGAAGTGACCCTTCTTGGTGATGCAGAAACAAAAAAACAGTTGCCAACGGTTGCTCTCGCTGGAGAAGATGATTGGGCGAAGGAATATTTAGATTACATTATGGCCATAAAAATCGTTGCAGATATTGACGAAGCCATTTCTCACATCGAAACCTATTCTTCCCATCACAGTGATTGCATCGTCACGGATGATATAGATGCTGCAGAGAAGTTCCTGCGTTCTGTTGACTCTGCCGCTGTCTATCACAACGCTTCCACTCGTTTTACCGATGGCGGCGAGCTAGGCTTAGGTGCAGAAATTGGGATTTCTACCCAAAAGCTTCATGCTAGAGGCCCAATGGGTGTAAACCAACTGGTCTCCTATAAATACACCATCAGAGGAAACGGTCAGATTCGTTAGTTTCTTGTGTTTTTTATGCAAATAGGCTATGTATTTTTAAAAAACATTGTTTTTTTGAACAAATTCTTGTTGACAGCTTTTGAAAAGTCATGTTACTATAGAGAAAATTAAATAGTCAATAAACCTTTGATGGAGAGTAAGTAAGTGTTGAAACTAGCTTTTGAGAGAGCTGTAGATGGTGAGATTACAGCAAGTGAAGACAACGCCCAATGGACTCCTGAGGGCAAGCTGAATCGTTCTTTGAGAATGTAGTAGGTGCGCCGGAGAAGATACTCCGTGAACAAAATCGGTATATGTTAGTATACGCAGAGAGGGCACATGTTTATGTGTCAAGCCGGGTGGCACCGCAAGAGATTTTTACTCTTGTCCCAGCAAACGTTTGTTTGGGACAGGAGTTTTGTTTTTTTGACTCATCTGACTCCTGTCCGTATCATAAAGCCATAGAAAAAAGGAGACAAAAATCATGAGCACAGAAACAAAAACAATACCTTACAAGATTTATCTAGAAGAGCAGGAAATGCCTAGACAGTACTACAATGTCCGCGCGGACATGAAGAAAAAGCCAGCACCCCTACTCAACCCGGAAACCCATCAGCCGATGAAGTTTGATGACCTAACTGGTGTGTTTTGCGACGAGCTAGTAAAGCAGGAGTTAGACGACACGACAGCCTACTTTGATATTCCTCAAGAAGTACAAGACTTCTACAAGATGTATCGTCCTGCGCCTTTAGTTAGGGCCTATTGCTTGGAAGAAAAACTACAAACACCAGCGAAAATTTACTATAAATTCGAGGGAAATAATACGAGTGGAAGTCATAAGCTTAACTCTGCCATTGCCCAAGCCTACTATGCCAAACAGCAAGGTTTAAAAGGCGTCACCACCGAAACTGGTGCAGGTCAATGGGGTACTGCCCTATCTATGGCCTGCGGTTATTTAGGCCTAGATTGTCAAGTATATATGGTAAAGGTTTCCTATGAACAAAAGCCATTCAGACGTGAAGTCATGAGAACCTACGGCGCTGCCGTCACCCCTTCCCCTTCGACAACAACAGAAGTCGGCAAACGAATTCTAGCAGAACATCCAGGAACCACAGGAAGCTTAGGCTGTGCCATTTCAGAAGCTGTTGAAGCTGCTGCTTCACAGGAAGGTTATCGCTACGTTTTAGGCAGCGTATTGAATCAGGTGCTTTTGCATCAAAGCATTATTGGGCTTGAAACCAAAACAGCTTTGGAAAAGTATGATATTACCCCTGATATGATTATCGGCTGTGCTGGTGGTGGATCCAATCTAGGTGGTTTGATTTCTCCATTTATGGGCGAGGTGCTCCGTGGCGAAAAACAATATCAATTCATTGCCGTTGAGCCTGCTTCTTGTCCAAGCTTAACGAGAGGTAAATACGCTTACGATTTCTGTGATACCGGTAAGGTTTGTCCTCTATCGAAAATGTACACCTTGGGAAGCGGATTCATCCCATCGGCCAACCACTCTGGTGGACTGCGTTATCACGGCATGAGTTCCGTAGTTTCCGAGCTTTACGATCAAGGATTAATTGAAGCACGTACTGCAACACAGGTTGAAGTGTTCAAGGCTGCTACAGAATTTGCTCGTGTAGAAGGCATTCTACCTGCTCCTGAAAGCAGTCATGCCATTAAGGTTGCCATAGATGAAGCGCTGAAATGCAAGGAAACTGGTGAGGAAAAAACCATCGTCTTTGGATTAACTGGCACAGGATATTTCGATCTGAAGGCTTATGAACAGTACAACGATGGCACCATGAGTGACTACGTTCCAACTGATGAAGATTTGGCACCAGGATTTGCAGCGATTCCACAGATTTAATCATTTGGTTTTTCTTGAGACATCAAGTATAATAAAAGAAAAGTCAAAGAGGTATCAACATGAATCAGCAACCAACAATCACACCCATAGCCTATATTCGTAGCGACTTTCCGGATAAATTTGGTGTTCCAAGACAAAGCAATTTAGCGTCTTCTCTTCGAAGCACCATCGTGTTTACCCCGGAATTTCGTCAGAAAGATGCCCTACGCGGATTAGAGGATTTTTCTCACCTTTGGATCATTTGGGGATTTTCTCAATCGCAGCAAGGACAGTGGTCGCCTACCGTCAGGCCACCACGCCTAGGCGGAAACCAACGAATGGGCGTCTTTGCTACACGATCACCGTTTAGACCCAACGGGTTAGGATTATCCTCTGTGGCCATTGACACGATTCAACTGGATACTCCTACCGGGCCTGTAATTCACGTCTTTGGTGGTGATTTGATTGATGGAACACCGATTTATGACATTAAGCCTTATGTTCCAACTGACTGCCATCCTGAAGCCACTTGTAGCTTTGCGGATGATGCCCTTGACTATGGGCTTACCGTGAATATTCCTACAGAAATAGCCGAAACAGTTGAACAGGATTTTCTGGATCAATTGACGGAAATTCTAGCATTAGATCCTCGTCCTGCTTATCAGGAAGACCCTACCCGTGTCTACGGGTTCGTCTTCCAAAGCCGCGAGATAAAGTTTACGGTAGATGGAACCAACCTTTCCGTTATGTCCATCGAATAAAAGTTGAACTTACCTATTGACTTTGACGCTACGTCATGGTTTATCCTTTAATCGAAAGGTGATGAGACATGGAGTATTCAATTAGCAAACTAGCAAAATTATCGGGAGTGAGCACAAGAACACTGCGATATTATGATGAAATCAAACTGCTTTCTCCTACGCGGATATCCTCCAATGGATACCGCATTTATGGACAACAGGAAGTGAATCGATTACAGCAAATCCTCTTTTATCGTGAGCTTGGTTTCCCTTTAGATGAAATCGGCCGCATTCTCGATGCGCCGGATTTTGATCGCACAAGCGCTCTTGCTAACCACATGTCTGCACTCATCAGAAAAAAACAACAGATTGAATTGCTGATTGACAACGTTGCTAAAACCATCAGCGAAGCAGAAGGAGGTTCAACCATGAGCGACAAAGAGAAATTTGAAGGGTTTAAGAAAACCCTAGTACAAGATAATGAAACAAAATATGGCGATGAGATTCGCCAGCAGTACGGAGATAAAGCTGTAGACGCGTCTAATGCGAAGGTATTAAACATGAGTCAAGAGGATTATGACCGTGTAACACAATTATCTCAAGAGATTAATGATACCCTTAAGGCAGCCATGCAGAGTGGAAACCCTGCGGGAGAAATTGCCCAGAAATGCTGTGATTTACACAGGCAGTGGCTATGCTACTACTGGCCTAAGAACACTTATTCCAAGGAGGCTCATTTGGGATTAGCACAAATGTATTGTGACGATTTACGCTTTAAACAGTACTACGAAAACATCGCCTCTGGCGCAGCAGAATTCTTGCTAGAAGCCATGAAGGTATACTGCAAATGATTTCTTTGCCATTAGCCGCATGAACTAAGATGAAAAAATCCAGAAAAGCAATTAAGCCTTTCTGGATCTCTTTTTATTTCTCTGTATTTAATTTGATTCTCAAGTTACTGATCAAAATGATGGCAAAGGTCAGCAGCAATATGCCTACCCCCGAAATGAGAAACCAAGTTTCTACACCTAGCTTTTCTGCGAAAGGACTAGCAAAGAGCAGCCCAAGGGGCATGGTCAATGAGCTAATCAACGTCATTACCGAAAATGCCCTCCCCATTTTTTCCGCAGGTATGGTTTCCTGCATATAAGCAACCAACGGAATGGAATGCACGTTCCCCGCTCCGCCCATAAACGCAGCAAGAATAACGAATAATACCCATCCAGTAAAGGTTGGTGGCAATATTCCACAAAGCATGGTGCTAATGCCAATTCCGATTAATCCGAAGTACGCAGCTCGAATTTTTTTCTCCACCTTAAGTACGCTACCAAAGAGGAGCGCTACAATCATCATCCCTACTGCAAATGCCATTTCTACTATACTGCCATGAATTGCAGATAGATTAAAATAGTCACTGGTCAGCAGTGGATAATAGGATGATAATGGAGCATAAAACAGCATGCAGACCGCTTCTGCAATCAAAATGTAAAAGAGTCTTTGATCTTCCAGATACACTTTGATGCCCTCCTTAAACTGCGTAAGCATGCTCGCCTCTGCCAGTGCATGGGCTTCTAGCTTCGGTATAAACACCATAGCTAATGTAATGCTGGCAAATATAGCACCAATCACATCGGTGAGCAAAACCACCCAAAGGGGCATTGCTGCATACATGGCAGCTCCGATTACTGGCCCTAAGATAAAGGAGCCAGAAGTGAGCAGCTGTGTCCAGCCGTTGGCTTTCATCAAGTCTTCCGCTGGCACTAGCTGAGGAATAATTGACTGCATCGATGGTTGGTGAAAGGTTCCACCAATCCCTCTAAATCCTAACACCACTAGCACTGTCCACACCGGTAATTGATAAAGGTACAGCAAGATAGCATAGATGAGTGCTAGAATTCCTAAGGACATATCTGCAATTATGCAGATGTATTTTCGATTATACTTATCGGCAACCACACCGGCCAATGGACTGAATAACGTCATTGGTAGAAATGCTACGATGCCTGCAATCCCCATCATCATTGGCGAAGCAGTCTTTTCTGCCAGCCACCAAATCATGGCAAACTGAACAGCAGAGCTGCCGATCAAAGAAATCGCCTGACCTATGGCAATGAGGAAAAATTTTTGTTTCCATTTATGTTGATTCATGGTTATCGTCTCCTTGTCGTTACTGTTAAACAATCATACTTTTACCGACAATAAAAAACAGATAACTCCCTTGTTCTGGTTATCTGCGTACTTTTTTGCTTAATATCTTGTTCACCTCAATTACATTGGCTAATCGAGGCACACTTAACGGCAGTGTTTTAGATGTATTTCTATTCGCAAAACAAGTACTACAAAACTACTTCCATCAAGTGAAAGCTACTGGTTCTTATCGTCTTTTATTAGCGAATAGTCTGCATCAACACACGCCCTTTCTATTAAAATTCTGAGACTAGCCCATTTTATCATAGAAAAGATATGTTGTAAATATCATTTTCACTCACCCCACAGGCTCAGCTGTTCTCCCGCCTCTTTATCTTCATATTGAGACAGATACTGGAATATTTCTTTCTGTCGATACTCTATTCCGTTTTGCCTGCATTTCGCATGAAACAACCTCATCAATCTATAATGATTAGGACTACTAATCATATATTGATTTCCAAAAATGCGCATATACTTTTCTTTCAATCCAGGGAAGGAGCGATCAAGCTGTTGGTAGAAATACTCTCGGTTTCCTTCTCTGAGGGTGAGGCCCATGCCAAAACAAATGATGCCGTATACTTTGGCCTCTATACACATCTCCAAAATGCCTAAAAGGTTTTCTTCTGTGTCGTTGATGTATGGCAAAATCGGCGTTAGCCAAACGACAGTGGGAATGCCTAAATCTCGTAGTTTTTTCAACACGGCAAATCGTTCTCTTGTGGTGCTTACGTTAGGCTCAATGATTTTGCAAAGGGCTTCGTCATAGGTAGTCAACGTCATTTGCACTACACATTTAGACCGCTGATTGATTTTCTGCAAAAGGTCCACATCCCTTAGAATTCTATCTGATTTGGTGATGACGGTAAATCCGAATCCGTGTTTTTCAATCAGAGATAATGCCTTTCTCATGTTGCCCACTTCCATTTCCAAGGGAATGTAGGGATCCGTCATTGCCCCAGTGCCAATCATACATTTTTTCCGTTTGTGTAGTAAGGCGTATTCTAACAGTTCTATGGCATTTCCCTTCACTTCGATATCCTCGAAATCGTGAAGGATTTGATAGCATTTGCTTCTTGAATCGCAATAAATACACCCGTGGGTACATCCACGGTACAGATTCATTCCATTCTTTGCTGATAGTATTCCTTTTGCCTGAACAACATGCATCGATTATCTCCTCATGATGAAAAGCAGGTCTCATCAAAAGAAAACCTGCTTTATCAATTCATCTATTATTTTAACTTCAGTCCATCACTGAATGCTTCCCCAACTCTTTCTGTCACTTTGTAGTAGCCACTGGTATACGGGTCAAACGCAATGGCATTTACCAGTGAGATGTCCACTTTGCCTCCACTCATTACCCGTTCATCAGCAGTGGTCTGTATCACCTCGCCGATGACACCACAGCCATTTTCACCTGACTGATACTCGACATATTTACATTCCATACAAAGAGGAAATTCGTTGATGATTGGTGCGTCAACCACTTCTGATTTTGTCGCTGACAATCCACTTTTTTCGAATTTTTTATGCTCCGTATTTCCGGAAACCACACCGAAGTAATCGGCTTCGACTACGTGATCTGCATCGGCAATGCTTACCGTGAATGCACCTCTAGCTTTCATGTTCTTAACCGTCTTGTGACTTTCCGATAGAATCAGTGCTACTTTGCCACTGCTTTGCATGGTTCCCCACGCTGCATTCATCACGTTGACGCTTCCATCTTCATTGTAGGTAGAAATCATCAATACTGGCATAGGAAATATCGCTTCCTTTAGTTCTAATTTTTTTCTCACTTCGACACCCTCGCTTTCACCTATTCCTATCTATTATTATAGCAAGAAATAATCGATGTACAAGCATTATTTGGCTGTCACCTGGCTTGATGAAGATCCGATAGTCAAGGTATATGTTTCACCTTTCGTGATTTCTGGACTGCTGATAATGACTAATCCAAAGGACAATTCTGGTTCACAGGTCACAATGGTGTCTCCTGCTTCATTTTTGACAGTGATGGTCGCTCCTGCCTCTTGGTTTTGAACAGTCACTGCAATTACCCCTTGCTCAGAATCACTAAAGGTTTGTGCCATTTGAGAAGCACCTGTTCCAATGAAGGTTCCACCTGTAATGGTCGCACTAACGTCATAATCTAATACGGAAGTGTCCCCTTGGGTAGGGCCACATACAGTTGTCGTTCCGCCTGAGATGAGAAGCGTTCCATTAGCGTCAATACCGTCTCCTGATGCATTAATAAAGATCGTTCCTCCCGAAATGACGATGCTTCCATCAGATGATCCTGTTCCTCCGCCAAATTGGTCGGCTCCGTGATTGCCTCCAAACCCACTAGCGTCATTTCCTCCAGCTGCGTTGATGCCATCATCGCTGGCGATAATCTTAATATTTCCACCTGCTACTTCGATTTCTAAACCTTCAAGTCCCTCGTAGCTTTCCGTAATATCGATTTCTCCAGAAGTAATATTCAATTTTTCGTCTGCATGGAATCCATCATCGCCGCTAGCCACCTTAAAGCCGGCTTTTTTCACCGTAATAGATGCATTGGAATGTACCCCATCATCAGGTAAAGGTTCCGTTATTTATTTCCAAATTTCCTGCTGCTTTTAGCCCTTTCATACTGGTACTGCTATCTTCCGTCTCCGTCTCAGTTTCGGTTGCTGTTGTAGAAAATTCACCATTTCCGTTTGGCGCGCCTCCTGGACCTCCGCCTTGTCCGCCGCCAGGACCTCCTCCTTGGAATCCGCCCCAAGCATCAGAGCTTTTTTGCTCGCCATTTTCACTTCCGCCACCAGCAGTAATATCAAATGTACCATCTTCTATTTGCATATATGCGCCTGCACTAATTCCGTCGCCTTCGGCAGTTAGGGAAAAAGTCCCGCTGGCAAGATAAACAAACCCTAATGCTTCATCGTCAGTGTTTTCCGCATGAAGACCGTCTTTCCCTGCTTTGATTGAAAACTCGGCATTTATACTTCTGATGCTATCATTGGCATCAAGTCCATGTGAAGCTGAATTCACCGTATAGGTTCCACTGGTAAACACCAAATCGTCTTTGGAAACAATACCATGGCCTGCTGGAGAGGTAACAGTCAGCTCTCCTGAACCGTTAAGCGTCAAATCGTCCTTGGAGAAAATTGCTGCATCAATATTGTTGTCATCGATGGCCTTAAAGGAGCCTCCATTAGAAAGGGTGTTTGTCGTTCCATCAGCTAGCGTAACAAAGACTTTATCCGCTTGGCGAACATAGATTGCCGCAGAGGTTTCACTATTGATGGATGCGTCATTTAAGACCAATTGCATTTTATCGGTATTCTGCCCATCTACGATAATCATTCCATCATCTAAGGTTCCCGAAAGAATATATGTCCCTTCTCCGGATATGGTAACGGTGGTTCCCGATATACTCACCGCATCATCATCACATGAGACAGAATCTCCATCTAAGCTGATGTGTACACTGTTTTCTTCGTCATAGGATGCATCCAGATCGCGGGAAGTAAACATATCTCCATCGCTCTCGGTTGTTGTATCTGTATCCGATGACTGCTTTTCACAACCACTGAACATTAACACGACGACGAGGATTAACATCAGCGGTAAGGTTTTTTTCATCTTCATTAAGCTCTCCTTTTCTATAGCTCTGTAACTGTAGTTTCTTGTTTGGAAACCGTAATTTCTAAGTTCCCATTCCTGCAACGGAGCTGATCTATTAGTTCCTTTTCTTTGCTGCCATCTAACAGCTTGATATCGTAGGTAAGCCGGAATAGACTTCCCATATTGGTTGTCTTCACACGAACAAGCTCTTGGGACGAGGTATAGGCCGAAAATATTTCTTCAAATACATCAGTGTAATCCAGCGATTCTGGAATAGTTACGTTGACGGTTCGATAAACGGATGCATTTTTTTGTGCGCCAAAATCAAATCGTTGATAGAGCATGAACATGCCGCTCATTAATACAGCAAACAACAGGGAATATCCTAAATAACCCATTCCCGTAATCAATCCTGCGCCCATGGCAAGAAATAAGGCCACGATTTCTTTTGCGGTTCCTGGTACTGAGCGGAAACGAACCAAATTGAAGGCTCCAGCAACTGCAACTCCAGTACCTACATTGCCATTGACCATCATGATGACCACGCAAACTACGGCTGGAAGTAAAGCTAGCGTCACCACAAAGCTCTTCGTGTATCGTGTTTGAAACATATATCCTGCGGCCATACATAGTCCAATGACTAGTGCGCAAGCTATACATAGTAAAAAGTCCGGAAGGCTGATTGTTCCTGTTGTTTCCGAATCAAAAAGCCCCATAAATAACTGATCAAGCATAAATTCTATCCTCCATTAATCTAGGTGAAATCATCGTTTGATAGGCTGTTCCATATTTTGAAAACGATGTTTTGTAAAGCTGTTCCTTAGAAAGTATGTGGGTCATCCACAAAGGAATTCCACCACTACACTTAATTTCCATTAATACTGCATCTTTCTCCAGTAACGGTGTTCCCCAAACGTCAGACGTCAGTGACAAGTCCTCTTGTCTAAACAGGACATGGTCATCAAAGGTGATGCGAAAGTCGTCACCAGCGTTAGCATAGTAGGCTTCTCGATCATAAGACAAAAACGCCGTTGGATATAGCTGGTGATAATAATCGAGGAAATAATCAATTTCATTGGCAATAGACGTTTGGTCCTCTGGTCTAGCACCTCCGCAAAGCCAGCTCATCGCTTCTCCTTCTGGGAGCAAAAGTCTACGTTTATATACCACAGACTTGTATTTCTTTTTCAGTTCGACAAATACTGGACTATTGGCGTTGGCTTGTGTGTAGCTTCTAAGCCTCAATTTTTCTTTATAGATTGGTTTTTCTATCGACTGCCGAATTAATCGGTAGTTTTCTGTATCAAAATAGATGTTGCGAATGGTCGTGCATCCGATTTGATCTAAAGACATATATGGCTTCATTTCCTGTAACACCTGTTCCTTTTGACTTCTGTGCAAAAGGTATTTCAATTCATAACGTTTAAATACGGTTTGATGTGACATGGATATTGGCCTCCTTTCGTTTTATCAGTTTCATTCTAACGGTGCTACCTTAGACCAAGCTTAGAAAAAAAACGCCGACCATGATTGGTCGGCGAAAGATAAGTGAACATCTGATGAAGTTAATAGGCTAATGTCTGCGTTTGTACTTGGCATAGCTTTGTATGCAAGAAAATAATACCCAAATATCCACAGCAATTACACCTCCTAGAAAGGTTGCCAATAAATAATTTTGGTGCTCAACAATATTGATGAAAAATTGAGGCAACAAAACGCATAAGAATAAAATCAATAGCGGCAGCATTCTCCCTTTAAACACTCTGCCTAGCATCTGCAATCTTGACGCATCGTCGCAAAATATTTCTTCAGGTCCGCTTTCTGCTGAAACAGGTTTACGGAAGTAGCTATATCCAACAAAATCAAAGAGGTACTCCCATCCACAGTCTTCAAACATGCGAATATACTCGTCTTTATTGCTTGCGCTATCTTGATTATAGTCCAGCTGATACACTACGTCTTCAGGTGTACATTGCTGAAAACGATAAACAAAAATTCCACCAACATCAACGAATTTCCAACCCTGGTTATGCATCCTTCTCAGATAGTCTTGTTCTTTTTCATAATCAAATATGGTGAAAAACTTAAACTCTTTTTTCGTGTTCATCTTATTTTACCTCCTGTACGATTTTATATAATCCTTCAATTCTCTTCCGTTCTAAGTCTAGAATTTCTTGCCCTAAATCTGTAATTTGATAGACCTTTCGTTTATCGTCCTCACGTATAAAACGGATTAAATTGTCTTTTTCCATTTTCGATAGACTTCCATACATGGTGCCTGGGGCTAGGCGAATTGCACCTTGCGTGATTTCTTCAACCATTTGCACAATGCCATAGCCATGATTAGGTTCTCGTAAACACAGCAAAATCAGGAATGCTGTTTCAGTCATCGGAACATATACTTTTTTTATATGCTTATCCACGTTTTCTTCCTCCACCTCTTTGGTGCGATATATCGCACTACGATATAAGTATAGTATCGCACTGCGATATATTTGTCAAGGGTTTTATTTCCTTCTTCTCTGATTTTTCGAAATACTTGCTAAACTGTTGCGCTGTGATATAATATTACTGGTATGACTATAAAAAATGTGTATCTTCTAAGGAGGGATTTCATGTTAAAGCAGATTAAGAAGAATTTATTTCTTCTTCTCTTCATCGCTGCAGGTGTTTCTGTAGTGGTTATTTCCATTTTCGCTAGATCAATGATGCAGCATTCTGCACACACCATTGGTGAAGCATCTATCGATAGAATGATTACGCTGAGTAAGTCAGCAGCAATGCTTTTTGATGCCGAGGAAGTGGATCGCTTTGTTACCCCCTCTGACATGGAAAACGACGAATACAAAGAATTGTGTCAAAAATTGACTGCGTTCAACGAGGAAAACGACCTTGTTTATACGTATCTCATGAGACTAGACACGAAAACCAATAAAATGCAATTTATTGCTGACAATGTTGCTGATAGCACCACCGAGGAGCCTAGTAACTTATCCTCCCCGCAGGTCGACCGAGAACCTACGCCCGACCTTGCCCTTAACGGCCAAGCTGCAGCGGCGCCCCTCGGTTCATATTCTAACGGATGGGAAGGATACATTACCGCCTTTGCGCCTGTGTTTACTGCATCGGGAGAACCTAGCAACATCATTGTTGGTGTTGACCTTAAGGACATTTATATCCTTGAAACCCAAAAGGACATCCATAATCTATCAACAATCATTGTGCTTATGGTTATCCTTACTTTGCTTACCAGTTTAATCTGCATCCTACTTTACAGAGGAAAAGCAAAGCAGGCTGAATCTGCCAGTGTGTCAAAAAGTGTATTTCTCTCCAATATGAGTCACGAAATGCGCACACCGATGAATGCCATCATTGGTATGACTGATGTAGCGAAGCGCGAAAAGGATCCTACAGAAATCGACGTGTGCCTAGAAAAGATTGATACTGCCGCACAGCATTTGCTCGGCGTCATCAATGATATTTTAGATATTTCTAAAATCGAATCGGGAAAGTTCAAGCTTTCCGAAGGAGAATTTACCTTTGATCAGGTGTTGAAAACGATACGCGATGTCTCAGGCTTTGCTGCTAAAGGGAAAAACCAAACCCTTACCATTACCGTGAGTGACGATATGCCTCAATACATGTTTGGCGACGTTCAGCGTTTATCACAGGTCATTGCCAACTTGTTGAGCAATGCCATCAAGTTCACGCCTGAGGGCGGCAGTGTTGAAATCAACTTTTCTGTTGATGAAATGACGGAAAGCCATATTCTCCTACGGTGCCAGGTCACCGACAATGGCATCGGCATCGCCGAAGAACAACAAAAAAACCTTTTCGCTGCATTTGCTCAAGCCAACGAAAGCATTACCCGCCGCTTCGGTGGAACTGGCTTAGGACTGGCTATATCCAAGAATATTGCCGAGCAAATGGGTGGTTCTATTTCCTTAAAATCCACTTTAGGCGAAGGTTCTACCTTTACCTTCACCGCCCGAATTCAACGGCTGGATCAGCTAAGTCATCCAACTTCACTTACCGATGATTGTCCTGACCAGCTTGGCAACTGTGAAGATGCTTTCTTAGGAAAACGAATTTTGGTCGTCGAAGATATGGACATCAACCGAGAAATTCTCCTCGCCTTTCTAAGCAATACGGGCGTAGAGATCACCCTAGCCAATAATGGTTTGGAGGCAGTAAATCAATTCCGCGAAGCACCAGAAAACTTTGACGTGATTTTGATGGACGTACAGATGCCAATTATGGATGGCTATCAAGCGACGAAAGAGATTCGTGCGCTGGATCACCCTGCAGGCAAAACGATTCCAATTATTGCGTTGACCGCCAATGTCTTCCAAGAAGATGTGCAGCGCTGCTTGGATTCTGGAATGAATGGACACCTCGGAAAACCATTAAATCGCAAGGACGTTTTCCTTACCTTATATCAATTATTGTTCTAAACCAATTACAAGAGCCCACTCCTTTTCGAGCGGGCTCTATTTTCATGGCTTCTCTTTATAGGTAATCTTTCGACTAAAGCAATGCCGCGATATCCTCACCTAGATTTTCTGGCAGATATGCTGGTGAATACCGCTCCACCACATTGCCACTGCGGTCAATTAAGAACTTGCCGAAGTTCCATTTGATGTCGTTTTTCTTATTGCCCAGCGTGAGCATTTTTACCTTACGCTCAAATGCTTTGGTGTCTTTATCACCTTTGTCCTCTGGTGCCTGCTCCTTTAGCCAAACAAATAGCGGATCTGCATTCTTTCCGTTGACATCAATCTTTGCAAAGCGGGGGAATTTCGTGCCATAGTTTATCATACAAAATTCACTGATTCCCGCATCATCCTGTGGTGCTTGATTCAAAAACTGATTGCAAGGAAAATCGAGGATTTCTAGTCCTTCGCCTTGATACTGTTCATAAAGCTCTTGCATTGCCGTATACTGCGGAGTCAATCCACATTTTGTTGCAGTATTAACGATTAAGAGAACCTTTCCCTCATAGTCTTTTAACGATACATCATTTCCATGATTATCTTTTACGGTAAAATCATAAACATTCATGTTCTTTTCTCCTTTTCTTTTATATTTTATCCAATTTAATTTAGCACAACTTATTTGGGTGTAAAAATTTCTTCCTTAAAGGGCGCCCCGGTAAACGGTTAAAAATTACTGAGCATCTTGTTCAATATACGATGCAATGCAGCCGCATCCTTAGGATCAATCTTTATACAGCTGCCAAGCTTTTCAGGAATTTCCATGGCTTTCTCACGTAGGCTTTCACCATCTGTCGTCAAAGAAACGATGAGATTACGTTCATCCTCCGATGAACGAGTTCGCGAAACCAATCCCTGCGCCTCCATTTTTTTCAATAACGGGGTCAAAGTGCCCGAGTCCAAATGGAGTGCTTCACCAAGGGACTTCACATTGATGGTTTTCTTGTCCCACAAAACCATCATGGCAATGTATTGTGTATAGGTAAGTCCGAGTTCATCTAGAAACGGCTTATATTGTTTTACCACCTCGCGCGAACAAGCATAGAGCGGAAAACAAATTTGATTTTCAAGTAATAAAGGGTTAAACTCCATCAAAACTCTCCTTTTATTTGCATTCAATTTAATTGTGTTCAATTTAATTATAACCCAAATTCCTCATTTGTCAAGTACGAATACAGGATTCCTGCTTTTTCGGGCGCAACTACTTGGTTTCGTCGTCGCCGCATTGCCCTGCAGCCATCGGGTATTTATTGATTTTGGTACAAAAAGCGCTTTTTTTCAAAAAAAGTGACAAATCCTCCATACCGTCAAGTAGCCGCCAAAGGAATATACATTTTTTATGCACCAATTCATTGTTTGGCGCATAAATATTCACAGCCTCCAGCTGCCAATTCTAGGCAAACCCAAGAATCGCGGTTGTATCGCCATAACTCCCGTTCTTTCCTACCCGAATCCAGTCGCCCGTCGATTATTTTTATCACTAAATTTCAAAAAAATCCATATTTGTACCAAAATCTTTCTAGCCAACAAGATAAATGCCGAAAAGTCGAGAGAAAGCCATGTATAAATATTAATTCCCAAAACGCCGCCCTGCGCCTCCTCTTCCAGTCGGCTTGCGCCAGAACCTACTCGCCAGTTGACAACTGGCTCCCTTTACGGTTCTGCCCTTTCGGGTTCGAATCCCTTCTATTCTTTCGTCAAAAACAAGAAACACCCCTTTGGGGTGTTCTGTTTTTTGGCGGAAGCGGTGGGATTCGAACCCACGTGCCCGTGAGGGCAAACGCATTTCGAGTGCGCCTCGTTATGACCACTTCGATACGCCTCCACGACTTATGTATTGTACCATAATTCTTTGTGCCTTTCAAGGATATCTCTTTACAAGATTTCTTGCACGGAGCCCCTTGACTGCCTATAGTTGATGGCCTCTCTAGAGTAAGCTTCCCTACTTCGGCACGACCACACGAATGGCTCTTGGCACCATGTTAAATTGGATTTTTTCTGCAGTGTAAATTTCTCCATCGACACAAATGAAAAAGTGTTTATGGTATGGCTCAAGCGTTAGCCCTGTACATTCTTTGATGGAAATCACCTTTTCGATTCCCGGTGCACTTAAATGGGTTCCCTTTTTATACTTAGGGAATAAATTGAGGAATTGCAAGCGAGTAACGTCTTTAACGATGTTTAAATCAAACACTCCATCGTCTAATAGCGATTGAGGGGATGTGTTCATTCCTCCTCCACAGTATGCGCCATTGGCAATGGCACATAGCAACACCTCGCCGTCCACCAAAAGTTGATCGCCTTCCCAAAGCTTTAAGGAAATTCCTTTTTTCTTGATGAAGATGCCAATTACCGCAAGTAGATAAGCCAGAGAGCCTTCAATCAGCGGTTTTTGTTTTAACCTTGCTGCCAGCTCTACAACATTACAATCGAAGCCGATGTTAACCATATTAATGCAATAGCGTTTCTGCAATGTTCCATCGAGGACCCCTTCATACTGGATCAAGTCCACGGAGCGTTCCGTTCCCAGAAGCTGTGCTTCGATGTCTAAAAAATCCTTGTCCTTGTCCAAGCTGCGCATGGTGTCGTTTCCAGTTCCAATCGGAACGCAGCCCACAGCAATTTCATCAAAACCGACTACGCCGTTAATGATCTCATTGGTGGTTCCATCTCCGCCGCAAGCAAAAAAACGAGCCGGTTCTCCATTAAGGCTTTCAGCGATTTCTCTAGCCTTTGCTTCACCATCACCTACCCCTTGGGTAATGTGGGTGACGACTTGTTGATCCAGCTTTTCCGCCGCGACGCGTATTTTGTTTATTAGTTCGTCAATGCCTTTGCCTTGTCCGGCCACTGGATTAACAAAAAAGTAGTTCTTCATCTTCACTTCCTCTTCATTTACACACTGCATATATTTTACGCTGTCTCGCTTTTAATTTCAAGACTTTTAGGGTATAATAGTCAAAGATAATGACAAAGGAGGATAAAACATGGATCCAAGAAACAAGAAATTAGCCAATCTTCTCGTAAACTACTCATGTGAACTGAAGAAGGGCGAAAAGGTATTAATCGATTTTGAGGGAATGGAAACGAAACCATTGATTAGACAGATCATTAAGGATGTCTACGCAGCAGGTGGTGTTCCCTTTGTAAATATCATTGACGGCCAAATCCAAAGAGAAATTTTGTTGGAGTGCCAAGAGGATCAAGCAAAATTGATCAACAAACATCTGCTCGCTCAGATGAAGGAAATGGACGCATATATTGCCGTTCGTGCTGGGGCCAATACGGCAGAGCTTTCTGATGTTCCATCGGAGAAAACTAGCCTATACCGAAAGCTGACCCGCGAAACTACAGATTACCGTGTCAACGAAACCAAATGGGTTGTCTTAAGATATCCTAACCCATCGATGGCACAGCTATCCAATACCAGTCAAGAAGCGTTTGAAGACTTCTACTTCGACGTGTGCACCTTAGACTATGAGAAAATGAGCAAGGCAATGGATCCATTGGTTGAACTAATGAACAAAACAGACAAGGTTCAGCTTAAAGGACCGGGTACCGACTTAACCTTCTCCATCAAAGGCATCGGCGGGGTCAAGTGTGACGGAAAGCGAAACATTCCTGATGGTGAAGTGTACACTGCACCAGTGAAGGACTCCATGAATGGTGTCATCTCCTATAACACCATGTCCCAAGAGCGAGGCTTCACCTTCGAACAAATTCAGTTCGAAATCAAGGATGGTAAAATCATCAACGCCACAGCCAACGATACGACCAAAATCAATGAAATTCTAGACACAGATGAAGGCGCAAGATACTTTGGAGAATTTGCCATTGGCGTCAATCCGTACATTCTACATCCAATGAAGGATACCCTCTTCGACGAGAAAATTGCCGGGAGCTTTCACCTTACCCCAGGAATGTGCTACGAAGATGCACCTAACGGAAATAAATCCGCAGTCCACTGGGATTTGGTCATGATTCAACGCGCAGAATACGGCGGCGGAGAAATCTGGTTTGATGACAAGCTTATCCGCAAGGACGGAATATTTGTCATTCCTGAACTAGAAGGATTGAACCCTGAAAACTTAAAGTAATCGTAACTCACATAACAAAACCACTGGAAACATCGGTCCAGTGGTTTTATTTTATCTAAGAATAAGTTAAATGATTTCGCCAGCCTTTACTACTAGCGCAACCTTGTTCAATACTTCGATATCTTCGTCAGGGTTTCCATCAAAAGCAACAAGATTTGCCCGTTTTCCACATTTGATGGTGCCCACCTGATCATCGATCATCAAGATTTCTGCATTATTTTTGGTTGCCTGAATCAGCGTTTCTAGTGGAGTGAACCCTGCTAAATTTACTCTCGCACGGAATTCATATATGCCATTGCCGTGGCTGCCTTCGTAAACACCTGCATCCGTGGCCCAACCAATTTTGACGTTGTTTTCTCTATATGCACGAAGCCCTTCCAATAACTCTCCCATCATGATTTTAGCTTTTTCAACATAATGGGCTGGTTTCCCTTCAGGGAACTCGAGGAAGTTGACCATTGGAGACATGGTCGGCATAGGGAAGGATTGTTCAGATGCCTTGTACATTCTGATGCACTCCTCATCCATAATCGACGAATGCTCCACAGTTCTAACTCCGCAGCGGATGCACATTTTGATGGCTTCTGTTCCGTGACAATGTACTGCTACAGGTAGCCCTACGTAATCAGCTGCTCTTACTGCTGCCGCTAATTCTTCCTCATAGATAATTGGCATTCCCGGTACACCGCCTGGATTCATCACTGCACCTGTACCCATAATTTTAATCCAGTCTGCCCCCAGTTGATATTGACGACGCACGGCTTTGGTCATTTCATCTACTGAATCTGCCTCTGCGTACATTGTACCGAAAAATTCATTGCCTTTTTCTGTAGGCGAAATGATCATTCCACTGGTCAAAATGTCGGGGCCCATAACCATGCCTTCATTGACTGCTCTGGCCATACCGATGGTGATATTTTCTCTATCTCCCACATCTCGAACAGTAGTATATCCTTGTTTTAAATTGTCTTGTGCAAGACGCAAACAACGCATCAAACGATATCCTACAGGCTCAACGTTTTCTTCAAAGGTGTTTTTCCCACAAAGGTCCAAATGCAGATGGCCTTCGATCAAACCAGGCAGCAAGGTTTTGCCCGTCATATCGATAAGCTTATCCTCATCCGCAGCAACACTTTTCGCAGGCTTGATCTCTTGAATCACTCCTTCATCAACGACAACATCTCCATAATTTCCTTCGAATTCTTCCGTTAATTCAGGAATCAATCGAGCATTTCTTAACACGAACATGGCTATCCTCCTTAGGCTTATTTATTTGTTCCATTTTAGCATTATTTTTCTTTCCCGTCCATCTAATATTTATGATAATAATGGTTGTTGAAACCTGCTGAATATGTTAGAATATCTTCGAAAACAAAACATCAAAAATTCCATTGATTACAAGGAGAATCGGCTATGAAAAAAATCTCATGGAAGCAGGTAATGTATCTGATTTTGGCCAACGTCGGATACGCTTTAGCGTTAAACCTTTTCTATGTCAATAACAGTATCGCAGCCGGTGGACTTGCGGGAATTGGTACTGTGTTAAACCACTTTATGGGTGCGCCTATCGGCGTCACTGTATTTATCTTGAACATTCCTATTGTGATTTGGGGTGCGACCGTCAAGGGCAAACGATACGTGTTGGTTTCCCTTGTGGCCATAGCCGCTTATTCCTTTATTGTTGACTCCCTTTCTTTTTTGCCCTGTCTGACCGATGATAAGCTGGTCGCAGTGGTTTGCGGAGGGATTCTCTATGGAACGGCTGCTGCTTTGTCCATCAAAGCACGCATATCTACTGGCGGAACTGATCTGCTTGCCAAGCTATTGATCACCAAGTTTAAAACCTTAAGCATTGGCCAGCTGCTCATGTTTATCGATGGCGCCATCGTCATTTTAGCCATGATTGCCTACAACAATATTGAGTCAGGGATTTATTCCATATTGGCCATAGGTGTAGCTTCCATTGTAACTGATAAGCTAAACAGTGGATTCAACCGAGCCATTGTCTTTCACATTTTTGTCAATGAGAACCTAGAGGCCATTGAACATGATATCCTCTACCAAATGGGCAGAGGTGCAACCATCCTTAATGGCGTGGGCATGTACTCTAAAACCAGCAGAAACATTCTGTTCGTTGTGGTTACTCCACCAGAAATTCCAAAGCTAAAATACATCGTACAAAAAAACGATCCAAGCGCATTTATCGTCTTGTCTTCGGCAAGTGAAATTATTGGAAACGGATTTGAGAATGTAGATTTAACTTCATCTATAGAACGTAAAAAGAGATAACGCCTAAGCGTTATCTCTTTCTTTTACATATCTTTATACATTTCTTTGCCTCTAACATAAACCAAACGTGGTTTTGCTTGTATGTCTAATGGATGCTTGTCCCAAATCACCACATCGGCGTCTAGGCCAACCTTTAGTCTACCTTTTCTATCGGCAATCTCCAAAATATCTGCTGGATTACAGGTGATGCAACGAAGGGCATCAGCTTCTGAAAGTCCATTTCTCACGCACATGGCCGCAAGCCAATTCAGGGATTCCTGCGGTGTTACATTGTGGTCTGTGGTGATGGCGGTTTTTACGCCTGCTGCAACTAACACGCCTGCAGTGTCGAAAGACTTGTTGCGAAGCTCGTATTTGGATTTGGATCCAAATGTCGGTCCAACAATTGCTGGATATCCAGATTCAGCAACGTGCTCTGCGATTAAGTGTCCATCGGTGCAGTGATCTAGCGTAGCCTTTACATCGAACTCTTTACAAATACGAATGACCGTACAAATATCGTCAGAGCGATGGCAATGGGCTTTAATTGGAATCTCCTTATCGATGACCCTAACCATTGCTTCCATCCCTAGATTAGTCTTAAAAGGCTCTCCCTTCTTTTTAGCAGCTTCTTTTTCAGCTTTGTAATCAATTGCGCTTTGCAAGCATTCACGCAGCAAGAAGGCCACTGAACCTCTTGTGTTCGGTTGTTTCCCTTTGCGTCCGAAATCTCTAGGATTTTCTCCGAAAGCACATTTCATGCCTGCATCGTGAACCAAAACCATGTCATCTGCAACCATCGAACCATTGTTTTCAATGATTACCGCTGTTCCAGCAACAACACCACCACTGCCGAATCCTGTGCACATGGTCGTTACACCACCAGTTAGTGCTTCAGCAAAGGCGCTGTCCCCAGGGAAAAATGCATCAATAGAACGCATTTCAGGGGTAACGGGTTCATTTTCACAAATATCATCGCCTTCCCATTGAATCCCTTCTTCATACATTCCAATATGGGAATGTGCTTCGATGAGTCCTGGGGTAACGAAACAATCTTGGGCATCGATTACGTCTTCGCCCTGAAGGTTTTCTCCTATTTCTACAATTTTTTCTGCTTCCATTTTGATGTCGAGGAGCTGAAAAGTTCCCGGTTCATCTAAGAAAATTTTGGCATTTTTTATGATCATCTTTCTATCCCCTCCGTTTTTTGCTTTACTTCTCGTACAGCACGCACGCAACTTGGTGTTCAGGTCCTACATCTGTTAAGCTTAAGTTGTTTTGTGTACATTTCTCACTGGCATGTGGACAACGTGCAGCAAATCTACAACCAGGCTTAGGATTGATTGGGCTAGTGATTTCTCCCTTGATCAATTCTCTCGGTTTATCTCTAAACGCCAAATCCGGAACTGGAATTGCGCTAAGCAATGCTTTGGTATACGGGTGCTTTGGATCATCAAATAGCTGATGAGATGGTGCATACTCTACTACTTGTCCCAAATACATTACGGCAATATGGGTAGAAATATGTCTTACTACAGAAAGGTCATGGGTAATGAACATATAGGTCAATCCCATAGAATCCTGTAAATCCATCATCAGATTCAATACCTGCGCCTGAATAGATACGTCTAAGGCTGATACTGGCTCGTCACAAACGATAAAGCTTGGGTCAAGGGCAAGGGCTCTTGCTACGCCAATACGCTGACGACGTCCTCCATCAAGCTCATGGGGATAGCTATTTGCTAGTCTTCTAGCAAGGCCAACCGTGTCCATTAGCTCTAGGATTTTCTGATTTTGTTCGGATTTATTCTTATATACGTTGTTTACCTTTAGCGGCTCTTCAATGATTTGGCTTACAGACATTCTCGGATTCAAGCTAGCATATGGGTCCTGGAAAATAATTTGCATTTCAGAACGCATTTTTTTCATTTCTGATGGTTTTAATTGTTGAATGTCTTCTCCATTAAACAGCACACTTCCTGCCGTTGCCGGTAAAAGTCTTAATATGGTTCTTCCTAACGTACTTTTTCCGCAACCTGATTCGCCTACGATTCCTAGGGTCTGGCCTTTTTCAATGCTTAGATTTACATCATCAACAGCATGAAGCATACCGGATCCAGTTTTAAAGTGCTTTTTTAAGCCTATGGTCTGAATAAGTGGTGTTCCCATTACATCTCACCTGCCTTTGTTTTGTCATATAGGTGACATTTGATGGAATGTGTGCCATCTGTAAATGCCTCTGGTATTTCTGTCTTGCATACTTCCATACAATGTTCGCATCTAGGATGGAATTTGCATCCCTTTGGCAAGTCCATTGGGTCAGGCATTAATCCATCAACTGGCTTAAGCCTTTTGGAATCTCCTTGTAAACTAGGTAGCGAACCAAAAAGACCTTTAGTGTATGGATGATGGCCTTTTTCGAAATTGAAGATGTCAAATACAGATCCAATTTCGATGATTTCACCAGCATACATAATTGCTACATTATCGCACATCTGACAAACAATCCCTAAGTCATGGGTAATCATGATCATCGATGTGTTAAATTCTTTCTTTAAGTCACTCATCATATCCAAAACCTGGTCTTGAACGGTTACGTCAAGGGCAGTTGTTGGCTCATCTGCAAGGAGCAGCATTGGGTCACAAACCAAAGCCATGGCAATGACTACACGTTGCTTCATCCCACCAGAGAACTGATGAGGATACTCATATTTTCTTGAAGGTGGGATTCCCACTAACTGCAATACATTATCTACTCTATCTTCTACATCATCAACGGATAAATCTGGATGATGGGTTTCAATCGATTCTGCAATTTGGTCTCCAACCGTCAATACTGGATTGAGGGAAGTCATTGGATCTTGGAAAATCATACTGATATGGCTTCCTCGAATGGAACGCATATCATCTTCAGAATACTGAATTAGATCTTCACCCTCAAACTCTATCTTCCCGCTATGGATATTTCCTACCTTCTGGGGCAAAAGTTTAAGAATGGATAAGGCTGTGGTTGTTTTTCCTGCACCTGTTTCTCCAACTAAGCCGAAGGTTTCTCCTCTTTTGATCGTAAAAGAAATTCCGTTTACCGCATAGGCAGTACCTTCACTGGTATCATACTGTACATATAAATCCTCAATATTTAGGAGAATATCATTTTTATTGTTTTCCATAATTATTCCTCCTTAATCTTTCAGGGTTGGGTCAATTGCATCACGAAGAGCATCTCCCAATAGATTTAGTGCCAATACAGTGGTAACAATGGCAATACCTGGGAAAATAACCAAATGTGGGTAGTAACGAATCCATTTTTGTGCTTCACTGAGCATGGCGCCCCATTCAGGTGCAGGCGGCATAACGCCAAGTCCCAAATAGCTAAGACCGGATGCTGCAATGATTACATAACCAACACCTAAAGTGGCTTGAACAATCAAAGCCGCCAACGTGTTAGGGAAAATATGCTGTGCCATAATATGTCTGTGACTTCCGCCTACTGCAACTGAAGCCTCGACGAATTCATTGTCTCTGATGGACAGTACCGAGGAACGAATGATTCTCGCATAACCAGGAATATCTCCAAGGGCAATAGCGATAATCAAGTTTGCAAAGTTTGGTCCAAGTGCGGATACTACTGCGATAGCCATCAATGTGGAAGGAATCGCAATAAATACGTCCGTTACACGCATGATGATGCTATCGATTTTTCCACCGAAGTACCCAGCGATACAACCCAGCAAGCTTCCAACAGTCAAGCTGATGATGGTAGATAAAAATCCAATAAATAGGGAGTATCTCGCACCATAAGCGATACGGTTGAAAATGTCTCGTCCAAGGTCATCTGTACCAAATAAGTGTTCAGTCGATGGCATTAACAGCTTATTCGGAACGTCCTGATTGATAACATCCGTTTCATAATCTAAAAATACCATTCCGTAAATGCACATCAATACAACAATGCCAAGGAGGGTTAGTCCAATGTAAGTTTTGTTATTTCTCATAAAGCGACGGCCTACGTCTTGCCAAAAGCTTCTGCTTTCTTGTGCTTCTAGGGCCAGCTCTAAGTTTTTAGCTTTGCGGTTGAACATTGCTAATCTCCTTTCGCTTGGATTTTTTTGATTTACTCTTGAATCCATATTGTGCCTTGATTCGAGGGTCAATATATGCGTAGGAAATATCTACAATCAACGTAATCACACTGAATAATAGCGACATAAATAATACGCATCCCATTACCAGCGGCACGTCTTTAGAACGAACAGATAGCAAGGTTAAGGTTCCTACTCCTGACATTCCAAATACGGTTTCTGTAATTACTGATCCTCCAAGGGCCCATCCAAAGTTTACGCCCATTGTGGTCACGACTGGTAGTAATGCATTTCTGATTGCGTGTTTCCAAACGATTTTGTTCTCTTTTACACCCTTTGCTCTTGCCGTTCTCATGTAGTCAGAACGTAGCGTCTCTAGCATACTTGAACGCGTCATTCTCATAATCTGCGCTACCGAAAGTAATGCAATGGTAAACGCTGGAAGAATAAAGCAAGCAAAGGAATCCGACCCAGTTGCCGGAAGTATATTCAATCCTACCGCAAAGGCTAGCATCAACAACATCCCTAGCCAGAAGGAAGGCATTGCTGTAAACACTAATGCCACAATGGTTAGGACATTATCTGCTATGGAATTTTTCTTTATGGCGATGTAGACCCCTAGGGGTATCGATATGACTGCAGTCAAAAAGATATCCAATACTGCAAGCAGTAAAGTTGTTGGAAATCTCTCTGCAATTTCACTGATTACACTGCCGCCTGTTCTATAGGAAGTACCCATGTCTCCTTGAAAAAGATCGGCCATATAGTTGATGTATTTAACTGGAAGGGGATCATTGTACCCCAATTCATCATTTAATTGATTGATGGCTTCCTGTGAAGCACGTTCTCCCAAAATCAAACGGGCTGGGTTACCCGGTGTGAGAGAGATAATACTGAAGATGATGATGGAGATACCGATTAGTACAGGGATCATCAACGCCAGTCTCTTTAATATATATTTATACATATTGTTTCTCCGTTAGAAAAGAATGCCGGATCACATCATACAGAAGGATCCGGCTCTTATTAGTCTTAGAAATATACCGAACGAGTGATTACTCTTTACTTCCAAGCATAGTCATATACAAAATAGAATCCACAAGGTGGGATTTCCACACCTGTTAAGCTATCATTGTATGCTACTGCGTCAACTCTCCAGTATAGAGGAACGTAAGGTGCCGCTGTCTGATAGATTGTTTCTAGTTTAGAATAAATCTCTGCTCTCTTAGCGTCATCTCTTTCAATTCTTCCGTCAGCTAGTAGTTTATCTGTTTCAGCATCGCCGAATCCAGTGTAGTTTCCAGCCATATCATCCTTCTTGTATAAGGAATAATAACCAACGTCTGGGTCCATTACCATGTAAGACCATCCCATGATCATCATTTCATAATCAAGGTTTTCTAAATCTTCCCAGAATTTTCCGGTTTCGATGATATTGATGGTTAATTCAATGCCAATTGCTTTCAGGTCTGATTTAATAATCTGAGCGTGAGTACTACGGCTTTCAGGAATACTGATGGTTAAATCGAATCCATCTGGGTATCCAGCGTCTTTCATTAATTTCTTTGCTTCTTCTACGTCATATGGTAGAGGATTGAAATCTGCATCATAGCCAAGAACGCCTTCTGCAATAAATGTATTGGTTGGAACACCATATCCATCTAATGCACCGTCGATCAAGTTCTGCTTGTTGATACATTTTGAAATCGCCTGACGTACTCTAACGTCGCTTAGTTCTTTTACATTTGTGTTCATACCGATGAAATAGAATGCTGATGAAGGGTCAGTTAGAATTTCGATTCCTTCTTTGTCTTCCATAGCCTTAATATCGGTAGTTGCTACATTCTGAGATACATCAATTTCTCCGCTTTCCAATGCCATAGTAGCAGTGCTGGAGTTAGGGATAATTTTGTAAGTCAAATTTTTAATAGCAGGTGCTTCTTTGTAGTATCCTTCATAAGCTTCAAACTCAAGTTTGTCGCCCTGTGCCCAGCTCTTAAATTTATAAGGACCAGATCCAACAGGATTTTTCGCCATGTCTACTTCTCCGCCTTCTTTATAGAAGTCTTCTTTTACGATCTGAGAATAAGTAGTACATAGGGCTAAGAATGGTGCATAAGCATACTGAAGCGTAACTTTAACTGTTGACTCATCAACAATTTCTACCTTGTCGATAAAGTTCATGTATGGTCCTGTATATGAGGACTCAACAGCTGCTTCTAGAGAATACTTAACGTCTTCTACTGTAATTGGGTCTCCATTGTGGAAAGTGGCATCTGTACGAATGGTAAAGGTGTAGTCCAATCCATCGTCGGAAACTTTCCATTCTGTTGCCAATGCAGGAACAATCTCTGAATCATTATTCATACGAACTAGAGGTTCATATACGTTGGTTAGAATGGACATGGTCAACGTGTCATTAACACGAAGTGGATCCAATGCTACTGCATCTGAATCGATACCAATTGTTAGAGAGTCCTTTGCTTCTCCTCCGCTATCGCCGCCACCACAAGCTGCTGCGGTAAACAGAAGAGTTACAACCATAAATAATGCGAGTATTTTTTTCGTTTTCATCTGCTTTACTTCCTTTCTTTCTGTCTTTCTTTAATGCTTTACACTGATACATTATTTTAGCTTTTTTGAACACATTTTGCAATAGCTTATTGCATATTACCTTGCATTTGTTTATGCTTTTGCAACATAAATAAATACACAGTTTTATGTGTAACCTACATAATACGAAATTTTCTCTCATCTTTAAAGTACCAAAAAAATAAAAAAGTGGTGATTCGGTAGTCCAAAAAAACACTGCAAGGAAAATGCGCTTTAAGTTATTGCTCCGCTTTCCCTGTCCTATTCGTCACCTTTTCTAATATTTACGGTTGACATTAATCTTCCTATCCCATATAATATTCTTCATTAAGAAGAATCAACGAAGGGGATATCTAATGAAGTCTAAGGAATTAACCCAAATCGCCATGTTCACCATGCTCATTGCCGCAAGCGCACTAATCAAAATTCCCATACCGGTAGTTCCATTTACCTTGCAATACCTTTTCACTATGCTTGCTGGTATTTTTTTAGGTGGAAAAAACGGTGCCATCAGCGTAGCGCTCTATACCGCCCTAGGGTTAATCGGTCTGCCGATCTTCGCCGAAGGTGGTGGCCTTTGGTATCTACTAAAGCCTAGCTTCGGATATATTCTCGGCTTCTGTGTGTCCACGTATGTCATCGGAACGCGAACGGAAAAGGGAAAACCTGTGTTAATGTCCAATTTTCTCGGACTAATGATCGTCTATCTCATTGGCATGACTTACTACTACATCATCAGTAATTTCGTGCTCCAAATATCCATCGGTCTTTGGCCGTTATTTCTATACTGTTTTTTGCTTGCTGTCCCAGGAGACATCTGTCTATGCTTTGTGGCGGCATTTCTATCAAAGCGGGTTCGCCCACTTATTGAAAGGTAAATCATGAATCAAGTCAATCAATTAAAAGAAAAAGTTCTCGCAGGAGAGCAAATCGACAAGAAAGACGCCTTGTCACTCTCCGCGTTGCCTTTGCTTCATCTATCCAGTGCAGCCAACGAAATCCGTGCCCACTTCTGCCAAAACACCTTCGATTTATGCTCCATTGTCAATGGCAAATCCGGGAATTGCTCTGAGGATTGCATTTACTGCGCTCAAAGCATTCATTGCCAATCCGAAGCGCCAGAGTCCTCTATCTTGTGTTCTTCGGAACAGTTAGTACAGCAGGCGAAAGCATACTGGAAGCAAGGTGCCTTACGTTTTTCTATTGTCACTTCTGGCAAGCGACTTTCCACTGAAGAAATCGACCAAGTATCCAATGCCACTAGGCAGATCAAAAGAGAAACCTCCTTGTCCATCTGTTGCTCCTTCGGTTTGTTAGATACAGCAGATTATCAAAAACTAAAGGCCGCTGGTGTTTCTCGCATTCATTGCAATTTAGAATCGTCCAAATCCTTTTTCCCGCATCTTTGTACTACTCATACTTGGGAAGAAAAAGTGAGCACCCTAAAGGCGGCCAAAGCTGTAGGACTCGATGTCTGTTCTGGAGGCATCGTCGGTGTAGGTGAATCCATGGAGGATAGAATCGATATGGCCCTATCTCTTCGTCAGCTTGACATCAACTCGGTTCCCCTCAATTTGCTCCACCCCATTGCCGGCACTCCTTGTGAGCATCGTCCGATTCTTTCAGCGGAGGAGTTTATGCGTACCATTGCCATCTTTCGCTTTCTCCTTCCCGATGGATTTATTCGTCTTGCTGGAGGCCGCGGATTACTCGAGGATTTTGGCGAAGCATGCTTTCTTGGTGGTGCCAATGCCGCCATCAGTGGGAATATGCTAACCACGTTAGGTCACTCCGTGTCCGCTGATCTAGCCCTATTGCGCAAACTAAATTACGAAGTGAGGTTTCCCAATGTATAAGCAATTGTTCATCACCGGAACTGGTACGGATGTAGGCAAAACCTATGTTGCTGCCCTATTGCTAAAAAAGCTTCAGCAATTAGGGGTAAACCCATCCTATTACAAAGCCGCCATGAGTGGCAATCTACGTAATTCCAGTGGGACACTCATTCCAGGCGACGCGGATGTTGTTCAGCGCATTTCAAAAATCCAGCAGCCTCTAGACACAATGTGTCCCTACGTTTACGAACACGCAGTATCCCCTCACTTAGCCGCAAAGCTTGAAGGCCCACCGGTGAGGCTGGACATCATTCAGCAAGGCTTTGATGCTTTACGCCAGAAATACGATTATGTTGTCGTCGAAGGAAGCGGCGGTATCGTCTGCCCACTTAATGCTGACGATGAACCTCTTTTCCTAGAGGACGTCATCAAAAAATTATCGCTATCTTCTCTTTTGGTTGCAGACGCTGGCCTGGGAACAATCAATGCCGTAGTGCTAACTGTCCAATATATGCGCAAGAAAAAGCTTCCCATCAAAGGCATCATCTTCAATCGTTTTCATCCCGAAAGCATCATGGAAGCTGACAATCTGCACATGTGCGAGGCATTAACGGGCATAAAGGTGGTCGCTTGCGTAGGCGAAGATGACGGCGAACTACACATAGCGGAAGAATCGCTATTCTCTCTATTTGATTGAAGAAAGGAGGACATCCAATGATTTGGTATCCTTACCAGCAAATGAAAACTAGCTCGCCGCCACATGAAATTGTCGATGCGCAAGGGGTATATCTCTTCACGGAAACGGAACGCGTAATCGACTCGATTTCTTCATGGTGGAGCACTATCCATGGCTATAAGCACCCTGTATTAACAGAAGCCATCAAAACCCAAGCAGATCAGTTTTCCCACGTCATGTTAGGCGGTCTAACCCATAAGCCAGTGAAACAGCTAGCCACCAAGCTAGCTCAATGGCTTCCTGGAGATTTAAACTATTCCTTTTTTTCCGACTCAGGTAGTGTGGCTGTAGAAGTCGCCTTGAAAATGGCATTACAATTTTACACCAACCAAGGTCAATCGCGAAAAGTGGTTCTATCCTTAACCAACGCCTATCATGGCGATACCTTTAGGGCCATGGAAGTTAGCGATGATGAGGATTATCACTTTGCTTTTCAAGGGAAAAAGGACGTTATCCATATTCCGCCAAAAATCTCCGCTTTAGAAGCTGCATTTCGCGCCCATCATCAAACCCTTAATGCATTGATTGTGGAGCCGTTGCTACAGGGAGCCGGCGGTATGCTCATGTACGATATCTCATTTCTAAAGAGAGCCAGAGCCCTATGTGACAAATATGATGTTCTCCTCATCTTTGATGAAGTGGCCACAGGCTTCGGGCGAACAGGTTATCGATTCGTTTCAGATTTGGTCTGCCCAGATATTTTGGTGCTGGGAAAAGCCTTAACAGGTGGATATATTGGTCACGCCGTCACCGTTGCCAACGAGAAAGTCTATCGTGGCTTTTACAGCGACTGCCCTCAGCATGGGTTAATGCATGGGCCTACATTTATGGGCAATCCCTTGGCTTGCAGCGTGGCACTGAAATCCATTCAGCTGTTTGAGGAAGATGATTATCTATCAAAGATTCGGCGCATCACCCAAATTACTCGTCGAGAGATTGGTAGCTTTCAAGACCCACGCATTAAAGAAGTCCGCATCATGGGTGGCTGTGTCTGCATTGAAGTTTTTGATCCTGCTGTCCTAAAGGGCTACAAGGAATTTGCCTTTTCCCGTGGTGTCTTCAGCAGGCCATTCATGTCCTGTATGTACGCCATGGTGCCTTATATCATCAGCGAGAACCAGTTGGTTCACGTATTAAGTGTGATGAAGGAGTGGTTTCAACAGGGCTAAAAGGATAAAGAAAAAAGAGGCTCTGATTAGAGTCTCTTTTTGGATTTCATTATAGCTTGTTGATGACCTCATCGGCAAAGGCTTTTCCCGTCATGTTGTCCTGGAAGGCCGTTTGGTCTAATACTGCCGCTAGTTGGTCTGCCTTATCCACAAAACCGATGTGGCGTATCATCATTTCCGCCGCCTTGAAAATGCTCGATGGGTTTGCGTAGTCAGCAAGTCCCTCTTCAATTAATCTTGGGGCACTGCCGTGAATTGCTTCAAACATGGCATATTGATCACCCATATTGGAGCTTCCTGCTGTACCAACACCGCCCTGTATTTCAGCCGCCTCATCCGTAATAATGTCTCCATATAAATTTGGAAGAACAAATACTTGGAATTTGCTTCGAATGGCTTTGTTCACTAGATTGGCCGTCATAATGTCAACGTACCAATCTTCTGCAGTAATCTCTGGATAATCCGCAGCGATTTCATGGCAAATCCTTGTAAAGTTGCCGTCTGTCTTTTTCATGATGTTGGCTTTGGTTACAATGGCAACATTGGTTTTTCCATTGGCCTTGGCATATTCAAATGCTGCTCTAGCAATTCTTCTTGTACCTAAGTCGGTGGTTACCTTAAAGTCCATCGCCAGTTTCCCTGGAATCTCTATACCGCGACTACCCAACACATATTCGCCTTCCGTGTTTTCTCTATAGAAAATCCAATCGATTCCCTCTTCAGGAACCTGCACTGGGCGAACATTGGCGTACAAGTCAAGCTCACGACGAAGGGTAACATTGGCACTTTCTAGGGTGCCCCCTTTTGGCGTAGTTGTTGGCCCTTTTAACAATACATCGCAGGTTTTGATTTCTGCAAGAACCTGTTCAGGAACTGCTTGACCTAATGCCATACGGTTTTCGATGGTCAATCCTTCGATTTTTTTAAGTACTACTCGACCAGAGGCAATTTCTTTTTCCAAAAGCTTTGCCACCAATCGTTCTGCTTGCTCCATAATCATTGGGCCGATGCCATCGCCATCACATAATCCGATGATGATTTTATCCATGTTGGTGAAATTCTTTGCTTCACCGCCATGCTTTAACTTTTCCACACGAGCCAATTGTTCTTCTAAAAGTGTCTTAAACTGCTCGCATGCTTGATTGATATATTCTCTATCTGCCATATTATTCTCCTGTCTTTGCCACATAATTGAGCAAGCTTCCGGCCTTAAGGATTTCCTTCTGCCTATTGGTAAAGCTACAGGATACCATAATGCTTTTTCCTGTTGTAACGTTTTCTAGGGTAATCTCCCCTGTCTCCATTCCCTGATAAATGTCAACTAATTTCAGTTCGTCGCCTTGACTCACTTGATCATAATCATCTGGGTTAGCAAAGGTTAACGGCATAATCCCTGCGTTAATCAAATTCGCCACGTGGATTCTTGCAAAGCTTTTGGTAATGACTGCACGAACGCCTAGGTACAACGGCACCAACGCCGCATGCTCTCTGGAAGAACCTTGTCCATAGTTGTTTCCGCCAACGATGATACTGTTTCCAGCAGCCTTGGCTCTCTCTGGGAAGGTTTCATCACATACAGCAAAACAGAATTGTGACAAGTGCGGAATATTGGATCTGTACGGCAAAATCTTTGATCCTGCTGGCATAATGTGGTCAGTGGTAATATTATCGCCAACTTTCAGTACCAAAGGTACCGCTAGGACGTCTTCCTGTGGTTTGCTATCTGGGAAGGCCTTTATGTTCGGTCCTCTAAGGATTTCTAGCTTTGCTGCATCTTCTAATGATGCTGGCGGAATAATGGCGCTATCATCAATTTTGAACGCTTCAGGCATAACTACAGCAGGCATCTTGCCCATGGTCATTGGATCGGTTATTTCTCCAGTCAGTGCTGCTGCTACTGCAGTTTCTGGTGACACCAAGTAAACCTGTCCGTCGGCAGTTCCAGATCTTCCTTCAAAGTTACGGTTAAAGGTACGTAAGGACACGCCGCCTGAATTCGGTGAGAATCCCATTCCGATACAAGGTCCACATGCACATTCAAGAACTCTTGCACCGCTGGCAAGAATATCCGTTAAGGCTCCACAATCAGCAAGCATGGATAATACTTGTTTTGATCCTGGTGATATGGATAGGCTCACCTCTGGTTTAATGGTTTTCCCTTTTAGCATTGCTGCAACCTTTAGCATGTCTAATAACGAAGAGTTGGTGCATGAACCAATGCAGACCTGGTCTACCTTTGTTCCCTTTAGCGAATCAACCGCTACTACGTTATCCGGACTATGTGGGCAAGCAATCATTGGCTTCAGCGTGGATAAATCAATGTCGATGACTTTATCATATACTGCGTCTTCATCGCTTGCTAATTCTCGATAATCTTGGCCTCTTCCCTCAGCTTCTAAAAATGCCTTGGTCACTTCATCTGATGGGAAAATGGAAGTGGTTGCGCCCAGTTCTGTTCCCATGTTGGTAATGGTTGCTCTCTCTGGTACAGACAATGTGCTGATTCCAGGGCCGCCCCATTCAATGACCGCTCCAACTCCACCCTTTACCGAAAGCAATCTGAGAATTTCTAGGCTAACGTCTTTTGCCGTAACAAAATCTCTCAGTTTTCCGGTTAAGTTCACTTTGTACATTTTTGGCATGGTGATGTAATACGCACCGCCGCCCATGGCTACGGCCACGTCAAGTCCACCTGCACCCATGGCAAGCATACCAATGCCGCCACCTGTTGGGGTATGGCTATCTGATCCGATTAAGGTTTTTCCGGGTTTCCCGAATCGTTCCAAATGCACTTGATGGCAAATTCCATTGCCCGGTCTAGAAAAATACAATCCATATTTCTTCGCCATTGATTGAATGAATCGATGGTCATCTGCATTTTCAAAGCCTGACTGCAACGTATTGTGATCGATGTACGCCACGGAAAGCTCTGTTCTTACACGAGGAATGCCCATGGTTTCAAATTCCAAATACGCCATGGTTCCAGTGGCATCCTGTGTTAATGTCTGATCTATCTTCAGTGAGACTTCACTACCTACAGTCATGTCTCCACTGACTAAATGCTCTTTAATGATTTTTTGTGCTATTGTTAATCCCATACTATTCCACTACCTCCATTGCTCCGTGATATGAATGCTCGATGTGCACAAGCATTAATTCTTTTACTTCCTCATGATCTTTTTCTACGATGGCATCATAAATCGCCTTATGCTCTGCCACAGAATCCATAATTCTGTGTTCCAATTCTAGAGAAGCTTTTCGATATCTCATCAGCTTGTGATGAATTGGCGATAAAATTCCTTCTAAGATGGTGCTGCCGCATTCCTTATAGATTGCATCATGGAATTCTGTGTCTAAGTCACGGACTTTGATTGCGTCACCCTTTTGGGCATAGAATTCCTGTTTTTCGATGATTTCTTTTAACTCTGTCAAGCCTTCTGGACTAATGTTGTCCACCGCTCTACCTGTAGCAACCAATTCAATTCTCGTTTTGACCTCGAACAAATCCTGCAGGTCTTTTTTGGAAATGCCGATGACAACTGTACCGTTAGGCGAATCTTTGATTAATCTTTCGTGAGCCAATCTCGTCATGGCCTCTCTCACTGGTGTTCTGCTCACCCCCAGCTCTTCCGAAAGTCTTTTTTCGCTGATGACTTCACCTCTTGCATATGTGCCATTCAAAATGCTCTTTTCTAATGTATCGTACACCTGATTTGCCAGGGAAACACTCTTATATCCTATCATTTTGTTAGCTCCTTAATTTTCTCTTCAATTTCCTTGTTTGCAAGACAGGTATTACGACCCTCCGCATACATATCATCCACCCATTTTTTCAGTGCGACAACCAGTGGTGTATCTTTTTTCACCTGCTGGTCTCCGACCAAATCATAACGTTCATTGATCCAATAAGCAATGCCTGCCAGCCCGCTGGTGTCGCTTACTGCAACTCCAGGCGTTCTGTTGAGTAGCTTCTTCGTATTGAAGATGTTATATATTTCTTCATCCTTCATTAATCCGTCAGCATGAATTCCTGCTCTAGTTACATTGAAGTTTTCTCCCACAAATGGAGTCATCGGTGGAATATCGTAACCCATTTCATCTTGGAAGTAACGCCCAATCTCTGTTACGACGGTCGGATCCATTCCATCTAATGAGCCTCGCAGCGATGCATATTCAAACACCATTGCCTCCAGCGGAACATTTCCTGTACGCTCGCCAATGCCAAGTAAAGAACAGTTCACGGCACTTGCTCCATAAAGCCACGCTGCCGTAGCATTGGATACTGCTTTGTAGAAGTCATTATGCCCGTGCCATTCTAGCATTTCGCTTGGTACATTAGAATAATGCTGCAAACCGTACATGATTCCTGGTACACTTCTTGGAAGCGCTACGCCTGAATACGGCACGCCATATCCCATGGTATCACAAGCTCTGATCTTAACTGGAATGCCTACTTCCTCTGACAGCTTCATGATTTCGTTGACAAAAGGAACAACGAAACCATAAAAATCAGCTCTCGTAATATCCTCCAGATGACATCTTGGAACGATTCCTGCTTCAAAAGCATCCTTAATGGTTTCTAGATAATAATCTACTGCTTGTCTTCTCGACATTTGCATTTTCTTAAATATATGATAGTCACTACAAGAAACAAGGATTCCTGTTTCTCTAATGCCCATTGCTTTTACCAATTTGAAGTCTTCCTTCTTGGCCCTGATCCATGTGGTGATTTGCGGGAATTTCAATCCTAAATCCATACATTTTTCAATGGCTTCTCTATCCTTCTCTGTATAAATAAAAAATTCCGATTGTCTAATTAGTCCAAACGGTCCTCCAAGCTTAGAAAGCAATTTGTATAAATCCACGATTTGTTTCACTGTGTATGGTGCCATCGATTGCTGTCCATCACGAAATGAAGTATCAGTAATCCAAACGTCCTCCGGCATGTTCATCGGCACACGTCTTTGGTTAAATGCCAGCTTAGGAACTTCCTCGTAGTTATACATCTCTCGATATAAATTCGGTTCTTTGATATCCTGCAAAGAATACTTGTAACTTGCCTGTTCAAGTAAATTTGTCTTATTGGATCTTTCTAACATATTTTCACCTCTCCATCCGTATTACTTTATTGCAGTAACGTACTGCAAACCCTATGTATACCAGTATAATAGTCCTCATATTGTTTGTCAATAGACTATTGTATTATTGTTTATAAAATGTTTTTTAGGTGAACGCATTACCACTCTTCACTTTTTTGAAGGCCGAGTAAAAGCTGACTGCTCTATCGGATACGCTGCATTCAGAATTGATGGCATTTCTGATATATCGGCATCATCCACCTCAAAAAATAAAAAACCAGAGGCAAAATTGCCTCTGGAAAAACGTTCAATAGTTTATTAAGCTTGCGCTAACCCAACATTTGGCATAGAGCGTTTCTATATTCCAATCATTCTTTTCATCAATACTGGCGTTTCGGGTTTCTTGGTTTCAATGATGTACGCCGATTCTGCTTCTTTCCTTGCTGCATCGACTTTGCTTTGGTCATTACCATAGAAGGTGGCTAGGACGTCGCCTTTTTTGACGTGGTCGCCCACTTTCTTTCCTGCATAAATTCCTGCCGACAAGTCGATGTCATCCTCCTTAGTGGCTCTGCCTGCTCCCGTATGCTGTGAGGCTTGACCCATAGCTCTTGCGGAGATTTCCACCACATATCCATCTGCTTCTGCAAGAAGCTGTTCCTTTACCCTCGCTTGCGGAAACAAAGAATAATCTTCGACAATCAGTGGGTTTCCACCCTGTGCTGCAACAAATGCTCTGAATTTTTCCAGCCCCGATCCATTGTCCAAAGCCTGCTCAGCCATTTGATATCCTTCTTGGGAAGACTTCGCTTTCCCTCCTAGGTAAATCATCATTCCTGCTAAATATAGTGACAATAAAGTGATGTCCTCAGGTCCTTTACCTTTTAGTGTTTCTATGGCTTCAATGACCTCTAAGCTGTTGCCAATGGCTTTGCCTAAAGGCTGGCTCATATCGGTAATGGCCGCTACGGTTTTTCGACCTGCAGCTGCACCCATTTCGCACATCAATTCCCCTAGAATTATCGCGTCGTCTAAATTTTCCATGAACGCGCCATTTCCACACTTCACATCAAGAACGATGGCGTCACTACCAGAAGCTAGCTTTTTGCTCATGATGCTAGACGCAATTAAGCTGAAATCATCTACGGTTCCGGTAACATCCCGAAGGGCATATAGCTTCTTGTCTGCCGGTGTAATGTGAGCCGTCTGTCCAATGACTGCGATACCAATCTCATTAACCTGATTCATGAATCGAGACGATTCCATCGCTGTTTGGAATCCAGGAATAGCTTCCATTTTGTCCACTGTTCCTCCGGTAAACCCCAGTCCGCGTCCACTCATTTTCGCAATTGGTACACCACAAGCTGCTGCTAGCGGTGCAATAATCAACGTGGTTTTGTCACCTACCCCGCCGGTAGAATGCTTATCGACTTTGATGCCTTTGATCGCCGATAAATCAATGGTGTCACCAGAAAATCGCATGGCGTTGGTCAAAGCAAAGGTTTCTTCTTTATCCATTTTGGAAAAGAAGATTGCCATCAGCAAAGCCGACACTTGGTAATCCGGAATCTCTCCTGATACGTAATGATTGATGACATAATCTATTTCTTCTTTGAGAAGCTTTCCGCCATTGCGCTTTTTGATGATGATATCGTTCATATTCATGGTTAAACTATCTCCTTTACGAAGCTTTCACCTATATCTGTTGGTTCTGTTCCCAAATACTCCGCAATAGATGCTCCTACATCTGCAAAGGTATCACGCGTTCCAAGACTCGTTCCGCCTTTGATCTGCCGCCCCCAAACTAACAGTGGCACATATTCTCTTGTATGGTCCCATCCTGTATGGGCTGGATCATTGCCATGGTCAGCGCAGAGAATGAGCAATTCATCGTCTTGCATCTCGGCCATAATTTCTGGCAATCTTGCGTCTAGCTCCATAATCGCATGACCGTATCCAATTGGGTCTCTTCGATGGCCGTACTGCGAGTCAAAGTCGACTAGATTGGTGAAAATCAAGCCTTCAAAATCTTCCTGCAGTGCCTTTATGGTTTGATCTACACCATCCATATTGTCTATGGTATGTACCGCCTTGCTGACGCCTTGGCCATTGAAAATATCACTGATTTTGCCGATTGCATAGACGGTTTTTCCTGTAGCCACAATTTTATCCAGCACGGTGTCTTTGGTTGGTGAAACTGCATAATCCTTTCGATCTGCCGTGCGTTCACGCCTTCCGTCGATTAATGCGTATGGTCTTGCAATTACACGTCCACATGCCCAATCATCTACCAGTAGCTCTCTGGCAATTTCACAGATTTCATATAGTCGCTCTAGCGGAATGACCTCAATGTTGGCTGCGATTTGAAATACGCTGTCAGCCGAAGTATAGACAATAGGCTTTCCTGTGGCTTCATGCTCCGGGCCTAATTCATCAATAATGCCTGTTCCTGATGCAGGGTAATTGCCGATACATTCCACTCCAATTTTTTCTTCAAAAATGTCCATGAAGGCTTTTGGGAATCCTTCCGGATAGGTTTTAAATGGTTTTTTTGTTTCAATGCCTGCTAGCTCCCAATGGCCTGTTATGGTGTCTTTCCCAGCGGATAGCTCTTTCATCTTTCCATAAGCTCCTACGGTTTCCTCTGTCGCCAGCTTTCCACCTGCAACTCCTTGAATATTTCCAATGCCTAGCTCCTGTAAGTTAGGAATACGGAAATCATCCATCTGTTCAACAATATGGTTAAAGGTATTGGCTCCCCTGTCACCGTATCGATCTGCATCGGCAAGCTCCCCTACGCCCATGCTATCCATTACGATTAATGTAACTCTCTTCATTTTCCATCACTCCTTTATCAGTGCTGGTTCCCCTTCTAAATAATCTAGGGAGACCAGTCTATACTCTACCCCATCTAATATGCCTGCGATTCCATTTTTAAATGCGTCTTTCCCATGAAGGTGACCATATACGCAGGTTTTTACTCCATATTCCGTCAGCATTTGGGTAAACCCCGAGCTCTGCATTTTGTCGTTGGTCGGCGGATAATGTAGCGACGCAATAATGGTCTTTGCCCCCATTTCTCTGGCTTCTTCCAGAGAAAACCTTAGGCGGATTAATTCACGTTCATATATTTTTTTATCGTGTTCATCAAAATCCACCGTGCCCGGACAAATCCATCCTCTCGTGCCACAAATGAACTGACCGTTGCCGGCATCATATGCATGATTCTGCAAAAAGGTAATATCCTCATATAAGCTGTTCAATTTGGAAATGGATGTCCACCAAAGGTCGTGGTTCCCTTTTGTGATTACTTTTTTACCCGGAAGATGATGAATCCAATCAAAATCCGCCATCGCTTCTTCTTTTCGTAAGCCCCATGACACATCTCCTGGAATAATCACCAAATCTTCTTCAGTAATTAACGCTTCCCAATGGGTTTTTACCTTCTCAGGATGGTTTTCCCACGTCGGCCCAAAAATATCCATTGGTTTTTCTATATGTTCATCAAAAGATAAATGTAAATCTCCTATTGCAAATATACGCAAATTTTATTTCTCCTCTACGTCTAGTAAAATGTTCGATTCTTCATCAGACAACATGGTCACTTTTTTCAGCTTACTGCGAATCATTCTGGATCTAGTGCCCACCAATTTATCTAAATCGTCGTTGGCCTGATTGATTTTTTTCTGCGCTGCAGTAAGTACGTCTTCAAATTTTTCAAACTCATTTTTTACTGCGCCTAAAACTTCCCAAACCTGGCTAGAGTGCTTCTGGATTGCCAATGTTTTGAATCCCATTTGCAAGCTGTTAAGCAGTGCAGCCATTGTCGTCGGCCCTGCAATGCTCACTTTATAGTCCTTTTGCAACACTTCTATCAAGCCTCGACGAACCACCTCGGCATAAAGCCCTTCAAATGGCAAGAACAAAATCCCGAAATCGGTTGTATTCGGTGGTTCAATATATTTGTCTCTAATATCTTTCGCTTCGGATTTGATGATGCGTTCCAAATTTTTCCCCGCTGCCTCGATGGCTAGGGTGTCGCCTTCATCGTATGCGTCAACCAATTTTGCATAGGCATCTCCTGGGAATTTCGCATCGATTGGCAGATAGACCACTTTGTCGTCATCTCCAGGCAGCTTTACGGCAAACTCAACTCGCTCGCCACCAGTGCCTTTGGTATTGACATTTTCTTCATATTGCTCAGGTGACAAAATTTGCTCCAAAATTGCCCCTAGCTGTATTTCTCCTAAAATGCCTCGTGTTTTCACATTGGAGAGCACCTTCTTCAAATCGCCTACGCCATTAGCCAAGGTTTGCATTTCTCCAAGGCCTTTATATACTTGTTCCAACCGTTCGCTAACCAGCTTAAAGGATTGGCCGATTCTATCTTCTAGGGTCTTTTGCAATTTTTCATCAACGGTCATTCGCATCTTCTCTAGCTGCTTATTGTTGTCTTCTGTCAACTCGCCAATTTTCTGCGACATGGAGGTTCGAATGTTTTCCAGTTTTTGTTCGTTTTCCATTGCCATGTGGTTGAACTGCTCATTAAGCTGTTTTAGGCGTTTATCCTGCATCTCTACGCTATCTTTTTGATTGCCTGCAACCATATCGCCAAAATTCTTAAACGCGCTGTTCACGTATTGAACGGTTTCTGTTCTCGACTCCTTAATGGCCTTCTGTGTAGCTGAGTAAATCACAAACTGAATCAGTACGACTGCCACAAGCAGCCCTATGATGATGATCTCAAATGTTCCCACAACGGTACCTCTTTCTTTTTCTATTCTTCACTGTTTTCTGCATTAAACTCTTCATACGCCTTGTCTAACACATTCACATCTTCCGCTGCAACTTTTGCTGCTTCTTGCATGGCAACAAATGCCTCTTTATAGATTGACACGTTCACCCCGCTACCTTTATATTGTTTGCGGTCGGAAATGTCATAAAATGTTTTGCATTTTTCGCATAGCACACAAAAAGACGCGATACTATTGTTTAAGCAGTCTTCCAACACCATGGTTTTGATGTCCGTCTCCGGAATATCAATGGTCGAAGTATCGATCTTTTCCGCATCGTCTATATGCTTTTGAAAATCATTGATTTCTTCGCTAAAGTCAACTTTTTTAAACAGCCCCATCTTTCTGCCCTTCTGCATGGCGGCAGTTGTTGTGCCTTGATATTTCATAATGATTTGTCCGTAATACTTATCCACTAGGGCGGACAATCTTAATTTATAATCCATATTTGCTCCTCCTTGTCCAATACTTTATTGTACTACGGTTTGAAGAATACGTCTATAATATTGGAGATTATTTTAGAGTCCAAATTCCCATTAGCATCATCATAAGTCACAATCAAATTCTTCCAAGGCACAATTCCATGCTCTCTATAACTTGTCAGCTTTTCATCTGCTTTTGCCATATATCCCTCATTTGCAGTCAAACCAAAGTGCTCCCAATAATAGACACGAAAATCCTTTGCTGACAAAACCGCAAAATCCGGGAAAAATACGGTTGCATCGATGACACATTCGCATTCATATCTGTAGTTAATGCCATTTAAATAGAGCTGATTGGCAATATCCAATTCAGACTTTGACCGCACTTTTCCGCCTTTGATTGTAGTCATGGTCAAAAATTCTCCGTGATAAGGGTTGGAAAGGTAATCCTCTTCATTCCAATACTTTTCGCTGTGGATCCCGCATAGCGAATACGCTTTCTCCGGCAGCATCTCATAGGCCTTCCCCAGTTTCTCTTGTATGGCCAAAGGATCAAAATTTCTGTACTTCTTTAAAAATGCTCGCATGGCCAATAAATTGGAATCAATGGTGATGATGGCTTTCTCCATATATGCCCTAGTTTTCAATTGCTCAATCAGCTGTTGATTCCCTTGCGGAATATAGGTTTCGGTGGTTATGCCATTGCGGGTTTCCCTTTTATAATAGTATTTACTCTTCATCACCAGCTGTCCCGTTGGTAATCCCTTCAAATTTTTGGTAAACCTTTCACGTTGTAATCCCTGTAACCGTATTTCATTCTCAATAATTCCCTTTATATCTTCCATTTTTCTCTCCCGCTTCCATGTCATATTGTCCTTTTAGTACAAAATTAACTTTTTCTGAAAAAAAGTACCAATCATTTCTGTTTTCATTGCTGACATTACCCCTGGATTTAATATTTCTACATGGTTTCTCGTCTATTGTTTCCATTATTTTCCATATATTGGTTATTATACCCCTTTCCCTCGTTTTGTCAACGAATGATTATCCATATTATTCCATTTTCCATTACACTTTCTAGTGCTTGATAATCATTTTGGTACTAAAAATCAAAAAACCCTTATTTTGTACCAAAATCACCATTTGTAAGGGGAAAACCTTTGCCCATTACAAACGTCGTCAATCTCAGTTCCTTCGAACCCGCATTCATAGAGGAGAAATCTTTCTAGCGAGTCCAAAATGCCGCCAAATGGAAAACCTTTCCCCACTAAAAAAGCCGACCCTTCAGGTTCCTCCAAGTGTTGTTGTTTCTAATAACACTTGAAATCCCTCAGGTATCGGCTCTATATTTGTTCTATTTCACTTTTGCTAATGCTTGCTCAAAATCTGCTAGAATGTCGTTTATGTCTTCGCACCCAACTGAAACTCTAATCAGTTCTGGTTTAATTCCTCCAGCGAGTTGAGCTTCTTCGCTTAGCTGTCTATGGGTTGTTGATGCAGGGTGAAGTACGCTTGTACGGATATCTCCTACGTGAACAACTATGCTAGCAAGCTCTAGGTTCTTTAATAGCTCCTCGCCTGCAGCTCGTCCGCCTTTGACGCCAAAGCTTAGCACTCCGCTTGCACCCTTCGGTAAGTACTTCTGGGTTCTTTCGTATTCTTCATCTCCAGGAAGTCCAGGGTATTTTACCCAGTCAACCATCGGATGTTTTTGTAAGAATTCTGCAAGGGCCATCGCATTCTGACTGTGTCGTTCCATTCTGAGGTGAAGCGTGTCCAATCCTTGGAAGGTTAAGAATGCATTCATCGGTGCCATGGTGCAGCCTAAGTCTCTCAGCATTTGTGCTCTTAGCTTCACGCTAAACGCCATATTGCCGAACTTTTCATAAAACTTCAGTCCATGATAGCTTTCGTCTGGTTCTACCATACATGCGAATTTGTCAGCATAAGCATTCCAATCAAAATTTCCGCCCTCAACCACGACGCCTCCAACGCAAGTGCCATGACCGTCAGACCATTTTGTTGTGGAATGAGTAACAAAGTCTGCTCCATACTTTAACGGTTGGCACAAGTACGGTGATGCCAACGTATTATCCACTACCAGCGGCACGCCTATTTCTTTCGCCGCCGCACTAAACTTTTCGATGTCCAATACTGTTAGCGCTGGATTCCCAAGGGATTCTCCGAACAAAGCTTTCGTATTTGGCTTTGCAAATGCGACAATTTCTTCTTTAGAAATGTTTTGATCGATAAAGGTCGTTTCGATACCCATTTTTCTCAGGGTCACGGCGAACAAATTATGTGTTCCACCATATATATTAGCCGCAGCAATGATGTGATCCCCTGCCTCACAAATGTTCAACATGGTGATTAAGTTTGCTGCCTGTCCAGAGCTAGCTGCTATGGCTGCAGTTCCACCTTCTAAGGCTGCCATTTTTTCTTCTAAAGCATTCACTGTGGGACTGCCCAATCTGGTGTACATGAAATCTCCACTTTCAAGGTCGAACAGTTTAGCCACATCTTCTGCATTATAATATCGATATGTGGTGTTTTGTGCGATGGGCAACACTTGAGGTTGTCCGCTTTCTGCTGTGTATCCCGAATGAATACATCTGGTGTTAAAATTGTAATCTGACATTTCATCACTTCTTTCTAAATGGTATTTTGTTCATTGTATCCCAATTCTTTGTGAATTGCAAACAAATTTAGAGAAGTTTTTAATGTTTTTTCACCAAATTACAGATTCCCATAATCGCTGCGAAAGTAACGCCTGCTACAGGCCAAATAATCCAGCTTCTACCCCAATCATTGGTGATGAAGCTATATCCTAAATAGCATGCCACAATTACTGGCCAGTAAATTGAAGCAATTGCATCGGAAAGGTTGCTCCCATTTTTATTTCTCTTTGAAAATTCACCTTCCTGAAGCAAAATACTAAACCTTTCTCGTTCAGTACCAGTCGTAATAATGATATTTACTGCTACCGCAATGATTGCAAGCATAACCCCAATCGCAATACACGCTGGAATATCGCTGGACTCGACTAGGAATCCTGAAATAAATACCGGAATCACACTGATGATGCAAAGCGTCACACCAACACCAAGTCTCACTCCAAAATGCACATCTGTATCATTTTTCATTTGTCTTATCACGCGATCCACACCTGGTTCAAGTTGAAAAACTTCCTTTTGTAAATACTCATATCGAGATAACCGCGTTCCGTTCATGATAAAAATAGGCACTGCAATGGCAATCATCAGGAACATGATGACTAGCCCAATTAGTCCTCCCGTGTTCTCCCTAAAGAGCAGTCGTTCTTCAGACAATCCGCCAAGAACGATTAGAAGAATTGGTGAGCATATGCAAAGGGATACTCCATGGGCAATTCTCTTTATCGCATAATTGGAGGTTTCCAAGTATTCAGTTGCATCACTTAGGCTGACTCTATGAATTGGTTCTTCTTCATGTTCAGCTGCTCCAGTTGTTGATTGTTCAACAAAGCCTAACTCCCTAGCAAGCTCATCGATATTGCCAAACTCCGAGATGACCACTCCGATTGCCTCATTTTCACTTTTTCCTTCTGCCTTAAGCTCAGTGTATTTATCCTCCATCATGGCAGCCATATCCGCCTTAGCTTTTATCACCGCCTCTGTTTCAGGAAACTGGGCGAACATGCTGTTCAAATATCCTATAATTGTATCCATTCTATCTATCCTCCTTAATGATAAACCGCTCTATAACTTCTTTCGTTAACACCCATTCAGCGCATTTTTCTCTGTAATAATTCTTGCCTGCTTCTGTAATTCGATAATAAGTCCTCTTTTTTCCACCAGTTTCATCACCACCAGAGAAGGATGCTACGAATCCATTTTTCTCCAATCGGGTGAATGCCGAGTAAAGTGTCGTCTCCTTAATGATGTACTTCCCTCCGGACATTTCTTTAATCTGCTTAGAAATTTGGTAGCCATATGATGGTATTTCCAAAAGCAAGTATAGAATTATGGTGTCATTGTAACCTCTAATTACGTCACTGGAGATCACATGCTCACTCCCTTTCATCTCAAATTTCATAGTATTACGTCTGTCGTAGTACTTTGTATGACCATATTAGCATAACTACTACGACAGGTCAAGTAGTTTTTGTGCATCAAAAAACCTCCAGCCTTGAATGACAAGAATGGAGGTTTATTTATCGATTGTTTTTTCGTTTTCCCAGCATCCACAAGGCAAACGTCACAGCTCCAGCAAATCCACTGACCAAATCGCCCATGGTATTGCTGTTATCCCCTTGCATGTTTCCCCCAGTTATGCTGTCCATGGTGAATTCATAGATTTCCCATAATCCTGCGCCTGCGGCAGAAAAGAAAAGGGCAAATAAAATGATTATGACGTCTAGCTCTGCCCTTTGTTCGTCTCTAACGCCACACCGCGTTAACAGGTATTCCACCAGCATCATGCCTAGGGCCGCCAGCAAAATTCCACTCATATAATGAACAATCAAATCATACGGTGCCCAAGTCCTGTACACGTTAAGTACAGAACCGACAGAAGTCGCAAAGAAATCGAAAGCTAAGGCAATACAGTAAAACCAATACGGTAATTTGCATAGGTTTCCCAAGAAAAAAATTCCTAGCACCGATCCATAGGCACCGACAATATTTATGGTTGGTGGGTTAATCTCCAAAACCCTTGATCCAATAACCGCCACTGTAGTTGCTACGAGCAAAATCGCAGTCGGCATAATGGTTTTTTTCATTTAAATTCCCCTTTATGTTCCTGAAAAAAGTCGAAGTACTTTCGCACGTTTTTCAGTTCAGTCCAATGACGTACATCCACTGGTCTGCTATCCAAATCATAAATTCTTGCTCCATTTGCCGCCAAAAGAAACGGAGAATGGGTAGCAATAATAAATTGACAATGGTAAAATCTAGCCGAATCTTGAATGAACCCTAATAACTCCTGCTGAAATTCAGCGGACAAACTATTCTCCGGCTCGTCAAGAAGGTAAACTTGGTTCTGATCGATTTTGTTGGTGAAATACATCAGTGCACTTTCCCCATTCGATCTCTCTGTTGCATTATGCGCAATGGTGCGACGAACAAATTCAGATCCCGATTTTCGTCTGGCTAAATTCACCTTTTTTAGTTGCTCATAATCATCTAACGAACGCATCCTAAACTGAGCGTATTTCAAGCTTGAATACTCCTCTAATAAGGCCTCTCGCTTACGGTCTATGCCTTCGTTAATGGTGCGAATGTCAAAGATATAATCAAAGACATCATCGCTGGTGATGATCGTACTGTCATGAAATCCATTTTGCCACTGAGCCTCGCACCCCTCGACAAATGTATCAAAAAAGTTGCTTTTGTTGAACGGCGCATTTCGCTTTGCACCGAGCTTTTCTGCAATGACGTTCAACAACGTGGTTTTTCCCGAACCATTTCCACCATAAAACAACGTAATATCGTCAAACTGTACTTCGTCTAATTCCATATTGGGAAATATCCCAAATGGATAAAACGACGTGTAGCAAGTTCTCTTTTGCCCTTCAAAAAAACCAATCTCACCGCCCTCGCCTGGCAGATAGAATTTGTCCAAATAAACCATAGTTACGCTCTCGATAACAGGTGATATAAATCTTGGAGGATGGCTTGAATCTGCCTCGTGGCTGTCTCAATCTGATTTTTGGCATCGCCAATTCTTGACTGCACAATCACATCGGCAATTAAACCGTCAAAGAAAAAGTCGGCAAAGGTTAAAAAATCCCCGATGTTTACATCAAAGTCAACAATAGCACTAACATCACGTAGCTCCTGCTGAAATAACATAACCTGCTTCTTGGCATTTTCCATGTGGTTCTTGGCGTTGCCTAGCTTCATGTGTTTCCCTATGCCACCGATCAAGTCAAAACCCAAAAGGTCTGCAATCCCAAAGCCGGCAGCTGAGTCCAGCTCTTGTCTAGCCTGCTGCAAATACTGCAACGTCAGCTCTCCCGCACTAATGGCCTCTTGTATTTCTCTCCGTCTATCTTCCGCATTCATCTGATTCATTGTATCCCCTCCATTAATTCAATTTCCCCTTCAATCTCTCCAGCCATCGGATATCTCTTGATGGCTTTATCAAAAAGCGTTTTCGCTTTCCTTGCCTGCTTTTCGTCTAAGGTATATAACTTGTGATAAGCGAACAACGTGCGTAGTTTTGCTGGGCTTTCCTTATTTTGTTTCAAATATTTTAAGAGTTCCGGTGTGGCAATTCTATCGATTACCTCTTTTCTGCGTTCTCCAATCAATTCTAAAAACAAAATATCTGATCCTGCTTCCCAGCGATATAAATCCATTACAGGTTTATTGGTGAAGCAAAGTTGTTCCAGTAGCTCACGTCCTTCATCAAAGTTTCTTTGATCCATACATCTCTGCCCTCTCATGAGGACAACTGCCGTAATTAGCGGATTTGCTAAATCGTCTTCGTTACCCAAGTGAAAATATTCCTCAGGTATATCCTTTAGCCGTTCCCCTTCGGTTTGCAGCATATTGATTTCTAACTGGCACCAAAATCCCTTTCGTGCTTCAACATCGCTCTTGAGCATTTTGACATTCATTCCATCGTTGGCAATGCCACCGACTTTCAAAGGAATCAAATTGGATGCTGCCAAATATACCCCACTTAAGATAAACGGCACAAGGGCTAGCCTTAAGAGAATATCATCGAACAGCAAGCAAAAAACTCCTGCTATGCATGCAGTAATGATATTGGCAAGGCCTCCGCCTAAATTGTAGAATATTGACGGATAATCCTCTCCGAAGATTCCTGGTGCTTTCAACAAGCATTGACCAGCTGTCCCCGGAATAGAGAAACTCTTCCTCAAGAATCGTCCATCTTTTTTGATCCAAATGATGCTTCCAACTCTAAAGGACACAAACTTATATCCACTGATAAGACCTGCTAAAAGGTGACCGCCTTCATGAATGATGAGATGTAAATAAATAGAAACAAACAAACTCACCAAAAAAATGATTGCCCCTTTAACACCCTGCGTATCTGCAATGAGATTTATGCCAAGAAATCCTGCTAAAGCACCAACAAAAACACTGACTAGCAATGAAATGATAAAGCTTAATTTCTTTTTCTTCTTATTTTCTTTCATGAATCAGCATCTCCATCCCTTCAACATAGCCAGCAAAGCCCTTACCCATTACCGTCGCAATGCAGGCTTCTCTCACGTAAGAAACCTGTCGATAATCTTCTCTTTGGCTCACATCAGAAATATGAACCTCCACCGTTGGAATGCCTACAGATTTCAAGGCGTCCAAAATCGCTACACTGGTGTGGGTATACGCCGCAGGATTAATGACAATGCCATCATACGTGCCAAGGGCTCGCTGAATTTCATCAACAATTTCACCCTCGTGATTAGACTGAAAAAAAGCGACCTCAACGCCCATAGGCAAGGCCGCTTCTTGAATCGTGTCGATCAAATCCTGATAGGATGCTTTCCCGTATATTTCTGGTTCCCTTATGCCCAGCATGTTGATATTAGGCCCATTAATGACCAAAATCCTCATTATTCCCGCTCCTCATTGTTATTGATAAAGAAGTCACTCCAATAGGAGTAAGCGTCTTTTCTTTCTTCATATATTTGCTCTAGTGGCATGGATTGGGATAACGGTCTTCCATCAGTTTCCAATTTATCCAAATCACGCTTGATCCAAATGACCACGCCGTTTTGCTTGATGATGTTGTGGTTGATTTTTTTCTTCACCACACCGCCGCCAGTAGCAATGACTAGGCCTGCTTCTTTACAGGTTTTTTCCAAAATTTCCGTTTCTACCTTGCGAAAATATGCTTCTCCTTTGCTAGAAAAGATTTCAGGAATAGACATTCCCTCTTGGGCAATAATTAAATCATCCATATCCACAAATTTTCTGCCCATTCTAGCTGCAATTTCCTGACCGAGCAAAGTTTTGCCTGCACCCGGCATACCGATGAGAATGGCATTAAGGGTTTCACTTCTCACTTCGTCTACTGCGTCAGAAATGACTTCATCTTCGATTTCTTTCCCTTGGAAAATCTCGCTGGCTTTCTTCGCCTGTGCCACCAACATTTCCAATCCGCCTAACGCAGGAATCGATTTGGTCATGGCATCTAACACTAGCTTGGTTCTATTAGGGTTATAAATCAAATCTACGACACCAACGCATTCGTGGAAGTCGTCTAAGTTAACTGGGGCTTTCCCATTGTGGGGATACATGCCTACAGGCGTAGTATTGATGATGATTTCGCTATCAAAATGGGTGCTAATATTCTCATAGTTGTTCTCTCCGTTTCTGGAGATGACAACAATTTCTTCTGCCCCTAAGTCCTCTAGGACAGTTTGCACCGTCAGCGACGAGCCACCGCTTCCTAGTACCATGCATTTCAGCCCTTCGACTTTGATGCCTGCCGCAGAAAGCAAATAACAAAAGCCAAAATAGTCCGTATTGTCGCCAACGAGTGTACCGTCAGCCTTACGAACTAATGTATTGACGCAACCAATGCGCTGAGCCTGCTCTGATAGCTCATCGCAGAAATCCATCACGGCTTGTTTATACGGAATGGTCACATTGAATCCGCCATAATCTGCTGACGAAATCAATGCTTCCAAATCTTCCTCCTTCGTTTCTAATAATTCATAGTCATATTCTCCAAATTTACTGTGAATTAGCGGGGAATAGCTGTGCTTCAGCTTTTCTCCAATTAGTCCGAATTTTTTCATGTTAAATCTCCATATAGCTTCCTAAATACTTGAATTCTTGGCTTAATTCTTCAATCTGATTCATTAGCCGAATGAATTCTTCAGAATGGACCTCAGCTTCTACATCAAAGTAGAACATGAAGTCAAAATCTCTCTCTGGAATTGGACGGCTTTCCAGCTTAAAGATGTTAATGCCCAAGGCATAGAATCTTGCCAATACGTTGTATAGTGACCCTGGTTTGTGAGATACCACCAGCATCAAGCTAGTTTTATCTGCTCCAGGATAGATCTCTAGTTTTTTACTGATACAGATGAATCTGGTGTAGTTATTTCCATTATCCTGTACGTTTTCTTCCAAACAAGCAAGGCCATAAAGCTGACCACAAGCGTAAGACGCCAAAGCCGCTACATCTGTTCGTTCTGAATTGGCTACCATCTTTGCCGCTTCTGCCGTATTTTCACACATGGTAATCTTCGCGTTAGGATACTGCTTCAAATACTCTTCACACTGCAAAATTGCTTGCTCATGAGAGAAGATTTCCTTGATTGCTTCTTTTTTCGTTTCCTTTTTCGCAAGAAGGCTGTGATCCACTTTTAGTTTGATGCTCTTTACAATATGAAAGTTGTACTTCATCATAGAGTCATAAACTTGATTTACTGAACCCGCAGTGCTATTTTCCAATGGCAAAATTCCATATTGACAAAGGCCTTGATCGATTGCCGCAAATACCCCATTAAAGTTTTTCATATACATGATCTTTGGCATTTTAAACAGCTTATCACAGGCTTGCTGGGAATACGCACCTTCAACGCCTTGACACGCTACCGTCGCTTTGGTCGGAAAAACCTTAGGTGTTTCTTCCAACGCTTTGCGAATAGAAGTCACCGTGTCCGTCTCCACTTGGGTAACCTTTCTTTGATGGTCTTTGCTCATCTCTATAATCGTATTATACAATAATCTAGAGTATAATGCCATATCATCTGACGCCAAGTCAGTAATTTCATCAATTTTTTCTCTCTCCCGCAGAGTGTCTGTAATGGGAAGATTTTGTTCTTTCTTTTCCTTGGCAATCTTTTCTGCCACCTTCATTCTAGCTTCTAGCTGCTTTACAATTTCTTGGTCAATTTGGTCAATTTCTGTTCTATAGTCACTCATATTGCTCATTTCGTTTATTCTCCATTTTCTTGTTTAGTCCATCAAGTTAATTATTGCTATTGCTGCAGCTGCCTCCACACACGGTACTGCTCTAGGTACAACGCACGGATCGTGTCTTCCAGTTACCACAAGTTTCGCACTGTCTTGTTTCTCGTAGCTGATGCTATCTTGTTCTACGGAAATAGATGGTGTAGGTTTAAACGCCACATTGAACGTGATGGGCATCCCGGAGGATATGCCGCCAAGAATTCCACCGTGGTTGTTGGTGGTGGTTCTCACTGTATCTCCATCAAATTCAAACGAATCATTGTTTTCGCTACCCTTGATTTTGGCAACATCAAAACCCCTGCCGAATTCGATTCCTTTCACGGCAGGGATCCCAAAGACTGCTCTAGCCACTTGGTTTTCAATCCCATCAAACATTGGCTCTCCAACGCCTACTGGCATGCCCGTGATTTGGCAGCTGACAATACCGCCCACCGAATCTCCCGCTAAGCGAGCCTCTTCAATGGCATCAAAAGGCGCTTCGCTGTTTCCGCCGATTTCCTTAATCATCGCATGAATTTCAATGCCGTTCTTTGCCAAAATTTGTTTGAATATTCCTCCGGCAATACACATTGGTGCAGTCAATCTTCCAGAAAAATGACCTCCACCGCGAACGTCCTCTGCGCCGCCGTATTTTACGTGAGCAGTATAGTCTGCATGTCCAGGTCTTGGAACGTCTCTCATCACATCGTAATCTGACGATTTGGTGTTGGTATTTCTGATGATTGCTGTAATCGGAGCACCACAGGTGGTGTCATTGACCAAGCCGCTAAGAAATTCTGGTTTATCCGCCTCTTTTCTTGCGGTAGTATGGTTCCCCTGTCCTGGCGCTCTTCGATTGAGAAAGGCTTGTAGCTGATCCATATCCAGTTTGATTCCTGCTGGTAGACCGTCTATGGTTACACCGATTGCCTCGGAATGAGATTGTCCAAATATTGAAATCTTAATTTTCTCTCCATAAGTTGATGACATGGTTCACTTCCTCTCTATATTTCCATCTAAGCCCAGCTTTCGCAAATCGTCGAAAAATCCTGGATAAGATTTGTTGACGGCTTCTGACCCTGTAAGTATTACTGGCGCCTCACAAATCAGTGAAGCAATGGCCGCCATCATGGCGATTCTGTGGTCGCCGTGGGAATCTACGATTCCTCCCTTTAGTTTTCCTTCTGGGATAATTAACCCATCGGGCAGTTCTTCTATCTCAGCACCTAATGCGTTTAGCACTGTGGTAATTGTCGCTAATCGGTCGCTTTCTTTGATGCGCAATCGTCCTGCATTGATGATGGTCGTCTTTCCTTTTGCCGTCAACGCAAGCGTTGCCAAGGCTGGAACCATATCGGGAATTAACGATGCGTCGATGGTCATGCCCGCTAACGGTTTTTTGTTGACTTGAATATCTGAATCACCAATAGTGACCTCTGCACCAAAAGCTTTTAGCAAATTGATGATTTCCTTGTCCCCTTGCAGTGAGTCAAGGGATAATCCTTTGGCCGAAATGCCTTCATCTAACAATGCGCCTGCAACTAGCCAAAAAGTGCCGTTAGACCAATCTCCCTCTACAGTATAGATTTCAGGTCCAACATAACGTTGGTTGCCTTTGACCAAAAATCCGTCTTCCGTTTCCGTAATGTCAATGCGAAACTTTTTTAGCACGCCTATGGTTAAATCAACGTAACCTCTTGACTCTAAATCTCCATCAATGGTGATTTTGCTGTCTCCCTCTAGTAAGGGAAGAGCAAAGAGCAGCCCGCTGATGTATTGTGATGACACGTTTCCCGGGAGAAAAAACTCACCGGGGAGAAGCTTCCCTTCAATGGTAAACGGTACGCTGCCTTGGGGACTCAATCTACATCCATGGGCTACTAACTCTTCATAAAGGGGAGTCAGCGGCCTTTGGGGCAGTCTCCCTTCTGGATAAAAATCAGCCGAGTAGTTTAATGCGCCCATAACAGGAAGAAGAAATCGCAATGTGGATCCACTTTCACCACAATACATTTCTTTCTGCCTGCAGGATAAGCTTTCCAAGCATTTCTTGGTGGCTTCAATATCTTCCGAGGTTTGTGTGCAGACAACCTGGCACGGTTTTTCGGAAAGGGCTGCGCAGATTAATGCTCTGTGGGCATCAGATTTGGATGGGATAATCTCTATCGTTCTCATAATAGCTTCTCGAATTCTTCCATGGTTACCCGCTCTAATCTACAGTTTCCGATTCTTTCGGGTACCACGATGTCAATGACGTTACCTTTTCGTTTTTTGTCTGCTTTCATTATATCAAAAAGTACTTCTTTTGGATATAATGAATCTTCAATCGGAAATCCATGGGCCTTAATCACCTTTTGGATTTCTTCGGCACACTGCTGGCTACACCAGCCTTGCCTTGCAGAAATGTCTGCCATATGGGACATACCCATAGCCACGGCTGTGCCGTGACTAATTTGGTAATCGCTAGCCCCTTCTATTGCGTGACCTATCGTATGACCAAAGTTAAGAATCTGACGTATGCTGTTGTCGTGTTCATCTTGTTTGACGAATTTGTTTTTGATTGAAACGCATTTTTGGATAATGTCCTCAATGGAATCGGCGGACTTTTTCGGGTCCTTTAATTGATGAAACAACTGAGCATCTGCGATAACGCCGTATTTGATTACCTCCGCCATACCGTCTCTAAATATGCTTTCTGGTAGTGTCTTTAATGTATTAGGATCGCAGCACACAAGTGCTGGCTGGTGAAATGCGCCAACTAGGTTTTTTCCAGCTGGCAAATTGATGGCAGTTTTTCCCCCTACAGAAGAATCTACTGCCGCCAATAATGTTGTTGGAACTTGCACAACTTTGATTCCTCTTAAATAGGTCGCCGCAGCAAATCCGGTTAAATCACCGACAACGCCGCCACCTAGGGCAATCAATGCGTCGGCTCTGGTCAGGGGAATTTCAGCTAAGAAATTCACCAACTCCAAATAAGTCGCCCCGCTTTTTGACATTTCACCGGGAGTGACTACAAATTCGTGAACAGAAAATCCCGCTTCCTCTAAACTGCGTTTGCATTGCGCTAAATATAGTGTTTCAACGTTTTTATCCGTTATAACGGCCACGTCATTGCCTGTGATGATTGGCCTTATCTCTTGGCCCAGCTTTTCTAGCTGCATCTTTTGTCTACCTCGCTTTTTTTCTCTCTTCCCTCTGCCAGAAGGCGAACCAACTCTTCCATGTCGTCTTCGTCTAGGGCTTTTTGGTATTTTAGTAATTCTTCGATTAGGGCATCTAGTTCTTGGTTCAAGTTGTCTTTGTTCTCCATAAACAGTTCCGCCCACATTCTTTCGTCAAGGTAAGCAACTCTAGTGAAATCCTTGTAGCTCCCTGCCGAAATCATATTTTTGTTTTCTAGAGCGGTTTTGCTCTTAATGAATCCATTGGATACGATGTGTGGCATCTGGGACGTAAACGCAATGACTTGGTCATGTTCTTCTGGTGTGGCAATGGATATTCTGCCAAAACCGCCAGCCTTAATGAGTTTTTGCACTTTACACATTAGCTTCACGTCTCCTGCGTTGCCATTTGGCACCAAAATGAATGGTTCTCCAGCAAAAAGATCGGCACTGCTGTTTTTAAACCCGCCTCGTTCTTTTCCTGCCATAGGATGTCCGCCAAAATAGGTGATGCCATAAGTTTCAGCTAACTGAAACCCTGTTTCGCATACCTGTCGTTTGGTTCCACAACAGTCAATAACGATGGTGTCTTTGGTCAGTCTGGGTGCGTTTTCTTTGAGCCACTGAATTGCTCCCTTTGGTGTTACTGCGATAAAAATCATATCGCAGCTACTAAAGTGTGTCTCATCTAGTTCGTCATCAATGGCACCAGCCATCTTGGCAAAATCTGTAATGACACTATTTTTGTCGCATCCCAGAACTGTAGCACCTGATTGCTTATACGCTTTAGCCATTGATCCTCCAATTAGCCCAAGTCCTACAATTCCTATGTTCATTTATATCACCTCTCTAATCTTTCTTACTGTCTGCATAACATCATCGAATTGGGCCGGTGTCAGTGACTGTGCCCCATCGCATAACGCTTTCGCTGGGTTGTTATGCACCTCGATCATTAACCCGTCTGCTCCACATGCCGCAGCCGCTGCTGCCATTGGCTTCACCAAGTATGCATGACCAGTAGCGTGGCTTGGGTCGATCACGACTGGCAAATGAGTTAAATTGTGCAGTACTGGTACTGCGGATAAATCCAATGTATTTCTCGTGTAGGTTTCAAAGGTTCGAATACCCCTTTCGCAGAGAATGATGTTTTCATTTCCGCCTGCCATAATGTACTCTGCGCTCATGAGCAATTCTTTTAGCGTATTGGCCAAACCTCGTTTCAGCAAAATGGTTTTCTTGGTTCTCCCTAATTCTTTAAGTAATTCGAAGTTTTGCATGTTTCTCGCTCCGACCTGAATCACATCCACCTCTTCAAACAGCGGTAAATGATTGGCATTCATAATCTCAGTGACGATTGGAAGACCTGTTGCCGCTTTCGCTTCTAGGAGTAATTCTACACCTTCCGCTTTCATCCCTTGGAAGTCGTAAGGGGAAGTTCTCGGCTTAAACGCGCCACCTCTCAACATATTTGCGCCAGACAGTTTTACTGCCTCAGCAACCTCTCTAATTTGTTCTGGTGTTTCTACAGAACAAGGCCCTGCCATTACAGCAAAGTGGCCTCCGCCACATTTTGCGCCTAACACATCGATAACGGAATCTTCCGGATGGAACTTTCTGTTGGCGCTTTTAAACGGCTCGGAAATCGGTGCAACCTTTTCCACGATGTCTAGTAGTTCAAGCATCTCCACATCGATGTCACTAACGTCACCGATAATGCCAAGCACAGTCTGATATTCTCCAACATACTCGTGTACCATTACCCCTTGTTCTTTAAACCAGGTAATCAGTTGTTGCCGTTGTTCTTCAGTTGTTTCAGGTTTCAGTGTTGCAATCATTTTCTTGCCCTCTCTCTTTCTTGGTGTTAAAACGAAAAAAACTCCGCAGCGTTCTGCTGCAGAGTTCTTAAAGTAATTCGTCATTATTTTACAGGATGGATTATACCCGTGACATCAAACTTTTTTTGCAAGCAGAACAAACTCTTCCTTTGTTAAAGAAAAAGTAAAAGTAATAATATTCTGCTACGAAAAATAAGTTCTTGATCATTTCTCGGGATTCCTTTCCTGTTTTTGATGTTCTAAGAATAACATAGGCTTTGTGACAAATCAAGTGCTTTTCACAATTATTTCTAAGTTTTTTTGTTTGTACACAACAAAACAGTTTCGTTTGCCTTTAAATCACCTTGGTTGTCCACTCTTCAACATTCCAAATATCCGTTACCACGTCTTGATAAAACTCTGGTTCGTGGCTCACGAGAATCACGGTACCTTTAAAGTTAGCTACGGCTTCCTTCAGTACTTCTTTGGCCACTGGATCCAAATGGTTGGTCGGTTCGTCAAGAACCAAAAGGTTCATCGGTTTTTGCATAAGCTTACATAAACGCAGCTTAGCATTCTCTCCACCACTGAGCACACGCACTTGGCTTTCAATGTGCTCGTTGGTCAATCCACACTTTGCCAAAGCACGCCTTGCTTCGCCGTTATCCAGCGACGGGAAGTCATCCCAAAAATCCTGCAAAGCAGTTTTTGATCCTGCTGCATGCTCCTGTTCAAAGTATGCCGGCTCTGCATAATAATCTAGCTTGACCTCACCATCATACGCAGGGATTATCCCCAGCATGGTTTTTAACAAGGTCGATTTTCCTAGGCCGTTGACCCCTTTAATGGCAATCTTCTTTCCGCGTTCCACATGGAAATTGAGCGGTTTTGTCAAAGGCTCGTCATATCCAAGAACCAAGTCCTTCCCTTCAACGACATATTTCCCTGGAGCTCTTGAGTAGTCAAATTGGAATACCGGTTTCGGTTTTTCTTTGGACAGCTCAATTTTATCCATCTTATCCAGTTTTTTCTGACGGGATTTGGCCATGTTGGCTGTGGCGATGCGCGCTTTGTTTCTAGAGATAAAATCTTCCAAATCCGCAATTTCTTTCTGTTGCTTCTTGTACGCCTGCTCAAGCTGAGCAGTTTTGATGTCGTACATTCTCTGGAAATCGTCATAATTCCCTGTATATCTGGTCAGTACTGCATCCTCAACATGATAGATTACATTAACTACATCATTTAAGAATGGGATATCGTGAGATACCATAATAAATGCGTTCTCATATTCCTGAAGGAATCGCTTTAGCCACTGGATGTGGTTTTCATCTAGAAAGTTGGTCGGCTCGTCAAGGATCAAAATCATCGGATTCTCCAGAAGCAGCTTGGTCAGCAATACTTTGGTTCTCTGCCCGCCTGATAGCTCTGCTACATCTTTATCTAGTCCAATGTCACCAAGACCTAAGCCGTTGGCATATTCCTCGATTCTAGAATCAATCATATAAAAGCCGCCGGTTTCCAGAATGTCCTGAATTTCTCCTACGTCCTCCATCATTTTCTCTATTTCTTCAGGGGTTGCCTCAGCCATTTTTTCATAGGCTTCTAGCATTTCCGCTTCTAATTCATAAAAGTGGCCGAACGCCTCTCTCAGTACTTCTCTGATGGTTTTCCCTGGGCTTAATGTGGTGCGCTGATCCAAATACCCTGTAGTAATATGGTTACACCAGCTGACATCGCCTTCGTCAGGCATTAATTTTCCTGTGATGATGTTTAGGAAAGTGGTCTTTCCCTCTCCATTGGCACCAACTAGACCAACGTGTTCCCCTTTATTTAATCGAAAGGATGCATCCTCTAAAATTTGTCTTCCTCCAAATCCATGGGATACTTTTTCTACTGTTAATACACTCATTTCTTCCTCCATTTTGTTCACGAATAAAAGTGTATCATTTTTATTTCATCTCTGCAAGGGCAAATGCGAGATTTTCAACCTTTGACAAAGTCTTTTTGATGTTGTAAGATAGTCGTATTAGAATACCAAATGATTGATTTTGGAATAAGAAGCATAAGGGAGAACAACGCGTGGATAAGAATCAACAACTTATACCGATTTACGAGGGCGTCTGTCATCGTGATTTCAGAGAAATGCTAAACTATATTGCTGATGAATACAAGGATTTAGACGCTTTTATCATCAAGCATAAAGTGAAAAAAGAAGTAACCTACGAACACATTAAGTTCGATGCCTTTAGGGATCATGTGAACCAACTAGGCACTGGACTCCTTAAGCGAGGACTGAAAGGCAAGCACATTGCCATTATGAGCAAGAACCGCTACGAATGGGTTGTGGCCTATTTCGCTACCCTTTGCGGTATCGGAAAATCCGTTCCTTTAGACAAAGGGCTTCCTTTTGATGAAACCGAATCTTCATTGGTCAGAAGCTACGCCGATGTGTTTATTTTTGATCCTGCTCACGCCGACATTGTAGCGAAGCTTAAGGAGAACAATCTAACGAAAATTACTGAATTTATCTGTATGGAAGAAATGGACGGATACCTTTCTTTACCACAGATCATAGCTGAAGGCAAAGCGGCTATGGAAGCTGGTTATACGGAATACCTAGAGCAAGAAATCGACCCTAAGGTTTCCGATATTATCCTATTTACCTCAGGAACCACTTCCACATCTAAGGCAGTGCTTTTATCTCAGTACAACATTCTGAGCAACCTTTACGCTATGTTGCTCACAGAGGAATTCTATCCTGGTGATGTGAACATGGCCTTTTTACCTTATCATCATACCTTTGGCTCCACAGGGCAAATTGTTATGCTGGCTTCTGGCATCACCACCACTTTCTGTGATGGATTGAAATATTTGCAAAAGAACATTGTAGAATATAAGGTTTCTGTCTTTGTTTGTGTACCACTACTCATTGAATCCATTTATAAAAAGATTATGCAATCAGTGGCAAAACAAGGCAAAGAAGGAAAAGTCAAATTCGGACTCGCTTTATCAAAGTTTTTGCTGAAGTTCGGTATTGATATCCGTAGAAAACTGTTCAAGGAAATTCTTGATCAGCTTGGCGGAAATCTACGATATGTCATTAGCGGTGCTTCTGCCATTGACCCAGAAGCCATAGAAGGATTTAAAAATTTCGGTATCACCGCTGTGCAGGGTTACGGTATGACCGAAGCTTCTCCTGTAATTGCTGCGGAGAACCCTCAGTTTATGCGTCTTGGTTCTATCGGCAAAGCCTTACCAGGCATCGAGGTTCGCATTGATGAACCAAACGAAGAAGGTGTAGGAGAATTGATTGCTCGTGGACCAAATGTCATGGAAGGGTACTTCGAAAACCCAGAAGAAACCGCCAAGGTGATTCAAGATGGATGGCTGCACACTGGTGATTTAGCCTACCGAGATAGCGATGGATTCCTCTTCATTCGAGGTCGTAAGAAAAACGTTATCGTGTTAAAGAACGGCAAAAATGTGTATCCTGAAGAATTGGAAATTTTAGTTGCTAACTTACCATATGTCGAAGAGAATATGGTTTTCGGACAAAAGAAACATAAGGATGGCGACCACAAGGATCTTTCCATCTGCGTTAAGATTGTTTACAATCCTGAGTATATGAAGGAGCAGTTTAATGCGACTGACCCTGACGAGATCGAGAGTATCATTAAAAAAGATATCGATGTCATTAACGAAAGCTTGCCAGCTTACAAGCAAATGCTCAGAGTCATCGTTACCGATGAAGAAATGATCAAAACCACCACAGGAAAAGTAAAGCGCTATCAAGAAGAAAAGAATCTATAAATATTGGCTCTATGTCAAATATTGAGGCAGCGCAACCTATAATAAAATATTGAACGTTTTTCCAGAGGCAATTTTGCCTCTGGTTTTTGTTTTGCGGCGAAGGCACAAGCTCCTCTGAAAAACTCACAGGGTTCATACAGAAAATGCTCAGGTTTATAGGAGCGCAGTATTCGGCGATTTTTCGAGGCCATACGGCGGTTTTTGGTCAAATAGCCCTGAAAAATCGCAGTATTTTCCAAATAAAAAGGGGCGTACGGCGGTTTTGCAAAGCTCTCCGTCTTTCAAGCTTCTTTCAGAGCAGATAGCCCTAAATCTGACTTGATTTTTGGCAAAATATGGCAATTTTACCTACTGCCCACCGGGAATATTTTGGGTCAAGCCACGGCTGAGCAAGTGGTTAGTGGATTTTCGCTAACAAAACGCCGTATGGTCAATATATATGAAAGAATACTGCGATTTTTTCACGGATTTCTTCGAAAATCGCCTTATCAGGCCTTTTATTTTCGAAATACTGCGGTCACTCAAAAAACAAAAAATGAAGAGAAACAATACATCCTCCCAACTTTTGACAGAGCCAACAAAAGGCACCTCGTAGGGTGCCTTTTGGTTTAATATTCATTTTCGATTTTTACAGTTTTTGTACAATACTTAAAGCCTTTTCCTCATCTCGTTTATCAACAAAGATGCAACACTGATATGCAGCTGATGAATCAATGAACGGAACTCCATGATGTCTCCCAGGATTTGTAATGGTATTGGTAGTAACAGATGTCTTAATTCCATTTTTAGAAAGTAGATTTCTAATTTCATTACATTCGCCTAAGTTTCTCGTCACCCTTATTTCCTTCTTGAATAGCATATTTATCTCCCCTTTGCAATCAAATCAATTGATTATTTTTCACATCAATAACGCTTATGAAGTATCCCGTCTTAATATTGTTCAAGTACGATGTACTGCCGATCTTTTCTCGATTTCCCACCAATTTCCACTAGCTTGACTTTTCCTTTTCCACGAAGGGTGATTACATCTCCTTCAGCAATTTTCACGTCAGCCTTAGTCATTTCTATGTGATTGACAAATACCAACCCACGGGAAATTGCCTCTACCGCTTTGCTTCTGGATAACTTGAACGTCGATGCGATGATATTATCCAGTCTCAGAGAAGCTACCGTGTCGTTGATGATTTTTCGATTCTGTTTAGGAATCATTAATTCCGAAATAGAATGCTCCGTAAGAGACAAACTGGTTCGACCGGCTTTAACATAATGATTCATGATAAATTGAGCAATATCTTCTAAGACGATAATATCGGCGCCGTCTTCCCTCACCAAAATATCTCCAGTCATTTCTCTTTTGATGCCTAAGCCCACTAATGACCCTAAATAGTCACGATGGGTTAATGGCCTACTGCCGTCAGATGTTGTGGCACGGATAACCGTTAGTGGATTATACTCTTCTATGCACGTATAATCTGGAAGGCACGCCATGATTACCCGATCTGCGTCTTCATATCCACCATAAAACGTCAGTGTTCCATGGAATGGCCTTTTGCCGATTAAAATTCTAGCGAGAGATTGCTGGTGTGCATCAAGAAAAGTTGTGTGCACTGGGATGTATTGGTTCTCACATTGGCTGATTTTGTCTTCTATTTGTCCTCGTAATAATTGTTCTTCTTTCATAGTCGTCATTGTACCATAAATGAAGGAATTGTGAAAGATACAAGTAGAATTCCGCTGGCGGTTGAAAAAAGGTCCACTTTGTATTAAAATATCCTAGGAGGTATTGAAATGAAAAAACGAATTTTAATTTTAGCATTAGTGTTATCCCTATCTATGGTCTTTGCTGCATGTGGCAGCAGCGGTACTGATGCCGTTAAAGACGCAAAGGCAGAAGTAGTATCTATCATCGACGATAACACCATCAGTGTAAAGTGGACAGACCCCGAACTTCAAGAAAAATTCGGCGAAACATCTGAGATTGACTGTAGCGAAGCAAAGCTAGAAGTCGACGAGGGTGATGGCCTCGTTGAATTTTCTCTAGACGAGTTAACCGAGGGACTACACCTTGACATTGATCTTATGGAAAGCGATGCCGATAAATTGAAGGCTGAACATATTCTACTAGAAGAAGAGTAAAAACAAGAAAATGGTTATCCAAATTGGATAACCATTTTTTATACTATGCTTCAGCATTATCCTCATCACTTTTTACCATTTCTTTGATCCTGCTTTTTTCATTTCCTGCAAGATAACGCCCTCTTTTCCCCTGAGGTGTTTTTCCTGAATACGCCTTTTCTACCCAACTTTTCCCTTCGTCAGATATCATTTCTTCCTTTGGTACATCTCCAGCGATTCCACGCAATAAGTCTTCCTGTACAGTGGATTCTTCTACAGGCTCCCCTTTTCTTTTTCTTGCACGTTTGGCAAGTGTCTCTTTGACAACTAACCCGATTAGAAAAAGAAAAACAACCAGTAATACTATTGAGCTAATAATTGTATACATTTTATCCCCCTTTTTTTCATCTTTACTCTCTCTATTATATCACTTATTCAGGCTCTATGTCAAATGTTGGGGTGGAGCAAACTTTAATAAAATATTGACCATTTTTCCAGAGGCAATTTTGCCTCTGGTTTTTAAATACAATAACCAGTTATGCTACCAATATATTTTTGCGATTAACAACTCATGGTATGAAGAATTCTCGTCCTAAAGCGGTCGAAGTTTCTCATCCCATAGGCTGTTCGTTTGATGACTTTGATTCGATTGTTGCAGCCTTCAGTATACCCATTGGTAAATCCGTACCTGAATGCATTAAGTATCTCTTCCTGCCAGTTCGTAAAGGTGTTTATGCAGGTATTAAACTCTGGTAAATTGGCTGCTCCTGCATGCATAAACCAGTTAGAAAGATGTTGTTTTGCTTCCAATATGTTTTTGGATTTCATCAGCTTGTTGAATTCGCCTTTTAGGTAATATGCTTTGGCTAGATCTTTTGATAAGCTGAGCATGAGAGATACTTCTTCAAACTGCTGTGCAGTTAAGGTATCAGGGGATTTCAGTAACAATCGTCTTGACCCCTTGAAGTACTTTCGCCTCTGATCGTGAAACCTCTTTTGCTCACGCTTTCTTACGTGTTCAAATGCTCAGTTAACCAGTCTGACAACATGGTACTTATCTGCAATGATTTTCGCATGAGGGAATGTGTTTTTCGCTACGCTTCTAAAGAGGCTACTCATATCCATAACCACAAGCTCCACTTGTCTTCGGTCAGGAAAGCCACTAAAGTAGGCGTAGAGGCTGTCTGCCTTTCTTGATGGAAGAATATCTAGTACCTGTTTCTTTTGGGGATCCGTTAGGATGCACTGGAACTTTTC
>JBNDKG010000010.1:0-47402 GCA_050435405.1 Clostridiales Family XIII bacterium PM5-7
CGGATATTGCACTTATGCTCAATTTTTTTTGTATTAAAAAATGCTGGAATGGTTGATTTCTTTTTTCAACCACCCCAACATTTATTATAGAGCCTTTATAATTAAGTTAGAAAACGACACAATAAGTTGTTTTCTAGCTTAATTTTTTTTATGCCTGTAATGCAGGTGTAGAGCGGAAAGGAAGAGGAAAATGTATCAGAGGTTTGATTATGAAAAAAGGAAGCAACTAGAAAAATATATGAAGGTAATGGTATCGACTGAAAGAATTGCTGAACTGTTTGACATATCCAGAGCCAGCGTATATAACGAGCTGCATAATGGGTTGGAAGATCCATCAGGGAAGGACTTTACAAACTATTCTGCGGATCTTGCGCAAAAGAGAGTTGAGGATGAAATCTTTAAACGTTTGAGAGGGGTTAAGTAATGGCAAAGAAGAGAATGTTTGCGAATACAGTTATTATGAGTGATAATTTTTTGAATCTGCCGCAAAGCGCTATAACGCTGTATTTTATCTTATGTTTGACCGCTAACGATAACGGGTTTAATGCAGCACCGGAAGATGTGATGCGCCGCACTCGTACATCAAGGGATGACTTGGAAATTTTGTATAAAAAAGGGTTTATTCTGATTTTTGAGGATGGGATTACGGTGGTGAGACACTGGCTAATTCACAATAACATTCCTAAGGATCGATACAGCGATATTCATAGCGGTTATGGTGATTTGGATAAAATTACGGTTGGCGATGATGGAACTTATCAAATGATTGAGATTGGATCTAGCGAACTATCACTCAAGAGAATGATTGAAGAAAATGACCATGCTCTTGTATCGATAAAAAGAGCAAAATCACTCAAGAAATCCTTAACAAAAAATGATGTGAAGGATGAGTGTGATGAGAGTGTCAATCCTTGTTTAGAAAATCTCTGTATACAGAGTGTATACGTAGATAAGAATAGAATAGATAAGAATAGATTAGAGAGAGTAGATTCTAAAAAAGATAGAACTGCAAATTTGGTTATAGCTGAAGACTGTTTATATGGGGATAAATGTAATGTGATGTTGTTTCCAGATGAAGTAAGGGAAATCTATAATACTTATGTAGATGCAGAGAATCTAATCAATAAGGCGGGGTATATTTTTCTAAACTCTAAGAGAACGTATAAATCGCATTATGCGTTCATCATGAAAATAGCATTAGAGGATCGATGGGAAAAAAGAAAAGATGAACGGAGCATCCTTAATGATTTCAGTAAAAAAGAAAAAGAAGAAATTTGTGAAGTTGCAGAGACGGAACAAATCACTATCGCAGCTGCGCTGAAAAAACACGAAGAAGAAAAAGCAGAAGCCAGGTGGCAGCAGGAGGAAGATGCGAGGATCGAGGCAGAGATGGAGAAACTTGGCATTGAAAGTAGAGAAGAATACATGGACTACATTAATGCTAAGGTTGCGGGACTATATCGAGAAAATAATGATAATTAAAACATATAAATTACAAGAGAGGGAATATTGATGAAGAGTTATTACCAGCCTAAAAGAATTGGGTATAGGCTGCCACCACCTGTTTATGCAAAAACGGTTAAATTTATACAGTGCTATGACTTTTACGTTGGGCTTGCAAACGTGGATGAGCGGCGCAGCTTAACAGCATTAAATGTCGAGAAGGTCGCTGTAGAAAAAGCACAAGCTGAAAAATACATAGAGCTTATTGAGGCGGCGCTGGATAACTGTGTGCCGGCAGAACATAAAGATAAGGTGTTTGGGTTTGTGGCAAGAGAAATGACTTATGCGCACCTGACTGAATATGACGAGGAAGCAGATATACCGAAAAATGAAATGAAGAAGTGGGTGCAGAGATTTATCTGGACTGTTGCTAGAGAACTTGGTGAAGATTACGGTTACACTGAGAAATGATAATTAAAAAGGAGAATGAATAATGAGTAAAGTAATAGCAATCGCTAACCAAAAAGGCGGCGTTGGAAAGACCACAACAACATTGAACTTTGGAGCTGAGCTTGCGGCACGAGGATATAAGGTATTATTGATTGACTTTGATCCGCAAGGGAATTTAACACTATCCTGCGGTATAGAAGATGCGGACACATTGATTGATACAATATCTAAACCGTTGATGGAAATTATCGAGGGTAAGGCAGATGTTGATTTGCCGATATATAGCTATCGAGAAAATATTGACTTTGTACCAGCAAACGAAATGCTGTCTAGTATTAAGCTGATGCTTGTACAAGTGATAAGCAGAGAGACAGTACTAAAAAGAGCGTTAAAAAAAGCAAAAGAAGATTATGACTATATCTTAATTGACTGCGCTCCTGCGCTAACCATAGATTTAGTTAATGCGCTAACAGCAGCAGATGAAATATTAATCGTTACCGCTCCTGCTAAATTTGCAGTATCAGGAATCGAAGGCTTGATGCAGACCATCAATCAAGTACGAGATAATATTAATGACGATCTAAAAATAGCAGGTATCTTAATCAACCAGATTGATCAACGGACAAACTTTGGAAAAGACACTGCCGAAATGATGCGGGATGTATGGGCGGAAATGTACGTCTACGAAAATGAAATCCCATGCTCAATCAGAGTGGAAGAAAGCCAGGCAATGGGACTTGCTATGGGCGAATATGAAAAAGCAAATAAAGCAGCGATCGGTTTTTCTGCTTTTACTGATGAATATTTAAGAAGAGGAGAGTAGATATGGCAAAGAAATATAAGATGGATAAATTGATACCACAATCGGCTATCGACAAAGCAGCGTTAGCGAAAAGTGCTGACCTGTTTGGAAGAGAAGGTGGAGATCCTAAGCTTAATGCACTTTTAGGTATTGAGGCAGAAGAGAATGTAGATGGGGTTACTGAAATTGCAATTAGTGATATTCGTGATTTTGGTGGCGAATATGGAAGTCATAGATTTAGCAGCAATCCAGAGAAAATCAGTGAGCTTGCTGAAAGCATAGCAATGTCAGGCGTACTTACACCATTGATTGTGAGGCGGGATGGAAGTGGACTTGCAAAGTATGAATGTCTTGCAGGACATACCCGCAAAGCCGCTGCTGAAATAGCAGGGTTAGAAAAAGTACCTTGCATCATTAAAAACGTATCTGATGAAGAAGCAGAAGTCATCATGGTTGCGACAAACCATCAAAGAGAAGATCTACTACCAGTAGAAAAAGGATGGATGTACCGCATTGAATATGAGGCAATGAAACGAAAAGCAGGGCGCAAAAAGGCAGGTGAGATTAATGGTGGTCAAATTGGCCACGATTTAACAGGAGAGAAAAAATCAATAGATGAGCTTGCCGAAAAGAGTGAAGATAGCAGAAAGCAAATCCAGCGATATATCCGCTGCACCTACCTAATTGAGTTTTTAGCTGACATGGTAAATGCTAAGAAATTGCCTCTTGCTGTAGCGTCAGACTTAAGCTATCTAACAGATAACGAACAAGACCACGCATTTGCCTGTGCATATGCTAAGAGGATAAATATATCGGCAGAAGTAGGAAAAGCGCTTAAAGAGGCATCTAAGACTGCTGCAGGGGATAATAGGACATTAACTATAGATGACGTTGAACGTATCTTTATGGATAACAAGGTGATCAAGAAGAAACCATCACAAGCCAAATATATGATTCCTGACGATTACTTCCCGGATGATTTTGACAAGGATGAAAAGATGAAATACATCGAGTTAATGTTTAAATATGTTAGAGATAACAATATACAGATTAAAGTCTGATGGAGAGCTGTGATGAATAAATACCAGTTGTTAAAAACAAACATTCCGCTTATAATAGGATTTATAGTAGCAGAAACAATTATTTATTTAGAGGGGGATGGCAACGTGGGGAGCGATATAGCGATCATTGTAGCGCTGATTACTGTTGCAGGGACAATACTTGCGAATTTCTTTCTTTACAAAAAGGACAGTAATAGAATTGGTGAAGTTAAAGCAGATACATCAGAAATAAAGCCTGAGATTAGAAATATCCATAATTACAGCAAAGAGACTAACGACTGCATCACAAAAGACATGAGGTATGATTTATTAGCTGTACTAGAGAATACGAAAACGATCCGATCGGGAGAGATGAATAAGAATATTAATTTGCTTGCTGAAGACTTAAAGTTTAGAAGAAGGCTTGAAGAAAGTTATAAGGGAAGCAATACTAGAGAAACTATTGTGGCTGGCATTGATGAACTATATTTGGATAATGCGGGGATGCAGGAAGAAATATTAAAACTAAAGCAACAAAACAAGGAAATGGCTGTGATGATTAACTCTAAAAACATACAGATTAAAGAGTTAAAAAAAGAGAATGAGCGGCTTTCGAAGAAAATGGATAAAGGAATGGAGATTTGATATGGAACAGAAAAACAATGTGAGTGATTATGGATATAAGAAATGTTTGAAAGATCTTGAAGAAAAATTTATCATCAATACAAAAGTCGATTGCTACTCTTCAGGTGATGCTGATCTAGCTAATGAGGTAGAGCCTATTGGTGATATAATTTCTTTAGATGAATGGAAAGAAAAAAATAATAAAGAAATTTGAGTTGTGAACCGCAGCGCAATTTTTACTATGATATTATATAAACTGAGAATAGTTTGTTTAGATGATGAAAGGACAAGCAAAATGAAAAAGAAATTAGTAACCATGATGCTAATGGCAGCACTGATCGTTACATCAGCAGTACCTATCTTTGCAACAACAGATACTGCACCAATAGATCCAACAGTACCAGATGTAACAGATCCAATAGATCCAACAGAGCCAGAGAAACCATTACCAGCGACAAAGAAACCAACTAAGGTTACTGGTGTTAAAGTGTCGAAGAACGGATATAGAAGCTTAAAGGTAACATGGACAGAAGTACCGACAGCGACAAAGTATCAAATCTATAGGGCAACAAAGAAAACTGGTAAATACGTTTTGAAAAAAACCACTACTGCCACAACTTATAGTAATGTGGGGCTTACTTCTGGTAAGACATATTACTACAAAGTAAGAGCAGTAAACGCTAAAGGCAAGGGAGCGTTTAGCGCTATCAAGAGCAACAAGGTTCAGCCAGCAACGGTCAAAAATTTGTCCGTGCCATTAGGTGGGAAAGATAGCGAACCGTACTCTCACACACCACAACCAACATGGTCTAAGGTGACTGGAGCAACAGGCTATCAAGTATATCGTACTATTGAGGGCAAAAACACCTGGAAGAAAGTAGCAACAACTACAAAGACATATTGGCGTGATGCGATAAAAACAGGATTTAGATCTTATGAGAATTATGAGTACAAAGTAAGGGCATATAGAACCGTCAAAGGGAAAAAAGTCTACGGATATTTCTCTGCAAAGAATAAATACACTCCAGATTGGAACATGAACGAACTAATGCCAGAGTTAATCGCTTATGGCGAAAGTGTTGAAGGGCAGAGATTACAATATAACGGAACACCAGGCGATTTTAGTCCATACACTGGAGTAAGAGGGCCTACCTATACAATGAAGCATATTATCGGAAGTATTGAAAATCCTACCACTGAAACTGGATGGGAGGATGTGCTTTGGGGCGATGCTGAAGCGAAACTAAACCCAACTTATGAAGAATATACCCCGGAAAACAGTTCGTGGACTGCGCTGTTCCCTGCGGATATTAAGCATTATTGGAAAAAAGAAACTGTACTTAAACGGTGCAAAGGCATGATTGCATCAGCCATAAAAAGTGAAATGAACGCAAACCCAATGATTTGGGAGCCAGGCGATCCAGAAGATGATTACTGGTGGACTGGTACTGATTGGTTCATCATATACACTAGAAAAACTGATAACGGATATAGGTTCTGGGTAATGTTCTAACATAGAAATAGTACAGAAAAGGAAAGATAAACATCTTTCCTTTTTTTATGCAAAAAAATCAACGGATAAGATTGTTCTTATCCGTTTTTATATATAGATTTATACAAATATTTCAACACACACAAAGGAGGAACAAATATGACTAAACATAGTCAAAATTGGGCAAGAAGATTCATGGTTATATTGATTGCGATAGCAGTCGTTTTTACCTATATGCCACAGGAACTTTATACTTATGCTGCAAGTAAAGCATCAGTATATGACGGTCGAACGCTAAAAGGCAGTGATGGAAAACCATACTATCCAAATCAAAAGGATGATGGCTACTACTGGGCAAAATTTTCCAATAAAGCAGGATCTGGTTTTGTCTACAGGAAAGCTAGAGCGACATCAGCCAAAAAGCTGATTATGGTAAACAATGGTAAGACTACTTACCAAGGTTACTGTTTGGAGCATGGTGCGTGGATGAACGCTGGCGCTACTGGATATTCAGCAGAAGAACAAGAAAGCTTAATGGAAATGAAATGGATGGATCCATATAGTGAAGATGCGCTTAAAGGTATGCGCCTTGCGTTGCTGTTTGGTAAACAGCCAGGCATGACGGCAAAGGATGTCCCAGTTGAGGGATGCACGTTAGACGATTGGTATTGGGCAACACAGAACATTATTTGGGAATTTCAGCAGGGCGTTAGAAAATCTGTGACAAGCGGCCTAGCAAGTAGAACTGGAAAATATCCAATGGATAAAAACTGGTTTAAAGATACTGTTAAGGGCAGACCAGCTGAAAAAATCTATAACTGGATGCTAAGTCAGATGAAAAAATATGAGGACATTCCTTCATTTACTGCTAAAAAGGTGAGCAAAATAAGATCACAGCATACCATCAATATGGAAAAGCAAGCTGATGGTACATGGTTAGGAACCACAACTGATATGAAAGGTATAGGACATGATATAAAGTCTACCAACAAAAGCGTGAAGATTGTGCGAAGTGGCAACACTTACACCATCACAAGTAGCGTAGATCCTGCTACGATTACTAAACCAATCAAAGCGGTTAAGAATTTAGAAGTATCTAATCCAAATAAGGATTTACTTGTCTGGACTACCAATCAAGACAGTCCAGTCGCTGATTCGAACCATTTGCAAACTGTAGCAACAGGGGCAGATGACCCAGTGGAAATGTTTTTTAAACTTAAGGCTGCGGGTGATGCTGATGCTGGCGAACCAGAATTACCAAGTTTTGAGCTTGATGTTGAGAAGTTTGACAAAAACACAGGTTTTGACGGAAATAATGGAACAGGTATGGGAGATGCAGCACTTGATGCAACGATTGATTTAGTAGTAGGTGGGGATGTATATGACTCAATGACGCTAGATGTGTACGGTAAATCAGATGCGCCTTTTTACTTTATGCCATGGGAAGATGTGAGCGAGCTGACAAAAACGGAAGTACCAACTTATGATGATAACACAGGAGCTTTACTGTACACAGACTATTACTGGAGAGGTACTAAGACTGTAAAAACTGTGGAAAGTGGAATTCCAGATGGTCGTTTACCAGATGCAAATGGCGGCGAACGTAGTCATGGTACTATTAGCTACTATGCTCACCAAAGAGACGATGGAGCGATAGACTATAACATAACATTCGAAAATGGAACACTGACAAATGCAGCTGATGTTAGTCCAGACAATCCACAAGCTATGCTTGACGATAAAGACGGGCGTGCATACGTTAACGATAATTTCAGAGGACAGCTGCAAATCATCAAAACTAAAACTGATTTAGATCCATTTACACCAAACAATGGTAGTGGGAAACTAGACTACTCTACTGCATCTAAATGGACAATCAGACTAGACTCTGATGGGTACGAAGATTGCCCATATATTAGAGTAGTACCGTTAACATCGGGAGAGAGTGGATATAGTGCGTTTGCTAACAACTATAAAGTTGTAAGGGATAGCGCTGGAACACCTGCTGATCGTGACAATCCGTTAACAGTTAGCAAATACGGACAGATTAACATAGTGGATTTACCATATGGTAACTATGTAGTTGAGGAAATTTCTGCTGACTCAAACGGGTACGTTTTAGAGTCACATACTATATCAGTAACAGAAGATGGACAGCTAATATCTACGGACACGAATAATGTGCCAAAGAAAAATAAGGTGCAGGTGGTTAAGGTAAATAGCGAAACAGGAAAGACCGTAAGACTAGACGAGAATTCCTCTTTTAGAATTAAGTATTTAGGAAATCCAGATTTAGCAGATCCTACATTGTCAACGAACTATGGTAAGTATTTACCAAACGGATCAAGCTATACCGATGGTGGAGAGTCTGGTAAGAACAACTATATCTTTAAATGTAATCAAGATGGTCAAATCGTGCTGCCATACGAACTTGAATATGGTATCTATCAGCTAGAAGAAATCACTGTACCAGATGGATACTTTGTAGGACAATACGATGAGAATGGCGTTGGCACAAGTACAGATATGCCGAAAAAGTTTGAGGATGCTGTAGTCATTTATGACAGCGCTGGTGATAAAGTTAAAGACTTTACCAATAATGATAAAATCATTTTCAATAAGTACAAATTTACAGTAAATGATCAGACACCACATAAAGACGGTACTGATTATGTAACATATTACTTAACTGTAAAGATGCAAAACAATCCTGTTAAAGGGAAAATCGAAATAGCCAAATCTGGCGAGAGCCTAGCAGGATGGCTAAAGGCTAACTATGGTGGCAATAGTGGATATAGTGCTGTATGGGATAAAACCAAACTAAAGGGTGCAACCTTTAACGTATATGCGGCGGAAGACATTTATCAAGTAGATGAAGTACAGCGCATTAAAGCGTTTAACGCATCAGATGATAAGGAAATCGAACTAGAGGAAGTAACTCGTGACCATGCAGACACAGAAAATGCAACAAGTTTTTGGCAATGGCTACGAAACACTGGAGAGAAAATCTTACGCTGGATCGGAATAGAAACTGGTGCTGATAATGAGTGTAAAACAGAATATATTGCCAAGGCAGATAAAGGTGCTACATACACTACTAAGTACAGCAAAAAAGAAAATGGCATTACGACTGAGTATGAAGTGGATTATTCCGTGTCATACACCAAAGGCGGCATGAACTATACTAATATCCACGTTAAAAAAGTAATGACGGCAGATGATTATGTAGCAGCGTTAGATGTTACGGATCCATCACTAAAAAGTGGTAACGATGATGTGGACTTACTTAACCTAATCTTACCAAGCAAAAATATGGTGAAACTGAACAAGGAAACAGTCAACGAATACGGAAAAAGTGATGTAGAGGCTAAAATAGTTATGCCTGTAGCTGTAATAAGTCCTATGGATTTAAGTACAGATCCAACAGCTCCAGATGGATGGACATTAGTTAAAAAATCAAACAAGTATCTTGCGGAAAAGGAAGTACAAGACGAAAACGAAGATGGCTCACCAAAAGTTGATGGTAGTGGCGATCCAGTGATGATAACCATTTATCAGATTTACGTTGATGACAATGGTAGCAAAAAATGGATTGATTGTGATGATGCAGGTGATTTTGATGATAAAAATACACCAAAAGACTTGCCAAAGGATTACACAAAAACAACCAAAACAGATATGTTCCAAGTAAGTAAAACGACTCCAGATGGAACAGTCTATAAGGTGTGGACAAATGATGGCTGGGTAGATTGCGATGAGGATGGTAATTTTTATAAATCTCACACGCAAGAATATGACATTACACTAACACAACATTTTGATTGTGCTGATGGCTGGGAGTTTAGCTTTGACGGTTTGATTGTTGATGCACTAGCAGATAATGACGCACAGACTGCTAAGACATTAGTTGTCAATCCATTTGGCGCAACTACGCAGATCACTGCAAGCAGTGGATACACGTACAAAACGGAAGGTAAGGTTACAACCTTTGATGCAGCACCGAAAAACCTTGCACCAGTGTATTTTAAGGTAAATAGCGGTATCAAAACATCTATGATTTATCAAGGTGGACATACGGTAACAACCATGCTAGTTAAACAAAGCCAGCTTTACTACTTTGGAGCAGATAGCAAACCAGAAGATACAACATCAACAGAAAAAATCTATCCAATGATCGAATACACCACGGCTGCAGATACTGAGCTAATCGAATGGTGTAAAGACCTTGATCCAAATAATACAACCTTTGAAAGAGTAATTGATGAGAATAACTTTATCAAAGTTACACGACATGAGGTTGATGCGAAAAATGATGAAGTTTACTACGAAGTAAATATCATCTCTGATAATAAGGATAAGGACAAAGGGTTCAAAGTCACTTACCCAGATACAACAACAATGCAGCCAGTCATTGGTATTGATGACAAAAAAGATGCAGGGAAATTGATTTTTACCAGTATCGAAGGCACGATGATGTATCCAATGGGTAGTCCAGTCGCTACAATAACGACCGATGAAAATGGCATTGCAACAACACCAAACTTACCACTCGGTAAATATTGGATCCAGGAAGTGACATCTGGAAAAGGACACGTTAATGGTGGAGAATGGAAAGAGTTTAACTTAACCTATGCAGATCAGTACACACCACTAATATGGGGTGAGGCAAGCCTTGATAATGACGCTGTATCGGTTAAAATCGATCTACAAAAACTGCTAGAGTCAGCTTACGAAAGTGGAGAATACTATGCAGGCGGCGGCGCAGTCTTTGGTGTGTTTAGCGCTGAGGAAATCACTGCGACAACAAAAACCGAAAAGAAAGTAGACACAAAGACAATCGATGCAGACACATTAGTTGGAACCATAGCAGTACAAAGTAATGGTAATGGTACGACAGTAGCAAAACTGCCTCTAGGTAAGTATTACGTTAAAGAAATCGCTGCACCATCTGGTTACAAACTAAATGGTAGCAAGTACTACTTTGACGCTGTTGATATTTTGACGGCAGACGAAATGACCTTTGCGTACAAAACCTTAGGCATTAGCGGTAGTGTAACGCAAGACGGTAATAACAATGTAATCGTTGATATTGATGCGCTATATAAAGTGCCAGCTACTAAATTAACTATTGATGGTACGACTTATCCAATGGACAAGGATACCAAGAAAAACAATGTAGAAGTATCTGTGAAAAAAGGCAGAACAAACACGCAAATCAAACTTACTAATGGCAAGAGTACAACGATCAAATTTGAAAATGGTGCAAGCATAGTTGTAAGTGCATCTGGTCAAACATACAAAGCTGTCGTAAGTGGTGCAGCACCATCAACACTAGAAACTGGTGCTGACGGAAATGACAACTTTACTGTAAGTACAGTAAGTGGTGTAACCACAATTAACTACAGTCCTAAAGTGACTAAGACAACCTGGCTAACGGAAGCAGTATATAAATATGTCGAGCCGAAGGAAGATGCTGACAAAACAAAGGTAACAGAACTAGAACTTACATCACCAGAAGGTACATCTAAAGTAGCTGCTAAGGTAGATTACGAATACGGAAAGGCAATATTGTCTTATGACAAATCAAAGGTGACTTCTATTACGCATGACGGTAATGACGTGACTCCAATCGGTGACACATTAACCTTAGAGAGAATTGTAAGAACTCCATCAGCTGATCCGGACGGCGAGCCAACCGTTGACGTTAACGCAACTAAGGCAGTCATCAGCTTTACTGATGGCGTAAGTTATACGGTAGAGTTTGATGCTGTAGGCAACTTTTATATGAGTGCATCCGCTGTGGTTGACAAAAACCTAGCGACAGAAAGCACACTAACCGTTGACGGTAGTGATAGCTTACCAAAGACTGTAACCATCAAAAACACGACTGCTAAAACATACGCTAGAAACAACACTAAAGCAGGCGTGATTAATGTTACGGTAAATGGCATCAAAAATGATAGATTGCCTAATGTACCAGTTACACCAGCACCAAAAGGGAGTATTGAAATCACCAAAGTCGACAACGAAAGTGGTAAAACCTTAACAGGTGCTGAGTTTGAAATCTGGACAACGAAAGTTGTAAATGGTAAGACTGTCAAAGACACGCTGATCCATACAGGAGCAACAGGAAGTGACGGAAAATTGGTCGTATCTGACCTAGACTATGGGACTTACTATTATCATGAAACAGTAGCACCAGAAGGGTACGCAGTAGATAATGCTTACTATCCTGTGGAAGTATCTGCTGGCCATGTTGTTGCTAAAGTTACGATGGACAATAAAAAAATAGCAGGCGATTTTGAGCTTACAAAAACGGATGAAGATACAGGAAAGGTTCTTGGCGCAGCTGAATTCAATATCCTAAATAGCGAAAAACTTGTTATCTATTCGGGTAAAACAAATATCTACGGCAAGCTAAAAATTAAAGATCTTGCTCCTGGAACATACTACTATCAAGAAACAAAAGCACCATATGGGTACGAACTAGATAGTAAACTATACAAGTTTGAAATCACAACTAAAACAACAATCGTCAAGAAAACCATGACCAATAAGCTAAAGGTTGGTTTTGTTGATCTTGACACAGATAAAAATGGCAAGGTTAAACCAGATGGATCCGTTGATTTAAATAATGGCAATCCAAAAACTGGGGATAGCTCCAATATGGCGCTTTACGTTATTTTGCTACTAATTGCTACAAGCGGGGCGTTAGGATTTGCAGGTACAAAATCTAAAAAAGGAGAAGATGAATAATCTAACTGTCAAAGGGATAGCATTGCTATCCCTTTGACTATAAAAAAGAAAGGATAGCCATATGAAAAATAAAAGAAAGATAAGTATGTTTCTTGCTTTCATTTTGATTTTCACTGTTGTATTCCCTAGCCAAGTCTTTGCTGCAGCGAAAAATGTAACGAAGGAGTACATTTTTACTACAGGCGATAAAGATTTAAGCAAGGCAAGTTATACAGATAATCAAGAGATTAAGATTGATGGCAAGAAGTATAAAGCAATAAAAACAGAGTACAAAATCGTTAACACGAAGAAAAAAATCACAAAGAAAGTGACATATAAAAACCTTATTAAAAAAGAAGTGCCAGAAACAATAAAGAAGAATGGAGAAACGCTTACGCTAGAAGGCTCAAAATGGACTACTAACAGGCGTAATCCTGCAACTGGAACATTGACCTATACAGGGCGGGATAGTAAGCCAGACGCTCCAAAAACGACTGATATTAATGCTACATTACCAGATGGATCCGTTATAACAGTCACAGGTGACTTAACAGGTGTATCACAAAGTGCTGGCGCATATACTAAACCGTTTACGGTTACAGGTAAATTTACTGGTGATGCCGATGTTGCCTACTATATGTTAGGTGATGTCCGTTGGCCAAATAATACTAAGAGTCCAGCTTTTGAGGGATATGAAACAGCTATACTCAATGCCCTTGGTCTTGGTGATGGATATAAAATCACGTCAGCCAAATGGAATGGCGATTACAAAATCGAGAATGGACAAACTGTACGTTATGCAACATTTTCGGGGGTGCGTCAATCTAGTGACTGGGTAGCGCATTACACAGAGCGTATGACTGATAACAGTCCATCACTAAACACCTACACAGCTGTAGCGACTTATAGCAATATGGAAACTGACCTGTATGAAGTGGCTGCGATTGTGGCATATGAAAAGGTGGGGCTTTCCATGTTACAGATTATTGCCATAGGCGCAGGGATTATTTTAGCAATAGCTGCGATAGTCTTAATCTTATTTGTTCTGAAGAAAAAGAAGAAGGAAGCAACAAATAGTTAGTAAGGGTCAGGAAATAAGTCCTGGCTTTTTTGTTTTATTGAAAAAAGGAGAGAAAAATGAATAGTTTTATGAATTCGCTTTACAATTTAGTTACATCTTGGCAGCCATTAGTTTGGATTATCGTGGTAATTGCGCTGCTTGCGATTGGCGTTTGCTTTATCATTCCAAGTGAGGAAACCAAAACCAAGGGTAAGAAAGCGCTGCCGTTTGTTGTTATTGGATGCGGACTTGCTCTTGGCGCTGTAGTTATTGCTAAAGAAGTTGCCGGGGCATTCATATTTTAAGGAGTTATAAAGATGGAGAAGAGACAAGAGATTTTGCTTCTCGTCAACAACATCTATGTGCATCGCAACTTCAAAAAAGATGGCAGATATGTCTTTCGGGTGGAGATCCCAGAGGGGACACGATTGCACGGCAAAGACATATCTGGCTATGCCTTTTATCCGGCGTATGAGAAACGGTTTGGGAAAGGCAAAAACAGCAAAGATAAGGTTGTATTTGTCTTTTTGGATGGAAGTACCGTTGAGCTTGTTAAAGGCGTAGAAAAGAGCCGTATAGAGGTAAGGCAGCTAAAAGAGATCTATGATGAGGAGAAAAATCATGAGAAGTAATAATGGAAATCATACAATGAAACTGAATAGATTTATCGCAAAGCCTGCAGTTATTCCTCTGTTGGTTTTAGGATTTGATTTATTTATGTTTTTCTGTTTTAACTATGCGATTAATTCAATTAGGAATATCGTTCCGTTTATACAGGACAAAGATAATCCATATAAGTATTTTGGATTGAAAAACGTACTGCCGAATTTTACTGATTCGGCAGTGCTAATTTATGTATATATTGCTGCGGGACTATTCTTGCTTGTGCTTAACGCAAGAATGATATATCAAATTTGGGCGAATTTTTCCGAAGGTGATTTAAATTACGGGCAAGAAGGAACATCGAGATGGACTACGTTGCCGGAAGTGATGCAGCAATATAAAAAGATACCAGAAAAGGATACTTTTTATAAAGGTAAGGGCGGCACTATTGTCACACGTTACGGTAAATACTTATACGTTGACGATGCCATCACCAACAATTTGATTATTGGTACAACGAGATCTGGTAAAGGCGAGATGTACGTCTTTCCTAGCATTGATGTTTATAGCAGGGCGCAAAGAATGGAAGATAGACCATCAATGGTTATCGCAGACCCAAAGCTAGAACTATATAAATCCAGTAAAAAAACGCTAGAGGAAAGGGGTTATGAGGTAAGGCTTTTTAACCTAGATGATCCTCTAAAATCGATGGGATACAATCCCCTGCAGCTGGTCGTTGATAATTATAAAGACGGTAGACCAGAACGTGCGCAGATGTCGGCAAAGACGTTTGCATTTGGTATTTTTAACGCTGGGGATAGCGCCCAGGAAGCCATATGGAAAAACACAGCGACAGACTTGTTTACTGCATTGATCATAGCGATTGTTACAGATTGTCTTGATGCAGACAAAGAATTAAACAAAAAAAGAAAAAAAGCATATATAGCAAAGAGAGATAGTTTTGACCAGCTTGGCGTGGAAGAAAAAGACGTAGCCAGGCAACGGTATCAGGAATATGAATTTGAAGCAATGGGTGAGGATCTAATTCTAAAAAATGTTATATCTTACATTCCTGATGGGGTTATATATGAGGATATATTTGTAAACGAGAGAAATATTAACTGCTTTTCGGTGATTAACTTTTTCAAGGAATTATGCGATCGAGCTGCATTAGTGGCAGAGGATGAAGAAGATTTTGAAAAGAAGGCGGATAGTGCGCTTGACAATTACTTCAACGCACGGCCTAGACTTGACTTTGCTGCAGGACTTTACAACGAAATAAAAAACGCTGGAGAGCGGACAAAGGGATCCGTTTATATCAATATGCAATCGGCAGTATCGACCTTTAATTTGCAAAATATAGCACAGATGACAGCTGAAAATGATGTAGACATACGCAGCTTAGGCTATAGTGACAAACCGATTGCCATATTCATGGGGATACCATCAGAAGATAGAAGTAATCACTTTTTAGCAACGACATTTATTGCGCAGATTTATCAATATTTGTTCCAGGTTAGCAAGACCACTAAAGGCAAATTAAAGCGTGATCTAAAATTTATACTAGATGAGTTTGGTAATCTACCACCGATCGAAAACTTTAGCGGATTTGTTACGGTATGTTTAGGTTTAGGGATTTCCTTTGACATTTATGTACAGAGTTACAATCAGATCCATTCGAAATACGGAGATGATAGTAAGACGATTTTGGAAAACTTTGCGAACCAAATATATATCATGAGCGTAGGCAACGAAAGTGCGGAAGAGTTTTCAGATATGCTTGGAAACAGGACAGCAGTAGAGGTGCAAAGAAGCGGTAAGAGGATGGAGTTTGATAAAAACATTACAGAGACAACTAAGAAACAACCACTGATGTATCCAAATGATTTGACTGTGCTTCGCCCAGGTGAGTGTGTGATTTTTAGAGGTACAAAGCGAACTGATAAGTTCGGCGTAAGTGTTCGTTCTTATCCGATAATCTGTGAGTATGTGGATTATATTACCTTATCTAATCGAGTGAGAATAGTCGTTGATATTATGAGGAAAAGATATATAAAAGGTGTAAGGCTGAAGCGGCCAGATGATCCAGACAGATATACTACCTTAGGTCAGGAAATACATATACGCCTGGGAAAGGCAAAAAGGGATCTAGGAACGGCGCTTAAGTATAGATATGAATATCTAATTGATGCTTTTCCGAACCCTAATGACGTTGAATTTGATGACATCTGCGACGAAAGCAGGGCGCATATTGATTATATCAATCGAGTGGTTAATCCTGATGAGGTGTTAGCTTTTTTAGCGGATAAGCAGAGAGTTGATGCGAGGAAGGAAAGAACGGCGCATATGGCACAATTTACTGGCTCTTCTGGATTTAGGGATGCGGATTGTTACGAACTGGTGAAGGAGATGATTACCAGGCATCTTGGCAGAGATGTGTGGGAGAGTTTTGGATTGGAACATGATAGTTTTGGCAGCGCATTTGAAAAAATCAGTGCGCTTGAAGGATTGCCTATGCACGAAAAACAGAGTTTGCTTGCGCAGATGAGAAAGGAAAAGGTTTAACAAATGAGTGATAATGAAATAATTACTTTTTTTAGTAATAACAGTGACTTATTTATTAACAATAGTATTGCTGGAAGCGTAATCCGGTGGATAGGATGGATGATTGTAAAGGGAATGACGTGGCTTGGAGATAAGTGCGAGATCCTTTATGATGTAGCCTACAAAATGGTTAACTTCTCCAGCTGGGGAAAGATTAATACTTATGTTGAGGCAATGAAACCACTTTTTATTGCCTTGATGGCGGTTTCCCTTTTTGCCCTGGGCATTATCTTGATATTAAATCACGAAAAGAAACCGAAAATAATCATCAACATATGTATTGCGGTTTTGTGTGTAACTTGCAGCACTTTCGTATTTCAACAAATGAATCAAATTGCTATTGATTTAAAGGGCGGACTTGAAAGTGTTGGTAGTGCGGGTACTGGATCAGAAGGCGTCTACGATGTAATTAGTGAAAACATGATAGATATAGTGTATTTAGATCAAAGTATAGGCATGAAAAACATTAACTATAAAAACAACGAAAAATCATTAGTGCATCCAAAAGTTACAGCTAATAATTTTGGGTATATTGACTACACGGAAGTCCTTAACTATAAATCGGACTTCAATTTTAATAAGAACGGCGGAGCTGAAGATATTTTGGCATCAAAAGTAATATATTCTAGCAGTGATGGAACGTGGTCAAATGCTTCAGTGAGGGAAATATATAACGGCTTTGGCTGGAACTCTTCAGGTGATGCGGACTTAGCTAATGAGTTTTACTATCGGTACAAGTTTGATTTTTTTACAGCGATCTTATCTTTGGCAGCGGTGATTGTACTATATTTCACTCTTGCATATAAATGTGTGAGGATTGCTTTTGAGCTTGTGGTGGCTAGACTGTTTGCATATCTATTTGCAGCAGAACTGTCCGGCGGGCAAAAAATATCTAAAACACTTTGTTTTATTCGAGATAGCTACATACTGCTTTTAACCACAGTGCTGTGTATAAGGGTATTTTACCTACTTAATACATTTATCCTAACGTCAATCGATAACACCTTTGTTCAAGGTGTTTTTATACTTTTTGCGGCATTTTGCGTGATTGATGGCCCGAACCTAGTGGAGAAGCTACTTGGTATGGATGCAGGACTAAAGGCGTCTACATCCAGGCTAATGGCAGCCTATGGCGGCATTAAAGCAGCTATGCACACAGCAACTGCGCCGTTAAAAATGTTTGGAAATAATCACTCGTCTACAAGTAGTAAAAGTAGCGATAGAGATCGTGGAGATAGTAACTTTGATGGTGCGAAAGGGGAGAACGGAAACATTGCTGCCGATAAGATGGATAAGATGGATAGTGATGATGCAGCAGGACAAAGCGCTGCAGGAAGTAACCATGAAGATGTTGCTGCTGACAGAATGGACAGTATGGATAGTGATAACGGCCAGGGCAAAGCAAGCAATAATGATGACATCATTGCTGACAGAATGGACAGCATGGATGATCTAAAAGGTGAGTCAATGGATGATAACGCAGGCTTTAGCGTGCATGATGGACAAGGTGGAGAAGGTAGAGAAGCGTTCATGGAAGATGCGGACACAAGTAGCAATCCAGGTTATGATCCTTTGGTCAGCGAAAAAGAGAATATAAACATTGCTAAAGAAAGAAATAGTGAGGATCGAGGCAGAGATTTTATGGATGGAGAGATTGGAAACACGGAAAGAAATTCTAGCCATAAGCCGAAAGAGCCGAAGTTCAAATCAAAGTTTATGGAACAAGGAAAGAAGCGTGAGGATGAATGAAAAAATATATAGTAACAGAAGATATTGATAGCCCCAATAAGGTGACGAAAAACGTTGATGTTTTTGACTTTTTCTTCGTGATTGTGTATATGGGTGTCTCTTTTGCAATGATGAGCTTAGTTAATTCCAAGTTTAAAATTGTGTTTATGATTTTTTCTCTTTTTATCGCTGTGTTTTTGACATCGAGGAGCTACTTCAACAAAAGGCGCAGAAATTACGAGAGTATTATTTTGATGTTGGGGCGGGATGATCGTGTGTACCGCCCATTTCAACAAAAAGAAGAAAATAAAAAAGATGGGTGATGCAGCATGACAATAAGGATGCTCATAAAGTATGGGGCAGTTAATTTAGGAGAGAAGGAATTTGAGGCAGAAGGGATATACGCTGGGATCAAAACATATTGGTATTACAATGGCGATATTTATGTCAGCGAATATCACGAGAATGAATTAGTATATACCGGCAATAATGGAACACACCGGCTTTGCACTGCAGTGAAATTGAAAGAACAGTGCAAGGCAGGTGTGTGTTTGTATCCTGAAGTGTGCGAAATCATCGCTGCTATTAATCAAGATCCTGGCAAAGCAAATGATCTTATTGCGTTAACTGAGCAGATAAAGGAGAGAAGAAGATGCAACTGAAGAAGCGAAATGAAAAGAAGGAAAGAAAACCAGAAAAAGAGAAACGAGAGAAGAAGGTGGCTATTAAAGATGAAGCCGATTTATTTGGGATTAGATATTACGATGAGATGGCTGAGGGATATGTTTTGGAAGATGGCAGTTACCTGGATTACTTTGAAATCAAATCAAATGATATTGACAACTCTTTTGTAGACGAGGTGCAGTATGATATGCTGCGCCTTGCTAAGTTTTTTAAGCTGTATAGAGATGATGTTAAAATCATTGGTATGAATTTTCCGGTTACTACACGGAAACAACGAATGTTTTTGGAAAGGAAAAAGGAAACAACAAATAGTCCGGTAAGGAAAAAATGGTTAGAGAGATCCATTTCTGAACTTGCAAAACAAGACCTGAATAATACGAAAAGGGAATTTTACCTAATGTATTTTTCTAAGGATCAGGATGCCCATTTGAAAAATCAAAAGCAAATATTGAATATTTTAGGTACAGGGAAAAACGGTTTGCTTGATGTGCTGAGTGTTACAAAGAAAAATCAAATACTTTTTACCATGAATAACCAAAGTACGTTGATGTTAGTCGAGGAGGAATATGATGAGTACGAATAGAAAAAAGAAGAAGAGTGAGAAATCATCTGTGGAGATGGATCAAACGCTTTTTGAATATGTGCAAACACAAGGCGGAATAACCTTTAAAGAGCCTAATTATGTACTTACGGGAGATGGATATACAAAGATCATACACATATATAAACTTCCTGATACGCTTAGAGACTTTTGGATGAGTAAGCTGTGTAGCATCGATGGTACTTTATGCACCATCGATATATCAACTAAGGACAGCAATACAGTAAAAAAGAACATCAATAAGGCGCTGCAGGAAGAATATTCGAGGCAGATGGCGGCAACTGATTTCATGCAGATTTATGAGGCAAAGAAAAGACAACAGCAACTGCAAAATATGTATGACGAAATTGAGAGTATGGGCGAAGTCGTTAAAATGGTTCACTTCAGGATTTTTGTCAGTGGGAGAAATATTGTTACCCTGGAAGAAAAAACTGAGAAAATAATGGAGCAGCTAGAAGCAGATCAATTCATGCCGACTATACTATTAAGTGAAGGGAAAGCAGAGTGGAGTTCGATGTTTAGATCTTATGCCAGGCAGCATCAGGAACCGTTTTGCATAAAAGGTCATTCACTAATGACTGAGCAGCTTGCTGGCGGCAATCCATTTCATTATTCGGATTTGGGTGATGAATTTGGCACGTTCTTAGGGTTTACACCTTGCGGCGGTAGCGTGATCTTTGACGAGTTCACAAAAACAGAAAACAGGAAACACTATAACAGTTTATACGTTGGTGATATGGGGAGCGGAAAAAGCACGTTGCTGAAAAAAAGGTTCAGATCAAGAGCTGAGAGAGGTGACTTTATTAGATGCTTTGATGTTACAGGAGAGTTCGAGGCACTTACTCATGAATTTGGCGGCAAAATCATTAAATGTGATGGCCAACAAGGGATGCTTAATCCGCTAGAAATATTACGAGCGGGTGATGATGATTTCACGAGCTTTGCCAGGCATATTTCCAAGGTAGGTACTTTTTTCAAATGTTATGTGCCAGGAGCTAGTGATGAGGTTATGATGGCGCTGTCAAATGCGCTTCGAGGGTTTTATGACGCTCTCGATCTGATTCCGAATGAGCGGCGCAGTATTACGGGGCTTCCTGCCAAAGACTACCCGATTTTTAGTGATTTCTTATTATACCTTAAAGAAAAAATGGCGGAGCTAAAGACTGTTGAAGCAGGCGGAGTGGAGCGAGCCGTTTTAGAAAAGGAACTGATTGAGCTTGACCAGATTGCACGAAGCGTACAGTCGATGGTGGGGAGCTATGGTCGAATTTTTGATGGCCATACATCTATTGATAATATTTCCGATATGCAAATTGTTACATTCGACATATCTACGATCAAGGATCTAGGGAGCGTTTTTGTGGCACAGATATTTAACATGGTGTCGCTCTGTTGGGACAACTGTATTGCTAATGGCAGCTTAATGAAAGAGAAGTACGAAAGTGGAGAAATAAAATTCGAAGACGTTGTGCGATTTTTGATTATTATTGACGAAAGCCATCGCTGGGTTAACACAAAACTTCCAATGATTTTAGATCTCATCATTATCTACCAAAGAGAAGCGAGAAAGTATTTTGGCGGAATTGCACTTGCTAGTCAGTCAGTTAGAGACTATGTACCAGAGGGTATTAATTCGCCCCATATTGATATGATCAAGACGGTGTTCGAACTAACACAGTACAAATTCATTTTCCGTCAGGACTCTGCAGCGCTGCCACTAATTGATACCATCTTCAATAATGTGCTTACGGGTTCGCAGCGGCAACAAATCCCGACACTTTCAGTAGGAGAGACTTTGCTTTGCATATCGGGAGATCGGAACATAAAAATGAAAATTTGGCGTAGTAAAGCTTATGAAGAAAAGTTATTTAAGGGGGGTGCATAAACTTGATCAAAAAGATAATTATGCGCTCTAGTATACTTGGCATATTGCTGGGTTTTTTGCTTTTTATTGCTGTGATTAGTATAACCGTATTTATGATAATTGGCGGCGGCAGCGAAGGGCGAAACAATTATGCAAGTGGGTTAGATGGATTACCTGATATGCTCACTAATGAAATGATTATCGGAGCGGTTAAGACGCAAGAAGAATATGGAGTGCCGGCAGCGCTTACTCTTGCTCAAATTATAGTGGAGAGCAGCGGCGATTATCCTGGAGGCTTATCGGGATTAGCATACGAGTGTAAAAACCTGTTTGGGATGAAAGGAATTGGAACTGCAGGCTATAAAGAATATCGCACTGGCGAGCAAACTATCGATGGCCAGAAGTACACGGTTACTGCAAAATTTAGGAAATATCATAATTTCACGGAAAGTATAGTGGATCACGCCAAGCTGCTAACCAATAGTCATTACCGGCCATATACGGCCAAAGCAAAAACAAGTGATGACTGGGCGTATGCCGTTAAGGCGGCAGGATATGCTACTGCAACAGATTATGCACCTATGCTTATCAATATTATGGAAACATACGATTTGTATCGTTTTGATGGGGTTACGTTAGAAACGTTGGGTAGTCTGTTAAACGGCGGCAGCTCGTCTGGAAGTTATCGCTGGCCACTTCCGTGCAAGGGTATTATCACAAGTGAGTTTGGTGGCCGAGATGCGCCTACAGCAGGAGCAAGTAGCAATCATCAAGGACTTGACATTGCTGCAGCATCAGGAACTAAAGTTTATGCAGCTGACGGCGGCAGCGTGGAGTTTGCAGGTGATTATGGAAGCGGCGGAAATACTATAATCATTAATCACGGTAATGGCGCTAAAACACTGTATATGCACCTTAGACATGGTGATGGCATTATGGTTGTAAAAGGCGCAAAAGTTAAGAGAGGACAGGTTATTGGCCATGTTGGATCTACTGGCGTGTCCACTGGAGCGCATTTACATTTTCAGATAAATATTAATGGAATACCGGTGGATCCGTTGAAATATGTCAAACAGCCATTGTAAGTTGTGGAGAGGATAAAAGGAGAGAAAATGAATAGAAAGAAAATGATCGGTATAGGACTGGTAGTAGTAGCTATTGCTGTAGTTTTGTATGCTGGGATAAATTTTTTAAAAGACGATGATGCAGGAAAAGAAGTAGGGAAGGATAATTTGAGCGGCGTGGAAGAAACGTTGAGTGGCAGCGATGAGAAAGATATAGACGTAGAAGCAGCGGAAGAGATGATGAAACTCACTGTTGTTATTCCAGAGAAGGTAGGCGAGCTTATTCCTGATCGTAAAGCGTTAGAAAATGAAATTACCAACTATCTTATCGAGCAGGATTTTTACGAAGACGTCACAAGAGCAAATGGCGCAAACAGTGTTACACAAGATTTTGATAAAAACCTATTAATACTGTCTTTTAGATTAAATGATAAGGTAAGGACTACTCTTGACGTAACAATCGATATTTCAAGGGATAGTTATGACTTCAACTTCTATTAAATCGCTTAAAACGGAAATTAGAGCGTCAAAAAAGGAGAGAATTATGAGAAAACAAAGAAAGATATATATTTGCGCTAGGGAGTCGCAATATGGAAAATATCGAAGCGCATTGGTGCAAGAAACAAGCTATTTACTTGTTGATACTTTTGGGGATGCAGATATAATTTGCGTCATCAAAGAAAAAGAGGGGTTGTCAGTTGAACAAAGGAGAAAATTGCTAAAAGCGAAAGATGCTGGAGTCGAAATTAAAGTAATAGCTAGTAGTTTGTTTAATGGTGAGGGACTGCGGGGAAAGTTAGAGCAAAAGTTTAAAACAATCGATAGAGAACTTGGAGCTGAGATATGAATAAATATTTGAAAGCGGTTAAGATCGATGAGGAGAATAGAAGGATCAAGAACAATACAAATCGTTTCCTTAAAACCTTTTGTATCATTTTTGTGGTTGGTTATGTTTTTTTCTTTTCATCAAATTTGTGGATGCCGGTGGATCCGTTAAGTATTGTTCAAACCAAATTAGGTGAAAGCATAGAGGCAAACGGAAGAACTGTTACGCCGCTCGTTTGGACTTACTCTAAAGATGAACAGACAATGGAATTAATTATAGAAATTAGCAACACATCGTTAGACGGAATAGATGAGTATGAGTGGACTGCGGTAGGTGTAAATACAGGCTTTTTTGATGTGGAGACAGTAGTGAATACGCCGGAATTTGTTGTGCTGCACGTTAAAAATGTAAGTAATTCATGGACACAAATGTCCGTCAGGATGGATTTTAAGGCTAACACGAAAACAACAGAAAAATTCAATACCATAAAGATGTATGCTGATGAGTCAAGTATTGATCGAGTGGAAGAAATAAAGAAAGGTAGAATGTTGGACTATCAAAAGGTTGCGATAGCTGCCAAAATTCGACAAGCTGAAGACGAAATCAGAGCCATTGAAGCACAGATTAAAGAGAGTGAGAAAAGAATTGCTGTTGGAGAAGATAGGGAAGAAAAGCTAAGTGAGCAGCTGCAGTATCAAATTGGTGATGAGAAAGATGACACTGTAGCAAAGATTACGGATATTACGTCAGAAGTAACGGCGGAGCGGCAGCGGGTAGAAGTGAGGAAGGAACAAATCGAGCAGCTGCAGGAGAAAATTGCGCTGCAGAAAAAGAAGGCAAAGGAGTTGATATAAGGATGGCAAACCTAGAAGCAATTAAGCGGGCAATCAGTATCCTTTATATAGCAGAGGAGTTTGGATTCACGATCAAGAAAGTAGGTGCTTTTTACACCATTAAAGAGCATGACAGTGTGAGGATCTCCAGAGAGAGGAATATTTTTGTCAGGAACTCTTCAGGTGATGGCGGTTCGGTGATTGATTTTGTGATGGTTTTTGCCAATATGAGCTTTGTTGAGGCAGTAGACTTTTTGGATTCTAAGCTTTATGAACATTATTCATTTCCGGATGAAGTAGTTTGGCCAGAGAAAAAAGTTGTGAAAAATCTAATACTACCACCTGCAGGCGCAACAATGAGAAATGTTTTTGCCTATTTAATCAAGAGCAGGGGCATCGATACAGAAGTAGTACAGTTCCTTGTGGATAAAAAGCAGCTGTATCAAGATTGTCACAAAAACTGTGTGTTTGTTTCTTATGAGGATGGCGATCCAGTCTTTGCTAATATAAGAGGCACGAATACTGATAAGCGATTTTTAGCAGATGTGCCAGGATCAAATTATAACCACTGCTTTTATGTAAGAGGTAGCAGCGCCATGGTTGTTGTCGCTGAGAGTGTGATTGACTTAATGAGCTACATGACAATGCTAAAATATAATGACGTAGACTATAGACAATATGATTACCTGGCTTTGTCAGGAACGGCTAAGTTTGATGCAGCTATCAAAAATCATGTCAATAAGAACGATTATAAATACATACGGTTGTGTCTTGATAATGATGCTGCAGGGCGATTGTGTGCCAGGAACATAATTTCCTTGCTAGAGGAACTGAACTTCCCTGGGAAAGTTGAAATTGACTTCCCGGCTGAAGGGAAAGATCAGAATGAATACTTAATGACAATTAAAAGGAGAATGAATAATGAGTAAGATAATTTTTGTAGGGAGTAAGCTGGATGGATATTTTGCAGAAGAGGTGGCCAGACTAAGAGGCTACGATTATGAGTGTATTCCTAAAAATGGCAATATTAAAGACCAAACTAACGACATCTTATTCGCTGCATCAGGAACGGCAGAATACATCATCTTTGACGTTGAGCAGTATATTAATACTGCAGATGAAATTGCTAAAGAAATTAGTGCGATTGCTGCAGCGAGTAACGCTAAACCAATAATTTATGCACCAGCATTTATTCCAGAGAGTCAAATGGCTAGATCGCTTTATAATTTAGATATTAAGCGATTTGTAGTCTCTGGATCCGCAACAAGCCTAAAGGATCAACTAGAAAAAAATATGGCGGGTTTTTATGATGCTAATGAGCGGGATGAAGTGGAAGCGATTAAGGAAATCGAGGAAGAGGAAAAACTCAATGTTGCGAGTTTTAGCACTATAGGCGTTGCTGGTGTTTGCCACAGAATAGGCACAACTACGCAAGCAATTCAGATCGTGAAGTATTTAAACCTGAAGGGGTACAAGGCGTGCTATATTGATTTGAACGAGAATAAGTATGTAGATTTTTCACGCACTACGGGAGAGCGCAAAGAAATTGGATTTACGGAAAAGGTAGCATCGTGGTTTGACTTAGAAAAAAAGGATGATGCAATCGGCATGGTGAGTTATTCTGGTGTGGATATGTTTTATAACCATCATCAAATCCCTGAGGTGTTAAAGATGGGATATGACTACTATGTATATGATTATGGTGTGTATACTGATCAGCAATTCAATAAAACATCATTTGTGAGAGAGGATCTAAAGATTTTCGTGGTAGGTAGCAGTCCTACGGAGCTAGACTATACTTTGGATGTTGCGGAAAATCTATTCTATTCCGATAGTAAAATTCTTTTTTCTTTTACTGATGGTGGGGAGCGGGATGAGCTTGGGGAACTTGTTGAGCAGATAAAGGAAGGCAATCGTCAAAGAGCTTTTTTCGCTAACTATGTACCAGATATGTTTACGTTAATGGAAATTGATCAACTTGAAAAAATGCTGCCGATCGATGATGCGGCAGGGACAGAAGAAGTGGTGAAAAAGAAGAAAGGCTTTTTTAGAAAGAAGGGATAGAAATGGGTAAATATCAAAAAGCCAGCGAGAAAGTTGTCCGGGAAAAAGAATTTCTCCAGGAACAAAAAGCGCTGCATAAAAAGTATGAGGAAGTCGAAAGCAATGTTGTCATCAAAGAAAAAAGCAACTCATTCAAATTTGCGGTTAAGACATTTAAAGGATTGGTTCAGGTTGTAGCACATATATTACTTATTCTTTTAGCTATAATCGGATGCGGCACTTTAGTGTATCCTACAATCCGAGTTGAGTTTTTAAGCGTGCTGCATAAAGTATGGCAAGAAGCACTTACCATGTTAGGGATGTAAGATAAAGGAGAAAAAAATGAATAGAAATGGTTGATTTTTGAATTGCTGATGGTGTATAATATGGGCATAAAAGAGGTTGCGCTGAACCGTATAAAAACAGCGTTGTATAAAGGGGTTACGCCAAACCATATAAAACTGGCATTGTATAAAGGGGTTACGCCAAACCATATAAAACTGGCATTGTATAAAGGGGTTACGCCAAACCATATAAAACTGGCATTTTAAAAGCAATCGGCACTTGTCAAAAGTGTCGATTTTTTTATGCAAAAACAAAAAGGAGATGATGATCATGAGGTTTTATATATTGAATAACGAGTATATGGATTATATTATAAAGTTTGATAACAAAGTGCCAAAAGTAGACTATGTTAATAGCAAAAAGCCTGCGCTGGGGGTTGTATTTAATAATGGTGAATATGAATATTTTGTACCGATAAGTTCGCCAAAACCAAAACATATTCGGATGAATGATGCGCTGGATTTCATTAAGATTAATGGTGATACCCGCTTGTACGGCGTGATGAACCTGAATAATATGATTCCCGTTCCAAGAAATGAGGTTAAAGAACTAGACTGGAATAGTTTGGATGAATTGAGGACATTTGAGAAAGAGATAGATAAAATGAAATATATGTCGTTACTCACGTTAGAACTTGAAATTGCGATTTCAAAAAAAGAGAGAATTGAGAAAAATGCAAAAAGGTTATATAGTATGTATGACGTGCCTGGCAACGAACATTTGAAAAATCGATGTTGTGATTTTAAATTATTAGAGGCTAAATGCAGCGAATATATCGAATTGAAAGAGATAACAAAAAAGCAGCGGCTGGAGCATGGCCAAACAAAGAATAGAAAACATGAAAGTGAAATATGAAAAAGAACGATGGTTAAGATGAATATCTTAGCTTTTTTTATTTTAACGAAAAGGAGAGAAAAAGATGCAGAAGGAAAACAATGTTGTAGGTTACTTTAAAAATCATGTAATAGTGGCAGATGAAGATGGGGAGCTGTACTATATCGATGGTGAGAGAACACATTTTGAGCTAGGCACGTTTGTTAGTGATGGATTGACACCTATTGATCGTTTGGCAGAGGATGAGGCTGAATGGGTTGATGGATTGTATGGAAATGGTGCTAATTATATCGATGTAAATCTTGAAGGCTCGGAGCTGGCAGAGTATGTGGATAGTATGCCAGAAAATACACTGATCAGTATTGATTTAGGGGGTGGAGACAGTGAGTGATAATAAACTTAATGTAGTAAATGTTAAATTAGTAGATGATTATCATGTGTTAAGCAATAAAAAAATCGAAACAGCAAGAGATTGTATTGATGTTGTGGGAGAGTTTTTAGGAGAGTTAGATCGAGAACACCTGGTTGCGGTCAACATAAATGCTAAAGGCAATCCACTAAATATGAATATTGTTAGCATTGGGGATTTATCGCAAAGTATTGTCCATCCCAGAGAGTTATTTAAAAGCAGTATACTATCAAATGCTGCAGCCGTTTTGATTTTTCACAATCACCCATCGGGGGATTGTACCCCGTCAGCAGCAGATTTTGAGGTAACAGGAAGAATTGCATCAGCTGGTGAATTATTGGGGATACAGTTACTAGATCATGTAATAGTAGGCGCTGGTACAGACGAGTATTATAGTTTTCGGGCGAATGCAGAGATTCAGCGAGATTTAGATTTGAACGACATAATGCAAGTTGAAGAAGCGAAGTCCAAGTATAAATCAAAAGATTGGCAAGAAGCAGCGAAAGAGAAAGAAGAACGAGTAAAGGCGCTGATAGAAGAAACTGCTAAGAGCTACGAAACGGATCCAATCCAGATGGCAGAGTATTTTGCGTTTGCGCAAAAGTTCTATAGCTATTCACCAAAAAACACAATGCTGATCAGGGCGCAAAATGAAGGCGCTGCCTACTGCAAGTCATATGCGGCGTGGAAGAAAGATGGAGTACAGGTTAATAAAGGTGAAAAAGGACTGAATATATTTGTCCCGGTGACTGCTACTTATCTCAAAATTGCCGGTGGGGAGCTGGTTAGACTATCAATGGCAACTGCAGAGCAGAAAGCTGATTACGAAGCCGGAAGAATTGAAGGTATACAAAAACAGCGTTACAAAATAGGCACTGTGTTTGACATTGGCCAAACGGATTATCCTACTGAAGATTATCCAAAGCTGCTAAGTATGGGGCATAAATCGGATGATCACGCTAAAATCTATAATGGGATTAAAAGGTTCAGTGAGGAGAATTTGGGGTGTAGTGTTGAAAAGAAACCTTTAGGCTCTATATTGCTGAAGGGTTATTATATTCCAGTGAAAAACTCTATCAGTATAAATGATTTACTAGAAGATACCAGCGCCTTATCTACTTTGTCACATGAGCTTGGTCATGCGCTGCTTCATAATGATACTAATACTTATTCAACAGCACGAATGGAATTTGAGGCGGATGCAGTTTCCATCATGTTGCAGAGTAAATATGGAATTGAGCTGACTGATGGCAGGCGCCGACATTTAGCCGAACATTTTGATGTGTTTAAAGACGAGTTAGAGGAAAACGAGAACTTAACAATCGATGATGTGTATAATAGCATCTTTAAAACATATCGAGAAAATATCGATGAAATAGATCGTTTCGTTCAACAAGAGTTTAACGGGCAAGAGATAGGGAGCGAAAAAGATGGCATCAATAGCCAGGGCAAAAAGAAAATGATTGAAAAGAGAGAGGAGTTTGAACTATGAATAAGAACGATTATAAATACATACGGTACTTTATGGAAGAAAAAGAAGTATCCCCTATGGATTTTCAGATCCATTTTGCGCTGGATAATCTTTATGCTGGTATGCCAGATGAGCTTGCAGAAAAAGGCTGCGACATTATTAAAAAGGCTTGCCTAACATCAGAGTTTGATTTAGATGAGATCCTGGCGGCAATTTATGATGATAAAGATGGGTTTATTAGAGCTGTCAATGGTACGCTTGATGGATATAATTTTTTAAAGGTGGTTATAGGCGAAAAAACGTTTGATTCGTTTTCCAGAAATGAAAAGCGCCTGTTTGTAGATATGGATGGAACATTGGCAGAATTTCATCCTGTGGAGATGATAGAAACCTTGTATGAGAGGGGATATTTTAGAAACTTACCGCCAGAGAGAAATGTGGTGGATGGGGTTAAAATTTTCATTGATGATCATCCTGATGTTGAGGTTTACATTTTATCATCTGTTTTAGCAGATAGTGAGTATGCTCTTGAAGAAAAAAATGAGTGGCTTGATGAATACTTACCAGAAATTAAGAAGGAGAATAGAATTTTTGTGGAGTGTGGAGAGGATAAAAGGTCAGGTGTTCCGCTAGGCGTTTTTCAAACTGATCTCCTGATCGATGATTATACCAAAAATCTTGATGATTGGAGTGAAAACGGAAAAGGTTTAAAAATCTTAAATGGTATCAATGATACTAATGGATCGTGGAAGGGTGCTAGGATGGCAAATTTTAAAGATTCACAAGAAATCGCAGCGGACATATATGAAAATCTAATCAGTGGTAATGAACAAGTGCTGCAGCATGGCCAAACAAAATTAAAGCAGGAAGAAATCGAATTATAGAAAAGGAGAATAGAACAATGGAATTAAAGAGTGGAAATGTAGGAAGAATTTATCAGCTGAAGGATTCAGAGTACCGGAAGAACACTGTATCAGGATTTTTCTCAACAAGAGAAGGTTTAAATACTGATGGCACTAAAAAGTATTCCAGCTGGAATACATATTTTGTAGGAAAGGCATATGAGAAAGCGTTGGAGCTGAGCGAGGGAGATTATATAAAACTACTGGAGGCCAAGGTGGAGAATTATTATGCGAAAGAAAAAGAAACGCTTTATGTCAATGTCACCGTGTTTGATTTTGAATTGTCCGTTTTGGAAAAGGATGATGAGTAGAGATGTTTTTGACAGAGCGGGATTTAAAGGAGACATTTTGGCAAAACTATAATTATTCCGGGAGAGCAATTAAGTATCAATTTGAATGTCCGATTAGGGATGGTGGTGCAGATCTTGTCACAATAGAAAAATATCAAGGGAATTATCAAATCAATTCTTTTGAGTTTAAGCTTTCAGACATCAAGAAAGTAATACTCCAGGCGAAAGGGAATTTGCCTTTTTCAAACAAGTCCTGGATCGTTGTTCCTGATGAGAAAGAAAAGCTAATTTTAGAGAAATATGAACCGGTACTTAAAGCATCGGAATATATCGGAGTAATTACTGTTGAAGAAGGTGGCCGATGGAAGATGATCTATCAGCCTAAATTTCAAAACGAAATCAAAATCAATCAAGCACTTCTTAGCCTGATGATGGGATTTTAATTTTTGTTTTTATGGAAAAAGGAGAAAGACTTTGCCCTTATTGGGCGGGTCTTTTTTTGACTTAGTTTACTAAGGAAAGAGCATAAGGGAAAACTGCCCCCCACTTCGTGGTGGACTTGGCAGAGCCAAGCGTTTTATATGCTCTTTTTTGTGGGGGCACAAAAAACGGATTTTGTACAAGAATTGTACAAAGAAAAAAGGAGGATTTTATGACGAATATATCGAAGCACTATGCGCTGCCTGAGCAGATCATAGAAATAATTAACGAAGTGAAAGAAGAGCGTGGACTTAAAAGTGAAGTGGCAGCGTTAACATTCATCGTAGCTGAATACGCTTCAAGGCAAAGCTTGTCTGACGAGATCGTCAGCACATTTAATAAAACCAATAAAGCCTGGATGGAACGGCTGCGGTGGGGAGTTCAAACTGCAGAACAAAATTCGCAGGTGTTGATGGATGCAGTAAATACAATATTAAATCAAAACGACTACGAATACTGCGCACATATTGAGGTGCTAAAGAATCCTGTGATAAGTCAATCTGAAGATAAAATCAAAGATAGGATTGCGCATTTTAAACAAGAGAAAGATAATCGATCGAGAAAGAATAAGGAGTAAAGAAATGAAAGAAATTAAGGTGAGAAGAATAGAGGATGCGGTTTATCAAAAACTTACTGAGGAAGCCTCCAGGCGAAATATGTCGATGGAAGCTTTAGTTAGAAATTTGATATATGAATTTGCGGTGCTGCCGGATGTAAGAAATATTGAAAGCAAATATGAGGTCTTGGCCAGCGATATGATTACAATGTATCGGCAGCTGCAAAAGGATACAATAGAAGTGATCGAAAGAAACAATCATCTTCTTGAACGGTTAAAATAGTAGAAAGGAATTTGAGAATGGGAATAAATGCAGGATTAGTTATGGTGACAGAGTTTTGCTCAGCAGGCGATAGTACGTTTGGTAATTATATAAACTATATCGATAGAGATGAGGCAACAAGAAAGGAAGTGCTGCCGGCATACAATTTATTCAAAGATTATATGGATTACATGGATGATACCGAGAAAACTTCTGGATTATTTACTAAATCAGGAGTTGCGGATCTTGCGCAAAAGAAAGCGCTGAAAGAGGCTTTTAAAATGGCGCAAGACAACGGCAGCCTTATGTGGCAGACTGTTATCAGTTTTGATAACAGATGGCTTGCTGATCAAGGGGTTTTTGATCCTTGTACAAAGAGGCTTGATGAAAACAAACTGCAGGCGGCAACTACAGCTGCAATGAACACGTTGCTAGAAAAAGAAGGGTTATCTACGGCACTATGGACTGCTGCAATTCATTATAATACAGACAATATCCATGTACACGTTGCGACTGTCGAACCAGTGCCAATGAGAGAAAAGAAAGAATATCTGCAGTGGGAGAAAGAAAAAGTGAAAGGGAAGATGATTTATAAGAAGAGAGAAAGCCCTGAAACTGGAAAGTGGGAGAAGATCCCTGTATTGGATCCTGGCGGCAAGCAAGTGAGAAAAGAAGAATATATCGGGGTATTCAAGCAGAAAAATATAAAGGCGGCAAAATCGGAAGTATTTAACACGCTTAATAATAGTAAGGAAATCACTATTGAAATCAATAGCATCATTAGAGATAACATTTTAGGACACGTTAAGGAGCATGGGCTATACAATGACAAAGAGTTTCGGGATGGGTTTGAAGCGCTGCATCAGGAACTTGTGAAAAGAGGGAGTCGCAATATGTGGAATTATAACCAGAATATTATTGCGGGTCTAAGACCGGCAATCGATGAGTTAAGCATGAGATATATAGAGAAGTATCACAAAGAGGATTATGCACGCTTAGAAGTGAAATTAGAGCGTCAAGAACAGAAGTATATGGCTGCGTATGGCAAGAGTAATAATTATAAAGCAAATAAGATGCTGGAGCTTAACGAGCGTTTGGGGAATGTTATTTTGAAAGAGGTAAGGGCGCTGGATGAAAAACGCCTTGAACAAGAAACGGAAACGGAAAGTGTGACATATAGTAGAACCTATAAAAGAATACCTGAGCAAGAACTAAGAAGAAGCTTGAATTATTTAAGACGTTCTCTAAAAGATGGGTTTGAGCACTATCTTAATCAACAAGATTTCCAGGAACTACAGAATAGTATTGCAAAGGATATGGATCTCGATTTATAATCAAGAAATGTGCGCTTTTTTTCAATTAGTAAAGTATTAAGAAGGAAGGAAGGTGTTCATGGGGAAACACTATAAACATTTAACGTGGAATGATCGATTGACGATTGATAAAATGTATAGAAAGAAATTTGCGGTAAAGGATATAGCGGATGTTGTGGGATGTAGCGTTGCGACAATATACAATGAGTTAAAGCGGGCAACATATGTGCGTACAATGGATGATCTGACGGAAAGGGAAGAATATAATCCAGAAGGTGCGGAAAGGCGTTATCGAGAAAATCTAAAGAAGAAGGGTAGAGAGAGAAAGCTCTCTAATGCCCCCAGGCTTAGAGAGTACATCGAAACTCAAATTGTGGAAAACAAATATTCCCCGGCTGCAGTATTAATGAAGATAAACAATGATCCTGCTTTGAACTTTGAAGTGCAAGTGGAATCAGTCAACACGCTTTATAAATCGATTAAGTTGGGGGATTTTGAAAGGCTTAAAATGAGTCATCTGCCACAAAGAGAAAAGCTGAAGCGTAAAGGGAAGCTGCGGCGGGCAAAACGAGCTGCAAGAGGGACATCTATTGAGAAAAGGCCAAAAGAAGTACTGTCGAGAGAGGAGTTTGGACACTGGGAGATGGATACAGTTGTTGGAAAGATGGGATGCAAGAAATGTATCCTTGTGTTGACTGAGCGCAAGACAAGGGTGGAAATCATGGAAGAGATGATGAGCCATACGGTGGAAGAAACGATTAAGGCGCTTAACCGGATAGAGAAAAGGTATGGCGGTGCTTTCTATAAGATATTTAAATCGATTACCGTAGATAATGGTTCTGAGTTTAACAACGAGTCAGGAATAAAGAAGGCGTTTAACCGAGTTGGAAATAGAACTGAAGTGTTTTACTGCCATCCTTACAGTAGTTTTGAGCGAGGATCCAATGAAAACCAAAACAGATTAATCCGGCGATTTTTACCCAAAGGTGCAGATTTTGATAAAGTGCTAAACCGGAACATAGTCAAAAATGTGGAATCATGGATTAATGATTATCCAAGGCGCATTTTCCGTGGACAGACGGCAAAGATGATGTACGAGAAAGAGGTGCAAATATTACTTAGCGGATAGTGTGCTGCAGCTAGGTAATATTGAGGACAGACGTATATAAAGGCATACGCTAGAGAAAGTATGTCTTTTATTTGTGTGCAAAAAAAGGCCACAAAGTTTCTGTTTTTGGTTTCCAATTACAGTTAGAAAATCATCATGGTGTTTCTAACTGTAATTTTAATAATTTTACCATGTTTCTAACGCAGATTTATATATATTAAAAATCAATAAAACTTACTCTTGACATTTATAAAAACAGAAAAAATAGCAAAAAACACTTGTTTGTTCAATGGTTTTGTGCTATATTATAAAAGCTGTACTAAAGGTATAAGCAGAATTTATGCTAAGGCATTGACCTGGGCAGGAAAGAGGTAAAACATGAAGGAAGGAATCCATCCTGATTATAAGGAATGTAAAGTAACTTGCGCATGTGGTAATACTTTTGTGACTAAGTCAACAAAAGAAGAAATGAAACTAGAAGTTTGCTCAGCATGTCACCCGTTCTTTACAGGACAGCAGAAGTTCATCAACCGTGGTGGACGTGTTGAAAAGTTCAAGAACAAGTACAACATGGACTAATAATCAGAAGAAGCAGAGAGCTATCCAAGGCCCGCAATTATACGGCATGGAAGCTCTCTTTTTTATTGCTGTAGAGCTGTTTATCCAACAATCAAAAGAGTTCATCCAAATATCTGGATGAACTCTTTCTAATGATTGGAGTATTTAACTTTGTTCTTTTTGTAAATCCTCTAATTTGGTACTCTTTCCAACCAATCTTACGATAAGGATAATGGCAACTATACCAACTGGGATAATGATGAATGGAGATACGCCCATAGCTGCAGGGATGAAGCCGATAACTGTCGCAACGATGGCAGCGGTTACAGCGTAAGGCAGCTGTGTCTTTACGTGATCCATTAAGTCAGAAGCCGATCCCATAGAAGACATTATTGTCGTATCAGAAATTGGGGAACAGTGGTCTCCGAAGATTGCTCCGCAGGTTACTGCCGCTATAGTAGCTACTGCCAGTGAAGTGACTTCTCCGCCAGTAACGCCCATAGCAAGTGGGAATGCGATAGGAATCATAATCGCGGTAGTTCCATAGGATGTTCCTGTGGAGAATGCCACGCAACATGATACCAAGAATAAGATTGCTGGTAGAATGACACCAGGGATGGAGTTTCCGACCATACCTGAGATAAAATCACCAGTGCCAAGGTCACTCATGACACTACCAGAAGACCATGCTAATACGAGAATTGTAACAGTAAGCAAAAGCTCCTTACATCCGTTTAACCATGTATCGATACATTCTTTCAGGGTCATAATCTTTTGTGCAACGGCCAAGACAATGCATTCAATGGAAGTAAAGATTACTGCGTAAAGAATGCTGGCTGCTGAATCGGAATTACCAAAAGCGTTTTGGATTCCTGTAATGCTAAATGGTTCGTCTAAACCGCCTCCTGTGTACCAAATGGCAAGAAGAGTAGTGACAATAAAGGTTAGAATTGGCACGATTGCATTGTACATGCGAAGAGGAGCGCCTTCTGCAACGTTCATTGCATCCAGTTCCTTACTCATCATTGGCTTTGCAGTATCTTCGTATAGTTTTCCTGTTAAGCGTGCACGTTTTTCTGCCTTGTACATTGGACCAAAGTCACGCTGCATCATGATGATGGTGATAACCATAACGATAGCGAAAATGTTATAGAAGCGATATGGAATGGTTTTCATAAACATCCCATATGCGTTACCATCTTCAATTCCAACAGCGGTAAACGCGATGGCAATCATACCGATTTCGTATGCAACCCAAGAGGAGATAAATGCCATATCGGTTACTGGTCCAGCGGTTGAGTCGATGACATATGATAGTTTTTCTCTAGATACCTTTTGTTGATCGGTTACAGGGCGCATAGTTGGTCCTACAATCAGAGAATTCGCCATGTCTTCGAAGAAAATGATGATACCCATAATCCATGTAATCACAAGAGAATTACGAGCTGTTTTTGCTTTTTTTCCTAAAGTAATGGCCATTGCTTGTGTACCACCCATTTTGCTCATTACAGCAATCATTCCACCAACAGATAGAATAAAGATGAGCAGGGTTGCATTCCAGCTGTCCGTAGCTGTTCCTACGATATAGGTGTCACAAGTACGGAGGAAGCCATGGAATAAGTTTCCCCCATTAACAATGGTTGCCCCTACAAAGATGGCAGTTGCCAAGGATAAGACAACTTGTTTGGTGATAAAAGATAAAACGATGGCAATAAAAGGGGTTAATAGTGATAAAGCCCCATAGTATTTCTGGACTTCTTCACCATCTTCGCCAAATGCGAATTGTGTGATTACCAGCATCGTAAAAATAAATGCGATAGCTAGGAACCATCTTCTATTTGAAATTTTTTTAAGGTTCATTATTAGTCCTCCTTCCAGTATTGATCAATAAGGGTAATTCCAACCTGTATGTAACCGATGGATTGTTGTAATGCATCGAAAACCATATTCTTTACGCGCAATATCTGTGTTTCCCATAGATATGCAGTATGAGAGAATGGCTCTGCAGCATTATACATCCTTAAGGCTTTTTCTAACGCTGGAATTGGGTTTTCAGTTTGTAACGCACAGCAAGAATCTTGTCCGTAGCGTCCAGATTCGGATCTGAAAATAGCAGTTTGTCGTTGGCAGAGCAATACGGCTCTATTGTAGGTCTCTAGGGCCTCCGTGCTCGATAATGCCTTTCCCTTGTATTCATCCAAAAGACGCATCTGGTCGCAATAAGATTGTACCGTTGCCGCCAATTCTTCGATGAAACATTTGCCACGCCCAGATAGTTCAAGTATGGCCGTCCATTGATTTTCGATATCTTTGGCCAAATCCAAAACATTGTAAGGGACCATTGGCTGATCAATCATGGTCGTCAAAATGTATAAAAAATATTCTGTATGACGATATAGTAGATCTCGATCAAGCTTATCGATGGTATCTGAGTCACTATGAAGCCAAGGACTATAAAACGCATAGTTCAATTCTTCTAACAACTCTTCGGTATATTCGGTAGCAAAAGAAATATAGGGAACTCCTACGCCAAAGAACGATGAATCACCGCCGCCTTTGTAAGCGTGATGCCATACGCCATCTTCACCCCAAATGGTTTTTATGGCTTCCATGAGCATTTCTTTCATTTCTGGCTGGCCTTCCACACCAGGTATGGTGGTTCCTTTGATGGCTAGATTATCAATATTGATGTAAGCGATACAGTTATCGTTTAGCTCCTTCCAATAGTGGTCGCAATACCAAGTTGAGCCACCACCTTCGGCGATTTCATGGCCATCCCAGAATACGAATACAACATCTCGAGACAATAATTCCCGATTAGCTTGGCAAATTCGTGCCAGCTCCAAGTTAAGCGCATTTCCGGAAGCGTTACATATGGCGGATTTTCCCCAAGCGTCCACATGGCTACCGACCAAAATGTATTGCCCGTTGCTTTTTCCACCGTAGACTTTGCCAATTGGCTGATCTGCCGTAATCCACTCTCTAGTAGCATTAGCCTTTAAGGAAACCCTGACTTGTCCATTTTTACAAAGCTGCGCAAGATGCTCGCCATGGCCTCTGGAGATGCTAACAACGGTTAGTCTAACGATGTCCTTCTCGGTATCAGGTGTTGGGTTCCCCCACTGGGCTTTTACTGCACCCATTTGAATCAAGTCATCGTCAGCTTTCCCCCAGTTCATGATGATCAGTGCCTTTGCGCCCATTTCCCAAGCAATTCTTGCTTTTTCTGGACGGCCTGGGCTCCAATTCATATCGGTGAGCACAATCTTCCCTTTTACATCTTTGCCTTCATAATCCTCGTAGGCACCAGAGGCAAGGTAAATGACTTCTCCTTCAATGCCTTCTTCTGGAGTGGAATCGATATGACAAACTGGTCTGGCAGGGATGTTTTCTTTTGTTGGAGAAAGAATAGTTAACTCCGCTTCGCCAGGGTAACTTTGATACATCGGGAAGTGATCGATTTTTGCGTCGATGCCAGCCTGCTGCAACTGGTCCAAGATATATTTGGTGGCCAATTGCATTTCTGGTGTTCCTGACAGCCGTTCACCGACTTGTTCAACGAGATAAGTCATATCGGAATACATATTCTCGATGGAAATCTCATTTTTTAATTTTTCATAAATACTCATCTGCTTATCTCCTATACGTGTTTAACCTCTTTTGAGGAAGGCAGTGCAGCAATGAATTGCGCCGTAGCCTTTTAGAATTTCGTCATATTCAACTGGAATGACGGTTATGCCATTTTTTTCGAGCAGTTCTTGAGAACGTGGATTGCCAGCTGGCATAACGATTAATCCTGGTTCGATGGCAACGTAGTTAATGGCGAGACCTTCTTTTGCTTCAATTTGGGAAGGACATTCAAGAAGCTTGATTCCCTTCTTCTTTAATACATCGCAAACGTCATAAGGCACTTGAGAAGCATGGATCATTGCTACATCGTGACTCGCCATGTTTAGTAGACCATCAATATGAGCATGTCCGTATGGGATTTGCATATGTAGTACATCTACACCCATACGATTCAATTCTGCTTTGACCATTTCATACCCGGAGCGATTGGTTCTTACGCCAGACGCCAACACTACAGTTTGATGGTCAATCCACAGACCCATAGCACCCTCGAAGGTTCCGTCTCCACAGATGGTCCGGATAATTGGAACGCCTAATTCGCCTAATTTTTTGGCAGCATAGCGTTCTTCTCCGCGTCTTGCCTCCATAGCTGGTCTAGTTACAATGGCACCTTCTGGAGTCATAAATACTAAGTCTCGGCAAAACAATGCGTTAGGACGATCCTCTCGCTGTTCTTCAATGTAGTGAACGTCAACACCGTGATCCCTATATATCTGTGCTAATGCATCATGTTGCGCTCTGAATTTTTCGGGATCGATAGGGCCTTTAAACCGAGCGGCTTGCCAATCAAAGTTTTCGATTTCCTTTCCAGGTCGTCTCATGAGAACGGCTTTCAACTTGTCCACCTCAGATGCAACACCCCAGTCTCCCCAAAGGGAATTCATATCGTCGATGATGGTTGATTCTTTAGCAAACCATCTTTCGCCAGGGATAGCATCAATATCTCTAACTTTCTTTTCTTCCATGATTATCCTCCTTCATTAAATTTACATAATATTATTGCAATTATAATGCCAAGAGATAGTCTTGAAATTTACCCAATTAGAAGAAGAAAAAGAAAAAAGTAAAAAAGATTTTACCGAAAGGTAAAAACTTTTTTACTTCTAATTACTTTTTTATTCCGTATTTTGATAGCTTATAATTCAAAGATTGTTTCGTAATGCCTAATTTTTTTGCCGCTTCGACGAGATTATTTGAAACAGAAAGGGCATTGACGATCAACTCTTTTTCGAAGGCAGCAACGCAAACATCGAGAGGTTGCCCATCTATGCATAGGCTGTTCGCTACATCAAAGCTTGATTTAGTGTGTCTGTAAGCATCAATGGGATTGGTTAAATACTCCGGTAAATCTCGTTTTCGTAAAAAGCGAGAGGAAGAAATATTAAACGCTCCTTCAATGACATTCTTTAATTCGCGAACGTTTCCGGGCCATGCATACTGTTCGAAAATGGTTTCCACCTGTTCATCGATCCCAATGATATTTTTCTTCATGGATTGATTAAACTGTTCAATAAAGTGAGAGACCATAAAGAACAAATCGTTACGGCGTTCCCGTAGAGGGGGAATGGTTAAAAGCACCACGCTTAGCCGGTAGAACAAGTCTTCTCGCAATTTGTTTTCGAGGATGCATTTCTGAGGATTTTCGTTTATGGCTGAGATGATTTTCACATCTATGTCTACCGGTTCATAACCACCTAATCGAGTGACTTTCTTTTCTTCAATGGCTTTTAATATTTTGGATTGTACCCCGATTTCCATAGAATTGATTTCATCTAAAAACAAAGTACCGCCGTTGGCAACCTCAAAAAGCCCCGGTTTATTTTCGGCACCGGTATAGCAGCCTTTGGTTGTACCGAACAAGATGCTTTCAAGCAAGTTAGCGGGAATTGCCGCACAGTTTTGAGAGACAAACCGTTTCTTTTTCCGTTTACTACTAGAATGGATAGATTGCGCAACCAACTCTTTACCGGTTCCTGTTTCTCCGTAAATTAACACAGAAGAATCGGTATTGGCTATCATAGGAATTCTTTCCTTAATCAATTCCATCTTTTGAGAATTGGTAATGATGTCGTCGATGGTGTAGAGGGATTTTGCGGTCAGATTTTCCTTGAAGGATAATGAAATATCTTGCCGCTCGTAAGGAGAATCGATGTATCTAGATACATCGACAACGCCGATAAGTTCGTCATTGTCCTTGATTGGCATGGTGGTATTTACCGCACGAATACTTTGCCCTTTATAGGTGACCAATGTTTGATATTCATTGGAAATTGGGCGACCAGTTTTTAGAACACGCATGATACTACTGGTATTTTCGTTGAGCGTAGGGTAAACCTCCGTAACGTGTTTTCGCAAAATATCTTTTTCCTTCAAGTTGTTTACATCCGGACGGAATGTTGCGTAATATTCGATGTATCCATATTTATCTGTCACCATAATTCCATCAATATAGTTGTAAACGCTAAGTATTTGTTCTACATATCTTCTTAGCATAATACCCTCCTTAATCTACGGATATTCTATCTTATTTGTAGAAGAAAATCAACAAATGAGGAGAATCGTAAAAAGAGTTTCTTCAAACATGTAGTTGAAAAAACTCTTAGTATCGGCTTATCCGCGTTTCAAGTAAGCGGTAATACAATGCAAAGCTCCACGACCCTTGATGATTTCAGAAATGTCAACAGTTTGCACTTTAATTCCATTTGATTCCAACAATTCTTGCGTTCGAGGATTACCTTCCGGCATAACAATATGACCCGGCTCCAGCGCTACAAAATTACAGCCAAAGGTTTCGCGAACCTCGGTGGTTGAAGGTGCTTCCAGAATTTTATATCCCTTTGATTTCAACATATCCAGAATGTCATATGGTACCTGCGAGGCATGGACCAATACGGTATCGTTACTTGCAGGATTCATCAATCCATCGATATGAATGTTACTGTATGGCTGCTGCATGTGATACACATCCACACCCATTTTTTCTAATTCATGGGAAACCTGTTCGAACCCACTTCGATTACATCTACTGCCGGTTGAGACAACACATGTGTGGCGATCTACCCACATAGCATTAGCCCCTTCGAACATGCCATCACCACTGATGGTTTTCAAGATAGGAACACCAATTTTCCCTAAGGCTTCGGTAATATAGCGTTCTTCACCTCGCCTTGCAGCCATGCCAGGTCGTGTAATAATTGCACCTTCTGGTGTCATCAACATCAAATCTCGGCAGAAGATTGCGTTAGGACGGTCTTCTCTCTGGGTTTCCACATAATGGACTTTAACGCCAAAATCGGTGTATATTTTCACTACGTCATCGTGTTGTTTGCGCATCAGCTCTACATCGACTGGAACGTCAGAAAAGCGGACTTTAGCAGCATCAAAGGATTCAACTTCTTTGCCGGGGCGTCTCATTAAAACGGCTTTTAGTGTTTCCACTTCCGAAGACACACCGAAATCGCCCCAGTATTCGTTCATGTCCTCTTCAAAATGCGTTTCTTTCGGAAACCATCTTTCTCCAGGAATCGCATCGATGTCATATTTTTGTTTGTTCATGTTATTACCTCCTATGTGATTTGCAGTCAATAATTGCAAAAAATATGCCAAAGAAACAGAGCTTTTTACGAAGCAGAAAGAACCGCAACATTTTCTTGGATTTTTGTAGGGCCTTGTGATATAATATTAGGCTAGATAGATTTATACAAAAAACAACAAGATATATGTTTTGAGGAGAAATGAATGTTTGACAAATTAGATTTCATCGTTGAAAAATACAATGAACTGTCAGCAAAGGTATCTGATCCTGATGTGATCAATAATCAGAGCCAGTGGCAGAAATATATGAAAGAGATGAGCAACATGGAGCCCATCGTTAAAAAGTATGAAGAATACAAGAAAGCAAAGCAGGAGCTCAGCGACGCAAAAGAAATTGTCGACTTGGAAAGTGATGAAGAATTGCGCGATATGGCCAAGTTAGAAGTCAATGAGCTAGATGAAAAAATAGAACAGTACGAAGGCGAACTGAAGATTTTGTTGTTGCCAAAAGACCCTAACGACGAGAAAAACGTTATTCTTGAAGTAAGAGCGGGAACTGGCGGAGATGAAGCGGCGTTGTTCGGTCAAGACCTACTAAGAATGTACATGCGTTATGCAGAAAGACATAGATGGAAAACCGAGTTGATGGACGTCAACGATACAGGAATCGGTGGCATCAAAGAAGCCGTTGTGTTGATTAAAGGAAATGGCGCATATTCTCGTCTCAAGTATGAGAGTGGTGTTCATCGTGTTCAGCGTGTTCCAGAGACGGAATCGGCAGGTCGAGTACATACCTCAGCGGCAACGGTTGCCGTATTACCAGAAGTAGATGATGTGGAAATTGACCTTAATCCTGCGGATGTAAGAGTTGACGTATATCGTGCGTCAGGAAACGGCGGACAAAGTGTTAACACTACTGACTCTGCAGTTAGACTGACCCATGAGCCAACTGGACTGGTGGTCACCTGCCAAGACGAGAAGTCACAGATAAAGAATAAAGAAAAGGCGTTCAAGGTGTTGAAGGCTAGACTATATGACCTGAAAATTCAAGAGCAAAATAAAGAAATCTCTGCAACCAGAAAGAGCCAAGTAGGCTCTGGAGACAGAAGTGAACGAATCAGAACGTACAACTTCCCTCAGGGAAGAGTGTCTGAACATCGAATCGGTATGACCCTATATAAACTGGATGCCATTCTCGATGGAGAAATCGACGAAATCATCGATGGACTGATTACCAGCGATCAAGCGGAGAAGATGAAAAACTTCTAAGGGCTAACCAATTTGCTGTATGCTATAGGAAGAAATACCATGAAAACCAAACTGTTTAAGGATACAATTGAAGACATTAAAGCAGCAGCTACAATTCTCGCTGACGGTGGGTTAATTGCATTTCCGACAGAAACGGTGTACGGCTTAGGTGCGGATGCATTAAATGAAGAGGCTGTTGGAAAAGTCTACGCAGCCAAGGGTAGACCCTCAGATAATCCAATGATTGTACACATATCGTCTAAAGACGATTTTGATCAGTTGACCCCGGAAATCACAGAAGACATGGAGCTGCTCGTGGCGGCGTTTTGGCCAGGCCCAATGACCATGGTGGTAAAGAGAACGCCCGTTGTTCCCAACGTTACTACGGGAGGACTGGACACGGTAGGCGTGAGAATGCCTGACCACCCGGTGGCGCTATCCTTAATTGAAAAAGCAGGTACGCCCATAGCAGCACCCAGTGCCAACTTATCTGGAAAACCCAGCCCTACTAGTGCGAAACATGTAATTGAAGACTTAGAGGGAAGAGTAGACGGCATCGTAATCAGTGGAGATTGCGCGGTGGGCATTGAATCGACGGTTATTGATATGACCGAAACTACGCCAATGATCCTTAGACCAGGAATCATCACCAAAGAAGACATGGAAGCCGTACTGAAAAAGACAGTGGCCATGGACCCGACGTTGAATCAACAGCCAAAGCAAGGGGAAGGGCAACAGCTTAGTCCTAAATCTCCAGGGATGAAGTACAAGCATTACGCGCCCAAGGCGGAGATGATTATTTTTGAAGGCAGTCATGAGGCTGTGAAAGCTGCCATAGAGAGAGAACAGAAACAGCGTGAAGCAGAGGACCAAAAAGTATTTCTTTTGGTGTTTGAGGATGAAGATCAAAGTGCAGCAGCACACCAGTTTTTCCGCAAGCTTCGCCAAGCAGATGAAGAGTGCGCTGATGTGATTTTGGCAATGGCCTTACCGGAAAATGGAATTGGCTTCTCGGTGATGAATCGAATGCTGAAATCAGCGGCATATAATATAAGGAAGGTATAAGCATATGATTATTGCAATGGCCAGCGATCACGGTGGTTATCAACTAAAGAATACCGTAAAGGAACATTTACGGGAGAAGGGCTACAAAATCGTAGACCTAGGAACCAATGACGAAGAATCGGTTGATTATCCGATTTACGGAAAAGCATGCGGCGAGGCAGTTGCCAGCGGCAGAGCTGATCTTGGCATGGTGTTTTGCGGTACAGGCATTGGAATTTCCATTGCAGCCAACAAAGTGAAAGGCGTTAGATGCGGGCTTTGTACTTCGGTAGAAATGGCAGTAATGACCAAAAAACACAATAATGCCAATATGATTGCCCTTGGAGGGCGCATTGTTGATGAAGCGTTAGCCATCAACATTACTGACGCATGGTTAGATACTGAATTTGAAGGCGGACGCCATCAAAGAAGAGTAGATATGTTAGATGAACAGTAGTTTATAAGTCGATGGGAGGACAGAAAATGGGAAAAGTATATGTATTCGATCATCCGTTAATTCAGCACAAGGTAGCGTTAATGAGAAAGACGGACACTAGTGTCAAAGATTTTCGTGAATTGGCAAAGGAAATTGCTATGCTCATGGGATTTGAAGCAACAAGATATTTGGAACTAGAACCAGTAGAAATCGAAACGCCAATTTGTAAAACCAAGGTAAACATGCTAAAGGGTGAGGACATTGCCATTGTACCAATCTTAAGAGCTGGCCTAGGCTTTGTTGATGGAATGCTAGCATTAGTGCCAAACGCCAAGGTTGGACATGTTGGACTATACCGTGACCCTGAAACCCATCAACCAGTTGAATATTATTGCAAGCTGCCTAAAGACATTGAAAAGAGACAGATTTTTGTAGTAGATCCAATGCTAGCAACAGGCGGAAGTGCCGCAGCTGCCATTGATTTCATTAAACAAAAAGGTGGAAAGAACATTACCTTCATGTGCTTAATTGCAGCACCAGAGGGTATTGAAGTTCTACAAAATGCCCATCCAGATGTGGACATTTATATCGCCGCAAAAGATGAGCGCTTAGATGATCACGCATACATCGTTCCAGGTCTCGGTGATGCGGGAGACCGTTTATACGGCACAAAATAAGGGTATGATGCTGCTACGTAGAATGTGCGGAGTGGATTCATATAGATAAGGCAAGAAACACATTACTTTAAGAAAGAGGTAAAAAAATGAAGAACTTTATTCCGGATTCCGTGAGTAAACACGACAACGTCTTTGACGTCCTAAAAGAGAGAGGCTTCATTGCTCAGGTCACTGACGAAGAAGCAGTAAGAGAACTTTTGGGGAAGGAAAAAATCAAATTCTATATTGGTTTTGACCCTACTGCCGATTGCTTGCATGTTGGTCACTTTATGCAGGTAATCATTATGATGTACATGCAGAAGTACGGACATACTCCGGTAGTCCTTCTGGGTGGTGGTACAGGTATGGTTGGCGATCCGTCAGGTAGACAGGACATGCGTCAGATGATGACTGTTGAAACCATTGATGAAAACTGCGCCGCATTTAAGAAACTATTCGATCAATTCATCGATTTTGATGATGAGTGGAAATATGAGGGCAATGAGGGTGTATATTCTCCAGGCCATCAAAACAAGGAACCTGATGCAGGGAAAGCCATCAGTGTCAACAACGGACACTGGCTAAGACCACTGAATTATGTAGAATTTGTAAGAGAGGTCGGCACTCACTTTAATGTAAATAACATGCTACGTGCTGAATGCTTTAAGACGAGAATGGCAGATGGTCTGTCCTTCTTTGAATTCAACTATATGCTGATGCAATCCTATGACTTCATGGTTATGGCTAGAGACTTTGGCGTAAAGATGCAATTCGGCGGAAATGACCAATGGTCCAACATCATCGGCGGTGTGGATTTATCCAGAAAAATGTGCAATTTACCAGTTTACGGCATGACATTCTCTTTGCTTACCACAAGTGAAGGCCAAAAAATGGGCAAAACCCAGAAAGGCGCGCTTTGGTTGAATCCTGATAGAACATCACCGTTTGAGTTCTTCCAGTACTGGAGAAACGTGGCAGATGCCGATGTGAATATGTGCTTAAGAATGTTGACCTTCTTGCCAATGGAAGAAGTGGAAAGATTGTCATCTCTTGAAGGCGCAGAAATCAACAAAGCGAAAGAAATCCTTGCATTCGAAGTGACCAAGCTAGTTCACGGCGAAGAAGAAGCGAAGAAAGCGCTAGACGGTGCACGTGCAGCCTTTGGTGGCGGTGGAGATGGAGCAAACATTCCAACGACAGAAATGGCAGCAGCCGACTTTGATGGAGAAGGCAAGGGTATTGTCGCATTGATCAAAGAGCTAGGCCTAGTGCCAAGCAACGGCGAAGGATTTAGAACCATTGAACAGGGTGGACTTTCTGTCAATGGCGAAAAAGTAACCAATCCTAAGCAGTTTGTGACGAAGGATTCGTTCGAAAATGGAGAACTCCTCATCCAGAAAGGGAAGAAGAAGTTCCACAAAATTGTAATAAAATAGAAATCATGAAAAGCCGAGGCATAAGCTTCGGCTTTTTTGGCGCTATGACAAATGTATAGGAGCGCTCAAGGCTTCCTTGGCGAAGGCACGGGCCTTCTCGGAAAACCATCCAAGTTCTTCCGGCGAAGGCGCGTGTCTTCTTGGAAAACGCTCAAGGCTTCCTTGGCGAAGGCGCGTGTCTTCACGACCGCAGTATTTCGCTTTTTTTCGGGGCCATGCTGCGGTTTTTGGTCAAATAGCCCTGGAAAATCGCAGTATTTTCCAAATAAAAAGGGTCGTACTGCGGTTTTACAAAGCACTGACGCGTACCCCAAAAAGTAGAGTCATAAAACAATAACTTTATCGTTGCCCATTGTAATATTCCCAAGGTGTAAGATAACCATTTGCGGCATGT
>JBNDKG010000011.1:0-46777 GCA_050435405.1 Clostridiales Family XIII bacterium PM5-7
CGCCATTGCAAAAACGCAGCAACTGAAACAAACAGCATAATATACTGTGAAAATTATACCTGATTTTGAATTTACACACAAATTAGGACTTGACCAAATAAATCCCAAATGATGGCAACGCCCTAAAAATGAGGAGAGGCATGCACCCCCAACATTTGGCATAGAGCCACATTGCTCTTAAATTTTGCCTTTGGCTTCTAATTCCTTCACGTATGCCGAAATTTCTGCAAGGCCTTTCTTCAAATACTCTACATCACCAAAACCGTAGCCTAATCTGAAGCTACGCTCCATTTCGAAACAGTCTCCATGGCAAATCAGTACGCCCTTTTCATCATAGAGTCCTTGGGCAAATGCAATGGAATCCATATCAAAATCGTAGTAAAGGTAAGACGTGGAGCTCATGCTGTCGCAAGCCACTTTGAAGTGCGGTTCTCCTTCTAGCCATTGATATAACGCTTCTCGTCCTGCTTCCACAATCTGTTTATTTCTTTGATAGAATAAGTCTTTGTTCTCTAGCACGATAGAAGCAAGAAGCTCGTTGATTTCCCCTTCGCAGATGCTGTTGTACGAACGATGATTCATGATGGCATCTTTGATGGATAAATCCCTTGTTACTATCCAGCCCACTCTAGTTCCTGCACTGGAAAACACTTTGCTGGTGCTGCCTGTGCTGATTCCCTTTTCGTACAAATCGCATATGGAATACATGTAATCGTCGCTTAAGCCTCGGTATATTTCGTCACAGACTACATATGCCCCAACGCTTCTGGCCAGCTCCACAATTTTTTCCAGCTCCTCCTTCGTCAAGGTGTATCCTGTCGGATTGTTTGGATTGGCTAAATTGATCATTTTGGTGCGTTCATCGACTAAGGCTGCAATGCGATCAAAATCCACCGCATAATTAGACGCTTCGTCGCAGGTGAAGATTCTCACCTCTGCACCTAAGGCTTCTGGAATGGCGTAATATTGCTGGTAGTTTGGCAATATGCTGACCACATTGTCTCCCTTTTCGCAAAGGGCATAGCAAACAATTGAATTTGCTCCTGTGCCTCCATGAACGGAAACCACCATTTCTTCTGTCACCACGTCGGTAAACAAATTGGCAATGGCCCTTTTCAATCTCGGCATGCCTTCAAAATATCCGTAATGCAAGCTGACCTGTTCCAATTCGTTGAAAAATTCGGCTTTATCAGTTTTGGTCAACTCCAAAAGTTCCTTCAGCGTAACTGGTTTGCAGCAGCTGGAGCCTAGATTGTATTTGGCTTCTGCATCGTAAGGATTGAGCCAATACTCAATTTTAAATTTATCAATATTCATTTACGTTCCCTTTCTCTCTTAAATATCAGCGACTATACCTAGCTGTTTCTCCTTGGCCAAGTCAATGGCTCTCTTTCCTGTAACTAAGTCCAGTAGCGCCAAGCCGGTAGCATCAAAAATCGTGATTTCTTCCTGAGAGGTTCTCCCCGTCATCTGTCCTGATACCACTTGTCCTATTTCTCCTGCAATGTCCTCTCTTTTGATGACACCAGACGCAATAGGAAGCTCCATTTCTCCAACTCTGACACATTGGTTCAGGTCATCGGCAAAAACGCGCGCGCCTACAAACAGCTGTGGATCGATTTCTTCTTTGCCCTCCATGTCGGCACCAATACAGCTAAAGTGGGTCCCTGCTTTTACCCAAGCCTTCTGTATTACTGGTTCACGAGCAGGCGTAATCGTGATGATGATGTCGCTTTCACCAACGCACTCTTTAAGATCAATGGCTGGTAAAAATGTAACGCCCTCAACATCCACACCAAAATTTTTGGCGATGGTCTCTCCACATTGGTCAGCAAAAGCCTTAGCGTTTTCTACATCCATTGCATCTGCAATATATACCCTCTTCAATTGCGGCATGGTGATTAAGGTTGCAGCAATCTGAAAAACGGCTTGCTTACCTGCACCGAGAACAAACAACGTCCTCGAGTCTTCTCTTGCTAGCATTTGTGCACCGATGGCTCCCGCTGCTCCTGTGCGCATGCACGTAATATATGCCGCATCCATAACCCCTAGGGGAATTCCCGTATGGGAATCGAATATCATCAGCATACCATTAAACGGCGGCAAATCTTGTTCCTTGTTCAAGGGAAAGTTGTTGAGCATTTTCAATCCATGAAGCTGCTCGTCACCGAAAATTCCGCCTGAGCGAATATCCATAACCGCCTGTTGATCTTCAAAATCATGAGATACTAAGGGCCAAACCACAGTTTTCCCTTGGGCTTTTAGGGTGTAGGCTGATTTAACACCTTCAATCACCTTAGGCATTTCCAATACCTGTTCCAGTTCTTTTCGTCCGATAATTCTTACATCCATAAGAACACCTCCTTTCGTTCATTATAGGAAAAAGGAGGATGTAGTGCAAAGAGATAATTTTGTAATATATTACAACAAAAAACTTGCTTATTTGGAGTTTTCGCCGTATGATTAGACTAATCAAGAGAAATACTAGACCAATATCCATATTGGCAGTTTGCAAATTATAGAATACTACAGGAGGTGTCTGATGAGTTACACGGTATCGGATTTTTATCACAATTTTAGAGCTGGAACCAAATTAATTGGTGGTGGTGGCGGATTATCTCGCGTAATTTCCACCGCGGGCATATTGGATTACGAATTGATTCCTTCCCTTAAAGATAAATATTTTCATGCCAATTTTCATGAAAATCAATTTGCCTTAACCACCTTTCTCTACGCCAAGGATAACCCATTTCTAATTGGCGATGCAGTCAAGCACTTAGTTGCCAAAAGCGCTAGCGGTCTAGCCATCAAAAACGTTTTTCAGCTGCAAATTCCCGATTCCGTTCTTCGCTACGCTGATGCTAAGAATTTCCCTATTTTCCTCATCGACTCTCCCGATATCTATTTCGAAGATGTGATTTATGCCATCAATCACCATGCCGAGCAGCTTAGCTCCCTGGACTTTGCCAGCAAGCAGCTGGATATTTTAATGGCGGACGGTATCACAGCCGAGGAAATGATTCACGTTGCCTCCAAGCTCAATCCGTCCTTTGAGACACAGCACTTTACCATTTTCGCTAAGTTTCACGACTTCTTTCCCCAAAGTCGATTTATGGAATACCAAAAACGCTTTGTCGAGACCGGATTAAATCAACCATCTAATACGATGACCATGTACAAGAACGGATTGCTATTTATCTGCTCCTTTGATTTGCAGTCCTATACCGATATCGCCGCTCGCGTAACGCAATTCTCCAAGGACATTCTCGACCCAAAGGATGATGTGTCCATAGGGGTGAGCAACATTCATTACTACCTCGGTGAATTGAAGCAGAGCATTACGGAAAGTCTCCATGCCTCACTTTTTGCAGAAAAAAAACACGCCAAATCCTATACGGATTTAGGTGTGCTTCAAATTCTTTTACCCTTCTGCCACAGCAGAGAAATGTCACAGTTCAGCCATCAAATTATGGAAAAGCTAAACGAATACGATGCCGAAAACAATGCAAGGCTAACCGAAACGTTGGAAACCTACTGCCAGAGTGGACATAGTATTGCGCAATGCGCTGTTTTGATGAAACAGCACGAAAACACCATTCGGTATCGATTAGAAAAAATACAATCCCTCACTGCGCTGGATTTTCGAAAACCTGCAGACCTTGAACAGCTGTCGCTGGCATGTAAAATCAGGCAGTGTGAGAAACTGTTGGTTTAAGGTTAATATTACAGCTCGTAGGCGAAGCAAATGGCTCCACCGCCACTCTTTTTCGCTTTGTACATGGCTTGATCGGCATTTTGTAGTAGAGGTTCTGCTGCCGTTCCATCTACTGGGTAACAGGATACGCCTGCACTGATGCCGCAGAATACATCGCCCTTAGCCAATGGCCAGCACTGTTGGAAACGCTGATGGATGGTATCCACCAATTCTCTCACCTTTTCCTCAGTTGCATGTTCGCCGCTGATGATGCCTACGAATTCGTCACCACCATTACGATAAATCGAGCCTGCTAGCATTGGTAGTTCCGAGAAAAACTTCCCTAAATTAATTAAGAATTCGTCTCCTGCATCATGGCCATAGGTATCGTTGATGTTTTTAAATCCATCAATATCAAAGAACAAGACGAAGGCTTTGTCGTTTTCTGTAGCTTCTTCAATTCGCCGCTCAAAATCCTCAACAAGCTTTCTACGGTTTGGCAAATTGGTTAATGAGTCGAAGTTGGCCATGTAGCGAATGGTCGCTTCATTCTTTTTATTGTCCGTAATATCTGCGCTACTGACCACGTGGGCTAAACGACCATCCACCCATCTAAAGGCCGAACTAAATACACGGAACCATGACCCGTCCATCGCCCTTTCGTAATCCCAAGTGTAAGTCTTAGTTGGTTTGCCCTCTTCGTCAATCAATTTTTTCTGTGGGCAAAAATCGCATGGGCCAGTCTGACCTTCATACAAGGCTTTCCAACATTCCTTCCCCATAAAGTTTTCTTTTCCACCATATGGCGCCGCCATCGATTCGTTGACGTATAATATTTCATGGGTATTGAAGTCATTTACATAGATATCTATACCGGTATTGTCCAAAACGCTCTCTAACGAAATTCGGGCAAAGCCTAATTTGTTTTCCAAAATTCTCGTATCCACATAGCTGGCAAGAATTGAAAGTGCTGTAGTGAGCATTCCTTTTCGATCATCAGAAATCACAGGTGTTCTTTCTACGACATTGCCGAAAACCAACAGCCCATTGATGGTCCCCTCTTTTTCAGAAATAGAAAGAATCACGCCTGAATCCATGGAGAAAAACGTTGATAAATCGCACATAAACTGTCCGTCAACCTGTTCCTTGTCTAAATGAACGATGCCTTGTTCGACCATTTTCTCTCGACATTTCGGCGCCAAATCGTCTAATAACAATTCTGTGGCAACCGTGGCCGTACTCTCATTCCAGCTTTCCTTTAGATTGAACATCTTTTGTTGATTGATTTCATAAACTAACCCATAGTCAAATGAGAATCCTTCGCACATTAAAGCTAAGGCATTATTAATCTTTTCACTGCTTACCCCTTTTTCGCTAAGCAATTCAGCTAGTCGAACAACTAGCCTTTGATCTTGATTCTCCATTACGATTTCCTCCAAAACACACGTTTTCACTTATTTTCACACTCGAGGTTCTTTCTCCAACAATGCCACGAAGTCATCCCTTCTTATCGGCTTGGAGAAATAGTATCCCTGAATATAGTCACACTTTAGATCCTTTAATAATAAATATTGTTCCTCAGTTTCCACGCCTTCCGCCACAACACGTAACGACAGCTCATGGGCTAGGGAAATTACTTTTTTGATGATGATTTCCGCTTTTTTCCGCTCATTGGACATGCTGGTCATCAAAAATCCTCTGTCCAATTTCAACACATCTAACGGAATGGCATATAATGTATTCAGCGACGAATACGCAATGCCAAAATCGTCCATAGCAATGGTAAAGCCTAGTTCTTGCAGCTTCGCAAAAACATTTTTCGTCAATTCGATATGATTGATCATGGTCGTTTCCGTACATTCAATTTCGATGAATTCTTTAGGAATACCATGACGCTCAACAATTTCCTTCACTTGATCCACGAATTCCGGATTGTATAAATGAATTCTGGAAAAGTTCACGGCAATTGGAACCATCGGAAGACCCTTATCCGTTAATCCATTAAGGAAAATGCAAGCCTCTTCTAGCATGAACATATCCAATCTCTGTATCTGACCGCTCTTTTCAAACAAATCGATAAAATGGAACGGTGCAATCATGGAGCCATCTTTCGTTTGCCAGCGAACCAGCGCCTCTGCTCCGATAATTCTTTGGGTAAAGGTGTCGAATTTCGGCTGATAAACAGCCAGAAAATCTTTATTGGCGATGGCATCATCAAACGCTGCCATCATTTTTGCATCGTAAACGTAGCTATTGCGTAATTCCTCATCAAAAACACATACGCGGATATTTGCACTTTCCTTGGCATTTTTTCTGGCAAGGGCAGCAAAGTCAGACATTTTCGCAATAGGTACAGAATTATCTTCTATTGGATAAACTCCATAGTTAAACGAAATGGCACTTCTTGCCGCCTGACACAATTCTTCGTTCATGGCTTCAATTTTGGTCATTAACGACGCTAAAGAGTCATTGGTAGAAAGCACCTTGAAATGGTCAGCGTAAGTTCGACAAAGAATGCCGTCATCGCCAATATGCTTTTGGGCAATTTTTGCGATGTTTTTCAACAGCAAATCGCCTTCTTCTTTTCCGTACAAATCATTGTAGCTGCTAAACAGGCTAATGTCGAAATCCGTTAAATATAGCGGCTTAACGGCTCTAATCACCATGGTTTCTGCTTTGATTTCAAATCCTACCGGCGTCAATGCCCCTGTAAGCGGGTCAAACCAATGTCGCTTGTTCTTCTGTTGCTCTCGTTTCACGTGCATCAAAATTGTAGCAAAGACGATGGTCATAATCGTGACCAGCATTACGCTATATCTATACTTGTATAGCCATTCTAAAACACTTAGCTGGTAAGGGTTAGATAAGCTATAGTTTATGTGCATATAGTCATACCCATCTTTTCCAATAAAAGATAGGGCCTTATCGATAATGGCAATCGCCAATTGATTTTCAGGCGTATTATCACCCATAATGCAGCTTTCATTCTCCCGCTTATAGTTGGTGAGCTCTGCTAAATCTTCATTGAGTGGGTTTTGCAATTCGTAAATCCCTGCATAAGCACTGACGAGAACCACATCGGCCTTTCCATCTCTAACAGCACGAATGGCCTCCTGGTTACTTGCACAAGTGATCAATTCAAAATCAGGGAAAATTTCTTCTTTCACTTCAAGACCTGCTTGATAGCCTTTCAGCATGGCCACTTTCCCTTCCCCCTCTTCAGGGAACGTCACATCTTTTGTCGCAATACAAATGGTCGACCCATCGCTGAGCTGTTCAGACAACAGCAAGTCCGGGTTGTTGAGAAATACGTCTAATTTAATCGTCCCTGCAACTAATGAGATTTCGCCTGCCTTGATCATCTCTAGGGGCGTTTTTCTATCTACTGGAACGCTAACAAACTCGAATTCCAATCCAGTGATTTCTGTAATTCGATTGAGGATTTCAATATTTAGTCCAATAAAGTCATCTGTGTTTGGTGGGCAGTCAGAATGAGGGAACGACCCCGGAATAATGCCTATTGTAATAGGTTTTCCGTTTTGGCTTGCCTCAACCATTGCCTTTTCTTCGCTAGTCAGTTCAATCGTAGGCGCTTCAGATGTAGTGGTCGTTGAAAAGATTATCGAAAGAGATAAACTCAAAACCATCATCACTACGCCACCTAGCAGTGCGATTTTCTTCATTGAATTTTTCATTTGGAGAAATTCACCTCCAGTACGGTGTCTTACATCTTGAAATGCTTTCCTTAATTATAGCTTCAATCTAATTTTTGGTCAAGGGTATTCCCTAATTTCAAGGAAAAATCTTCCAGTCTCTGGCACAGCTTTTCTACCGCCCCTAAATCGTTTTTTTCAAAGGCTTTGGTGATCTGTTCTTCTAAATCTTGCTTGATCTTATCCGCTTCCAAATACTCTTGATCAAAGTATTGCTTGTAGACCATTCTCTTGAATTTCTTTGTTCGCATTGGTCTAACGGTCTCACCCTCTACCAAAAGGACATAATCCGAGCAATTGGTGACCAAATAGAAATCATGAGAAACCATGAGTACAGTCCCTTTGTATTCCGAAAGCGCCCGTTCAAAGGCGGTTTGTCCATGAATATCCAAGTGACTTGTCGGTTCATCTAAGAGAAGGAATTCCCCTTTCCCTTTGCCAACCAAGGCAATTTGGAGCAGGTTTTGCTCGCCGCCAGACAGATTGCCGACCTTTTGATCGATGTCTTCTAAATCTAGGCAATAGGTCGCCAAGTAGGCTTTTGCACTATCTCTTGAAGTGAAGCCATAGTCTAGCATCATCTCATAGACTGTTCGCGTTTCCATTTCTTCCTGACTGTAAAGCTGTGACAAAAATCCCGTTTCCGTATCCTCATCAAAGCGAATGGCAGGATGTTTATTCTCAATTAAGTCATGAATTAATGTGGTTTTCCCCGTTCCGTTAGCCCCAACAATGGCAACCTTTTCTCCCGCAAGGAGCTGAAAATTGACGTTAACCAGTCGGTCCTCTCCCAGCGTCACCGTATAGTCAGTCACCGTAAGCACTGGTTGCTCCGCGTTAACTTCCACCGCAGGCAGCACAATTTCCGGCTGGCGGATTTCGATAAACGGCGCTTTGATTTGGCGCTCCAATAAGCGGTCTAGCTGGGATTGTTTCGCATTGACGGATCTGCCAATGACCGGATTCACCATTAAGGTGGCTCGTTTTCGCAAAATATCCACTAGGGCAGATGTATGCGCAATGGCTTCCTGCTCCTGAAGATTTTGCTGCTTTAGGCTGAGCTTTTCCGCAAGTAGCCAGCAGCGATAAGTGGTGTAATCACCTTCAAATTCCTGTAGCTCGCCGTTTTCCAAATGCCAAATGTGATCAAAACAATGGTTGAGCAAATAACGGTTATGGGTCACCACCAACATGGTGCCTTTGTAGCTGTTGATCAATCGACAAAGTCTATTTAAGTTACCGAAGTCCAAAAAGACATCCGGTTCATCTAGCACCAAAAGATTTGGCGCCAGTAACATTTCTCGCATCAGCTGTAGCAGCTTGTATTCTCCTCCACTGATTTTAGACAAACACACATCCGAAAGCTCCGTCATGTTGGCCAAGCTTAATTGCTTCTGAATGTTGGTCAAATAATTGTCGCCATCCATTGCTTGATATAAGTCGAGGAGCTGCTGATAATCCTCCATAAACTGCTCCATGTTTTCTCCCGATGCCATTTCCTCACAAACCGTCTCAATTTGCTTCTGGTTTTCGACAAATTTTTCACTGAGAAATTGGAATACCGTTTGATCTGCACTTTTTTGTCTCACGCTAAACTGGTTGGTATAACCGATTCTGCATTGGTCATCCTTGATGATGTGTCCCTCGAACCAGAATTTCTCCGGGTCAATGATCATCTCAACAAGGGTGGATTTTCCGCATCCGTTGCTACCAATCAGGGCGCAATGCTGCCCTGCCTCCAGAGTCGCAGAAATGTGCTCATATAATTTTTTTGCTGGAAAACCATAAGAAAGGTTCTCGATTTGTATCATGGTATCACCTATAGTATTTCTTTATTAAAATGTCCTCTCGTCTGAGTTTCTTGCACGAACAAAGCTTGGCGCACCGATCCATCCAGCTTGCCTAAAGCGTTTTTCACCACTTTGGTCACTTCTTCTGCTGATTCCGTCGTGAAGTTCAGTCGGAAAGCTTCCACTCCGTCGATAAACGGCATCTCGTCTAGCAGGTTTAGGGTCTTTCCATTTAGCACCGTGGTGGTGCAATCCTCATGGGATAATATCGGAAAAGTTCCATATTCATCCTTTAGCTCATAGGTCTTACCCTTACACTGCCCACACTGTTCCAATTTCTTCATTGGGCAATATTTTGTCACCATCAAAGGTGCACGACCGTAGACAATCATTTCTAGCGATGGGCTGCCTTGATTGGCGTTTTCATAGCGATCAACTAGGTCTTGAATCTGTTTCTTATTCAGCTCATAGGATAACGTCACTCTTTTCGCGCCCAATCGATATAACTGGTAGCAGCTCTCAGCATTGACCACATTTAGCGAATAGTCCGTGATAAATGGATTGGTCTTTCGATAATGATAAATGCCACCGAAACCACCGATGAGTAGCTCGCCTTCTTTTTCTTCATACGTGTTTCCATTTCTTCTGATGATGTTTTGGAAGTACACCTGATTGATTCCTGCCTTAACACAAGCGTCATACTGGGCTTTGGTGGTGACACTTGCCGTAATATATGGTTTTTGCTTAGGAAAGGTAATCGGTTCTTTTGGTTCTGGTGCTTTGATGCCCTTGGCCTTGCTGGCAAGTTTTGCGTCATACAGCTTTTCGACGATTTCTCGCCGCGCATGGTTGAGCATTTTTGCTGGCACAAAGGCGTTATACTCTTCAAACTCCACTTCACCTAATGCAAAAATGGTATCGTTTAGCTTGGATAATTGTTTGACCACTTGCTCCTTGGTGGTCGGGTTATTCTTTGCCTCATCTAAGGTCTCTTCGCTCTCATAGAGGTAATGGCAGCCTAAGGCTTCGGCGTCGATGACTAGCTTTGCATCAGGATATGCATAAACCTTTAGGTTCAGCTCAAACCGCCTGAACTCTTGTTCAAAAGTAGCCTCTAAGTCTTTATAATATTGATAATCCTTGGTTTTGTACACCATATCGCCAATAGACAATGTTTCTTTGATTTTGATGTAGCAACGATCCTCGGATTTGTTGATCAAATTCCCCTGTCTGTCGTACAGCTTGACTACGGACAAATTGACGTCTTCGTTGTCATGGTCGATGCGGATGATGTCGTTTTGGCGCAGCGCTTTATTCAAGGTGATTTCGTACATGCCCTTATAGGCTTCAGTGATTTTACCAATGGGGAAGCCGAAATTGTTGGGTTTTTGGACATTGGTGATGTCTTTTGGATCTTCCCCGAACAAATAGCCTTTGGTATATGTTCTGTTGAAGGTTTTGCTTAAGTCCGCCTTGTCCTGGCCTGTGGACTTTCCATCGATAGCCGCACGATATTTGGAGACTACATTGGCAACGTAAGCCGGCTCCTTCATGCGACCTTCTATTTTCAAGGAATCGATTTCCTTTAGGTCATCGATATGGTCAATGGTATTTAAATCCTTTGTGGACAAAAGATAGCTTTTCCCCAAAGATTTATTGGTTGTCGCGTCAATTAGTTCATAAGGCTTGCGGCACGAACCTACACATCTTCCTCGGTTTCCGCTACGGTAGCCGATGAGGCCAGACATGAGACAATTGCCTGAGTAAGATACGCAAAGGGCCCCATGAACAAAAATCTCAATAGGAATCTGGGCTTCCGCTTTGATGGCCTTCACTTGCTCCATCTCCACTTCCCTGGCCAAAACCACTCGCTTGGCGCCTAATTCTTTGCACAGCAAAGCCCCGTCCACATCGTCAATCCCCATCTGGGTTGAGCAATGGGCTTCCATATTGGTAAAATGCTGGGCGACATAGTCGAATACCGCTAAGTCCTGAACAATTACCCCATCAATGCCTAATGTGTTAAGCTGATCCAGAGCTTCCTGCATTTCCTCAATTTCATCCTCAAACACAATGGTGTTCATGGTGACATAAAGCTTTACGCCTCTCAAATGAGCGTAATCCACCGCCTCTTTCAACGTTTCCATATCAAAATTAGAAGAATATGCTCGCGCACCAAATTTCTGCATGCCTAAATAAATGGCATCTGCTCCATTTCCAATTCCCGCTTTTAGCGCTTCCATATTCCCTGCTGGCGCCAGTAGTTCCGTCATTTTTACCTCCTGCGTAAATCCTTTGTAAAGATTTATTTTATCATAAAAACAGCGGATTGGGAAGAGCATGGGCGGGATTGATGGTACACAAAAAGAGCCTCTGGTACTGTTGTCCATTGGCTCTTTGAATAATGCAGGTTTTATTTTTTGGGGACGGTTTTTATAATATCTTTTACAGCCATATCACTTGGCTGAACTGTCCAGAAATACCATCTTCATTACAGGCTGTTACTTTGTAATACCATTGTTCACCCTCGTAACGGTCATAATCAACGTAATTGCAATCCCACGCAGTTCCCAAATATTCGTATTCTCCGTTGATGGTCTGGCTTCGATACACTTCATAATAGCAGCCTCTCGCTACTGCATTCCATGAAATGATTGCTTCACCATATTCGTCCAGTGTTCCTTCTATGATTGGAGTCTCTGGTGCAGGTAATGTGCGGTGTCCCCATATCGAATTGCTGTAATTGGAATTTCCAGCTGCTCTCTTGCTATAAATCGCCTTCACGGCATATACTCGTCCTTCACGGCTGGCCTTAGTGTCTCTATACTCGCACGCAGTGGTAGTTGCAAGTAATTTATATTTTCCATCTCCTTGACTATAGTAATATATCCTATATTTATCCGCCTTTGGTACCGCCTTCCACGAAATAACCGGATCGTTGGTTTCGCTGTCATTGGTCAAGGAAATGATAGGCTTAGACAGGATGATTTTTCGACTGGTGATATTGCCAGTAGTTTTCCCGTTTTTCTTTACTGCACGAATTTTATAATAGGCTGTTTTCCCCAATGCCAAAGTTGCGTCTGTATATGTAGTTTTAGTCGTTTTACCAATTCGTTTATAAGTGCCAGTTTTGCTGTAGGAACGGTAAACCTCATACCTTGATGCTCCTGACGTTTTCAACCACGTTAACGTAACGCTACCACCTTTGTTGCTGGCGGAAGACGCTGTTGTTGGCTTGGCTGACACCTTGTAGCTCTTGGTTTCTGCCACCATATTGATGTAACCATACTGGCTATAGCAATTCATGAAATCATCTAATGTTCCGTAGTGATGTCCGACACGACCATAGCCCAAGTTGTTGTTATCGATCCAGTAAGTTTTCTCTTCTGAAACCTTAAGCAATATAACAGAGTGCCCCTTGGCACCATTAAATTTCTTCTCACGGGATAACCTGATGTGTGTCCCAGCTTTCACGTTTAGACACTTATTCTTGAAATTGGTTTTGCTGAACTTCAATCCTGTATAGAACTTGGTCGAACGTGATGACGCCAAAATGCTGCTGACTTTCTCTGCGTAACCCCAGCATTCTCCAGCCCCTGGATAAATGGACCCGTCCTTATACTTGGCCAAAACGTAATCGATAGATGCCGCTGCCGTTATATTAGAAGTACAAGCTTTTCCACTGAGTTTTTCTAAAGCTGCTTGGCTCGTCACAAGCGAAGACGTATCCGCCCAGCTAGTGCAAATGCCTGACAAAACAAGGGTTAAGCTTAATACTATAGAAACAATGATTCGCTTCATTTCTTTCCTCCATACGCAAAATGGTTGGATCAGGTTGATTTAAGGCAGGCCTTTGCTGTCTTAGAAAAAAAGGTTCAGTTATGCTGCAAAAAATGTGTTTTGCGCTTTCCATTTTCTTAATGCAATACCAACCCAAAATCCATATATCCCAAGCGTCACAACTGTAAGCAATAGCCATTTTACCCAATGGCCAAACAATCCAATTGCTGTTCCTTCAAAACGTAGTCTTCTGCCTTCCACCACGGTATGCTTAGTCTCCCAGTCGTAGATCATCGTAATGGCCCATGGTGCGCATATCCCTAATGTGATTGCTGTAATGATTCCTCCTAAAATTTTATATCCGACAAGTTGTAACAACCCTCCGTCAAAATATGAATTGTTCATTTCGCTCCTCCTTAAGTCGTTTCCGTTCTTTTCACCAAACACGCAATGCAGTATATAGTTTGATTGGTTCAAGTATATCATTTCGTTAGCACGCATTCAATGGATTCTCTCCGACAAAAACCGCTATGATATCCCATTTATCGACATAGATGGGATGTGAAGTGGGCGCTAACCTGTTGTTAATCTCAAAAAATAGACATCCGTTATTCAAATTCAACATCCTCTATTTTATCTAAGTCTTCCTCTGTTATCCCAAATTCTGCTCTAATTTCATCTTCTGAAATGGTTTCGCCATCAAAATCATTCATTCTTTCTTGCGCCTGTACAAGCAACTCCAAATCCTCTAGAGTTTCAATCATACTTTCATATTCTGCAACTGACAAAAGCACTCCTATCGGGGTATTGTTCTTTTCAATTACTTTATGTCCCGACGTTTCAATTTCCTTTAATATCTTAGAAGCTTCTCCTCTATTGAGTCTTGATACAGGTATTACATTTTTCATGATCCTAATTCCTCTCATTTTTAGCGTCGAGCCACCGTCGACAAGATGCGTGATCAATGCTTAAGCTAAATTAAAAAACAGAGGGGAATCCCCCGCTGTTCTTCATCACTCGGTCAATTTTTATTTTATCGATGAGTCAGAACCGTCACTCATCTCATCGCTCTGTCAATTTTTATTTTACCGACGAGTCTTAACAGTCACTCGTCTCATCAAAGCGTATATACTTCTACGCCTTGGTTTGCTCACTTCCTGAAGGATGTGAGGCTTATGAGTTACATATCGTTTTTTTATACTACCATCTTACTCTCAAATTGTCAAGAATGCTCATGTTGTTTCCGGTAAACTCTGTTACCTTGTTTCCGTCAGCGTCTCTTACTTGTACAGTCTGAGCAAAGGATTTTGGCAGCGTTACAGCTTGTCCTTCATGGTCTACGATTTTCACGCTTCCCATATCAGCAATGGTTCCGTTACCATCATTGTCATATGCGCCTACATAGTAGCCGTTTGGAACAACGATTTCTTCCAGTTGGTAGTGGCCGTACTCAATTTCGTAAGGCAAGGTAATTTCGCCATTTTTATTGGCGTAGAACACATAGTTTCCATTGTCATTTGTGTATGCGGAACTATTTGGAAGCAGTTTGTTGTAGTTTTCTACATCTTCTGGATCGCCATATTCACTGTGACCCATGTAACGTATTCTAAATGCAGTTCTATCTGCATCCCAACGTACTGTCTTTCCAGTTTCGCTATTGGTTTTTACAACCTTGATTTTGTTTGTTTTCGGTGGGTTATTCACCTTCTTACTAATCGTCTGATTGTCCTTAGATACGACAACTTCAAAACTTTCTAGCACGTATCCGTTATTATCCGCTTCGATTTCCTTTACGATATATGTACCGTAAGGTAAATCGGTGATACGGATTTTACCATTTTCGTTGACTACCAGTGGGTTGTTTTCATCTGCTGGCGTTCCGCTATCGTCTCTTGTTGCTTTATAGTTGTTTGCTAGTATATCGTAATTAGTTCCGCCAGCAGTTAGTGGCACAACTCTTACATATGGGTTTTCTTCATATCCACCACTCTTTAACTGGATTGTCCATTTGGATTTGGTGGACTCTGCCTTTACACCATTGTCACTACTTTTACCGTCTGTGAATGGGTTAAGATCATCTTTGGTCTTGATGATTTCAAGCAGTCCTCTATAGTTGTCATTGACGAAAACCTGCTCTGCAAAATCATGCACATAGTCTAGTGTCACGCTTCCGCTTGCGATCGTGCCTTGTACGGTATTTGTGCTTCCGTTCTCCTTAAAGTCCACTTTGTAATTTATTGGACCCCATGTTTGATCATCATTCATACATTCCTGCGTACTGATGCTTTCTGCATGATAGGTTACTTTGAAGGTTCTTGAGACTGTTGGACTTTCCGCATGTCTTCCAGCAGGCGGTATTTCCACGATGGTATATGTGGTCGTATCGTCCCATGTTGTTTTGGTTGGCGTGACAGTACAGTGAGGCTGACTATCTACCATATGCGTCTTTGTGCCAGACTGTGCTTTTGGCACATCTTCTGGGTCCTGCCATGGGATGTCCGTTAGGTAGTCTGTTTCGCCATAAGCGTCTAGTGTAACAGTATCTACAAGTTCGGTTCCACGATACAGTTCAAATGTTGCACCAAGGGATGCATCACCCATTCCTGTATGCACGCTATCGTCCCAACCAGTGTTCTTATCATTCTTATGCACTGGGAAGCGCACTTCTGGGAAGAACTCTATGTCGTTTTCGCCCATTGTTCTTAATGGTTTCATTTTGAAATAGAAGTCAACTGGGTCATCTGCACCAATGGCAATGGTCTGATAATGGGTCCCCGGATTTTGCCAAGTCAAAAGATTTTCTTTGGTGGTTTCCTTGATATTTTTCTTACCATGCTTTGCTGTGTTTGGCAGAGACGCACCTTTATATGTTAGCGTATACTTACCAGTGCTTGTTTGGGTAAAGGTATATGCGCTATCTTTTGCGGTGCCGTTTAGGACACGAAGGTCATGTCCACAAGTGTCTTCATCTGTTAATGTGTAGTAGTCAGATTTCGCTCTTGCAATTTCTCTATCCGCATCCTCCATTGCATAAGCATATTTAGAGTTTACTGCCTTCCATACGCCTGCGGAGGCTTCTTCCATGTAGATGGTTCCTGCGTTTCTTTGATAATAACTCGTAAACGATGGAATAATTCTATGCTTTGCCATAGCTTTTAGCATCCCCAAATATACCTCGCCAGCTTTTCTTCCCTTTACGGTTGTATAGAAGAAGTCCTTTGGCGTATTATGGTAGGTACTTGTGCCAAGGTTTTTGGATGTTGGGTTCTTTGGAATATCATCAATGCTTGCTCGTAGTCCTTGCTGCCACTCCCAGATTATCTGCTGGGAAGCAACTAGCCAGTCATTTAGAGAAGCGCCTTTTACGCCAAACAGCTTTTCAATGTCTGAGGTCTTTGAGTCTGGCTGCTTTGCATAAAGCAGGGTTAATTGCATCCCTCTTTGTACATTGCCACTATACTTTTGCATCCATTCTGAGTTTTCCCATTCTTCGGCAACATATTTTACGTTACCTGTCGATGGATTGGCTACGTCTTGCTCTAGGCAGTAGCCTTGCACAGCTGGGCCGCCATCCGTTGGCTTAATTAAGAATGAATGTCTTGGGCCTCTTAGTGCGTATGAGTTATCGTCACGATGAAGCCCTCCCGAACCGTACCAACGGTTAGAGTATCTTCTTGAGTCATTGTAGAAATATTTTCCGTCTGACCCCTTTACATCGCCGCCATTACGGAAGTATGCTTTTGAGCCGGGCCTCCACCCATTGGCCGCAAAGGCTTCCTGCGGGATGTAGGTAAAGACTACGGCAAATGCAACTAGCATCACAAGTAGTCTTCTTGCTAGGTTTTGACTATTTACTTTAGTCATACTTGTTCCTCCTTTGTATTTTAATGAGAGTGATATGTTTTTTGATCTATGTAAAAACGGGTAAGCGATTGCCTACCCGTTGTTTCTGTATATATCTAAGATGTATCATCGTGCATGATAATAGCGTTTTCTTTTTTCGTGCCATTCATTACCTTCTCCTTTCTTCTTTTGGATGCAATAAAAAAAGGAAAGATAAACATCTTTCCTTTTTTCTAAGTTTGTATTTAATTTTTAATATATATTTTTCCCAGTGAACACATTACCACAACAGCCACATTTTATATCCATTTAGATACTTTTCATAATACATTGTAAATCCATCAACGCCAGACCAATCTCCGTATTCGGGGTCCCACCATAACGGGTTTGACCAAGTTAGACTCTCTAAGTCGGCTTTTATTCTTGGTTTTAGTTCCTTTAGAATGGAAGCCTTTGTGCGATATGGATGAACCAATACAGGCCACAGTACATCCCAGTTAGAGTTCTTTGGCGTATGTTTGCGATAACTTGCATTTTTTTCTGTATTACCGTTTTCCGGATTGGTATATACCGCCCCAGCATCACCTTCAGTATCAGTGTTCCATCCAGTTTCATGCTTTAAGGTGTAGGTAGAGCCATCGGTTTTAGCAACATGATAATCATAATCTGCATTTGGCTCCGGATAAGTCGGCACTACTTCGTGCATGGTCCATGTTAGACTTTCGCCATATTTCCACAGTTCTTCATAAATGCCTTCGATTGTCCAGTCCGGCACCCACTTATCGGATTTGGAGAAGTAGCCATAGACTCTCTTTCCCTTTACCGTTCTGTAGGCTCTCACTTTGTAGTCCCAGCTATATTCCATATCTTTATAGTCGTAAGAATATCCATTACCCTTACCCCATGGCTCGCTTCTATTTCCAAGTAGCTTATCCGTTACGGAAGTAGATTTGTTTGATACTGTCTTAAATAGCTTCCAAGTTGTTTTATCGGTTCTCTTTCTATACACTTGGTAACCAGTAGCGCCTGCTACCTTGTTCCAGTGTACTCTGACTTGACCGCTCTTTGGAATGGTTACTTTCGTAATCTTTCCGGTGGCCGGTCTTACCTTGTTGCCCTTCTTTACAGAGAACACGCCTTTTCCTTTGGCATTGACTGCTCTTACTTTATACCAGTAGGTTTTACCACAAGTAATTCCTATATTACTATATGATGTTTTCGTAGTTGTCTTCTTTAGTACATATTTGCCGTTCTTTGAAGTGGCTCTATATACTTGATACTTTGTTGCAGTAGGGTCGGCTTGCCACGTTACCTTCAGACTTCTGTATCCATTCTTTAGCACCTTTACGTTTTTCACCTTATATGGCTTTCTTGTAATTGGTGCTGGTTTCTCTTCCGGCTCTTCAGTCGGTTCTTCAGTCGGTTCGGTTACATTTGGGTTTTGCTCTTCGCCTGCGCCCGGAAGATTTCCTTCTGGCGGGATAAGACCATCATCTGCAAATGTCGGTACTGCCATTGTTAGCAGTAGGGCTGCTGTGATCAGCAGCGTGATTAGTTTTTTCATAACACTCTAATCCTTTCTTTCTCATTTTCTTTCTTAGTTTTTCTCAAGTAGAAATTTTACTTTCTATATATATTATACTGATTTTTTTCGGATTTTTGCGGGAAAATGCAAAAAAGTTTAAAATTTTATTTTTTCACCTCCTTTTTTTCATGCTTTTATGTTTTTTCTGATGCGCCTTTAACGCAGGCGTTATAAGGGTTTAAGGCAATTTTGCACATGTGCAAAACGCATAAAAACTTTTTTTAATTTTTTTTAATTATTTTTTTCTACTTGGGGTTTTTCTTCCCCATTTAGCGTTCCGATGAAATTGAGTGCGCCTTTTATTACTATCCACAATATTAGTTCTTTTATCAATACATCACCATTAAATCCTGCGATATATATAAGTACTACTGCGATCCAAAATGCGATCAATCTCGAAGCAACAACAATGTCTTTTTTTAAAAAATTATTGTTGAGAACCAGTTCTATACCTCTTGCAAGAAATAGTATGATTGCAAAATAGAAAGCAAAGAGTTGCCAAAATTCTTGTGGGGGCATTTCGACTATTTTATCGAGTAACTTAGCGTCAAATATCTGATTTAGTATTTTGGGTTTAAATGAAAACAATCCAGAAACCATAAATATTACAGTTAGAAGCGACAACATTTCGCTCGTGAGATTGTTTATCAGTAACACCAAGATACTCTTGAGGTTTGTTTTGTTTTTCATGCGGAGTCCTCTCTTTCATGGCATTAAAAAAGGCAGTATCGCTACTGCCTTGGTTGGTCATATATTTAATTGTTGTTATTTAACTTTATATTATGTTCCTCTATCCTTTCTGGAGTGAAAAAAGTCGATACCTAAAAAGGTACCGACTACTTTTATCCTTGCCATTTTTATACGGTATGGCGCAACCTCTTTGTATCCTTGCCATTTTTATACGGTATGGCGCAACCTCTTTGTATCCTTGCCATTTTTATACGGTATGGCGCAACCTCTTTTATACTTACATTCTACACCATTTTGGGAAGATTGCAACAAATTTCTTATTCTTGCGAACAAGTCGCAGAAGTGTGATAGGTACATTTGTTGTCATAAAAAAAAGCAGCATTTCTGCTGTTTTGAAAATAGGTTGTACTTAGCTGCTCTATTTCTGTTACTTGCGTAATCGTTATTGCTCTAAGCCAGTATACGTTTCTATAAGCACAGTATCGCCCTCTTTGCATTGCCCATAAGATTGGTTTCTATAAAAGAGGAACTTAGAGAGATTTTAGAGAAACCTAATTTTTACGATTACGAAGAACGATATATAAAACTAAAAGAGGAAGCTGAAGTTCTTTTTGAAAAGCACGGAAACAATATTTACATGACGAAGAGGAACGAAAAAAACGTGTCCTAATAGAACCAAACAACTTTTAGTAGTAAAAAAGCCTTAGAGTGTTTCTCTACGGCTTTTGCCTTGTCTAAAGACAAGCATTAAGATATTACTATAAAGTAAAAATCACGTCCTGCTTGGCGGCTGACGTGATATTCACAAAACCTACGAGCAACCGTTCATCGGTTTCTCTTTTATATTTGCATTTTATCACTTCCATGGTTTATTGTCAAATGTATTCACATCTTACTCTTGTGCCAGCCTTTAATCAGAGGGGAGAGCTGCACATCCGAACATTTTCCCAAGTAACTTTTCCATATAATATGCTGGCTTAAATTTCTCCAAGTAACTTTTTTTGATAAAGCATATTTTTTCTACTTGGAGTTTTTCTTTCGGCGCTAATGGTCACGTCAACTTTTCACTCCCAGATAGATAAATGGACTCCATGATTTCAGCGATTGTATCACAATTTTCTACGAAAGAAATGTCTTTTGCATATTCATTTTTATGCTGATATACTTCCCACTGCTTATTCATATCTTTACTGATTTTAACGGCATCTATAGTTTTTATATAATTCTTCATTAACTCTAACGAACCTCGCTTCTTTGCTGTTTCTTCTAATGCTAAATTCAAATGTTCGGAATTGATATTCGAGTTTTGCAGCTGCCACAAGATATATATGTCATAATAGTCACGCATCCGAGTAGACTGATCTCCACGTGAGAGGACAGTTTCTAGCTTCTCAGCCATAATTGTTTCTAAGTTGTAGGCTAGGACAGAAATACTCTTATCAGTGTCCATCATTGTTTTGTATTTAAACTGAATTTCTTTTGGTGTGATTTTATCTCCCGTTGTAAGGTCTATCTTTAAAGGTACTGACATGGGAGGGAAGTTTGCCTTTAAACTTATTCGATACCCATTATAATCGTCATTTTCCCGGATAAGATTTATGTCTACAAACTCAAAGCTGATGCTATCATCTAACGAAATTTCTATAATCTCTCCAATCATTAATTCAAGGTTACTTGATGTAACAGGCGCACCCTTAATAGTCATATCAATATCCATAGTAGCACGAGTGTCCAAGCCGACCATGGAGGCGATTAGGAACCCGCCTTTCAGTATAAAATTATCACGGTATTTGGATAGCGAAATTCTTTCTAGCAACCGTTCAAGCATATAATTTTGTAAAACTAATTGCGCAGAAATTTTCTTTTCGTTTGAAATTTTCTTTGCAACCGCTTTTAACTGCATCGCATTTTTCATAGTAGCACCTCCAGATAGGACCTTACCTTATCTTCAACCTTTAGCTTTGTAGCATACTCCGATAATAAAGGGATGTTTCTTTCCTTTTTAGAGATATATCTTTTAAACGCTTCGGTTGTTACTTCTTTTTCAACACCACTCTTTGGACGCAAAATGTCACATAGGGTTTTTTCGGGATTGTACACCAGCACCTCATTGCCTGAAGGGGACTTTCCTTTTTCTACTCCAAGGCTATAATATGGCTCTTTAGCCCTGTTTGCAATTACACCTTCCTCTTTCACGTTTGTTAAGTTATAGCCATCAGGAAAGGTCATAACATAGGCTACAGGGGTTCTGTCGGTTAAGTCGTGTAAAAATAAAGCAGTTTCTTTTGCATAAACTCCTTTTTTAAATCGGGCTTGTAAGCTAACAAATTCATCTTCTAACACTTCTGGTAAAACATAAACACCACGAACAGTTTTTTCAAAACAGCCTTGCTCTAGCATTCTTTTCAAATACTGTGGGGCTATTCCGGAAGACCGAACCATCCTTGTCGTTACAATTCCATTGTGTTTGTTTGCCATATTTAAAATCACATCATAATTTGTCATATTATACACCTCCAATTTACTTCTATGCCCTATAGTTTACCATGAGAGGGCATGAAAGTAAACATTTTTTGAAAAATATTAGGTGCAGCGGGCGGATGGGGAGCCGTTCACATTTTCCCAAGTAACTTTTTTTGATAAAGCATATTTTTTCTACTTGGAGTTTTTCTTTCGGCGCTAGTCGTACAAAAAAGCTACTTGAGAAAAACGGGGTAGGGCAATAAAAAAAGCCAGTCGAAGAAACTGGCTTTAAAGAAAGGATTAGAGAGGAAACTAACTTCCTCTGCAAATCAATTATATTATACCTTAATTTTAGAATTTTGCAATAAAATACGGTTAATTCTTGTAAGAAGGAGGGGAGAGGGCTATATCTTTTCATGGTAAAAGCCAGTTCAATGAACTGGCTCTCTACCACATTACTTTTGTTTAGGTTTCAAAAGATTGACTAAAATCTTTTAAACAGTCACCTATATTATATTATAGTCCGTATTGCTTTGCAATGATTTGTCCATCCTGCAGATGGAGCTTTACTACTTTCCTTTTTGTTTCATCTGTAAATCGTTGCATTTTATTAATCTCCTTTGTCTGTACATATTATAATCTATTAGACAAAGGTGTTACAAGTTCATTATACCATTACACCAGCTTTTATCTAGATAGCCTCTCATTTCTTATCATTTTTCAGAATGACAAATGACACGGTATGTTCCCTTGCATATAATATATTTCAACTCAAATTATAAACTGTTCCGTTTAAAATCAACAATCCATATTGTAAATGATGTGTTGCCTTCAAAATCATCAATGCCAAATGTAATTCAACTTAAAGCATACTTTTAAAAAGCACTTTCTGTAATTATACTCTTCTGTTTCTCGGTGCTAATTCTTTGTTTATAATTACCAAAAATGTGCCCAAATTGTGCCCAGAGCAAAATAAAACCCTTGAAATTTCAAGGGTTTTAGGTGTTTTGGTACTATTCCCACTCAATGGTTCCTACTGGCTTTGGTGTAATGTCGTAGCAAACTCGATTTACACCTTTTACCTCCGCCAAGATGCGGTTGGTGATTTTGTGTAGGATTGGCCATTCTAGTTCTTCGATGGTGGCCGTCATGGCATCGATGGTGTTGACTGCACGAAGAATTACTGGGTATTCCATCACGCGGGCATTGTCTCTAACGCCAACGGATTTCACGTTTGGAACGACGGTGAAGTACTGCCAAACTTTTTCGTCTAGGCCTGCAAGGGCAAATTCCTCGCGAAGAATGGCATCAGATTCGCGAACTGCTTCTAGGCGGTCGCGGGTGATGGCTCCTAGGCAACGAACGCCAAGTCCTGGTCCTGGGAACGGTTGACGATAAACCATGCTATGTGGCAATCCAAGCTCGATTCCGCAAGCTCTTACTTCATCCTTGAACAGCTGGCGAAGTGGCTCAACAAGCTCAAACTGCAAGTCCTCAGGCAGTCCGCCAACATTATGATGAGACTTAACCACCTTTGCTGTTTTTGTTCCACTTTCCACAATGTCTGGGTAAATGGTGCCCTGAGCCAAGAAGTCAACGCCTTCTACTTTGCGCGCTTCCTCTTCAAATACGCGGATAAACTCTGCGCCGATGATTTTTCGTTTTTCTTCAGGGTCAGCAACGTCTTCAAGCTTTCCGAGGAAACGTTCAATGCCGTCAACGTAAACGAGGTTGGCATCCATTTGGTTTCTGAATACGTCGATTACGCTTTCAGATTCGCCTTTACGCATTAGACCGTGGTTCACGTGAACGCAGGTTAACTGCTTGCCGATGGCTTTGATCAACAACGCTGCAACTACAGAGCTGTCCACGCCGCCGGATAGGGCGAGAATGACTTTTTTGTCGCCGACCTGCTGACGAATTAGGTCTATTTGGTCTGAAACAAAGTTTTTCATGTTCCAGTTGGCTTCTGCTTTACATGTACCGAATACAAAGTCTTTTAGCTGGTCTTCCGTTGGCCATGCGGTCAACTTGACGTCGCACTTTGCTGGTTCATGGTCGATGGCAATGATAGGATATCCTGCATCGTAAATTTCTGGGTGCACATCGATGTCCACGCCGTCCACATTTCGATGCTCGCCGCCGCAAAGAACGATGCCCTTCACGTTTGGCAGTTTTTGAAGCTCCTCTTTGGTGATGTCGTGAGGGTAAATCTCACTGTAAACGCCCAGCGCCCTAATTTCTCTTGCCAGTGTCGTATTCTCACTGCTTCCTAAGTCTAAAATTACAATCATATCCTGTTTCATGTTCCATCTCCTCCTATTATAATGTAACTATTCTAGCACAAAATCTTTTCGAGATAAAGGCTTATTTTTGTGCTTTTCTATATCCTGCGTCTTTGGCCTCCTGCTCGGTTTCAAAGACAATCAAATTGTTTGAATCAGCCATTTCTTCGTAGGCTCTTTGTCCTGGGCAATGGTAAATTTTTGATCGCCGATTGCCGCGAATTTCCGTATCGGTTACCGAAGCATTTTGCTCTTCCTTTGGCGCTTCCCCCGACAAACGATTGTCCCCAGTGGCATAGTCAATTGTTACCCCGGGCTGATTGTTGTAAACAAAGACATTGAACAAAACGCCTTCGCCGTCGTCCTCCACCGACATGGCTTCCATCTGCACGCCGCTGGCCACCAAATTGTTCCCTTCGTAAATCGGTGTTACACGATAAAGCACATGGTTACCCGTTTCGCGGACGTAGTCGGCTACCAAATTTTCGAAAGGCAGCATGCCATCCACATTCATGTATCTGGTGCCCGTGATCAAATTTCGTTCGTTGGCGTTTTCTCCCGTCAGCTGAAATCCGATTAGGTGGCAGCGGTTATACAGGTATTTTCCGTCAACAAAATCGTACTTAGCAATTTGCCACCCTGTAGGCTTGACTTGGCCGATGCTGGTTCGCTTTTCCGTCGGCATAATCTCAAGGCCCACGTTGGCCATGGTTACACCGCAACGGCCTTTGCTATCCAGCGAGCTATATTCCTCAAAAGCTTCCTCGGTCAAGTCCTCTGGACTAAAATTCGGCTCATTGTCGTCAATGACCACATAAGGCTCCCCGCTAAACTCCGGGATTTCCCCTAGGGATACAGATTCGACCTGCCCGCTAGCATCAAAATATTCACACGCCGACAGCACCATTGCCATCAAAGCCATCAACACAATGGCCGTGGTTTTCTTCCATCTGTTGTTCATTTTTTCGTTCATCTACTCGATTCCTTTATGTACACTTCTCTCGTCAACTGTTCATGGGAGCTTCCGGGGAAGTCCTTTGTTTCTCGCAGCTTCCACGGGGACTGACCCCCTAATTCTATGGTAAAAAACAAATCTGCCGGATAGATTTTATTCCACCGGTAGATGATTAACGTTTCTATTTGATGTTCTATTTTCTTCGGGTCCATCAGCTCCAAAAAGCACCATGAACCTTGAGGGCATTCAATGTGCGGCGCATCCGACAAACGAATCGCCTTTTGATCTTCCTCTGCAAATAGCATTGCACTATACGTGGACACATACAGTGGCTTTTCCCCAACAAAGCTGAGCATATCGCCAATCAGCACCTTATCGCGGCTCTGCCTGCGGTGGTTAAAGGCTATGCCATTTTGATTGTCGATGCAAATGATTGCGTTCATGTTGTGCTCCTTATCATCGGATTATTTCCTAAAAAAAGCCCCGAAAGGCAAGGCTATTCAGGGACAATGATTTTCTCCATCAACTGGTTCATTGGTTCATAATTTGTGTTGAATGCTTCTGCGCTAGCTTTATACATTTCTTCCGATGTCGTCAAGGAATAATCTATGGACACACCAGCATTCTCAGCTAGATATTCAACAAAGAGTCTTTGGGTACGACCATTCCCTTCTCTAAAAGGATGTATTGCGTTTAATTCACCTAGATAATACGCAAGCCGATTGCTTAATTGATCTAGTGGGAAGCTTTTCAGCAAAGCTTCCGATTCTAGCTCAGCGAAAATTTTTTCTGCTTGCAAATCAATATTTTGCCAAAGACAAAACTCTGACCCTTTGGTTATATTCACAGTTCTGGTCTCACCAGCCCAAGTGTAAATATCTTCAAAAATATGTTTATGGATTTTTTTCAAATGTGCAAAATCGAAATTCCCTTGAATTGGATTCAGTTTTGCGCTCAAAATTTTAACAGAAGTAATCTTACGCTCTGCCTCCTCTAGGATTTCTTCCTCTTGGATATTCAGCTTATTAATTAACACGTGAGAGCCTTTATAACAATACTTTTTATCCCACTCAAATGTATAGCTGTATCTATTCATCACTAAACCCGAGCGTACTCTTCAATCAGTTTATCTACTGTTGCTCTGCACGAAATTTTGTTTTCGGCACACGACAACAAAGTTTTCTTTTCTGAAGGGCTTAAATGCATGTTCTCAATAGCCATTGTGCCCGCCACTTCTTCTACAATTTTTTCAGGTGTTTTTTTCATATAAAACCTCCGCTTAACTACAATTAATTATACCATATTTTTCACTAAATTGCACGGATTATTCCTTGAATTTCCCAAAAGCGGTTGCCATGGGAATGTCCCTTTCCAGCTCTTCGCCAGTGACCCAGAGGAAGTCGCTACTCTGGTCTTTGCAGGTAAAATAGTAGGCCGTCATGTTCCACTGAATGTGCGTGAAAATGTGCTTTTCTTCCACTTGCCGTTTGATATCAATGGGATGGCAGCCCCAGTTTTCCACGGTTCGAATTGCCTCATCGGTCGATAGGGGCATGTCGATATTGGGGAATTCGTAAGTCCCAGCCAGCAGGCCTTTGTTCCCTCGTTTTACCACGGCGGTTTTGTCTCCAGATCGCAGCACAAAAACCGTCTTCTCCACCTCTTTACGAGGTTTTTTCTGGCTGATTACCGGCAGTGCTAGTTGGGTGCCATTTGTCATCGCCTTGCAGTACCCTGAAACTGGGCAAAGCTCACATTTTGGTCTTCCCTTTGGCACGCAAATCAAAGCCCCCAGCTCGATAAGTCCTTGGGTGAAATCGCCACAATTTTGATCAGGATAAAGGGCCGCGAGAGTTTCTCTGACTCTCTTTTTGGTTGCCGCCTCTTTGATGTCGGCGTAGTCCTCTTGGATACGGCTCATGACTCTAAGCACGTTGCCGTCAACTGCCGGTTCTCGCTGATCAAAACAAATCGACGCGATTGCGCCAGCTGTGTATTCGCCTATGCCCGAAAGGGTTTTGATGCTCTCGTAGTCTCGGGGAAATTGCCCGTCCAGCTCTGTAGTGACGGTAACGGCGGCCTTGTGCATATTGCGCACGCGGTTGTAATAGCCAAGCCCCTGCCAAAGCTTGAGCAAAGTCTCCTCGTCGGCCTGAGCCAGCGCCTCAATGGTTGGCAGCGCCTGCATGAATCGGTGATAGTAGTCGCGCACCGCCTCCACTCTCGTCTGCTGCAGCATAATCTCGGAAACCCAGACGTGATAAGGGTCTTTGTCCTTTCGCCACGGCAAATCACGGTGATTTTCTGCATACCACCTGGTTAATGATTTTGTAAAGTTTTGGTCTAAATTCTTCATGAAAATAGTGTATCACATTTCCGACAGATTATACAGTGGGCAGGCAAGAAAAAAACAGGATAACCCTGTTTTTCCCCATTAAATAAATGTCAAAATCTCGTCTGCTGCTTTCCGCTTCGGCATGTCAGGACTGGCGTCGCTATAACCTAGCGCGATAACTGCTACGATGATTTCTTCTTCGTCGATTTTTAGAAGCTGGCGGATTTTCGCCTCGTCACGAATGCCCATAATAAGGGTGGATAATCCTAATTCGCTGGCTTTTAGCACAAAATTCTCATTGCTCAAGCCCAGGTCATACGCGCCCCAGCCATTGCCAAATTCATTGTTCGGCTCACCAGTTTTCAAAAATCCCGATTTATCCTTCACAAAAGTGGTTACCACCAATGCTGGTGCATTTTCTGCATTTTTGGCATTGAACTCCGGCAAACAATTGGCTCTAAACTCATCCAAAACCGCCGGATCCAAAACGCAATGATACCTAGCCGTTTGCGAATTCTTCCACGACGGCGCTAGCTGAGCCGCTTCCACCAACGCCGTGATGGTCTCTTTAGATACAGCCCTATCTGGATCATAGCTTCTAACACTTCTTCTCTTCTCGATTACTTTTTGAAATTCCATAATATTTCCTTTCTAGGATTAAATCTTGTTGCTTCTATTATACGACAGTTGGGGAGAAAAGTCAGCGGGTGTTTTTGGGGGGATTGGGGGGGACATGTGAGAGTCCAAATCACTGGAGTCACATTTGAAGTTTCAATCCACGCACCCCCTGCGGGAGCGACACAAATGTACGTACAAATGGTATTATATAAATATTATTTCAATTCACGCTCTCCCTGCGGAGAGCGACCCTTTTGTTTCTGTGGTTAATGGTGGTATTTCTATTTCAATCCACGCCCCCCTACGGGGAGCGACATAAAATATAAACTGTGGTAAAATTATTAATCAAAATTTCAATCCACGCGCCTACACGAGGCGCGACATCAGGCTATGGAGACCCAATTGGAGAGGCGACATTTCAATCCACGCGCCTACACGAGGCGCGACTGATGCTATCTTTAGCAGATGTTAGGGACTGGCTATTTCAATCCACGCTCTCCCTGCGGAGAGCGACGTTAAAAAATCAAACAAGTATCTTGCAACGAAAATTTCAATCCACGCTCTCCCTGCGGAGAGCGACTGACCACGCTGATATTTCTAGTGCAGATGTAACGGCATTTCAATCCACGCTCTCCCTGCGGAGAGCGACGCTATAACAAGGTTGACTATACAGTCACGAGAAGATTTCAATCCACGCTCTCCCTGCGGAGAGCGACGTTAGCTATTAGCTGTAGTAACGCTTTCGCCTCTTATTTCAATCCACGCCCCCCTGCGGGGAGCGACTCGATGCTTTTCTTGTCGTTGTCGTCACTTGCAATTTCAATCCACGCCCCCCTGCGGGGAGCGACAAGTTTGATGCCGGATACTTCAACGACCATGATATTTCAATCCACGCCCCCCTGCGGGGAGCGACATAAAAGAGTTAGAACACATTATAACGCAAAGGCTATTTCAATCCACGCCCCCCTGCGGGGAGCGACTCACGTTTCACTTTTTTTAAACCAGTAATTGTAATTTCAATCCACGCCCCCCTGCGGGGAGCGACCACGCCCATTTCTTGGATAGCCTCAAACAGTTCAATTTCAATCCACGCCCCCCTGCGGGGAGCGACTGATAAGCAGGGCGGAGACACTGAGAAAATGCAAATTTCAATCCACGCCCCCCTGCGGGGAGCGACGATTAAAAGGTAAAGAGGTAAAAAGATGAGAATTATTTCAATCCACGCCCCCCTGCGGGGAGCGACGTAATATTCGACGGATAACCATTAAATTTCATATTTCAATCCACGCCCCCCTGCGGGGAGCGACCCACATACGGAAAAAAACCAATAAATGCATTAGTAATTTCAATCCACGCCCCCCTGCGGGGAGCGACGAAACTAAACCGAGGAGAAATGAAAGAATTTAAGATTTCAATCCACGCCCCCCTGCGGGGAGCGACCGCATCACTTATATACGGTTCTCCACTTAAAAAAATTTCAATCCACGCCCCCCTGCGGGGAGCGACATATGGCATCTGGATTACTTATGGAGTACCAGACATTTCAATCCACGCCCCCCTGCGGGGAGCGACCGGTTTTATTCATGATGATGAATAATTATACATAAATTTCAATCCACGCCCCCCTGCGGGGAGCGACTGTTGCGTGACGCTCTCCTTTTGGTGTGGTCGTAATTTCAATCCACGCCCCCCTGCGGGGAGCGACAACCCCACTGCGCTGTGAAATCTCTGTTCAACAAATTTCAATCCACGCCCCCCTGCGGGGAGCGACATGTTCGTTTGTTCGTTTGTAAAAATGTAAAAAATATTTCAATCCACGCCCCCCTGCGGGGAGCGACCTTGCAGACTTGACGTTAATCTTTGATGTTGATGTATTTCAATCCACGCCCCCCTGCGGGGAGCGACTTGTTGGTATATTTTAGAATGTGACTTATTGGATATTTCAATCCACGCCCCCCTGCGGGGAGCGACTTAATTCCTCGCCGATTGATACAGTATAACCAAGATTTCAATCCACGCCCCCCTGCGGGGAGCGACTTAACTCAATATCTTTAGCAAAATGTTCCTTTCCATTTCAATCCACGCCCCCCTGCGGGGAGCGACTTTATAACGCAAATGTAAATAATGAGTCAAGCAATTTCAATCCACGCCCCCCTGCGGGGAGCGACTTTATTTCTCCTTTTTAATAAATCCATAAACTTAATTTCAATCCACGCCCCCCTGCGGGGAGCGACGATATTATAAAGACAAGTTAAAACAAGGTAAAGATTTCAATCCACGCCCCCCTGCGGGGAGCGACCTCTTCTGCATCGATGACGTGACCACCTTGTTGAATTTCAATCCACGCCCCCCTGCGGGGAGCGACGTGGGCGTTATTGTAAAGGTTATCCAAAGCAAATATTTCAATCCACGCCCCCCTGCGGGGAGCGACTTTTGACATTTTGGTCATTCTATTCATATAAAGCATTTCAATCCACGCCCCCCTGCGGGGAGCGACATATATAATATATAGTAGATGAGATGATGAGGGAGATTTCAATCCACGCCCCCCTGCGGGGAGCGACGTGACGGATGAATTTTATATCCCGATTACAAGTATGATTTCAATCCACGCCCCCCTGCGGGGAGCGACACTTTGCATCCCATACTGATATTCAGACTTCTGTAATTTCAATCCACGCCCCCCTGCGGGGAGCGACTTAATAGCGAGAAAATACAAAACCACATCGAGAATTTCAATCCACGCCCCCCTGCGGGGAGCGACTAATTTACCACGAAATATACAAAGCGACATATTATTTCAATCCACGCCCCCCTGCGGGGAGCGACTATAGTTATGATATTTTTTAGTGTTTTTCTTATGTATTTCAATCCACGCCCCCCTGCGGGGAGCGACGTTTTGACATTTTCGTCATTCTATTCATGTAAAGCATTTCAATCCACGCCCCCCTGCGGGGAGCGACTACCATGGTAAGTGACTATTTTCCCATGAGCAAGGATTTCAATCCACGCCCCCCTGCGGGGAGCGACCACACAGAAAAATATATTATTCACATACTTTATAATTTCAATCCACGCCCCCCTGCGGGGAGCGACCCGTAAAAGTACTTACTTTCGTCTTCTTCAAATGTATTTCAATCCACGCCCCCCTGCGGGGAGCGACATTATTATTTGATGCAATTTGTTGTTTAATTAATATTTCAATCCACGCCCCCCTGCGGGGAGCGACTATCCAGCCTATTAAATCTGCGGACCAGACGCAAAATTTCAATCCACGCCCCCCTGCGGGGAGCGACTTGTTATTCTGCATAACGACTAACGGATTTGTTCGATTTCAATCCACGCCCCCCTGCGGGGAGCGACTTTAATCCCTCTACCCAATCTTCTTTGTCTTTTTTTATTTCAATCCACGCCCCCCTGCGGGGAGCGACGAACAGAACTGCCACATTTTACCAATGCTACACATATTTCAATCCACGCCCCCCTGCGGGGAGCGACTTAATTGCGATAAAGTCGGTCTATACAAAGTGATATTTCAATCCACGCCCCCCTGCGGGGAGCGACCGTAAAAGTATTTACTTTCGTCTTCCTCAAATGTATTTCAATCCACGCCCCCCTGCGGGGAGCGACTGATGGGAAAGAGGAAGAATATCTATCAAGCAAAATTTCAATCCACGCCCCCCTGCGGGGAGCGACTTGTTTTTCACTGTATTCTTTTCTAAACATCTTCATTTCAATCCACGCCCCCCTGCGGGGAGCGACGTAGGCATTTGCCTACACTTTTTCAAACGAAAGGAATTTCAATCCACGCCCCCCTGCGGGGAGCGACAAAATGGTGGTCAATAAGAAGCGATACCATATAGATTTCAATCCACGCCCCCCTGCGGGGAGCGACGATGGACTTATACGCCCTAGATGGCATCAGTTTTATTTCAATCCACGCCCCCCTGCGGGGAGCGACTGTTGCGTGACGCTTTCCTTTTGGTGTGGTCGTAATTTCAATCCACGCCCCCCTGCGGGGAGCGACAAGTGTAGAAACTACATCTTCGAAAGTGTACGATATTTCAATCCACGCCCCCCTGCGGGGAGCGACCAAATTTTCATTATAACTACGGTTCGGAAAATTGATTTCAATCCACGCCCCCCTGCGGGGAGCGACCGCTAGATAGCAATACATCCGTTCTCGCCTTGATCATTTCAATCCACGCCCCCCTGCGGGGAGCGACATATTGGCGGTGAGAAAATCACAAGACTGTAAAAAATTTCAATCCACGCCCCCCTGCGGGGAGCGACGTTAACGAATATGATTATGTGAGTTTAAAGGATTTATTTCAATCCACGCCCCCCTGCGGGGAGCGACTACATCAGTAGTATGAGAAATGATTGCGTAAATATATTTCAATCCACGCCCCCCTGCGGGGAGCGACCCGTAATATTTGACGGATAACCATTAAATTTCATATTTCAATCCACGCCCCCCTGCGGGGAGCGACTGTTGGTGATGAGTCAGCATAGTACCCATATGTAATTTCAATCCACGCCCCCCTGCGGGGAGCGACCTATACTTTCCTTACTAACATTTCTACTAGCTTTATTTCAATCCACGCCCCCCTGCGGGGAGCGACGCGAGAGTGCGATTAGTCCAGACGATACATTATGCATTTCAATCCACGCCCCCCTGCGGGGAGCGACATTCCATTTGTAGAAAAATCCACCTCACTCATGTAATTTCAATCCACGCCCCCCTGCGGGGAGCGACATAAACTGCCAGTCCTTCGTATGTATTTTCCGCCATTTCAATCCACGCCCCCCTGCGGGGAGCGACCAACAACTTCTTTTGGTAACTTCCCTTCAGCGTTATTTCAATCCACGCCCCCCTGCGGGGAGCGACTTTTATCGCAAGCTGTCCACCACTCCCCGAAAGCATTTCAATCCACGCCCCCCTGCGGGGAGCGACGCGACATATTACTGCACACTAAACACTACGAAATCATTTCAATCCACGCCCCCCTGCGGGGAGCGACATCGCTCCGAAGGAACGTTTGAAAAGTGGATTGAATTTCAATCCACGCCCCCCTGCGGGGAGCGACGGGTTAGACATCCCATCAGTCTTTAACCCTTCAAATTTCAATCCACGCCCCCCTGCGGGGAGCGACTTACTGATTTCGATATACCTTTGCGCTTGTCTTTGGATTTCAATCCACGCCCCCCTGCGGGGAGCGACATAAGTATGTTCCAACCTTGCACCTTGGGAGCTATTTCAATCCACGCCCCCCTGCGGGGAGCGACGGGTGGTCTTTTAGCCAAACTTCTACCCTATTCAATTTCAATCCACGCCCCCCTGCGGGGAGCGACATTTCTGTAAGTACATATTCAATTTCGTTCGGTGTATTTCAATCCACGCCCCCCTGCGGGGAGCGACTAATTCCTTGGTCTTCAAAAGGTAAACCTTCTAATATTTCAATCCACGCCCCCCTACGGGGAGCGACGTCGCTGTCTTCCATATGTACACAAGATTTTTCAATTTCAATCCACGCCCCCCTGCGGGGAGCGACCTCCACGGCTTTTCGTCTTCCCAAGTAATAAATTGATTTCAATCCACGCCCCCCTGCGGGGAGCGACCAACGGTTTTTTCCTACTGAAACAATATCAGTGATATTTCAATCCACGCCCCCCTGCGGGGAGCGACTTCCTTGCCAAAATGGTACAACGTCAGTGTTTGATTTCAATCCACGCCCCCCTGCGGGGAGCGACGATACAATCTACGTTTGCCCGTATTGTCACAAAATTTCAATCCACGCCCCCCTGCGGGGAGCGACTATGATTTGTGACGAAACTGACCATTGAAATTATATTTCAATCCACGCCCCCCTGCGGGGAGCGACCATAAGTATGTTCCAACCTTGCACCTTGGGAGCCATTTCAATCCACGCCCCCCTGCGGGGAGCGACTTCAATAAGTTCTGATGCGTACCCTTTGTATGGATTTCAATCCACGCCCCCCTGCGGGGAGCGACGTGATGTTGCCCATTTTCAAAATTATATATGTTTATTTCAATCCACGCCCCCCTGCGGGGAGCGACTTTCAATGGCTTTTTCTTTTTTGTCAAAGTAAGATATTTCAATCCACGCCCCCCTGCGGGGAGCGACTATTGAAACTTCATCATTTTACGACAATGGAGAATTTCAATCCACGCCCCCCTGCGGGGAGCGACTAGCTAGTGACTGTCTTGGTCTTTCCAAAATGATATTTCAATCCACGCCCCCCTGCGGGGAGCGACCTGTACGCACTGACCCATAAATTGATAAAGAACAATTTCAATCCACGCCCCCCTGCGGGGAGCGACAAGTGGTTTTCAACACCACAGGTGTTGATTTATCATTTCAATCCACGCCCCCCTGCGGGGAGCGACTTTCCCATATATCATCATTGTATAAAATTTCATCACATTTCAATCCACGCCCCCCTGCGGGGAGCGACAGATTTCAGAAGATATCAACACTCAGGTATTGTACATTTCAATCCACGCCCCCCTGCGGGGAGCGACGTTAGCGTTTCCAAATGACACTGCCATTGGTTTGTATTTCAATCCACGCCCCCCTGCGGGGAGCGACATACAGCGTGGTTAAGGTTTGAGGATCTAAACAACATTTCAATCCACGCCCCCCTGCGGGGAGCGACCATCATATCCGATAGCTAATACATTATAATTGTTTATTTCAATCCACGCCCCCCTGCGGGGAGCGACCAACTTATGGTTCAGGGCAACCTAAAAGACATTATTTCAATCCACGCCCCCCTGCGGGGAGCGACGAGGTAGAGAAAAAAACAGATGATATTTTACCATTTATTTCAATCCACGCCCCCCTGCGGGGAGCGACGATGCTTAATCACAAAGATTTAGTTGGATACCTATTTCAATCCACGCCCCCCTGCGGGGAGCGACATGGGAAACGCTGTCCATGTCGATGTTAAGTAGGCATTTCAATCCACGCCCCCCTGCGGGGAGCGACAAAAAGCCGTGTCGAAAGCCGTGCAGATGAATCCATTTCAATCCACGCCCCCCTGCGGGGAGCGACATAAAGACCGAATGAAATTATTTGAAGAAGACAAAATTTCAATCCACGCCCCCCTGCGGGGAGCGACGGATTTTGGCTCAACTTGATGCTCCGAAGAGCGATATTTCAATCCACGCCCCCCTGCGGGGAGCGACGCTTAGACCTTGACGGAGTATTGAAATCTATTTCAATTTCAATCCACGCCCCCCTGCGGGGAGCGACGTGCTTGCAGAAAACTGGAGCGCAGAACCAAGCGAGATTTCAATCCACGCCCCCCTGCGGGGAGCGACCGATTTATATTAATAACAACAAGGAGATAGCATGATTTCAATCCACGCCCCCCTGCGGGGAGCGACTTGGCGACAATCGGTACAATTTCATGCAGGCTTTATTTCAATCCACGCCCCCCTGCGGGGAGCGACCTGGGTCTCCTGGCTCACCTGGTTCAGTTCCCTTATTTCAATCCACGCCCCCCTGCGGGGAGCGACAAGCTTATCGGCTGGACAGAAGTACATGGGATACATTTCAATCCACGCCCCCCTGCGGGGAGCGACTAATCTCTCTCGCCAATGCTCCGTCTGGAGCAACCATTTCAATCCACGCCCCCCTGCGGGGAGCGACGTCGAGGCAATGAGGTCAGGTCAACTGCTTGTTAAATTTCAATCCACGCCCCCCTGCGGGGAGCGACGTAATTGGTGCATCAGCGTTCTTTACATTTCTTAGATTTCAATCCACGCCCCCCTGCGGGGAGCGACGAAACAAGGTAGTGTCAATACATTACGTTAAAAGCATTTCAATCCACGCCCCCCTGCGGGGAGCGACACATGGACAATGCTTGCTATATTGAGTGGGTTGATATTTCAATCCACGCCCCCCTGCGGGGAGCGACCTAGAGAAGTTGGCGATGCGTTAAAGGCTGCATACATTTCAATCCACGCCCCCCTGCGGGGAGCGACGTTAGCGTTTCCAAATGACACTGCCATTGGTTTATATTTCAATCCACGCCCCCCTGCGGGGAGCGACGCAACATGAGTGTAGAATTGATAATCCAAAATAAATTTCAATCCACGCCCCCCTGCGGGGAGCGACCCATACAAGGCAACAATACAAGTAACAAACGTCACAATTTCAATCCACGCCCCCCTGCGGGGAGCGACAATCGAAACGTGATATCAACGGAATTGATTAAAACATTTCAATCCACGCCCCCCTGCGGGGAGCGACACAGCTTTCAAGACGGCAGAGCAGTGATTTTTGAATTTCAATCCACGCCCCCCTGCGGGGAGCGACTAAACATACTAGAGGTTAAAGATTTACTGCAAGAATTTCAATCCACGCCCCCCTGCGGGGAGCGACGAGCATCGACACCATCGCACTCGCTACAAAAACTATTTCAATCCACGCCCCCCTGCGGGGAGCGACCGGACATCACAGAATTTGTTGCACTAGCAGTAAAGATTTCAATCCACGCCCCCCTGCGGGGAGCGACCTTCGCCGTCATGGTGCGCTGCAATCGTTGTTACGATTTCAATCCACGCCCCCCTGCGGGGAGCGACGTACAGCTTTCAAGACGGCAGAGCAGTGATTTTTGAATTTCAATCCACGCCCCCCTGCGGGGAGCGACATATAACCTGCTTTTGAATTGCTCGTCAAAATAAATTTCAATCCACGCCCCCCTGCGGGGAGCGACTGGAAGTGCAAATGTGATTGTGGAAATTACACAATTTCAATCCACGCCCCCCTGCGGGGAGCGACTGTTTATTCCTTTCTTTGGTAAAGTTTGTTTAAATTTCAATCCACGCCCCCCTGCGGGGAGCGACTATAAAAGTCGGGGTTGACTTTCAGGCCGACCCTATTTCAATCCACGCCCCCCTGCGGGGAGCGACCGGACATAAAAAGTCATGTGGTTGTTTGTCAAAAGAATTTCAATCCACGCCCCCCTGCGGGGAGCGACGCTTGCACAGTTTGGAGATTTTGGTTACTATGGAATTTCAATCCACGCCCCCCTGCGGGGAGCGACACCTTTAACGGAATTGAATCAACAAAATAATTCCATTTCAATCCACGCCCCCCTGCGGGGAGCGACTCGAAACGGAAAACGGCGTGCAGTTTCAAGCGGTTATTTCAATCCACGCCCCCCTGCGGGGAGCGACTACCTATATGGGTAGGCAACCAGAGGAGATTTGCTATTTCAATCCACGCCCCCCTGCGGGGAGCGACAGCACCGCAAGTAGATTACGTACTCACGGTTCAAATTTCAATCCACGCCCCCCTGCGGGGAGCGACCTTTGCCTGGGGCGCAGCACTATTTTACGAAAACATTTCAATCCACGCCCCCCTGCGGGGAGCGACATGGTGTAGATGCCTTTGTGGGAAATTTAGCAAATTTCAATCCACGCCCCCCTGCGGGGAGCGACCACCATCAAATGACAGTGCTTTATGTTGGATGTTATTTCAATCCACGCCCCCCTGCGGGGAGCGACACATTAGAAGAAGCAAAAGAAATCGCAGTAAAAGATTTCAATCCACGCCCCCCTGCGGGGAGCGACGATGAAATGGCGATGGGGATGTATGCATTTAGAAATTTCAATCCACGCCCCCCTGCGGGGAGCGACTTACCATCCATTCGACTTGTGGAATAATTGAGCGATTTCAATCCACGCCCCCCTGCGGGGAGCGACATTGATATATCCTATGTGCAGAAATGCAGAGTCATTTCAATCCACGCCCCCCTGCGGGGAGCGACTTCCAATAACAAGTCTCTATTCAGTGCAGTTTTATTTCAATCCACGCCCCCCTGCGGGGAGCGACTTAACTGTATGTCATCCGCTCAAAAGTGGGATACATTTCAATCCACGCCCCCCTGCGGGGAGCGACTGCAAATTAATGAAAATATCCTATAAATACTTCCATTATCTTGCTTAATATTTAGATTTCACATTTGCATCTAAACATTTTTTCCCAAATATGGGATAATTACTACAACATTTTTGGTGCGAAAGCTCTACAGTTTTCATGTTCACTTCTTATCCGCACCACATTCAAATTAGCAGAACACCTTCTGCTTCATAACCTTCTTTGGCTCCAAAATACTCGACTTTTGTTTCGTAGCGATTCCCTAGATAGTAAAACCGAAGGCTATCTTGTTCCTCATCAATAATGGAGAGGAGTTTGTCTTTTAGCAATAATGTTTGTGATGCATCTAGAATACATTCGAAAACCGAGTTTTGCACCCTTTGGCCGTAATTCACGCACTCTTTCGCTACTTTTCGTAGTCGCTTTCGTCCATCGCCATCTTGTGTCGATACATCATACGTAATTAATACTAACATTTATGATCTCCTTACTTCCACAAAAATGGTGGGTAGCTTTCCAAATCACATCGAATTGTTCGCGCTAATAACATGGCTTGCGCATACGGAACTAGTCCCCATGGAATTTTTTCATATAGGAAAGGATGAGTTATCGGTTCTTTTTTCCTTGTTTGCCAAGCTGTCAAAAATGCTTTTCGGCCTTGGTCATTAAGCAAAACCGCACCAGTGCCCTGTCGATCAAAATCGTCAGCTTTGATGATTTTTTTGTTGATCAACGTCAGGGCAAAACGATCTGCCATGATGCCGCGCAATTCTTCCATCAAATCTAGGGACAACGATTGTCTCCCCGGACGATCACGATGAAGAAATCCAACGTAAGCATCAAGTCCAACACTTTCCAACGCACTAGCACACTCATTGGCCAATATCGTGTACGCAAATGACAAAAGTGCATTCATATTATCCAGTGGCGGTCTTCGATTTCGTCCATCAAACTGAAAATCTTCCTTTTGATTGATGATTAATTCATCAAAGATAGAGAAATAGCGAGAAGCCAATTCACCTTCGATGCCCCGTAGCGAATCCAAATCGTCGCAATCTCGGATTGCATTCAGACCCTGGTTCAGTTCATTAGAAACACCTTTGATTCGTTCAACATCCACGCGCATACCATGGTCACGAAGCGTTCGCTCTAAACTCCAACGACAGTTAAACACCTTCCCCAAAATCATGTTTTTAGCATAGGGCAAGCTTTTTTCTAATGCATCAGAAATGCGATATTGCTCTTTTCGCAGAAGCACATTTCCGTGAGAAAACCCTGTTGTTCTTGCCAAAAACTTCCCTCTCGGAGAATGAAAGTTTAGTCCGATTTCGCGGCTAGCGCAAGCACCCATCAAAGACGGCGAGGCGCCTTTGTAAGAAAAAGATACGATGTTCTCTAGATTGTGTAAAGGGAACCTGCCAACAGTATCGTTCTCCCTTAAAATTACCACATTTTCACCATCTAGAGCCAAGTAAACATCTTCCGATAAAACATATAACGTGTTTAGTAGTTTTTTCATGTTTCATCTCCTCGCTCTTGTAACTTCCCTGAGATGTATTTTTCCACGTTTAGGTTTTTATTCAGTTTAGGCAAGCAAAGATTTTTCAGCGAACATGCACGGCATTTATTGCTCGTTTTCACTTTTGGCGTGTATCCTTTCCTATGCAGATCGTGCATTTCACGACAAAGAGATTTCACTTGCACGCGTAATGATTCATCAAAATGTACGCCTGTCCTTCGCTTATTCTCTCCATAAAACAAAAACCCTTTGGTGATTGTGGTCAAAAACATTTCCTCCAAACACATAGCCTGAGCACAAAGCTGTACTTCATCCTCGCACCCTGTCTTTGCTGTTCCTCGCTTATATTCCACCGGGATAATCTCCCATTGCCCATCATAGTTCGATAACTCGATTCCCGATTTCACTTGATGAAATTCGACCACGTCACATTGACCCGAAATTCCCAATTCTGCAGAAGCGATGCGGATGCCCCTCATCAACAAGAGCGGCCCTCGCTTTTCAACAGACATTTCTTCGTGTGCTTTTTTGTGCATCAGCTCACCTGCGGTCGTTCGATAATTTTCCGCCCACTGTTGCTCAATGTGAATCAACGACCATTGCCGCTTACAAAACGCAAAGTGCTGTATGCCAGATAGCATAAGGTAGTCAGATTCACTATATCCCATATTACATACCTTCTATGATTTCCGGCTTCAGTCCTTCCAAGTTGTTTAACACAATTTCATAGTCGTCAAGAGACGCTGCCAAGTTGTTGCTATTCTTTTCTTTGATTTCCAAAGAGCGATGAACTTTCGCAGATGAATACTGACCAGTTTGGCAATTGTGTTTCCACCAGTAAACCCTGATTACCTCCATGCTGCCATCCGGTCTTGCTGATGAAGCATCATTTTCAAACAAAGTTCTCAAAGCCTCTTTTATCTTTTCTGCATCTTCTTCGGTAAATCCAGTTTTCTTTGCAAGTTGCGTGTTGATTGAACCTTTAATTAGATAAAGTCCATAATTCACCAAATGTTTCATTCCCATGGTATCAGAACTTTTCTTTTCACTTGGTTCACTATTGACACTTTTGGTAATTTGCATGCTGTTGATTTCCACCGGAGAGATACTTTCAGCTTGATGAATCGACACTGGACCTCTTACGCCCACCGATACTCCTGAAGTCCCATCATTTTTAAAGGCGAACACTTGACCAAACGCACGGACATCAAACCAAGTTTCACAAGCAACTCTCGCATATTCTTCTGATGTTGGCTTATCTCCCAAAGTCTTTTTCAGCGTCTCCTTCGCTCTTTCACTTAAACTCTTAAATTCGTCATCAGCGCGTTCTTGTGATTGAACGAAGATATTCTCATCCATATCTTGTAGACGATTCCGAATTTTTCGTTTGATGCAAACATCGGAGATTTCTCCTAAACCATTGTAAGTTGTTCTTGGTCTATTTCCGCCTAATGGATCACCGTTTGGGTTAGCGTTATGCACTTCAACTAATACTGCAAAATCAATTTTGTTTTCTAAAATACTCATCATAATCCTCCTTATTTTTCACCTTCATTATCGTTTTTCTTACTCATTAATTCTTTGCGTTGTAGGCGATATCCCACCAAATATATATCATCTAGTCTTTTGTTTCGATTTAACAAATCTTCTGGTTTAAATAGATCAGTAATCTCTGCAAGCAATTTTTTGTAGTATTCCGAAGATCCTTTTCCCAGCTTTGCCATGTATGGTTTCACTGCATCTTCCAGAATTGATTCCACTCTTCCTGGATGTTGTACGAAACTTGATTGCATACGAAATGCATTGGTTTCTCTATCCCGTTCATTTTGGCTTAGACCAAAATGTTCAATAACATCATATACTGCCAATAATCTCCCGAAGAGATAGCTTCTGTCATTGTTTGTTTTATCTAAACTCATTTCAATTCTCACTCCTTTATTCTGATCATTATGGTATTTTGCTAGTAGCGCACATGCTGTGGATAATATTCGTTGGTATGTCCCACGAGTATAGTTTTGTGGTGTTGACGCATTTTGGCACACCGCTCTTACTATATCTAATGGCACTGGTTGATTGTCTAAAACACAGAACACCAATCTTTGATAATTCATAATTCCTACTTTGTCGTTGACTTCTAGTTTATCGCCTCGTTGCGTTCCAAAAGCATACTTGACGATTTCATTGTTTAATGGTGTCTTTACTTCTTGTCTTGGTCGGCCATTTCCATCAAAAGTTGTAAACTCCCATGCACAAGTGCAGTACCAATTTTCGAGTCGATCTATGAAATCGGATCCCATCAATTCGTTATAATACGTAATGGACAGACGACCGCTTGTCGCAGCTTCCATCGCCATAATCACCACATTTTCATTTTCTAAAGCCACGCGATGACCATTTAACGCACGTTTTATCTTCCCCTTATATTCACTCATGGTTTTGGGTTGATTGTCTCCATCTGCATCCATTCCAGGAATGACTCTCAATGATGGAACTGCTTTTCCACTTGGACTCCAACAGATAAATGTTCGCCTTTGGTCTTTCCCTCCAATCGTATCACTTTGAAGTGCGATTAACCATTCTAAAGCATTATGCGCTTTCTGAGAAGCTTCATAGCTAATTGAGAACGCTTCCTCTGGATCATCAAATCTTCCTCGAAAGGTAAAATTCTCTGTATCATTTGAAGATATCAATTTGGCATTTCCACTCACTTTTGGATGGTTTCTAACCGTCATTCCATTTTTCCCAGATAGATAGCAAATATCTTTTGTTGCAGTTTGTTCCCGTTGATTCATATAGAATTTCTGAAATGCATCAATTAGCGCTTTATCTTTCCATGTTTCACTTGGGTCATCACCTAAAACATTAAATCTAATCACGTATTTCTCATACTTGGCTCCTGATATTTTCCCATTTTCATTAGCAATCAGTATTCCAGAGTCAATAAGGTTTTTCGTCAGAGTAGCTTTGCTTAAATAAGCATAAATTGATTTAATCTTTTGTGTACTATACTCTGATTTATTCCAGTTTTCTAATGCCGAAATGTATTTGGCAAATCGTTCGGTATTTGCTTTCTGACTTTTTACCTCTTCAGCATAATCTTTCAAGTCCCCCGCAACATATGAAAGCTGATCACTTAGGCCATGTGGCGCTACGGTCGATCCCGCTCGTCCAGCAGAATCTTCTGTTACGGGAATGATTATTTTAGCTTCATCAGAGGTTGCCCCCTGAAAGCTTCCATCTTTCTTAATGGTCACTTCTATTTGAGATTTCACCGTAGAGTGGTAAAGCGGGCACAGTGGTGCTTCTATGGAATAATCTGCAATAAACTTAGCATTATTGTCATAAGTCTCACATAGTCTTTTCATCCAGCTCACTGTCTTCACCTCCCAACTTGCTTACTGGCAAGAAATTGTTTTCTTCTTCATTAAATTTCTTAACAGCCATTTCTTTTACAATTCGATGAACACAGTCCTCAGGTCTAAGGTATTGAATAACCCCATTCTTCATGACCGCATTCCACATTCTTATGCTCATTTTTCCTTTTGTTTCCTCAGAATATGCTTCATCTGCATAGGTGATTCCATGATACATCATTCCAAAGTCTAACTGAGGAATGTCATCATATGCACCCTCGCCTTCACCAAATTTACAAGGCTCCACATAACCTTGACATTCTCTTGTCCCAAGAAAAATATCCCGTCTGCCACCTCGTTCTATCATTCTTTTGGCAATATTATGGTGTTTGTTTTCATTTCGATCTTCTTTTAATTCTTCTCTGTTTTCATTCCAAACAAAGTGAGCTTTCACCTGGTATCTACACTTTTTCAAGTACGTATAATAAGATAAATCATTTTTGTTGCTATTGTACTTAATTGGTCTTATCCCCTTTGTTTCTGTTTGAATTGGGTTCATGACTCTCACTTCATCAATGACCCAAATCAGTGTGGGTTTCCAGTAAATACTGTGCAATATTCCTTTGATTGCTTCATATGTTGGGACTTGATAAGTAAATTTTTCTCCTCCAACCCTAGTTATTGGATCAGCGAAAAGGGCATAATCCCCACATACCTGAAATTCCACATAATTATCATGTTTCATATTTTCCTCCTTTCTAACAATTCATTAAGTCTTCCGTTATGATTGTTCCATCAAGACAAACACCGATTTTTTCGCTATATGCAGATTCATATAACACAAACACACTATCATTGGCAACACTTTCAATCATTCCATCAAGTTTTTTTATCTCATGGTCATATAGACTAACCGTGTACGGCCTGGCGTTTTCAATTTGACCTCTTAGATAACGAAAATCTGTTTTTGCCTTTTGTGAACAAAGATTGTTAATCACCTCTTTCCCCTTTTTGTCATAAGGCACAATGACATCTGTTGTATTATCCTCAAATATTTTGCAATGCTCTCCTGCGGTTTTAAATGGCTGCCGTAACCAGTATGCCCCACCACTTTCATCCTTAGATATTTTCTCAAAGGTTGTGAGCATATCCAATATGTCAAATCCGCTTCCCTCAATTTCGATTGGGAATTTAACTTTATCTTTGTTATCTTCAAACAGGTATTGATAGTATTTTTCGATAATCGAGTTGGACATCAAATCATTTTCAAATTCCTCTGGTGATTCTTCGAATAATGCATTGACTTTGCTGAAACAGCGTTTTCTTTTTTTGATGTCATCGAGACTCCCTAACTGCTCTGCTTTGATTCTCACGATGTATGTTTCGCAGAGTCTCCCCCATTCGTTGTTTCTGTTCGCTCGTCCTGCTGCCTGGATAATATTTTCAATTCCTGCTTCAAAACGGATTACCGTCTCAAAAGAAAAGTCAATTCCAGCTTCCACCAGTTGCGTTGATACACAAATTACCTTTCTCTCTGCATGTAACCCCGGTGTTTTCCCAATTTTTTCGAGCACTACTTTTCGATGTTCCTTGCACATTCCTGTCGACAAATGATATCGTTCAACATTGTCTGATTTGATTTTCGCAAGAAGTTGATATAGGTTCCGTGCTTCAGATTTAGTGTTACAAATAATCAGAATAGAATCTTTCGATGCTATCAGCTCCTCCACGAATTCCGCAATTTCTTCTAACGTTGAACCTTCTGGTGTGATTTTATTCACCAGGGATACTCTTTTGAAAACGTTCCGTTCCTCTTCACTTAACTCAACCAATTCTTCTTTGTTTACGCGCATCGGGGTGATGATTTCCTCAAAGCAAGGTTGTGTCGCTGATGATAATACAATTGTTGTGTTACAGTTTTCAGACAAGAAATTTACAACTTGATTAAAAATTGCCGTAAACTTTATCGGTAGCGATTGAATTTCATCAATGACGATCACGCTGTTGCATAACGATTTCAACCGTCTCGCAGGTGTATTTCTATGCGAAAAACAAGTAGTAAGCAACTGCACTAATGTAGATATCACGATTGGAGATTCCCAATTCTGTACCAATAATTCTCTTTTATCAAGTTGATCATCTTCCGACTTTTTCTGTCTCACAACATCTGAATGATGTTCTAGAATTATATCTTCATCTTTTATATATTTACGAATTTCCTCACTGTTTTGATCCAAAATACTTAACAACGGAATGATAAAAAAGATTCTCTCTTTTCCAGTTTCTGCTGCGTGCTTCAAGGCATACCTCAACGTGGCTAGCGTTTTCGCCGCACCTGTTGGTGCAGATATCTTATAAATTCCGGTGCTTCGTTCTGCCTCAATGCAACATTGATCAGAAATCTTTTTTCTCACTTTATTAATATCACTATCAGCCTTGAACTTTTTGATTTTATTTTCCAAGAATGCTAATTGCGTTTCCCAATCACCTCGTGTCATTTTTCTATACTGATTTTTTTCTTCTTCCGCAAACTCCATTGCATCCCTGCGGTCTCCATCCACAACTGCAGAAAGTACCATTCGCGCCAAAAATCCAAAAGCAAAATAAACTTCATTTGAACTCGAAGAATGCAATTTTAGATTATCGAAGAAGCTTTCTATTTCCTTTATCGCTTTCCTAAACAAAACATCCAATTCCTCCTCGGAAATGACTTCCTTGAAGAAATTTTCTTTCGACTCCTCGTATCCAATTTCCTTTTTTCCCTTTTTTAATCGATGCACAAAACCGCTTTTTCCATTAATATCTACCAAATCAATGGCTCCATGATGCGCTGCGCAGGCGTAGGCAATTATTTCCGCCGTAATGTTTTCTATGAAAAGCTCGTCCTCTTTCTGTACATGATATTTTTCCAATATGTAGATTACGGCAGCAAAACTATGATTTACCGTGCGAGCGATGCTTTCGTTCGATGTGTTTGACTCAATCAGGTAGTCCTTTACTTCTTGCCTACTCTTCCCCATATCATGCAAAATACCTGCTACATATGCTGTATGATACAGACCAATTCCCTTTAGGTTTTCCGAAGCATATTCCGCAACTGCAATGCAATGGTCTCTGACCGTTTGAGTCACAATTTGTCCGTTTCGCTTTTCTGCATGAGCTATATGTTGATTATTCATCTGCGTTGCCCTCGCTTTCTTGTTCTTGTTTTCATGGTATCATTTAATATTCTTAACGTCAATGATATTTTTTGTTTAATATTAAAAAAAAGCAAAATAAGTTAAAGATTTCGCTAAGTAACCCAAGTAGTCAACAATTTCTTTCAATCGAAGAAATAAGTTTCTTTTATATTTATGATAAAAAGCATTTCCATTATGGACGCTCATTTTGACTCCTCATTTGTTTTATGCTAAAATATTGATTGTCTAAAGCGATTACTGCTTTAGGGGATTGAAAAAATATCAAAAATAAGCACTTAGTCAAAGAGGGAGGCTTGCCTCCCTCTTTGACATTCTCATACTGCAAGTCATTTCATATTTCTCTCTTTCACATTTCATCTCTTATATACATTATACTATTGTTTTCAGAAATTTCTATCATCAAAACCAAGATTTTGCGTTCCAAAGCTTTTTAGCGCCTTGATGTAACTAAATCGCGACAGCAAAAGAAATATCTTAGTGGCCGTCATCTCATTATTCATTCCATGCATAATTCTATTCCGTGTAACCAGAGCAAAGTGGATCAGCTCAACTTGATTTTGGTACAAAATCGGCTTTTTTTAATTTTTAGGGGTAAAAAAAATGAGAGTCGTTCGTCGCAACTACGGAAAACCACTTTTTCTCGGTTCAATGTAGCTATTTCGTTCTCTCAATTCATTCTGCAACCAGGTTGACTCGAACCCTGACTGAATAATTATTCATATATCTAGCCAATTGTGCATAAACAATGTATATTCATCTTTCTCGATTCTGTGGCCAAAATCAAATTGTCACTTTTTTTCAAAAAAGGGCGATTTTGTACCAAAATCTATTTTCTATGGGGTCAAGTCCTAATTTGTGTGTAAATTCAAAATCAGGTATAATTTTCACAGCATATTATGCTGCTTGTTTCAACTGCTGCGTTTTTGCAATGGCGATAAGGTTAATCTTCGATTCTGATGGAATCGTACCATAATCATTGATACCATTAGCACCAGCCCTTCTCATTACCATTTCATCATGCATTTCTACAAGTACTGCCC
>JBNDKG010000012.1:0-45623 GCA_050435405.1 Clostridiales Family XIII bacterium PM5-7
ATGCCTGGAGACAACGTAACAATGACAATCACATTGATCACGCAGATCGCGATTGAAGAAGGACTAAGATTCGCCATCAGAGAAGGTGGAAGAACAGTAGGATCCGGAGTTGTAACAGAGATTATCGAATAACCAAATATCATGAGTAATCATAGCCGCCGGGATAAAACCTGGCGGTTTTTGGTTGCTAACGGAAGGGCTTTTGTGACAAACCAACCGAGGCGCATTAACTGCCTCATCGCCCGAACTGCACTCCATGGCCAGAAAACAATATGAACAAAAAAGCAAAAACCCTATTGACAAACTAGAAATATATGATATTATTTTGATATCATATAAATACCAAAACGAATAATCAAACAAAAGGAGAGAATGAAATGGGAAAAGAATATATGCAAAATGAAATTGAAGAAAAGGTAATTAAGCCGATAAGCGGAATGCTGATATTGTTTTTATTGCTACTGGCAACCCTTGCATCAATTGCGGGAATCGTATTTGGAGCGATAGCGGAAAATATCATACTGATCGTAGTAGCAACGGTCGTATTTTGTGCAACATGGTTCTTCTATCCAGGGCTAAAGGTCATTAACCCTAACGAAGCCTTGGTACTTACCTTGTTTGGTAAATACTATGGAACCATCAAAGACCATGGGTTTTATTTTGTTCATCCGTTTACGACTGGAAGAAATCCAGTTGCTGAACAGAACAGCGCGTTGGATAACATGGTGGAAGAGCTCAGCGCTACAGGCAAAAAAGCAACGAAAGAAAAGAAGGCATCAACTAGCCGTAAAATTTCTACAAAGGTATTGACCTTCAACAATGGAACACAGAAGGTAAACGATGCAATTGGTAATCCAATCATCATTGGTGCCGTAGTGGTATGGAAAGTAAACAACCCAACGAAAGCTGTGTTCAATGTAGACGACTATTTTCAGTACTTGTCCACTCAATGCGATTCAACCATCAGAAGCGTTGCAAGACTTTATCCTTATGACAACTTGACCGAGGATGAAGCAGAAGAAACCAATGAAAAGACATTGCGTGGCAGCAGCCAAGAAATTGCTGAAGGAATGAAACAGAAATTACAAGATCGTGTTGTAGATGCTGGACTAGATATTTTAGAAGTAAGAATCACACATTTATCTTATGCAGAAGAAATTGCAGCAGCAATGCTACAAAGACAGCAAGCGGCAGCCATTATTGCAGCTCGTCAGAAAATCGTTACAGGCGCTGTAGGTATGGTTAGATCTGCCCTTGACCAATTAAGCGAAGACGACGTAGTCGTTCTTGACGAGGAAAGAAAAGCCTCCATGGTCAGCAATTTGCTAGTGGTGCTATGTGCCAATAAAGAAGCACAGCCAATTGTAAATAGCGGATCACTTTACTAAAGGGTTAGTGCTATGGATGATATTAACACCAAAGAGGATCAGTTGCTTGCGAAAAAAGAACAACTAGATCAATTGGAAAAAGAGATAAAAGAACGGGAAAAGAAATTGAAAGAAGCGGAAAAGCGGAAAAAGCAAATTCTTCTTAGAATTGCACCGTCGCTTTGGGACGAAATTGCCAAATGGGCGGACGAAGACTTCCGATCAATCAATGGGCAAATCGAGTTTCTATTGGCCGAGGCGGTCAGAAAACGAAAAGGGAAATAAGGGGTATTTCAACAAAGCACGATGAACCATCGTGCTTTTGTGCTGCACGGGATTAAACACCAATTGTACATTGTAAACTAGCCGTTTCTAGTGTATAATATATTGTCATGGAACAGATTATTCGTATTGAAAATTTAATATATGCTTATGCAACAGAGGAAGATGAAACGTCGATAAAGGCCATTGATGATATTTCGTTAGAAATAGAAAAAGGCTCCTTCACCGCAATCATTGGAAAAAATGGTTCAGGGAAATCAACTCTGGCCAAAAATCTCAATGGATTGCTGCTACCTACTGGTGGAACCATTTACGTCAAGTCGTGGGACACTAAGGACGATGATCACATTTGGGACGTAAGGCAAACAGCAGGGATGGTATTCCAAAACCCAGACAATCAACTAGTCTCCTCCATCGTTGAAGATGATGTTGCCTTTGGACCAGAGAATTTAGGAATTGACCCAGTGGAAATACGTCTTCGCGTGGATAAAGCACTAGAAGGTGTGAACATGGGGAAGTACAAGAAAAAGGCGCCCCATCTATTATCTGGAGGACAGAAGCAGCGAATTGCCATTGCAGGCGTAATTGCCATGAAACCGGAGTGCATTATTTTTGATGAGCCAACGGCCATGCTAGACCCTAAAGGCAGAGAAGAAATCATGGAAATTGTTGACGAGCTTCATCGAGAGGGAATCACAGTCATTTTGATTACCCATTTCATGGAGGAAGCAGTCAGAGCGGATAGAGTCATCATCATGAATGAGGGGACGATTTTGCTCGATGGAACACCGTCAGAAGTATTCGCCCAAGGAGAGACCATTAGAGAAGCGAATTTGGATGTACCTTTGTCAGTGGATTTGGTGCATAGATTACGCAAGCGTGGAATTAAAATTCCTGAAAACGTTATTACTGCAGATGAACTGGTGGATTTTGTATGTCAATTCAAGTAAGAAATTTAACACATATCTATGCTGAGGGAATGCCAGATGAACAGTTAGCCTTAGACAATGTGAATTTTGATATTTACGATGGGGAAGTCGTAGGCATTATCGGGCACACTGGCTCGGGGAAATCTACGTTGCTACAGCATCTCAATGGATTGCTCAGACCAAAGAGTGGAACCATCGTCATCGGAGATACAGATATTACGGCTGATGGCACAGTGATGCGCGACATTAGACGGCGAGTAGGCTTGGTGTTTCAGTATCCGGAGTACCAACTGTTTGAGGAAACCGTAGCCTTAGACGTGGCCTTTGGTCCGAAAAATCTAGGCTTGTCTCAAGGAGAAATCGAAGACAGAGTCTGCGAAGCCTTGGAGCTGGTCGGTCTTAACTACGAAGAAATCAAAGACCGTTCACCGTTCGAATTGTCTGGAGGCCAAAAACGGCGGGTTGCCATTGCAGGCGTTATTGCCATGAAGCCTCAGGTGCTGATTTTAGATGAGCCAACAGCAGGGTTAGATCCAGGCGCGCATCAAGATATTCTTGAGATGATCGAAGATGTGCATCAATCGCAACAAAACATCATCATCTTTGTGTCTCATAACATGGCTGACGTAGCCAACCTTTCGGATAAGGTGATGGTTATGGATCAAGGGAAAATGATTACCATGGGCACGCCAGAAGAGGTTTTTGCCCAAAAGGATAGATTAGAGGCCATTGGGCTCAATGTGCCGCCGGTGACGGCTTTGATGCATGAGATCAAAGCTGGCGGCGTAGAAATTAACGAAAAGGTGCTGACCCTGCGACAAGCAGAGGAAGAGCTTTATGCATATTTACAGAGGAAAACGTTAAAGTTATGATTAGAGATATTACTCTAGGCCAGTATTATTCTGGAGAATCGGCAATCCACAGACTGGATCCGAGAATTAAAATAATAGGAACCATTCTGTTTATTGTGGAGCTGTTCATCGTGGATAGCTTTATAGGATTTGGGATTTGCGCGGTGGTATTAGGTGCAATCGTTGCAGCATCAAAGGTGCCGGTTGGCTTTATTTTGCGCGGGCTGAAACCGATTTTGCTCATCATTATGTTTACCTTTTGCTTGAACATTTTTATGGTGGAAGGAAGAATTTTGTGGAAATGGGGATTTTTGCAGATTACAGAAGAAGGACTATACATGGCCTTTTTTATGGCACTTCGTTTGGTGCTATTGCTCATTGGTTCGTCACTACTGACCTTGACGACGAAGCCCATCAGCTTAACCGATGGAATCGAGCGACTGCTAAGACCTTTTTCTTATTTAGGGATGCCGACTCACGAAATTGCCATGATGATGTCAATTGCCCTTAGATTCATCCCAACCCTCCTAGAGGAAACAGATAAAATTATGAAGGCACAGCAAGCTAGAGGTGCCGACTTTGAAAGTGGAAATATTTTAAACCGAGCGAAATCGCTGATTCCGATTCTCGTTCCGCTCTTTGTCAGTGCGTTTAGAATTGCACAGGATTTGGCGATGGCCATGGAGGCCAGATGCTATCGAGGTGGAACAGGAAGAACCAGAATGCATGCCATGAAAATGGGTAAAGCAGATTATTTCGCTACAGTGGGCATGGCGCTGTTTTTGGCCGTAGTCATTGCCGCAAGAATCTATTTTTAAGACGAAGGAACCACAGATGAGACAACGAAAAATTAAGGACATAGATGAAAAACTAGAAGCATTCACCCCGTGGATTGTGGAATCGCCAGCAGCAATAAAGGGACACTGGAAGGAATTCTTTGGCAATGATCGACCAATCTATTTGGAAATCGGCTGTGGCAAAGGACAGTTTATCACGAGACATAGCCGCAGAGAGCCGGACTGCAATTTTGTTGCCATAGAAGGACATCAAAGCGTAGTGCTGCGAGCACTGGAAAAAGCCAAGGAAAACGACTTGGCTAACGTGGCGTTTATCCTAGAATATGTAAAAGACATTGGCGACTTTTTTGCAGATGGAGAGTTAGATGGAGTCTATTTAAACTTCAGTGATCCGTGGCCAAAAGACCGTCATGCCAAAAGACGATTGACCCATGGAAAGCGATTATTGCAGTATTGCAAAATCATCAAAGATGGCGGCGGAATTGCCTTTAAAACGGATAACGAGGGGCTATTTCAGTTTACCTTAGAGCAGATTGAGGCCCAGCAATTGAACATCCTAGAAATCAGTAGAGATTTACATCGCTCCCCGTTTGCGGAGGACAATATTACGACAGAATACGAAGAAAAATTCGCCTTAACGGGGAAAAATATTAATTATGTAAAGATAAGCAGTTTATGCTATAATAAGGGTTAATTCTAATTTATAGGGAGGTAAGTGATATGGCAGAGTATATCATGGCAGCACAAAACGGTAGAGAGGTTCCATTAGAAGACAAAATTTTTGGAATTAGCCGTAGAGCAAATGAAATGATCGATGAAAAAGGACCAGATGCGGTGATTAATGCAACCATCGGGACACTGCTCAATGATGATGGCGATTTGATTGTGCTTTCATCTGTTGATGATACCTTCATGGGGTTGGAGCCAGATGAGTACGCAGCATATGCACCAATTGGCGGAACACCAGCGTATAAGAAAGCCGCCATCAAGGCAGCCCTTGGGAAATACGAACCTAAGGGTCATGTTGAAGCGGTAGCCACACCTGGTGGAACTGGCAGCATCAGAAATACCATTTCCAATTACTCTTGTTATGGAGATGTGATATTGACTGCCGATTGGTTCTGGTCACCGTATAAAACCATTGCGACAGAAATCGGAAGAGACGTGGAGACGTTTAAGCTGTTTACTGAGGATGGACAGTTCAATCTAGAAGACTTTTCTAGAAAGGTGCAGGAAATATTATCTAAGCAAGACCGGTTAGTGGTGATTCTCAACACCCCTGCCCACAATCCAACGGGTTATGCCCTAACCAACGAAGATTGGCATGGCGTGGTGGATTGCTTAGGGAACATAGATGCAGAAAAAAGAATTGCGTTGCTTGTTGATGCGGCATATATTGATTTTGCTGGTGATGAAGATAAGTATAGAACCTTTTTACCAATACTGGAAACCTTGCCTGCAAATGTATTGCCGATTATTGCGTACAGCATGAGCAAAACCTTTACCTTGTATGGCTTGCGTTGCGGTGCAATGATTTGCCTAGCGCCAACAGCAGAAATCGCATCGGAATTCAAGCGAGTTTGCGAGTTTGCGTCGAGAGGTTCTTGGTCAAATTGTGCTAAAGCAGGTCAAAGCATCATTGCCAATATCTTTGCTGACAAAGAATTGCTGGCAAAGGTGACAGAAGAACGCAGAGAAATTCGCGAGATGCTATTAAAACGTGGAAAAGCGTTTGAGGAAGAAGCACAGAAGGTTGGCCTAAAGATGGTGCCTTTTGATGCGGGCTTTTTCACCTCTATTCCGTGTGACAATCCCGATGAGATTAGTCAAAAATTAGAACAAGAGGGCATATTCCTTGTGCCATTGGCAAAAGGAATTCGTGTATCCATTGCATCCATTTCGGAAGAAAAATGCAGAAGAATTCCAGAAAAAATTATGGAAGCAATGAAATAATGAAGACCAAGGAAGTGATTTTGTGCGGCCTATTCGCTGCATTAATTGCCATTGGAGCGTTTATCAAAATCCCTATACCGTCAATGCCTATCACCCTGCAAGTGCAGTTTGTGATTCTGGCAGGCCTACTATTGGGCGCTCGTAATGGAGGATTTTGTGCACTGGCCTATTTGGTGTTAGGGCTCATTGGCCTTCCCGTATTCACCCAAGGTGGCGGCATTGGATATGTGTTCCAACCCACATTCGGGTACTTGATTGGATTTGTGTTTGGCGCATATGTTGCCGGAAAGATTGCGGAAAAAGAAAGCAATCCAGGGTATAAACGGTTATTTGTTGCAACAGGAGCTGGCATAGCAGTGATATACCTATTTGGTATGACTTACTTCTATATCTGCAATAATTATATGCTGAATATACCTTTTGGCATAGGAACGACACTGCTGTATTGTGTCGTTATGGTCATCCCGGGAGATCTCTTAACCTGCACACTTGGCGTAATATTGGCGAAACGATTAAAACCGAAAATTGACAATAGATGAAAACATAGGAGGAAGAAATGAACAAGTATTTAGACATTGCCCCTGAAGTAAAAGTGGCACTGGAAAATAATCGACCAGTCGTGGCATTAGAATCCACGATTATTTCTCATGGGATGCCTTATCCCCAAAATGTTGAAACGGCCTTAAACGTAGAGAAAATCATTAGAGACCACGGGGCTGTTCCTGCAACGATGGCCATTATCGGTGGCAGATTAAAGTGTGGCCTTAGCCAAGAAGAAATTGAATATTTAGGAAAAAAGGGACAGGAAATTGTCAAATGCTCCAGACGAGATATTCCCGTAGCCATTTCTAAAAAAATGGACGGAGCGACGACGGTGGCCACGACCATGATTATTGCGAAGATGACGGGAGTGAAAATCTTTGCGACAGGAGGAATTGGCGGCGTTCATCGCGGTGCTGAAACGACGATGGATATTTCAGCTGACTTGGAGGAATTAGGACAAACCTCCGTTATGGTAGTCTGTGCAGGGGCGAAAGCCATACTGGATTTAGGATTGACCTTAGAATATTTAGAAACAAAGGGCGTTCCAGTCATTGGATATAAAACTGATGAGCTGCCAGCATTCTATACGAGAAAAAGTGGATTTGGTGTGGACTATCGACTGGATACGCCGAAGGAATTGGCAGAGGCATTTTTCGCCCAAAGAAATATTGGCATGCACACAGGCATGCTGGTAACCAATCCGATTCCCGAAGAGTATTCTATGGACAGCGATACCATTAATACTGCCATCAATCAAGCAGTAGCTGAGGCAGAAGCTCAAGGAATCCATGGAAAAGAAAGCACGCCATTTTTATTGGCTAAGGTTAAGGAAATTACAGGTGGAGATAGCTTAGATGCTAACATCCAATTGGTATATCACAACGCAAAGGTTGCAGCACAAACTGCTGTGGAGCTATCGGCATTGTATTAGGAGATAAAGATGAAACTGATATCGTGGAACGTCAATGGCCTTCGGGCTTGCCTTGGAAAAGGCTTTGTTGAATCGATGACCGCGTTAGACCCTGATTTTATCTGCATTCAGGAAACGAAAATGCAGGAGGGACAGGCGCAGGTGGATTTACCTGAATATGAAGAATTCTTCTGTAGTGCAGAAAAGAAAGGGTATTCTGGAACGGCAATTTTTGCCAAGGAGAAGCCTTTGACTGCGGTGAAGAATTTTGGTGATCACAACGATGAAGGGCGCGGCATCATCTTGGAATATGATCAGTTTTACTTAGTTAATGTGTACGTGCCTAATGCACAGGATCAACTGAAACGAATCGATTATCGGATGAAATGGGAAGACGACTTTAGGGCGTTTGTCACAGACCTGGACCAAAAGAAACCAGTAATCATTTGCGGGGATCTCAATGTGGCAAGAACGGAAATCGATTTGAAAAATCCTGGACCCAATAGAGGTAATGCAGGGTTTTCCGATGAAGAACGAGGAAAGCTAGAGGAACTCCTAGACGCGGGGTTTGTAGATTCCTTTAGGCAACTGTATCCTGAGGTAACTGGCGCATATAGCTGGTGGTCCTACCGATTCAATGCGAGAAAGAATAACGCTGGATGGCGTATTGACTATTTTCTCGTCAGCGAACGCATCAAAGACAGAATCGTCGATGCGAAGATTCATGCGGAGATTATGGGCAGCGATCATTGCCCGGTAGAATTAGAAATCAATATATAATCGTTGTAGTGATGAAAGGAATTTGCAGACATGGCGGATTTACTGTTGTATGTGGCGTTAGCAGCTGTTGGATATTTTCTCGCGAGTAAATTAAGCGGAAAAACGACCAATGTGGCATGGGTGGGGAAGATCCAGATGGCAGCCATTATTCTATTGGTGTTTACCATGGGCGTTCGTATAGGATGTAATGAAGAGGTTATTTCTAATTTGAACATGATTGGTGTGTATGCATTGATTTTTACCATCGTAACCATGATCTGTTCTGTATTGGCCATTACCTTACTCCGGAAATTGCTGAAGATCGATAAAAAAGGCCGGTTCCTTTCGGAGAAATCTGAAGAACTCCACGATGAGTTTTTAGAAGAAGGCATTAAGGAAGAGAAGCTTAGCGGCAATGTCATGTCACTGATGATTGTGGTTACCGTAAGCATTGGATTGTTTTGCGGATATTATTTTGTGGAAAAACTATTTGATGATCCTGAAACGTTTACCACTATGGCGGGAAACGGAATTAGAATTGGACTGTGCTTGCTACTATTTCTGGTCGGGTTCGAAATGGGACTTGAGGGCACGTTTATCAACGATTTTAAGAAAGCAGGCATCAAAGTCTTGGCCTTCCCGTTGACCATTGGAGCGGGAACTTTAGTGGGTGCAGCGATTTGCGGACTGGTTATTGCTCCGTTATCGATGCGAGAGGCCTTGGCTATTGGAGGCGGATTTGGCTGGTACTCTTTTGCTCCAGTGGTGATTTTAGAAAGAGGATTCGTCATGGCCAGCGCCATTTCCTTTATGCATAATATTTTGCGAGAATTATTGTCTCTACTATTCATTCCGCTAGTAGCGAGAAAAATAGGATATTTGGAGACACTTGCGTTGCCGGCTTGCTGTGCATCTGATGTTTGCTTACCTATCGTTAGTCGCTCAACGAGAAGCGGTATAGCAATTTATTCCTTTATTTCAGGGGTGACCTTAAGTGCGTTGGTGCCAATCCTGGTACCGATTTTAATTGGATAAATGGATATAACAAAAAAAGGAGCTAAGCTCCTTTTTTATTTAATGTATAACCCGCCAATTTGCAGGTCCTTATCTAAAGAAATGGTAAAAGTGGCTTCACCATTTTCGTAAAGGCATTTTATCACACAAACGGCGTAATCGACGCCAAGGGATTTACTCTGGGACAGCGATTCGGATTTGAAGCGAACAAATCCGCCCAGCCCTTCGAAAATAGAATTGAAGGTGTTTTCTAGCTTTTTCTGATCCATGGAGTTTTTCATGATATCGTTAAACTGATCGTAGCACTTCGCATACTCTCGTTCCGTTAAGAGACGAATGAAGGATTTCGATTGATCAACAACCTGCTCCTTTTCAAATCCTGCGGGGAGATTATCTCCGCTGCAGCCAACACAAATTCCCAGTAGGAGCATCATCGCTGGCAAAATAATATATTTCTTTTTCATCTGTTCACCCTCTTTCTTCTTGTGTTTATTATACCGATAAACTATAATTATGGCAAGCAAATGAGAGGGGAAAGAAGAGAGTGGGGAAACAAATGATCAAAATCATCATCATCTTAAGTATATGTTTAGCAGGGGCGTTGTTCTTACTATGGAGCAATAAATCGTTGGTTACAACTGGTCACACGCTGCAGTGCAAAGACCTACCATCGGCATTCGATGGCTTTACGATCACGCAAGTTTCGGACTTGCAAAGCGCAACCTTTGGAGAAAGGCAGGAAGCCTTGCTCGAAAAAGTGAGGGAGAGTAACCCTGACATCATCGTCATCACCGGAGATTTGGTGGACCGTAATCATACCGATTACCAGGCATCTTTAACGGCGGCAAAAGGGCTAGTCGATATCGCACCAGTATATTACGTCAATGGCAACCATGAACTATCGCTTCCGGTTGTTGAGATTGAAGACTTTTATGACCAGCTTCGAGAGATGGGCGTGACAGTGCTCTTTGATGCGGGAGAAGAAATCGTCAGAGAAAAAGATCAATCTATCTTTATCGTTGGGCTTTCTGAAGAACGAATTTATGCAAGTAAGGCGGATCAGACCAAAAGGGATAGTGATTATGATGCCTCGGTTATTGAGGGTGCAGTGGAGCGAATAACAGAGAATCTAGCAGAGGATAGTTTTAGCATCATGCTGGTTCATGAGCCGCAATATTTAGAACAATATGCTGGTCATGGAATCGATTTAATCTTTGCTGGTCATGCCCATGGTGGACAAATCAGATTGCCGTTTACCGATGGACTATACGCGCCGGGGCAAGGGATTCTTCCAAAGATGACCAGCGGTGTTCATGAACAAAAAGATACGAGAATGGTCATCAGTCGTGGACTAGGGAATAGCGTGTTTCCATTTCGGGTATTTAATCGACCAGAGGTAGTTACAGTTACATTGAAAGGAGAATGAAGATGAAGTATTTATGGACGACCCTTCACGTTAAGAATTTAGATGTATCCATCAAATTCTATGAGGAAATCCTAGGATTGAAAGTGGAGAGAAGATTTCAGGCAGGCCCAGGCATGGAGATTGGATTTTTAGTCAGCCAAGGAACTGATACCAGAATCGAATTGATTCAAGAGGCAGCTGATGAGCAGAGCGTAGTTCCACCAAAGGTATCCATGGGGTTTTTAACAGAGGATGTAGAAAAGAAAAAAGAAGAAATGCAGGCAGCTGGATATCAACCGACAGAAATCTATAAGCCGAACCCATCCACGCAGTATTTTTTCATTAAAGATCCTGATGGATTGTCGATACAGTTTGTACAAGAATCATAAGAATACCAAAACGACCACCTACTATAGATGGTCGTTTTTATTGATTATTCCCCTTTTTCGTATTCCAGAATATCTCCTGGCTGACAGTCTAGTGCTTGACAAATTGCTTCTAGCGTTGAGAAGCGAATGGCACTGACTTTGCCGGTTTTGATCTTGGAAAGATTGACATTGGCTATGCCAACCTTCTCGGAAAGCTCATTGAGAGATACTTTTCTGTCCGCCATGACGCGGTCTAATCTTAAAATAATTGCCATAATCAAGCCCCCTTTATAGCATTTCATCTACTTCGTTTTGTAGCGAACCGCCATATTCGAAGATTTTTGCCAGCAAGTATACCAGTAGTCCGACAAGAATGAACACGAAATCAATATTAAAGTCCACTCGCTGAATCAAATCAGAAGAAACATCGGCAACGTTTTTGAATATGTACTCTAACATTAGCTTATTGGTCATTAAGCTTCCCACGGAACTAAACACGGAGTAGACGACTAGGCCGATAGATAGACGCTTCATTGCTACGATAGAGCCTTGGGCAAAAGGTTGTTTTTCAACGACATTACTCAATATCTTTCTCAACTGTAGGAATAAAAAGGAGCCAATGGCAGCGGCAACTCCAACAACCAATGTTAGACAGATGCTGACGGTTTTAACTGCACCAACGGTCAGGTTTAAGCTGCTCACGTAGACGGAAAACCCGCCGACTTTTACAGAAGTGTCAATGGAGTTGATGGCATCAATTGCTTGATTCAGTAGTGATGTCGGAAAGAAGAGGCAAGCGATGCTACCGATTACGGCAAGCCCCGCGCCGACGAGGCATAGAATAAAGAAAATCTTAAACAGTACGGATAAGAATTTGGCTACGCCTTCAAATTTTTCTAATTGTAGTGTATTCATGTTTATACATCCTTTCAATTGTGTTGTGTTTGGTTTGTTGTAAGACCAATATAACAGAGAAATATATGAATGTCAACTATTATTTAACGATAAACATTAAATAATTTATAAATAACGTTCCGACGAGATGAAAGAGAACCGGAAAAACCAGTAGTTGTACAGGATTTGTATTTATCGTATAATGAAGGCATGAAAAAGAATTTAGGATTTCTCATTGTATCGACAGTGATTATATTGTGGTTTACCATATCGATGAACATTATGATTCGATATAATTTGGATTGGATAGATTACGCCAAATATAGTTTTGGGCTAAACAGCAGTCAGAGAGAGTATGTGAATAACGAAGAAATCATTTGCGGGGTGAATTATAACGACTTGCCCTTATCGTTTATTCATGAGGATAATCAATATGACGGTATGTTCATCGACTTTATCTCTCAGCTTTCGGTAGAGCTGGAGAATAACATGATGGTAGAGATGAACGAAGAAGAAACCTTGAAAAACCATCTTAGAGCACATAAAATTCAAACCGCAATTGTAGATAAGAATTCAGAAACAGAAAAGGAATTTTTGTTCACCGAGCCGATCTATATTATGCACGGAAAGATGCTAGTGAAAGAGGATTCTAAGTTTGACCATATCAATCAACTGAGAAACGTCAAGGTAGCGGTGGAGCGGCGAGATGTAGAGATAGCAGCAAGAATCAATGAGCTATATGGAAGTAAAGACATTACGGTGGTATACGTAGAAAATACACAAGAGGCATTAGAAAAATTAAACAATAATCAAGTAGCCGCTGTTGCAGGAGACGAAACCAAGCTTTCCTATCAACTGAATCAGCAGCGAAACGACCAGTACTTTAAATTCCTCAAGTATTCCTACTATCGAAATGAGGTTTGCCTTGCGGTAAATCAAGAGGATGAAGACCTGTTGAATCTGTTTAACAAAGGGATTCTGTCCATGAAAAAGAAAAATCTCATCACCAAGACCCAAAGCAAATGGTTTGGTGCGTTGCAGCCAGAAACAGTGGACATGCAAGAGGTAGACTTTACTTACAAAATTGTACTGCTGTTCTTGTTGCTTGCCATAGGATTCACTCTATGGAATTTATCAACAGCCAAAAAGGTTACCGAAAAGACGAGAGAATTGCAAACCAGCAAAGAAGAGCTGCGACTGATTGTTGATGCATTAGACAGAGGATTAGTCATCGCTGACGAACGAGGAAGCATTACAGAAATCAATAAAACCATCAGCCGAATGACCGGCGTAAATGCAGATGATATTTTAGGACACAATATCAAAGCCCAAAGCGCAACGCGAAATCTATTAGATAGAGAAGATGGCAAGGTGTTTAAGTGGAACAATCGTTACTACACCAAACAGACCTTGGCCTTTCATGATGATAAACAACTGTATGTTGTAGAGGACTGCACCCAGAGGCACATTAACCAGGTGCGAAATGTACAAGAAGAAAAAATGATTGCGGTTGGACAGCTTTCGGCTGGACTTGCTCATGAAATCAGAAATCCATTGGGACTGATCAAAAGCTACGTTTTTCTCGTGAAAGAAATGTGTACCGGTGAAGATGGAAGACATGCCATCAGTGTCATTAATGATTCCATAAAACGAATCAATAATCTCATTGAAAGCCTACTAAGATTTTCCAAACTGTCCGACGACGAATACCGGCGCGTGAACTTAAGAGAGCTAATCAGCAACATTTTGTTTTTGGAAAAAAAGACAGTAGAAAGCAAAGGCATAACCGTTAGCTGGCAGCTTCACACGAGCAAAGGTGAGGTGGTGCTCATCAACGAAGATTTGCTGAACATGATTTTAATCAATTTACTCAATAACAGCATTGATGCCATTGGTGAAGTAAAACGGCAGGGGCATATTGACATCAACATTGAAGTGAAAAGTCAGATGATTCACATCATCTTTCAAGATAATGGCTGTGGCGTGGATCAAGAAAAGCTGTTAGAAATATTCAATCCGTTTTATTCTAGTAAAGAGAAGGGTACTGGGCTGGGACTCTATGTAGTCAGCACACAGCTAGAGCAAATCGGAGGAACCATACGAGCAGAAAGCGTGCTTGGCGAGGAAACGACATTCTACGTTGAAATGCCATTAAGGAGGGAAGACAGTGAACAGTAAAGCTGGATATAGAATTCTCATCGTTGACGATGAACAGGAGTACCAAAAAGTTGTGGCAATGATTTTGGGAAGGGCGGGTTATACAACTAGCACTTGTCACAATGGATTGGAGGCACTGGACTATATAAAAGAAAATGAAGTTAGCTTGGTGATTACTGATTTGCGCATGCCGAAAATGGACGGTGTAGAGCTAATCAAATCGCTAAAGGAAACTGTCCCTGAGCTGGATATTATCGTCATGACTGCCTATGGTTCTATTGAGAGTGCTGTAGATGCCATTAAATATGGAGCAAAGGACTATTTCGTAAAAAGCGGCGAGCTGGAAGAGCTGATCATCAAAGTTGAACGTCTATTTAAATTGAAACGCTTGGAAGAAAAAAGCAATATTCTTCTGAGAAATCAACATAGCCCTAGCGCATTTCTGGAGTCGAAAAATGAAGAGTATTGTAGGATTCTGGAGATGTGTAGGAAAACTGCGGATTCAGGAATCAACGTATTGCTATTAGGAGAATCTGGTGTTGGGAAAGAAGTCATTGCCAACTATATCCATAATAGTGGGAATCGAAGCAAGGAGCCATTCGTACCAATCAACTGTCAAGCCTTTCCTGAAGGTGTGATTGAATCCGAACTTTTCGGTCACGAAAAAGGAGCGTTTACGGGTGCAATGGGCAAACGTGTGGGCAAATTTGAAGAGGCTAACTTTGGGACCCTCTTTCTTGATGAAATCTGTGACTTGCCGATTTCTTCGCAAGGGAAACTGCTTAGAGCCTTGGAAAGCCGGAAAATAGAGCGTATAGGAAGCAACAAATATATTGATTTAGACGTTCGACTCATTTCTGCAACCAATAAGGTGCCGCCGGAAGAAATTGAGAAAGGTACCTTTAGAGAAGATTTGCTTTACCGGATCAACACCTTAACGGTGACGATTCCACCTATTCGTGAGCGAAAAGAAGACTTACCGGGATTGATTGATTTCTTCGTTGAGAGAATTCAGATGGAGCAAAAAAAGAAAATCCTCAGCGTCGACGATCAAGTCATGTCTATTTTGCTCAATTATGACTACCCAGGAAATGTGAGAGAATTAAAAAACATTATAGAGCGGATGATTGCTCTAAGCGAAGGGGGCGAGATTACCATCAATGAGCTGCCGATGCCGGCAAATCGCCTTATCGCCAATGATCAGGTGGAATTTCAAAAAAACAAACCGCTAAAAGAGGCTAGGGCGGCATTCGAAAAGAGTTATATCGAAAGAGGGCTTCGCGAAACCAATGGGAATGTGGCCAAATGCTCCGTTTTGCTTGGAATTACCACTAGACAGCTTTGGAACAAGATCAATGAGTATCAAATCAACCCAAAACAATGAAATATTCTTCAGTATTTTTCTTGCAAAACATGAAAAATGTTTCGCGCTTAAGGGGGCAATTGCCTGAAAACAGGACAAATACGGAAAACCTCAGCAAAGAAAAGATGGCATGTTTTTTGCTCTTTACTAAAATGATTTATATCGCAATTATCTATAATTAAGGAGGAAAGAAAATGACAAAAGAAGCTAGGCAACCAAGGTTGCCAAAAGTTTGGGAAGCACTAATTCCAGTACTATTTATGATGGTCATCATCATTTTAAGTACAGTCAAATGGGGATTAGATCCACACATGCCAATTATTGCATCTTGTATTGTTGCATCTCTTGTAGCAATTAAATGCGGGTATTCTTGGGCAGATGTAGCAGCAGGTGCACTAGACAGCATCCGCAGAACTGTAGAAGCATTGCTCATCATCATGTGTGTAGGTATGTTGATTGGATCATGGGTTTGGTCTGGAACAATGCCTGCAATGGTATACTATGGACTAGAAATTATTTCTCCAGGAGCATTTTTGGTTGTAGGTTGTATTCTAACCGCAATTGTTGGTATCGCAACTGGATCATCGTGGACAGCATCTGGTACAGTTGGTGTTGCGCTGATGGGTATTGCCATGGGGCTAGGCATCAATCCAGCATTAGCAGCTGGTATGGTTATTTCTGGAGCATATACTGGAGACAAATTATCTCCATTATCAGACAGTACCAACGTTGCAGCGGCTGGTGCGGAAACACCGCTTTACGATCACGTTAGTGCGATGATGACAACAACAATTCCATCCTTCTGTATTGCCCTAGTGCTATATGGTGTGCTTGGTGCAATCGTTATCGACGAATCTGGTTATGATGCATCTTTGGCACTAGACATTCAAACTGCAATTGCAGACAACTTCTATCTATCACCTTGGATTATGCTACCGGTATTGGTTGTTATCTTTGGTGCAGTAAAGAAAATCCCAGCTATCCCTTCGCTTCTGCTTGCCGCGGCATGTGGATGTATTGTAGCCATGATTGCTCAGGGTGCAAGCTTCCCTGAAGTATTTGGTGGATTACAAGGCGGATTTAGCATTGAAACCGGTAATGAAGTAGCAGACAGCCTATTGAACAGAGGTGGAATCGACTCTATGATGTGGACGATTTCTTTGATCATGTTTGCGCTTTTCTTCGGTGGCGTACTAGAAAAATGCGGTTTTGTTGAAGTCCTATTAGGCGGAGTGGTAAAGAGAGTAAAAACAGTCGGCGGATTGGTTACTGCAACCATCGTTACAGGTATCATCTGTGACGTGGTATTAACTGACCAATATCTTGCGATTCTCGTTCCTGGTAGAATGTACACCAAAGCTTTTGACGACAAAGGCTTGAGCAGAAGCTTCTTATCCAGAACAACTGAGGATGGTGCAACCTTATGGTCACCAATGATTCCTTGGAATGGATGCGGAGCATATCAGGCAGCAACCTTAGGCGTGTCCAACTGGGCATTTATGCCATATGCGTTTATGAACTTGATCAATCCAGTCTTGGCGATTGTCATTTCTTACCTAGGCATTGGCATCAAGTACAAGGAATATGACGGAAAAACAAGAGCAGAAATCAAAGAATTAAAAGCAAAGAGAAAGGCTGCTAAGAACAATGGATAAAATTAAGGCATATGACGATAGAGCAATGCGCAAATCGACAAGAATCGCCTCTTTGATTATGGGCGTTGTGTTGATTGCTTTAGGATTCTTTTCGACGGTGAAATACTCCGCCATCATTGGAGTCGTGTTAATTGCGGCAACGATTATGCAGAAGAATACTTACATCAGCAAAGATGGCATTGATATCGAATATGACTTTATCCTGTACAAGCACGTTATCTCTTGGAAGTTCGATGAGATAACCGACATCCATATTGAAGATGTGCCAGATAGACGCTTTCAAGTGCTATATTTTCTTCGCGAGGTGATGACCAGAAGATTGGTCTTTCGCAGAGATGAAATCGAACGGGTTTTAGAAATGGCCAAAACATGTAATGAGAAAATTCATGTGGAGTACGTCGATTAAACATTAATAAAATATTGAGTATTTATGGCTCTATAATAAATGTTGGAGTGGTTGAAAAAAGAAATCAACCATTCCAGCATTTTTTAATACAAAAAAAGAGCATAAGTGCAATATCCGTTAGAATTAATAATTGACAATAAATGGAAATAATGGTAATATATAACTACAAAAGGGCTTTGAATAGAAAGGAGATTAATCATATGCCAGAAAAAGACAGAATCGTATTTGAAATTAAGCGCCACCTTGGCGTCCTGAACAACCAAAAGGGTGGATGGACCAAGGAACTGAACTTAATTTCTTGGAATGGACAGAAACCCAAGTATGATGTGAGAGATTGGGATGTAGACCACACGCGAATGGGGAAAGGGCTAACCTTATCCGTTTATGAGATGCGTAAGTTGGTGGATTATTATCTTTCGGATAACAACCGACAAGTAGTGGATACGGCCAAGCAAGAGGAATTAGAAAGACGGGAAAGATGGGCAAGTAGTAAACGGCCAGAATCAGTCAAAGGAGCATCTACTCAAGGAGAAGCCGAGGAAGACCTACAGGCGGAAGCGACAACACTAGATGTGGCAGATCAGCTCACGCCAGAGGATGCAGAAGCCCAAGACGCTATGCCGCTAGACGGGAATGTCATCCCAATAGAACTAGACGCAGCAGAGCCGGACAATACACCATTTTAAACACAAGCACGAGAGAGGAAACTTCCACTCTCGTGCTTGCACGTTCAGTTGAACCTTGTAGTAAAACCACTTTCATGGTAAAATCAACCCTACACTATAACACCAGACTTTTTGCTTATGCTAAGATATAGAAAAAACGGAGGTGAACCAGTGACAACTTATCAAACTAGTCAGGTTTCCAAAATAATTGGGATACACCCCAATACTGTGCGTCTATATGAAAAAATAGGATTCATCTCAGCGCCTGACCGATTAAAGAATGGTTATAGGGTCTTTACAGAACTGCATATAGAACAATGCAAACTAATTCGACTGGGGCTGCAGGTTGAAGTCGTGCAAAATGGGTTAAGGAAAAAAATAATCCAAATGATTCGAAAAGCTGCAGAAGAAGATTATGATGGTGCACTTCTGCTTGCTGCGGAATATATTGGGCTTATTCGTTTAGAACGTGCTCGAGCAGAGGAAGCAATTGAAGCAGTAAAAAACATTATCTCTTGTAGAACAGATCATTCCCAATTAAAACTAAAGCGAAAAGACGTTTCTAACTTGTTGGATATATCTATGGATACGCTCCGAAATTGGGAAATGAATGGATTACTAACAGTTAAGAGAAAAGAAAATGGTTATCGAGTTTATACGGAAACAGATATTCAACGCCTTAAGATAATTCGTGTGTTGCGATGCGCCAATTATTCGCTAGAAGCGATTCTCCGTTTGTTACGAGAATTATCCCAGAACCCTAAGGCGGATATTGAAACTACGTTGAATACACCTGAACCGTCAGAGGATATTATTTCTGTCTGTGATCAGTTAATTATCTCCTTATCGACAGCAGAACAAAACGCCCAAAAAGCCATTACGTTGCTGAACAAGATGAAACGGAAATTCTCATGAACCCTACACATTGCCACCAATGTTAACATTGGTGGTATTCTTATGGGAAAAATAAGGAGGAACATCATGAACACGATGATTAAAGCAGAACAGTTATGCAAAACCTACGGAACCCAGCTTGCAGTTGATGGAGTTAGCTTAGAGGTAAAGCGTGGTACAGTTTTTGGATTACTTGGTGCCAATGGAGCAGGGAAAACCACGACGCTCGAGTGCATTTTGGGGACAAAAGTCCCTGACTCAGGGGCCGTATCCATATTAGGACAAAATCCGAAAACGGACAGGAGAACCCTCTTTCAACAGGTTGGCGTGCAGTTTCAAGGAAATGATTACCAATCAGAAATAAAAGTATCTGAGCTTTGTGAAGAAATGGCCTGTTTGTATAAGGAACCGTTGGATTGGCAGGCGTTATGCGAACAATTTGGCATAGGTGATAAGGTTGACCAGGGGGTAAAATCCCTTTCAGGAGGAGAACGGCAACGCTTATTTATTTTACTTGCCTTGATTCCGAATCCTCAGGTTGTGTTTTTAGATGAGCTGACAACGGGTCTTGATCCAAAAGCTCGTCGTCAAGTATGGAAGATTTTATCGGAATTGAAGCAACAAGGCGTAACCATTTTCTTAACATCCCACTTCATGGATGAGGTGGAAACCCTTTGTGACGAAATTTGTATTTTGAAAGAGGGTAGGACAGCATTTTATGGTACAGTCGAACAAGCAAAAGAAACAAGCGGATGTGAGAAATTCGAAGATGCATATCTTATGATTTCTGGTGAGGAGGATGAAAAATAATGAAGGCATTTGGAACACTTTTTAAAAACGAATTGAAGCTAAACGTTAGAAATATGAATATGGTGATTTTCGCCATCATTATGCCGTTGGTGGTATTGCTCATTTTAGGAGTGATCAACGGAACGGTTACCCAGTCCTTTGGGCCGCTATGCGCTATTAGCATATGCGCTGGAGGGTTGATGGGACTGCCGATTGTTGTATCGGAATATAGAGAACGGAAAATACTAAAGCGATTTCAAGTTACGCCCATTCATCCATTCACGTTGCTATTAGTAGAACTATCTATCTATATCGCGTATTGCGTAGTATCCTTGCTGACGTTGATGTTAGTGGCAAAGCTAATATGGCATATGGACATTAGGGGATCAATGCTGACCTTTTTAGGAAGTTGGTTGTTAACCATGATATCTACACTGAGCGTTGGAATGATGATCGGCGGAATTGCCAAAAATGCAAAATACGCTAGCGTGATTGCTTGCATCTTATATTTCCCCATGCTGTTGTTTTCGGGAGCTACGCTGCCTCTTGAGCTTATGCCAGTGTTCATGCAAAAAATAGTCAACCTTTTTCCGTTAACCCAAGGGATCCAGTTAATGCAAAATACGTTCATGGGCATGACTACCGCATTCAGTTGGACCCCTATAATCATAATGAGTGCAGTAACCGTTGTTAGCACCGCAGTTTCCATTCGGTTCTTTAAATGGGAATAGATTGTACTTGAAGAATATGGTATACTAGGGGCAGAGAATAAATAGGGGGTGATGTAATGAACATACAGCTAAAAACGTCTCCGCGCGGAGAGTGGAAAACGATAGAAATTAAGGAGAACACGTCAATTGAGTCAATCTATAAAACGGTTAAACATCAATTGCCATATACCATCATTGCGGCTAAGGTAAACCATAAGTTCGTAGACCTTAACGAGAGATTGAATCAGGAGTGCAAGGTGGAATTATTGGATATGCGTACCCAAGCTGCCAATTTAATCTATCAATATAGCCTTACGTTCATTTATCTAAAAGCGGTGAAGGATTGCCTTGGTGATGCCAGGGTGGAAATCCAAAATGCATTAAACAAAGGGCTATACACGGAGATCAAAACACCAAAGCCGATTACGGCAAAGGATGTTCACGCGATAGAGCAGAAAATGCGCCAAATGGTCAAGAAAGATATTCCACTGGAGAAGCAAATCGTTTCGCGTGAAGAGGGACTTGAAATTTTAGAAGCTGAAGGCATGTCGGAGAAAAAAAGACTGCTCAATGAAAACCTGAATCTTAAAAAAGTGAAACTGTATCGTTTAGATGACTATCGGGATTTCTTTTACAATTTAATGGTACCATCGACGGGATACATTGAATATTTTGAATTGAAAAAGTATAGGAGAGGGGTTTTGATCAGATTCCCTCATCCATCGAAGCCGGATACCATTCCGCCTTATGTTGATGAAAAGAAAATGTATCAGGCGTTTGGAGAACAGACCAAATGGGATCAACTACTAGGGGTAAAATATGTGGCGGATCTCAACGAGAAAATTGACCGCGGAGAATACAAGGAGTTAATACAGCTTTCGGAAGCGCTTCATGAAAAAAAGATCGCCCAAATTGCTGACCAAATCAAAAAGAAGCACAAACGTATCATTTTGATTGCGGGGCCATCGTCTTCGGGAAAAACCACTTTTGCGAGAAGACTGTGCATTCAGCTTAAGGTGAATGGATTGAATCCGCTCTACTTGGGGACGGATGACTATTTTGTGGAACGAGAATGTACGCCAATAAATCAGCATGGAGAAAAAGATTTCGAGTGCTTAGAAGCGGTAGACGTAGATTTGTTCAATGAGAACATGAACGCTTTGCTTAATGGGAAAACGGTTGATTTACCTACATTTGATTTCATGACAGGTCATAAAAGCTATGGAGACAGAATTACGGCGATTCATGGGAATCAACCAATTGTTATCGAAGGAATTCATGCGCTCAACGAGGAGCTAACAAAATACATCAGCCCTGAAGAAAAATTCAAGATTTATATTAGTCCTCTGACGCAGTTAAATATTGACGTACACAATCGCATTCCGACGACTGATGAGCGTATGCTACGAAGAATGGTTAGAGACAACCTATACCGAGGGCATAATGCACAAAGCACCATTGCCAATTGGCCAAAGGTGCGAGAGGGTGAAGATAAAAACATCTTCCCGTATAATGGAGAAGCAGATATATTCTTTAATTCTTATCATGTCTATGAAATCGCAGTACTAAAAAAGTATGCTGAACCACTGCTTAGACAAGTTCAGGCTGATGAGCCTGAATACGCTGATGCAGTTAGGATGTTAAGGTTTCTGCGGTTCTTTAGAACCATCGAAGATGATAGCGTGATTGTAAACAACTCCATTATTCGTGAGTTTATTGGCGGAAGCATTTTTGTGGATTAATAGGAGAAAAATGAATGGCAGACATAACAGTCATTGGTGGGATAAATGTAGACATCGAGGGAGCACCTGATGAACAATTGATTGCGGCAGACTCTAATCCAGGAAGAGTGAGCATTTCTTATGGCGGTGTTGGTAGAAACATCGTAGAAAATGTAGCACGTCTAGGTGGAGATGTAGCGATGATCTCTGTAATTGGGGATGACCCGATGGGCAATAACGCAAAAGAGTACTTAACCCGGATAGGTGTGGATGTTTCAGGCATTCACCGTGTTTCAGGGGAAAATACGGGAATGTATCTTTCCATTTTGAATCACAGCAACGATATGGAACTGGCCATATGCAACATGGATATCTTAGAATATATTACGCCATCATTGGTGGATACAAGACTGGACAATCTAAAGCAATCTAAAATGGTTGCCTTGGATTGTAACCTCAGCCTAGAATCGCTGACCTACCTTACAGAAAAGCTTTCGGATACGCCCCTGTTTCTTGACCCGGTTTCTGTATCAAAGGCTAAAAGGGTGAAATCGTTGATTGGAAAATTTCATACCATTAAACCAAACCGAATTGAAGCGGAGCTGCTCAGTGGGATTGAATTGAAAGATGAGGAGTCTTTACATGAGGCAGGTGAGTGGTTCATCAACGCAGGAGTGAAGAGAGTATTCATCAGCCTTGGTGAACGTGGAGCGTATTATAAAGAAGGCAAAGAGGAAGGACTAGTTGCAACAAATAAACCTGACTTTGTTAGTGCGACTGGCGCCGGGGATGCGTTTTCGGCAGCAATTCTACTAGGCCATGTAAAGAATTTGTCCGCAAGAGAAACAGCAAAATTAGGCGTCGCTTGTGCAACTGTAGCGATGGAAGCGAAAACGGCAGTCAACGAGAAAATCAGTTTAGAGAGCGTTATGTCGAGAATAAGTGAATAGAGCCATAGTAGCCATGGCCTTTTTTGAAAAAAGACTTGAAATATCTGTGGCTTTTGATACAATATATTCAGTCTTAATTATTTGAAACGATGAGAAGATTGAAGAAGCGGGATAGGGCTATACCAGTCATCTCGTTTTTTCGACCAATTTTGACAATAACAAGGAGTAAGGAATGTTGAAAATAATGATTGATAGTAAAACTGGGAGACTCAGAAGAATACCTTTAGTGATTATTGTTGCATTGGTTGCGTTTATTTTTGCTACTGCAATTTTGCTGAATCAGAAAAACACGAAAGACTTAACTGCAATAACTGAAGAAAGCATTAGCGATGAGCTGGTATCAGCGAGTATGGCGGCAGTGGCGATGATTGATGTTGACGCCTTTGCTCAATACATGAGCGAAGAGGACACCAAGAAAGACGCGGCTAACTATACTGCAACGTTGAGCAAGCTACGTAGATTGCAAACGGGTATAAAAGCAGAGTACATTTATGCATTGAAAAAAATTAATGGCGAATGGAATTTCGTTTTTGATACAGACACCGAGGACGAGGCGATTTTCATCCCTTATGAGGTGCCAGAAGAGCTTGCTGAAGCAATCGCGTTGGCATCTAGAGGCGAAGCGACAACGGTATTGAATATCGAAGATGAATATGGATATTTTAACACTGGAGTAGTTCCGATTTACCAGAATGGTGAAGTTGTGGGAATTATGTGTACGGATATTGACGCACACCTACTACAGAATAGCAAAGAAGCTGCTTCTCGTAATGGAATCGTCCTAGCGGTGTCCATGGCGGTAGTATTAGGACTTCTCCTTGCATTCCTATTCTATCTTTTGCGTAAAGTTAAGGAAATGCAGCTACAGCTTCATAATCAAGCGAATAATGACATCATCACAGGACTTCCGAATAGGCGTTATCTTTTCGAGTATCTCAATGAACATATGGACATTCAGCCACAGATGCCATTTGCCCTTGTGTTTATCGACTTAGATAACTTTAAGAAGGTAAATGACCTTGCCGGCCATGATGCTGGAGATGAGCTCCTTCGCAAGATTGGAGATTTTTTAAACAACGAAGGGCGTAATGCAATGACCTTCCACCCATCCGCTGGATACTTAAACGTTTCTTGCCGTGTTGGTGGAGACGAGTTTGTGATGATTTATCCAGGAGCATCTACAGAAGAGCATGCAGCGAAAATCGCTGAGAGCATTTTAGAAGCTTTTGTTCCAGAAAAGATTAGTCCGCTAGCGGAAAAGTATAATGTTAGCCTCAGTGTGGGTATTGCGTTATATCCTCACCATTCTGAAAACTATCATGCTGTAATCAAATATGCCGATGCAGCAATGTATCAAGCAAAGAAGTCTGGCAAAAATCAGTACCGTATTTATGCTGATGGAATGCAAGGCGAAAACGAAGGCAATCGTTAATTCATTTAATACATAAAAAACCCTCGCCATATGGCGAGGGTTTTTTATCTACGATTATAAGCTAGCTTTCCAAAATCCGTGGATGTTGCAATATTCATATGCAGCAACGACTTTTTCTCCATCAACCAGCATAAAGGTTGCCTTTGGCTCACCAGTAGGATTCAAGTGTTTTCTCTGGATGCCTAAATCGGTTTCCAATATGATAAAGGAAATATGATGTTCCTCTACCATCGGATGCTCTACGCTACCAATAACTACTTCTACTTTGTTTCCATCTAAGTTGATTACAGGAACGTGTTTTTCTGTTGCTGCATCGGTAGTGTTTGGATCTAGATATTGCATTGGTTCTCCGCAACAGACTACAGGAACGCCAGAGTTTTCAACCATTTCAATGATATTTCCACAATGTGGACATCTATATAATTTTAACATTTCAGTACCTCCGTTATGTATTGAATAATAGCGACAGCGTACGGTTTAAAGATTAATAATTTTCCTTCTTGATTTCGAAGTATGCTTGAGGATGCTTACATACTGGACATAGTTCGGGCGCTTTCTTTGCCATCACTTGGTGTCCACAGTTGCTGCACTGCCATAATACTTCGGCGTCTCTTACGAAAACTTTCTTGTCTTTCACATTTTGTGCAAGCGTTCTATATCTTTCTTCGTGTTCTTTTTCAACTGCTGCAACACCTTCCATCTGTGCTGCGATCTCAGGGAATCCTTCTTCCCTAGCGGTCTTTGCCATTGAAGCATACATATCAGTCCACTCATAGTTTTCACCTGCAGCTGCATCTAGTAGGTTTTCTTCTGTAGTACCAATTCCATGTGCTAGCTTGAACCACAACTCTGCATGTTCCTTTTCGTTTCCAGCGGTTTCTTCAAAGATTTTCGAAATCTGGACATAGCCTTCTTTCTTCGCTTTTGATGCATAGTAGGTATATTTGTTTCTTGCTTCAGATTCACCTGCGAATGCAATCATCAAGTTCTCCAATGTTTTTGTTCCTTTTAAATCTTTCATGTTGTCCTCCTTTACTTAACTTACAACTTAAATAATCCCTATTTTTCAGCGTGAATGCAATCATTACATACGCCTTTTAACAATGTTGTGTTTAGACGGATATTGCTATCGTCTATTGCGAATGTGGTACCAACGGTTCTGTGCAGATTATCTAGAGCGTCTGAATCTGCGTCTAAGTCTTGTAGCTTACCACAGCTGGTACATTTTAGATGGTAGTGTTCCTTAGTATTACCATCGAATCGGTCAATGCCATCGGCAATGTGGATTTTTTCTATCTCGCCAAGAGTGACCAAGGCGTTTAGGTTTCGATAAACTGTTGCGATACCGATAGAGGGCATTTCCTTGCATGCCTGTCCATAAATCCATTCAGCCGTTGGATGTACAGGATTTTCCCGGACGATGTTTAAAATTAAGCTGCGTTGTTTAGAATTTTTCATTCCACCCTCCTTCCTCAAATAATAATGAGAATGATTATCGTTATCATTATTATAGCATCAATAATTCTTTTGTCAAGCTTAATTCCGAAAAGATTTTTTTGTTTACTTTTTTCTTCTATGATATAATGAATGGCAATGAGGAAAACGAAAAGAGAGGACAAGCTGGGATGAACCAGAATTTTATTAAAGTATATCGAAAACTGAAATTCATTAAGCCTGCTATCGACTATTATATCCATCGAGTAGTTAGCGGAATAACGCCAAGGCAGAGCAACGACTGCCAGATTCTCCACGTGGACAGAAAATCCAAAGGAGATGTGCAGGTAGCTTTTTTAGGTGAAATGAATCATGACCATACTGTTGAACAGACTGAACAAGCCGTGTCCCAATTGAATGTCGCGCTTCATGAGCCAGATGTGATTTTTTGTTTAGACAGCCATGACGGGCAGCAGGGAAATTTGTTTTCTGTAGCACAGATAGATCAGAGCGTCGTGGATTTGGGAGAAGTAAAAATTGGTTGCGCCTTTTTCGAAGAAGGCCAGAACATTAAGTGTAAACACATCATGGAGAGATTGAAAGTCCTAAAAGGAAATGGGGCAAATTTTACCATTGCCTACGTTAACGATTGTAGAGGGCTAGATCGGATTGGGAAATGGGGGTTTGATTTTGTCGTTGGTTTGGGACAAGAAAAGAACACCATCAAAAGCATCCGTCGTCAAGACGGTGCGTCTACAAGAATTTTCACATCCATAGGTCAAGAGGTGTCTTTGCGGATTTCCATTGGCAAAGAACCATCGAAAGCCGATGCAGTAGTGATACAGGAAGGTTACCTTCCTTTGATCATTGATGAACAAGGCATTGCCGAATTGAAAAAACCTGCAGATATGGAAACGGATCAATGGAGTCAGGAATATGTCAGGATTGATCGACAGATGAGAGGGATGAGAAACTGGAATGAACTCATTCTGTTAAGAGATATCATGGATGTCATTGGAGAGTCCTTATCTGAGAAATTCAAGCATTTAGAGAAACACTCCGTTGGACAAATCTGCGCAAGAACGTATGAATTAAATCCGGGGAACGTGCTGTTTTTCATGCCGCAGCTGGTGGATAATAATGATGGAAAAGTTGAATCGGAGTTATATCGAAACCGTTTGTTGATTCGAGCCATCACGAGAAATACCTTGTTCACCTTTTCTTATAAGAACTTGACGTCAAGGCTTGACAGCATGACCATAACGGATCCAAGAGAAGCCCATGTTAAGACCATGGCGTGGTATAAGAAAAACTATGTGCCTGCCAAATTTATTGGCGTTACCGGAAGCGTTGGGAAAACTTCCACGAAGGATATGCTCCACGCAGTGTTGAATGAACGCTTTGTGGCAGAAAAAAATCTACGCAACACCAATGTGCAAGTGAAAATTGGCATCAATATGCAGCAGATTTCTGCCAACTGTCAGTATTACGTTCAAGAAATTGGTGGGGGAAGACCAGGAGGTGCATCTAGGCATTCTAGAATGATTTTGCCTGATGCTGCCATCATCACCAACATTGGTACAGCCCATATCGGCAATTACCAATCTCAGGAACATTTGATGGAACATAAACTAGGGATTATTGATGGCATGAGCAAGGATGGCGTTTTGTTTCTCAATGGAGATGATGAGCTGTTGACCACAGCGAAACCGCCATGCAAAACCGTTTTCTTTGCACTACATAATCGTGAGGCTGATTATTACGCTGATCGTATTGAAGAGCGTGATGGAGCCGTTTATTTTGATGTCGTTCATCAAGGCGAGGCAGTGCCAGTAAAGCTAAACGTTTTGGGCGAACACAATATGTTGAACGCCGTGTGCTCTTTTGCTGTAGCAAAGCATTTTGGCATGGAAAACGAAGATATACGTGTCGGGCTACTCAACTTTAAGACGGAAGGTATCCGGCAAAATATCGTTACAGCAGGAGGCTATAAGTTCTATGTAGATTGCTATAATGCGTCCATGGATTCGATAAACAGCTCGTTGTCTACTTTGACGAAACTGATTCCTAAAGAGAATGGAAAGCGAATTGCCATTATTGGGGATGTTACTGGAATGGGTCAGCTGCAGCAAAAAGTCAACGATGGAATCATAGAAATCATCGGTCGATATCAAGTGGATAAGTTGATGTGCTATGGTGACCATGGCAAATATATTTGTGAAGGGGTAAGAGCCCTTGGCAAAGAAGCAGAGTGGCTTAATGAACCCAATGCGCTAGAGCAGTGGATGTTAGAAACAATCCAGCGGGGAGATGTGGTTTTGCTTAAGGGAAGCTCCAAGGTGAAATTTGCTGAGCGATTAGACAGCGCCTTTGGATTTGATTTAGCGGATCTTGGGTATATCGATGGAGCAAAAAGCAGCACCATTGTCAAACAGAAAATCAAGTACAGAGTGTTCCCGGAATATGCTTCGGCGAGAAAGTATCTAGGGCAGGAAGAAAAGGTTGCGATGGCAGGTGAGGTGTTAAGCAGACCGATCAAAAAAATCCTAAGCAATGCGTTTAAGGGTCAAGAAACCTTGCGCGAAATCCAGATAGGTGCCAATGTGGCCCATATTGGAGAGCATGCCTTTGCGGATTGTAGCAGATTGGAACGGGTGTCTTTTCCGGATTCTCTTCGCTACATTGGAGACAATGGATTCGCCCTGTGCACGAGCTTAACTGAAGTAGAACTCAATCCGACCATAAAGCACATAAGCCCAAGTGCCTTTGCGGGATGTTCCAATCTTGAGAAGATCATCCTGCCAAAAGACATGGATTATTTGCCAGAGCAGTACTTTATAGATTGCCAGGCGGAAATCGTATTTGTATAATTTAAGAATTGATGAAGAGGTGAGCCAATGGCGTGCCTCTTCTTTGGCTCCATGTCAAATTCGAAATGCCATCATTCGCGGTTTTTTGACCAGATGATGTCAAAGGGCCGTATTATGTTAACCGAAATGCCATCATTTGTAGTTTTAAATTCTCGTGATGTCAACGACCATGTATTATGTTAACCAAAATGCCACCATTGCCAATATTTAAGTTGGATGATGGCATTTTGTATTGATCTAGAGCAGAAATATCTGCTATCTTCACTGGAATTGTAATAGAATTGCCATCAGGGGACTTTTAATAGACAGATGATGGCATTTCACTTCCGAAAAAATGTTATATTGCCATCAGGAGCCCTTTTATCGATAGATGATGGCATTTCCAATGCACCGTCATCATCCGTAATGAAAAACAGAGGCCATTTTTGCCAAGCACTTTCCTACCACTATATAAAGTAGTAGGAAAGTGTACTTCCCACAAGATGATACAAAAAGTAAGAAACGCCAGGGTGCGTGTTCGAACTGACCAATGTAGAGCGATTGAAAACACTAGATTAGTTGAGAAAAAAAGATGAAAAACTCGTCAACTTTTTTTCAAAAAATACTTGCATTATCAATTTGCATCATATATACTAATAAGGCTTGCTTAAGGCGATGAAGTAGGAAGTTGCTGAGCTATCAGGTAATTTCTACGGAGAATTGTCCTCACTAGATGAGGGCGAAGGTGTTCGCCAGCTTTTGTTCTGTGTAAAAATAAAAGAAACGCACGGAGCCGTGTGCATAGTAAGCAAAGTTGCGCACACGTTGAAAAGTGGGCATTAAGGACCCCTTGTACAAGCATAGCGTAAACAGTACAAAAATTTTAGGAGGAAAAAAATGAGCGAATTACAGAAAATCAGAATTAAGCTTAAGGCCTATGACCACGCGTTATTAGACCAGTCAGCAGCGAAGATCGTAGAAACTGCCAAGAAAACTGGCGCAGATGTTTCCGGTCCAATTCCGCTACCGACAGAAAAAGAAGTCGTTACAATCTTGAGAGCGGTACATAAGTACAAGGACAGCAGAGAGCAGTTCGAACAGAGAACCCACAAGAGATTGATCGACATTACCAATGCTACACTACAGACAACAGATGCGTTAACTAAGCTTGACCTACCTGCTGGCGTAGACATTGAAATCAAACTATAAACTAAGTATTAAGGGCACTCCCCTTAGTAAGATTGCATGAGAGGGAAGACATGCCAGACCATCCTGTGTTGGCGAGGCGTTCGACTAGCGATTCGTTTACGAATTGAGCTAGAGCTTTCAAACCAGAGCAATCCGCTGTAAGAATTTAGGAGGAAAAATATGAAAGCAATTCTAGGAAAGAAAATCGGAATGACTCAGATTTTCGCAGAATCCGGAGAAGTGATTCCGGTAACAGTTATTGAAGCTGGTCCAGAAGTTGTTACTCAGGTAAAAACTGTTGAGACTGACGGCTACAATGCTGTACAAATCGCTTTTGAAGATCAGAAAGCACACAGAGTAAACAAGCCAATGACTGGCCACTTCGCGAAGAGCGAAGCTCCACTGAAGAAGCATCTTGCAGAATTCAGAGTTGAAGAAGGCGAAGCTTACGAGCTAGGTCAGGTAATCACTGTTGCAGATTTCGAAGAAGGCAAGAAAGTAGACGTAACTGGCGTTTCCAAAGGTAAGGGAACACAGGGTAACATTAAGAGACATGGACACCACAGAGGTCCTATGAGCCACGGTTCAAAGCATAAGAGACTTCCAGGTGCATTGGCAGCAGGTACATATCCTTCAAGAGTCTTCAAGGGTAACGCTGGTCCAGGAAGAATGGGTCGCGATACCGTTACCGTTCAAAACGTTGTTTTAGTAAAAGTTGACACTGACAGAAACCTAATGCTGGTTAAGGGAGCTATCCCAGGCGGCAAAGGAAGTCTGGTAAGAATCCAGTACGCTGTCAAAGGTCAGGACAAATAGAGATAGACTTCAGAAAGGAGGAAGCAAAAAATGGCAAAAGTAACTATGCTTAACATGGCCGGCAAAGAATCCGGAAGTATTGAGCTTAAAGACGAAATATTTGGCATCGAGCCAAACGCTGATGCTGTTCATGCAGTAGTGAAGAACTACCTAGCAAACCAGAGACAGGGTACTCAGTCCGCAAAGACTAGAGGCGAAGTCAGAGGAGGCGGCAGAAAGCCATTCAGACAGAAAGGTACCGGTCGTCATAGACAGGGTAGTACAACAGACCCATCACAGGTAGGTGGAGGTATTGCATTCGCACCAAAGCCAAGAGACTACAGATACACATTACCTAAGAAGTTAAGAAGACTTGCAATGAAGTCCGCACTTTCTTCAAAGGTTGCAGAAAAAGAAATCATCGTATTAGACGAGTTGAAATTTGATGCTCCTAAAACTAAGGAAATGGTAAAGGTTTTAGAAAACATCAAAGCAGCAAGAAAAGCATTAATCATTACTGCTGACAAAGATGATAACCTAATCAAGTCTGCAGCAAACATTCCAGGAGTAAGAACTGCTCTTGTAGGAACAATGAATGTTTACGAAATCGTAAACTACACAAGCTTCGTTGTAACAAAGGAAGCAATAGAAAAAATTGAGGAGGTGTACTTATAATGAGATCAGCATATGACGTAATTATCAAGCCGGTTATTTCCGAGCAGAGTATGGACATGGCACAGGAAAAGAAGTACACATTCAAGGTTGCAGTAGACGCTAACAAAACTCAGGTTAAATTAGCTGTTGAAGAAATCTTCGGTGTTGATGTTAAAAGAGTTAACATCATGAACGTAAGCGGAAAACTAAAGAGAATGGGAAGAAACGTAGGTAGAACAGCTGCATATAAGAAAGCAATTGTTACCCTTGCTGAAGGCAGCAAGGAAATCGAATTCTTCCAAGGTCTGTAATAGGAGGTAGGCAATTATGGGAATTAAAAAATATAAACCAACGACTCCTGGACAGAGAGGCATGACGGTCTCCACTTTTGAAGAGATTACAACAAGCACCCCTGAGAGATCACTTACTGAAACCCTTAAAAAGCATTCCGGAAGAAATGTTAGAGGTAAAATCACAGTAAGACATAGAGGTGGCGGTACTAGAACTAAGTACAGAATTATCGACTTCAAGAGATTAAAAGATGATATTCCAGGAACAGTAAAAACAATCGAATACGATCCAAACAGAAGTGCAAACATTGCATTGGTTGTATACGCAGATGGCGTAAAGACTTACATCATCGCACCAGAAAAGCTAAAGGTTGGAGATGTACTTTTCTCAGGACCTACAGCAGACATCAAAGTTGGAAACGCGCTTCCAATCGCCAACATTCCAGTTGGTACAATGATTCACAATATCGAGCTTAAACCTGGAAAAGGTGGACAGCTTGCAAGATCAGCAGGAAACGGCGCGCAGCTAATGGCGAAAGAAGAAAAATATGCGCAGGTAAGACTACCTTCCGGAGAAGTTAGAAAAGTTCTTATCCAGTGTAGAGCAACCATCGGAGAAGTTGGCAACGGCGACCACGGCAACATCCAGATTGGTAAAGCAGGTAGAAAAAGACATATGGGCTGGAGACCTACAGTAAGAGGTTCCGTAATGAACCCTAACGACCATCCACACGGTGGTGGTGAAGGTAGAGCACCAGTTGGACGTAAGAGTCCAGTTACTCCTTGGGGTAAACCAGCGCTTGGCTACAAGACTAGAAAGAAGAACAAAGCTTCAAATCAGTATATCGTTAAAAAGAGAAATGAGAAATAAGGAAGGAGCATAGATAATGAGTAGATCACTAAAAAAGGGTCCTTTCGTAAACGTTAAGCTGCTTAAGGCTATCGAAGAGATGAATGCAGCCAACGAAAAGAAAGTTATCAAAACATGGTCTAGACCATCAACTATATTCCCACAGATGGTGGGACACACTATCGCAGTCCATGACGGAAGAAAACATGTTCCTGTATATATCACAGAAGACATGGTAGGACACAAGCTTGGAGAATTTGCTCCAACAAGAACTTACAGAGGTCATGCTGCAGATAAGTCATCAAAGGTAAGATAAGAAAAGGAGATAAAAAATGGAAGCAAAAGCAATTGCAAAATATGTAAGAATGTCTCCTATCAAGCTAAAACCTGTTACAGATCTTGTAAGAGGAAAGGACTTAAACGAGGCACTTACAATTCTAAAGTTCACCCCTGGTAAGGGATCAGAATTAATTGAAAAAGTAGTAATGTCAGCAGCGGCTAACGCTGAAAACAACTATGACATGAATCCGGATAATCTATACGTTGCAGAAGTGTATGCTCATCAGGGCCCTACAATGAAAAGATGGAGAGCCGGTTCACAAGGTAGAGCATCAATCATCCTTAAGAGATCAAGCCACATTGGCGTAACCCTTAAGGAAAGAGACTAAGATAGGAGGTTCATGGAATGGGTCAGAAAGTAAGTCCACACGGATTAAGAGTGGGCGTAATCAAAGACTGGAATTCAAAATGGTATGCGAATAAAAACAATTTCGCAGACATGTTGATTGAAGACAATCAAGTTAGAGAATACGTAAAAAGAAAATTGTACGCAGCTGGCGTTTCAAAAGTTTTGATTGAAAGAGCTGCAGAGAATAAGATTAGAGTCATCATCCTAACTGGTAGACCAGGAATGGTCATTGGAAGATCTGGAGACGGAATCGACCAGTTAAAAGCCGCATTAGTAAAGATGACAAAGAAAGAAGTTGAGATTTCCATCGAAGAAATCAGAAGAACGGAATTAGATGCACAGCTAACTGCTGAAAGCATTGCACAAGCCCTAGAAAGACGTGTATCTTTCAGAAGAGCAATGAAGCAAGCAATCGGCAGAACCATGAAATCTGGAGCAAAGGGAATTAAAGTACTTTGTTCAGGAAGACTTGGTGGTGCAGAAATCGCTAGAAACGAAAAGTACAGCGAAGGAAACGTTCCTCTTCACACTTTAAGAGCTGACATCGATTATGGATTTGCTGAAGCAGATACAACTTATGGTAAGATCGGTATCAAAGTATGGGTTAATCACGGCGAAATTCTTGACAAGGGACTACAGAGCCCAATCAGAGAAGAAAAACGTGACAAGAGAGAAAGAAGACCTAGAAAAGACGGCGATAACAGAAGAAGAAGAAACGACAGAAATGATAGAAATGACAGATTCGCAAAACCAGAAATCGCTAAAGGAACTAACCCAAGAGCTAGAAAAGCTCCTAAGGCAGAACCAAAAGTAGAAACTCCACAGGTAGAAGCAGCACCAGAGGCTGTTGAAGCTGTTGAAACGGAAAACTAAAGCATTAGAGAAAGGAGGAACAACGCCATGTTAATGCCAAAGCGCGTTAAACGTAGAAGAGTTCATAGAGGAAGAATGAAAGGCGTAGCAACCAAAGGAAATACAATCACTTATGGTTCATACGGCCTAATCTCACAGGAATGTGGATGGATCACCTCCAATCAGATCGAGGCAGCCAGAATTGCCATGACCAGATCAATTAAAAGAGGTGGTAAAGTATATATCAAAATTTTCCCACATAAGTCAGTAACAAAGAAACCTGCAGAAGTACGTATGGGTTCCGGTAAAGGTGCTCCAGAGTACTGGGTAGCAGTTGTTAAACCAGGCAGAGTAATGTTTGAAATTGACGGTGTAACTGAAGAACAGGCAAGAGAAGCTATGAGACTTGCTATGCACAAGTTACCAGTTAAGTGTAAATTTGCCATCAAAGGCCAGGAAATCGCAGAGGGTGGTGAAGCATAATGGAATTGAAGAAAATGAGAGAAATGACAGATGTCGAATTGACTGCTGAACTAGAAAAGATGAAAAAAGAATTGTTCAACTTAAGATTTCAGCATGTGACAGGACAACTTGAAAATCCTGTAAAAATGAGAGAAGTTAAAAGAAATATTGCAAGAGTTAAGACAATTATCAGAGAAAAAGAACTCGATAAGGTTCAGGCTTAATAGGAAGGAGGATGTACTATGGCAGTAGAAAGAAACAGTAGAAAGACTAAGGTCGGCGTTGTTGTCAGTGACAAAATGGACAAGACTGTAGTCGTTGCAATCGAAGACTTCGTAAGACATTCCCTTTACGGTAAAGCCGTTAAGAGAACGAAGAAGGTTAAAGCTCATGATGAGCAGAACGAATGCAATATAGGCGATAAAGTTAGAATTATGGAAACAAGACCACTATCAAAGGATAAGAGATGGAGACTTGTTAACATCATTGAAAAGGTTAAATAAGGAGGCACCAAATCATGATTCAGACAGAAACAAGATTAAGAGTTGCTGACAATTCAGGTGCAAAAGAACTTTTATGTATCCGTATTCTTGGTGGTACAAACCGTCAGTTTGCGAACATAGGTGATATCATCGTTTGCGCTGTAAAAGAAGCAACCCCAGGCGGCGTCGTGAAAAAAGGAGACGTTGTGAAGGCTGTAGTGGTTAGAACTAAGAAAGGTGCTAGAAGAGCAGACGGAAGCTACGTGAAGTTTGACCAGAATGCTGCAGTAATCATCAAAGATAAAGAAGATAAGTCCCCTGTTGGAACTCGTATCTTCGGACCTGTTGCAAGGGAACTCAGAGATAAAGGCTTTATGAAGATCGTGTCATTGGCACCAGAAGTATTATAGGAGGTGTTACAGATGCGTATTAAAAAAGAAGATACAGTAATCGTTATTACTGGAAAAGATAAAGGCAAGACTGGAAAAGTCCTGAGAACCATGCCAAAAGACAACAAAGTTGTTGTTGAAGGCGTTAACATTCAGACAAAGCATCAGAAGCAAACAAGAACTGAAAAGGCTGAAATCAAGCACTTTGAAGGACCAATCGATGCTTCAAACGTAATGTTATACGACACTAAGGCAAAAGCAGCAATCAAAGTCGGTTACAAAATCGATGGAGAGAGAAAAGTAAGAGTTAACAGAAAAACTGGAAACACAATCGACTAAGAAAGGAGGAGACGATTTTGACAGCAAGATTAAAGGAAACTTACAAGAACGAAGTATTCCCAGCAATGAAAGAAAAGTTCAACTATTCTAACGTAATGGAAGTACCTAAACTTGTTAAAGTTACAATAAATATGGGTCTTGGCGAAGCAAAAGAAAATGCTAAGATCATGGAAACCGCAGTAAGAGAAATCGGACTGATCAGTGGTCAGAGACCGGTTACGACTAAAGCAAAGAAGTCCATTGCTAACTTCAAAGTTAGAGAAGGCATGCCTGTTGGAGCAAAGGTTACTCTTAGAGGGGATAACATGTATGAATTTGTAGACAAATTCTTCAACGTCTCTCTTCCAAGAGTTAGAGACTTCAAGGGTGTTAGCAAGAATTCATTTGATGGCAGAGGAAACTACTCCATGGGTATCAAGGAGCAGTTAATCTTCCCAGAAATCAACTATGATGATGTTGACACAGTTAAAGGTATGAATATCGTATTTACTACAACGGCTAAGACAGATGAAGAAGCAGCAGCACTGCTAGAACTTCTTGGAATGCCGTTTGAGAAATAAGGAGGAGGGTAGTAATGGCTAAAACATCTCTAAAGGTTAAACAGCAGAGAAAACCAAAGTATTCCACACGTGCATACACAAGATGTAGAATTTGTGGAAGACCCCACTCTGTATTAAAGAAATACGGTATCTGCCGTATCTGTTTCAGAGAGCTTGCTTACAAAGGTGAAATTCCAGGCGTAAGAAAAGCTAGCTGGTAAAAGTAAGTTAAATCAGTGCATAGGTCGAAGCCAGGGCTTCGATACCGTGCAAGAGGAAGGAGATATACTGTAATGACAATGACAGATCCAATAGCGGACATGCTGACAAGAATCAGAAATGCCAATACTGTAGGTCACGAAACAGTAGATATCCCTGCGTCAAAGATTAAAAAATCTATCGCAGAGATACTAGTTGCAGAAGGCTACATCAACGGCTTTGATGTAATAGAAGACAACAAACAAGGCACCATCAAAGTACAAATGAAGTACGGTGCAAACAAAGAAAAAGTAATTACTGGAATTAAGAAAATTTCAAAACCTGGACTAAAAGTTTACGCTAAGGCAGACGAAGTACCTAAGGTGCTAGGCGGCCTTGGAATTGCTATCGTTTCAACTTCTAAGGGAGTAATTAGCGACAAGCAGGCTAGACAGCTTGGTGTTGGTGGCGAAGTAATCTGTTATGTATGGTAGGAGGAAAGAATTATGTCAAGAATAGGTAGAAAACCTGTTACACTTCCTGCCGGTGTAGAACTTACTGTAGATGCAAACAATCTTGTAACAGTAAAAGGACCTAAAGGTCAACTGCAGGAACAGGTTAGCGAATTAATCAAAATTGAAGTAGAAGGAACCGAAGTGAATTTGACTAGAGATTCCGATGCTAGAGAAAACAGATCTCAGCACGGTCTTGCTAGAACATTGGTAAACAATATGGTTCTTGGCGTTACAGAAGGATTTGAGAAAAAACTTTTGTTGAACGGCGTAGGTTACAGAGTAGAGAAAAAAGGAAAGACATTGGTACTTAGCCTTGGATACTCACATCCTGTTGAAATGGAAGATCCTGAAGGAATCACCACCGAAACTCCGGATGCAACCACAGTTATTGTAAAAGGAATAGACAAAGCACTTGTTGGAAACTATGCGGCAAACATCAGAGCTTGGAGAAAACCTGAACCATATAAGGGTAAGGGAATCAAGTATGATGGCGAAATCATCCGCAGAAAAGAAGGCAAGACTGGAGCTAAGGCATAGAAAGGAGTGAAGTAAAATGGCAAAAGATAGCAGAAATGATAGACGTGTCAAAAGACACGCAAGAGTTAGAAAAAACCTGACTGGAACTCCTGAGAAACCAAGACTTTGCGTTTACAAATCCAACAAGAATATTTCTTGTCAGATTATTGACGACGTAAACCAGGTTACCTTGGCTTCCGCATCTTCACTTGATAAAGAACTGAAAGCAGACATCGCTTACGGTGGAAACAAGGAAGCAGCCAAAAAGGTTGGCGAAGCTATTGCTAAAAGAGCAGCTCAGAAAGGAATCGAAGTGGTTTCTTTTGACAGAGGCGGATTCCTATATCACGGAAGAATCAAGGAATTGGCTGATGGTGCTCGTGAAGGCGGATTAAAATTCTAACAGGAGGAGATAAGGAATGCGTAATACAATTGATGCATCCAAGCTTGACTTAAAAGAAACTATCGTAAATATCAGACGTGTTGCTAAGACAGTTAAGGGCGGTAGAAATATGAGATTCAGCGTTACAGTTGTAGTCGGCGACGGCAATGGCTATGTAGGCGTTGGTCTTGGAAAAGCTCAGGAAATTCCTGAAGCAGTAAGAAAAGCAACTGAAGATGCAAAAAAGAAATTAATATATGTTCCTACAGTTGGAACAACAATACCACACAAAAACATCGGTGTGTTCGGTGCAGGAAGAGTACTTCTTATGCCTGCTGCACAGGGTACCGGAGTAATCGCAGGTTCATCAGTACGTACAGTACTAGAAGCTGCTGGAATCAAGGATGTCAGAGCTAAGTCCATTGGCTCAAGTAATACTGGAAACATGGCTAACGCAACACTTGAAGGTCTTAAGACTTTGATGACTGTTGAAAAAGTTGCTAAGCTAAGAGGTAAGACACCTGACGAAATTTTAGGATAGGAGGACACGCAAAATGGCTAAAATGTTAAAAATCACATTAACCAAAAGTACAATTGGCGCTTCCCCTAAACAGAGAAAAGTAGTTGAAGCGTTAGGACTAAGAAAGATGCAACATTCAGTTGAATTAGCTGACACACCTGCAACTCGGGGTGCGGTAACTAAAGTAGCGCATCTTGTTACTGTAGAAGAACTGTAAGATAGGAGGTGCAAAGATAATGAAACTGCATGAATTAAGAGCGGCAGAAGGTTCAACAAAAAACCGTAAGAGAAGAGGTCGTGGTACAGCTTCAGGCCAGGGTACAACTGGTGGTAGAGGTATGAACGGTCAGAATTCTAGAAGCGGTGGCGGAGTAAGACTCGGCTTTGAAGGTGGACAGATGCCACTTTACAGACGTATCCCAAAAAGAGGATTTACCAACATTTGGGGAACTGAGTACACAATCATAAACGTAGATGATCTAAACAAATTTGAAGCCGGCACAGTCGTAACACCGGAATTGCTAGAAGATGCTGGCATCGTAAAGCAAGTAAAAGATGGAATTAAGGTTCTTGGAGATGGAGCTTTGAACAACAGTGTTACAGTGAAGGCACACAAGTTTAGTAAGACTGCAATTGAAAAAATCGAGGCTGCTGGAGGAAAGGCAGAGGTGATTTAAAATGGAATTGCTTAAAACTATTTCACAGGCCCTAAAAGTCGCTGAAATAAGAAGCAAAATCATATTCACGCTGCTTATGTTGGTGGTATTTAGAATCGGAAGTAACATTCCAGTTCCAGGCATCAATAGAACCGCGTTAGCTCAGATATTCTCTGGGGAAACAGGATTGTTTGAGTTATTCGACCTGTTTTCGGGTGGATCATTCAGCAACTTTACGATATTTGCTTTAAGTATTACCCCATATATTACATCTTCCATCATCATTCAGCTTTTGACCATGGCTTTCCCATATTTTGAAAGACTGGCAAAAGAAGGACAAGAAGGAAGAAAAAAGATGGCACAGATTACTCGTTATCTGACCATCGTACTAGCGCTAATTCAAGCCTTTGGTTTGACTGTTGGACTATTCAACAAAGCGGTAGTAGACCAGAGTTGGTTTAACTTCGCAGTAATCATTCTGGTGCTCACAGCTGGTACCTCATTCTTAATGTGGTTAGGCGAGCAAATCAATGAGTACGGTATCGGAAATGGTATTTCTCTGATTATCTTCGGAGGTATCGTTGCTAGAATACCAAGTGGACTGCGCAGTATCTGGACTAAATTTTCAGATGGATCCATTTCTGTGATTACCTTAATCCTGTTTGCAGTATTTGCACTCGTGGTTATCTTAGGCGTAATCGAAGTACAGCAAGGAACCAGAAAGATTCCAGTACAGTATGCAAAGAGAGTCGTTGGAAGAAAAATGTATGGCGGACAGTCAACACATATTCCGCTAAAGGTAAATCAGGCAGGAGTTATTCCTGTAATCTTCGCTCTATCCATTTTGCAGCTACCACTAACCATTACCTATTTCTTCCCAGGAACAGCATTTACAGAGTTTGTCATCAAATATCTGTCACCTAATGGAAATCCGGGAGTGTGGGTATATGCGGTATTCAACATCATTTTGATTATCTTCTTTAACTACTTCTATACAGCGGTTTCGTTTAACCCAATGGAAGTGGCACAGAACATGAAAGCAAATGGTGGGTTTATTCCAGGGATTAGACCTGGTAAGGCTACAGTTGAGTACCTGAACAAAGTAATGTCAAGAATTTCATTCGTGGGAGCAATATTCTTAGCGGTTATTGCAACTATGCCAACAATCGTATCGCAGTTCTCCAACATGGACATTAGCTTTGGTGGAACATCCCTACTGATTGCCGTAGGTGTAGCCCTTGACACAATGAAGCAACTAGAAAACCAAATGGTAATGAGAAACTACCAAGGATTTCTTAAATAAGAGGAGATGAACCAATGCTTAGAACAATTTTATTAGGCCCTCCAGGAGCTGGTAAGGGTACACAAGCAGTAAAAATTGTAGAGAGATATAATATCCCTCATATTTCAACTGGCGACATTTTTAGAGAAAACATCAAGAATGGAACTGAGCTTGGAAAACGAGCACAGGAATACATGAACAAAGGTGAACTTGTTCCCGATGATCTTGTAATCGAAATTGCCACAGACAGACTACTAAAGGATGACTGTAAAGATGGATTCTTGTTAGATGGATTCCCTAGAACCGTTTACCAGGCAGAAAAATTAGATGAGTTCTTAACCGCTCATGGACAGAAGTTAGATAAGGTAATCGATATCGAAGTTGAAAAGGAAGAGCTGTTAACACGTTTAACGGGAAGAAGAGTTTGCAAACAATGCGGCGCATCTTTCCACGTAGTAAACATTCCTCCGAAAAAAGAAGGCATTTGTGATATCTGTGGCGGAGAATTGTTCCAAAGAGCGGATGATACTGTTGAAACAGTAAACAACAGAATCGAAGTATATAATGAACAGACAATGCCCCTTGTAGACTACTACAAGAAAGCAGACAACATCTTCACTATTGATGGTGCACTTCCACTGGACACAGTATTTGCAGAAATTGTAAAAGCTTTAGGTGAGTAAGTATGATCATCATCAAATCAAAGCAGGAAATTGACATCATGCGCGAATCGGGAAAAGTAACAGGCTTCATCTTGAATGCCTTAGCTGACCTGATTAAGCCTGGCATGTCCACAATGGACATTGACCGTTTTGTCGAAGAAACCATTTTGAAGCACAAGATGATTCCTTCTTTCAAAGGATACGGTGGATTCCCAGGTAGCGCGTGCGTGTCTATAAATGAGGAAGTAGTTCACGGTATCCCTGATGAAAAGAGAATCATTCAGGAAGGCGACATCGTCAGCGTAGATGTGGGTTCTACCCACAGAGGTTATGTCAGCGATGCAGCCAGAACCTATTCTGTTGGAAAGGTTTCGGATGAGGCCATAAAACTGATTGAAGCTACTGAAGCAAGTTTTTTCGCAGGAATAGAATTTGCAAAAGAGGGATACAGACTTTCCGATATCTCCCACGCCATTCAAGAAAAGGCGGAAGGAGAAGGATTCTCAGTTATTAGAGATTTTGTAGGTCACGGCGTAGGTCGAGACATGCATGAAGATCCGCAGATTCCCAATTATGGGAAAGCGGGCAAAGGTCCAAGACTAGTTAGCGGTATGGTTTTTGCCATTGAGCCTATGCTTTGTCAGGGCACATATGAAGTAGAAACGCTACTGAACAACTGGACTGTCGTTACTGAGGATGGAAAGCTGTCAGCGCATTATGAAAATACTGTTGTTATTACTGATGGTGAGCCTGAACTGCTTACCTTATAAAAAGAGAGGTGTAAATCATGGCGAAGAAAGACGTCATCGAAGCATTGGGAACTGTTGTGGATGCTCAGCCAAACGCAATGTTCAAGGTTAAACTTGAAAACGGTTTTGAAGTGCTTGCACACATTTCAGGAAAAATTAGAATGCACTATATAAGAATACTTCCAGGAGACAAAGTGAAGGTTGAACTTTTACCTTATGATCTAACCAGAGGTAGAATTATATGGAGAGACAAATAGCGAGCCATCGATCTTAGCGGCGTTGCCGTAAGGTCGGCTCGATATAATTCCCTCGGCTTTGCTCGGGAATTATAAGCGAAACAGAATGGAGGAACAGATATGAAAGTAAGAGCTTCCGTAAAACCTATCTGTGAAAAGTGCAAGGTAATCAAAAGAAATGGAAAAGTAATGGTTATCTGTGAAAATCCAAAGCACAAGCAGAAACAAGGTTGATTACAAAGTAAATAAATCAGGCAGCAGTACCAGGACTGCTTGCTGTAGTAAATTATTGTATATGAGAACACCTGTCTATATCACCCCTGGAAATGGTGACGGAAGATAGGAGAAGGAGGAAACGTATGGCTCGTATAGCCGGTGTCGACTTACCAAGAGAGAAAAGAGTAGAAATTGGTTTAACCTACATTTTTGGTATCGGAAGACCAACGTCATTAGCAATCCTTGAAAAAGCAGGTATTAACCCTGACACAAGAGTGAAAGACCTGACAGAGGATGAAGCTGGTAAAATCAGAAAAATCATTGAAGCAGATTACATCGTAGAAGGTGATTTGAGAAGAGAAGTTTCTCTGAACATCAAGAGACTGATGGAAATTGGTAGTTACAGAGGAATCAGACATAGAAAAGGACTTCCAGTTAGAGGTCAAAAAACTAAGACAAACGCTAGAACTCGTAAAGGTCCTAAAAAGACTGTAGGAAGAAAGAAAAAGTAAGAAGGAGGTAGGAAACAATGGCTAAAACTGTAAAGAAAACAGTTAGAAGAAAGAAAAGAGAACGCAAGAACATTGAAAAAGGCCAGGCACATATCCAATCCACCTTTAACAATACTTTAGTTACTCTTACTGATTTAAGTGGAAATGCGCTTTCATGGTCAAGTGCTGGATCTTTAGGATTTAAAGGTTCAAAGAAATCAACTCCGTTTGCTGCACAGATGGCTGCTGAAGAAGCAACTAAGGGTGCAATGGAGCACGGATTGAAGACAGTTGAAGTATATGTAAAGGGTCCAGGATCCGGAAGAGAAGCGGCAATCAGAGCGCTTCAGGCTGCAGGTCTAGAAATCACAATGATTAAAGACATTACGCCAATTCCACATAATGGATGCAGACCACCAAAGAGAAGAAGAGTCTAATAGAAGGGAGGAGTAATATAACATGGCAAGATATACAGATGCTAACTGCAGATTATGCAGAAGAGAGGGGCAGAAGCTCTTCTTAAAAGGTGAAAGATGCTACAGCGGTAAATGCGCTTTAGAAAAGAGAAATTACGCTCCCGGACAGCATGGCCAGTCTAGAAAGAAGACTTCAGAATATGGCTTGCAGCTGAGAGAAAAGCAGAAGGCGAAGAGATTCTACGGAATGCAGGAAACTCAGTTCAGAAACCTATTTGATAAGGCTGAAAGAAAACAGGGTATGACTGGTGAAAACCTATTAATTCTGTTAGAAACAAGAATGGACAACGCTGTTTACAGACTTGGATTTGCTTCATCAAGAAAAGAAGCAAGACAGCTTGTAGTTCATGGTCACTTTACCGTTAATGGTAAAAAAGCAACAGCTCCATCAATGGAACTTAAAGCTGGTGACGTGATCAAGGTTAAGGAAAAGAGCACAAACTCTCCTAAATTCAAGGAGATTAAAGAAATGTCCATCACTGCTCCAGCATGGATGAGTGTAGATGTTGAAAAGTTAGAAGGTAAAGTTGTTGCACTGCCAAGAAGAGAAGAAATCGATACTCCAGTTGCAGAGCACTTAATCGTCGAATTGTATTCCAAATAATATAGCATGAGCAAGCTATTACTTGGAATGAAAAAGGAGGGTTTTTAGTGATAGAAATCGAAAAACCAACAATAACTAAGTTTGTTGACGAAGATGGACTTTATGGCAAATTTGTTGTAGAACCATTAGAAAGAGGTTACGGTACCACTTTAGGAAACTGTATGAGAAGAATTCTTCTTAGCTCGCTTCCGGGGGCTGCGGTAACATCGGTAAAAATCGACGGAATACTTCACGAGTTTTCAACTATACCAGGGGTTAAAGAAGACGTAACAGAAATCATCTTGAACTTGAAAAAACTTGCGGTAAGATTGAATGGTGAAAATACCAAGAGAGTAATCATCAATGCAGTAGGACCTAAAGAGGTTACTGCAGCGGACATTATCGGAGATGCAGAAATGGAGATTTTCAATTCAGACTTGCATATTGCAAGCCTTGAAGAAAACGCAACCCTTGTGATGGAAATCAACCTTGCAAGAGGAAGAGGCTACGTTCCTGCTGAGCAGAATAAGAACGACAGCACTCCTATTTCCGTAATTCCAATTGACTCTATTTTCACCCCAGTGAGAAAAGTCAATTATACCGTAGAGAATACAAGAGTAGGTCAGGTAACTGACTTTGATAAATTGAATCTGGAAATCTGGACCGACGGATCCATCACACCAGAAGAAGGCGTATCAATTGGCGCGAAGATTATGCAGGAACATCTGAATCTCTTCATCCAGTTAGACGACTCAACTGATGGTATGGAAATCATGGTCGAAAAGGAAGAAGACCAGAAAGAAAAAGCTCTAGAAATGACCATTGAAGAATTAGAACTATCTGTTCGTTCCTTCAACTGTCTAAAGAGAGCTGCAATCAACACGGTTGAGGAATTAACCGAACGTACTGAAGAGGACATGATGAAGGTTAGAAACCTTGGTAAGAAATCTCTTGACGAAGTTAAAAACAAATTAGAAGAATTAGGCCTTGGATTAAAGCCTAGCGATGATTAAGTAGCAGGAAAGGAGAATCGAAATGCCAGGATACAGAAAACTGGGCAGACCTTCAGCTCATAGAAAGTCAATGCTGAGAAACATTGTAACTGACCTTTTCAGAGAAGGCAGAATCTCAACAACTGACTGCAGAGCTAAGGAAGCCAGAAGAGAAGCAGAAAAGTTAATTACTCTTGCAAAACGTGGCGATCTTCACGCAAGAAGACAGGTATTAAGCTATGTATTTGACGAAGACGTAGTAACGAAGCTATTTGAAGAAATAGCACCAAAGTATGCTGATAGAAATGGTGGATACACAAGAATTCTTAAATTAGGACCTAGAAAAGGCGACAACGCTGAAGTAGTGTTCTTAGAGTTAGTGTAAACCTAAGCAAACAAACCATATACCCCATGAGACTTAGAGATAAGCGGCTCTATGTCAAATGTTGGGGTGGAGCAAACTTTAATAAAATATTGAACGTTTTCCCAGAGGCAATTTTGCCTCTGGTTTTTAAATACAATAA
>JBNDKG010000013.1:0-40713 GCA_050435405.1 Clostridiales Family XIII bacterium PM5-7
TTGGTGCGCCATTAGGGACTCGAACACTAATTTGAGCCATTTCAACACAGTTCACTATGGTTCAATACGGTTCAAATTTCAATGGTTTCAGCGTGTTTTAATGGTTCATCATGTTTCAACATAGTTCATGGTGTTTCATGCTGTTTTTCGTTTTTTGTAGTCAGAAATGTAGTCGAACTCCTTATCATTCTTCCAATTTTTCAAACAACCCATCTTTGAGTTCAGCCATCTCCTCCGCCAACTTTTCGGTTAACTCCCCAAAGGCAACAAACGCTAACTTGTATGCCTCTGGATCCATTCCACCATAGATTGCCTGATAAAGTGTTTCCTGGATACTGTGGACAGTTGATGCAGCATTGCTTAATTCTTCTACATTAAATGCTAGTTCGTTTTGTTTCATTGTTATTCTCCTTTTTTAATTTTATAGTAGCATCATAGGAGTTTTTTGCAATAAAAAAGAGCAAGGCAAATGCCCTGCTCTTTTAATTTGACTTTTATTATTGCGTTAAATCTTTTCTACATATTTTTCGGTGATATTGCACCAGCCATTTTCGGTGTATCCCCAAGTTTTGTCCGTATTGTGATCTCGGATATTTAAGGTGGTTCCCTTTTTGTACGAACCAGTAATCTTAAAAGATGTTCCTGGGCCAGTACGGATATTGAGTTTTCCTTTGGTTTTACATTTCTCCAGAACCTTCAACCCCTCAACAGCCTCAGAAGTCTGAGTCAACTCCTCACGAAGTTTTTTCCATTTAGTCGTCTCTACATATGGCAATGGACAAAGTTTGCCGTTGACGTCAAAATGACGTACAACCTTGTCATCCTTGATTCCATATTTCTTCTGTAGCGACTGAACCAGTTCAGCAGTGTTTTTGATTGTTGCGTCAGTAATATATATTTTACCACTTTTTTTCTTGCAACACATTTCAATGCTAATGCTGTTTTTGTTTGTGCATTTTCCGAAAAGCTTTCCGCCATATTTTGCGTAAGGGCTGCCCTGGTCTAATAATCCGCTAGAGCCTACTGCCCATGCAGCGTTTTTGTCTTCAACAGACTGCCATATACTTGTGTCATCCACAAAGTAATGAGCTGATGCTTGACGGTCACCGCCCGCAAAATAGTCTACGTTATTTTTGGCGGTTGATGTGGTTCCTACGTAGTGGATAACGATATATTTAATATCTCTATTGGTATATTTGTCATGATTATATTTTGAGATTTTCTTATTGATCTTCATTCTCTTCTTCCCCTTTTCGATTGTCTAGATAGTTTTCGTCTAAACGTAACATTGCCTTGACGTGTTCTTTAAAGTTATCTCCCCCAATCGCGGCTTGGGTGAAACTGTTGTTTTTCCAAAATGCTACTAAAGCGGACCCTACAGTAAATCCCAACGTGCATAATTGGTAAACAGTCTCCTCTGATAGTTCAAGAGGTGTCCACCCCAAAATAGCACATACCTGATTGAGCAGTGCCACAATTAGTACAATCAATCTAGCGATCGTTCCTGCTGAAATTTTTCCTTTGTTCATTTTTCTTTCCTCCTATTATTTATGATATTCTTCCAAATCTTCAATCCGATGATTTATCACCTTTATCTGTTCTTCCACTACTGGCATTCGCCGAGCAAAGTCGTTATGTTCCTTGACCTCTTTAGTCAGTTCATCCAACTTGTACTCAGTCAGATTGCTTGACTTCCTGATGCCGTATGTTGTTCCCGCAAACATGCCAACCGCAGATATGCCTGCTACTATAATCGGTGTCCAATCCATTCATTTGTCCTCTTCTTCGTTTTTATTTAGCATAACAAAAGAGAGCCACCAATGTGACTCCCTACATATTATCTCTTGCTTAGTTTTTCTAGCATAGCATATTCATCTTCGCCGATGATTGGCACTGCCCATTCTTTTGGACAATTCATTGCAAAGATTCTAGGGTCTCCCTGCTTCTTGTAATACTTGTTCCAAAAGTATGCATTTGCAAGAGACGCTGCTTTGTGCATATCGCAGATATTGATGACTCTGCTATTCGGCGTACCGTTAACTTGGTAGTTGTACGCTGTACACCAACTGCAACCAGCTCCAATAGGACAGTCAAAACACTCATCAGTAGATTGACTTTTTCTGGTTATGCAGCCAAGACAACTTAATCGGTCTTTGTGACACTGTGATGGTGCTAGCCCATTATCTACATCTCCAATAATGTAAGGCTCTTGATCATCACCAAGACTACTCTCCATGTACCTTAGACACGGATAAAGCACGCCATCTGGGTCACATGCGAGCATCACACCATTTCCACCACACCAGTTCTTGTTGTCGCTAGCAGGTAGTTTTTTGTAATTGTCCTCATTAAAAAAGGCATAATAGAGTTCATCCACGTCATTATCAATGACATAATCTGCAAACTGCTTAAGCTGCTTATATAATTCCTGAGCGTGAGATATTTCCCAACCGTCTTCATATACACAATTAATGTTAATTTCCCTGTATCCAAGGTCTACCATATGCTTGCTTGCCTCATAAACATAAGACACATTGGCAGGTGCAACAGTAATCTTGCTTCCCATATAAAAGCCATTGGACATCCAATCTTTGATTGCTGCCACCGCAATATCATAAGAAGGCTTCCCATCAGGAAACAATCTACACATGTCATGTAGTTCTTTATTCCCATCTAGTGTTACGCTAAACGACATATGATTACGGTGCTTGGTTAATACTCGTTGCACCTCTGGGTCATTATATAGTACGCCATTAGAGCAAATTCCAACTCTAAACTTATCTGCCCAAGGGTGATTTAATCGCAGCGCCTCACCTCGAAAGTAGTCAACGATTTGGTCTATCAACGTAATCTCAAGTAACGGCTCTCCACCGATAAAGTCCAGTATTATCCCCGGAGAAGTTACCGGGTCAATATATGACCCGATACCTTTATCTCCGATCAATAACAAATCTACCAGCTTTTTAGCAACGTCTAAACTCATTCTGCGTTTGCCTTTATGAGTTTGGTAACAATAACTGCAGGCCAAGTTGCAATCATCGGTTACCTGAAAAGTCACAGATTTTGCAAGCATTCCTGGTGGATATTCCGGGTAAAGCCTTGCTAACCAGTCGCAGTATTCTTCTACCTTTGGTATTGGCATTACATGACCTCCTCAAACATACCATTTGTGCGAATTTCGCAGTCACACATCTGTGTAACATATAACAGTCTAGTTCGAAAATCGATTTGCCAGTTGACGTTATGATTGCCAAATGTTGGGGCAACATAGCGTTCTGTGATTTCGGCTTTTGCATTTTCATAATGCATTTTAGCTTCGATTTGCTTTTTTTCATAGGCCTTAAAGGCTTCTGTTTCAAGTACCAATTCTCCATAATTCGTAATAAGAAACGCTATATTGTCTTTCGTCATTTCGTTCTCGTAAAACGTCCGTTCTAAGTAACTGATTACTTTTTCATCTATTTTCATTCTAAATTTCTTCATTATTTCGCCCCCATATCGCCGTCAAACATGATATCAATTTTTTCTTCGTAGTCGTTGATGACCCTAACGTAATCGATAAATCCGGTTAGACTATATACTTTGTCACCTTCTTTTTCGACTCCGCCATTTTCTGTCACAATTCTAACCTCTGACGTTTTTGTTTCATCAGCGAATAGCTCTTTTAATTTTGCATCATCTGCTTCTCGTGCCTTTTTACCTGCAATCGATATAACTGTTCTTGCACCATCAGTTCCAAAATATCCGTTTGAAAATCTGATGTTAGTAATTTCCACCTGTGTTTTGTCTTTAAATATTAATTTCATTTTTTATCCCTCCAAATTATTTTTAACTGTAACTGTTGATTGCCCACTGCATGTGTTAAAACATGTAGATGAGCATTGGCCCAAGCAACTGCTTTTACAATCACCTGCGCATCCTGTATTGCAACTACCACCGCAGCCATCACTACATCCCGAACACCCGCTGCATGCTTGACATCCCGTACAAGTTCCTGAGCAACTGCTACAGCTTGATGAACAAGCTCCGCCGCAGCCAGAACAGCCTGTGCAGCCTCCACAGCCAACCATACATGCTGCAGTGCAACCTTGACACCCTCCGGTGCATGAGGCAGTGCAACCTTGACACCCTCCGGTGCATGAGGCCGTACAGCCTGGCGAACATCCGATCCCACAACCCGTGCAGCCTCCTGAGCAAGTGCCCGAACATCCAGTGCAATCCTTAGTACATGCTGCGGTACAGACGCCCAAGCAACCAGTGCATGGTCCGCAACCGAGGCACGTACCTTTGCACGCTCCCGAACACGTTGACGATGAACACGCCATATATTTTCTCCTTTCTACACCATCGTGCTGCTTGCACATGCTGTTCCACATGTTGCCGTGCAGCCTTGGCATCCACTATCGCAAGCGCCTGAGCACCCGTTGCATCCACCGATGCAACTTCCAAAACACAGACCACTACATGCACCTCTGCATGAGCTAGTCTCACCTTCTATCGATTCACTCGATATCAAATCCAAGTAATCATCTAAACTATTTACTGATGGAAGCGGTTCACCTTTTCGAACAAAACTTGCCTCCTGGTCTTCTACTGCATAGAGAATATTTATGGTTTTTTCCCCATGTTCGGCAAGAACTCTCGAACCCTTTTCTGGGACTTCTACAAAATCGTATTCTTCCTCACTGAATTCTCTCAGTGAACCAAAATCAATCGGTTCTTCGTCTTGGTCAAGTCCTGCTAGCGAACGTCTTTCCATTTCGGCTTTCACTCTTTGTTTTATCGCCTTAAATTCATCGGCTGTCATATGCTCACCCCCATACAGATGTTACCGTAACCCATTCTGAGCCATCATAATACTTAGCAACGCCAAAGGTTGCAGTATCAATCCAAAGCACGTTGGTTTTCTCTGGTTGAGTTTCGCTGACGATTACGCCGCCACCCGAAAAATTTGCTAATGCGTTAGCAATCACCTTATTTTTAACTGCATTATCTGAAGTAGTTGACAATTCATCGTCTAAAATGACTGTAGCATCACTGCCTGCTGGTCCGCGTTCTCCTTGAATTCCTTGTAATCCTTGAGGCCCTGTGTCGCCCTTTTCTCCTTTTTGCCCTTGTATACCTTGTTCGCCTTTAGGACCTTGTACTCCAGTATCTCCCTGTTCTCCCTTCTCGCCCTTTTCTCCTTTAACTCCCTGCGGTCCTCTATCTCCAGTATCTCCTTTTTCACCTTTTGCTCCCTTTAATGGGCCATTATTAACCCAAACGTTATTCAATCCATCAAATATGTAAATATCATACGGAGCTATAACCCCAATGCTATAAGCGTCTCCAGTTGTAGGACTCGTTACTGATGAGTCGAGCAAATCTACTGTTGTAAAGTGACCTAGTATCTGAAATCCATCACCTTTTGGACCTTGTTCACCCTGTATTCCCTGATCACCTTTCTCGCCCTTTGGTCCTGGGACACCTTGTTCTCCTTGCGCACCCATCGGGCCTTGTTCTCCAGTATCTCCTGGTTCTCCAGGCAATCCTTTAGAACCCTGTGGCCCTTGTTCTCCACGTGGTCCTTTTAACATTTCCAACTGCTCACTTGTAAAGTCGGCGAAAGTAAATGGATCTCCTTTGTCGCCTTTCATGAACCCGAAATCATGTCTTTTACCAGCTTTTGTGATAACAATTAAATGTTGATTTTCATCAATGATAATTGTTTCAATGCTTTCTGCCAGTACTTGATTTGATTTCTCAGTTGATGCAATTAGCATGTCAATAATTTGTTCATAGATATCTTCTGTCGGAGGTTCAATAGTCTTTCCAGCAATGTATCCTCCATTAACCAATACTGGAAATGGCAAGCATTCCATATCCGCATCTTCTCTGACGGTCGAAATTACTTCGCCATTCATCATACCTACAACAGAACATACGAACCCACCCTGCTTTATCACTTCCCACGGAATTAGGCATTCGTCATTTACTAACAACTGATATTTCTTGATGCCATTTCGCTCAAATATTGCCGTTTTGCACATGCCTGCCCATTCCGGAGAAAACTTGAACACTGCATTCAAGTAGTTTTTGCTTCCTGCAGCAAGTATCCGTTTTTCTTTGCATGAAGCATGCTGTCCGTTTATTTCAAAATGTACATTTACCATCAACATTCTCCTTTCATCATTTTCATTATCATAACGTAATGTAGGGAGACTTTCGCCTCCCTACTCTTAGTTGCCATATGCGATTTTCTTTGCACCTTCAATTAAAGCATTAACTTTCCAGTTGTAGTCATCATGATAGTCATAAGCATCTGCGTAAGCACGATCCATTCTACCAACACGAATGTAGCTGGCTATTTCATATACAGCTAGGTTACGCTTCTTTCCAAGGATATAGTCATAATCAACTCCGTATTCTTCCATTGTATTGATGACTTCATACGCTGTGCCTAAATCCTCATTCTCAAGGGCATCGTCACAAGCACCACCAAGTGCCGTCTTAACTTTCTTGTCAACAGACTCTCTATCTACACCTGCATCAATTAACCTGCTAGCTTCTGATTCTATCTTGTCAGCATCATTGCTTTCCAATGCCGTCTTAAATTCCTTTGAGAATGCCTTTGAAATCCTGCCACCAATATATTCAGAGTCAACACCATTAGCCTTCATGTCATCTTCAATCATTCTAGCAACATCCATATCTCCATTTTTCATCGCCTTGATGTAGTATGCCATGAACTTTGGTCTGTTTTCTTCCAGGGTGATATCATATCTGTATTTCGCAGATAAGTATCCAATGTACTCCTCAGCTACAAAACACTTTGCAATTTGCTTTGCAGCAGCTTCAGCGTCTCTTGTTACATTGCCTAACGGAATTCCTGTAACAGAACTGATTGCAGAGGCCATTAACTTTGTCTTTTCGTATATTGTGTATTTGTCAGAACTCCACATTTTAATAGAATTCACTAGGTCTGCAATGCCATCCATATCCATTCTCGACACTTCAAACCCTTGTGCCATAGAGCTAACATCACGGAGCAGTGGCAATAGGTTTGCTGGATTTGCATTATCAATAAAGTTTTCTAGGATGTAGTTTTGCCATCTTTCTAAATAATCTTTGTCGTCATCATCCTCACCTCTTGCTCTAAGTGCATCAATCAGTGCTGCTGCCATTGATACTGCAACTGCATTTGCCACATATACGCTTGTCACTCGTGACACTCTAGCTGCAGCACCTTTTTTATTGCCGTTTTTAAAGTCTTTCCCTGCTAGTACAAGCTCTGTACGCATCATGTTGAATGTTTTTGTAGGCTCTGCCATGAATGATGTAATCATCTTGCTTGCTAAGTCTTGGCTACGCATAATTTGCGATCTATGGAATACCGAGTCAACTACTTGAGTACGGTCAACCACATACGAGAACCGTTCGTTAACAGCTTTCCAATATGCATCCGTTCCGGGCTTCAAATCTTTTCGCTTAGAATTAATTTCTTTCTTAACACCGCTCCATATTGTTGCCCATGTAATGTCATCGGCCTTTCCGTACATTTCCATGAACAATGTATCGACAATGTTTCGCTTGCCAATGAAGATATCTCTCATGCTTCTGGAAACATCAGTGTTATAAAAACCCCAACTTTTCCACCTTGCAATCTGACAATGCTCTTGCATTTCTTTTAAGCTAATCTTTCCTGGAGTCATAAGATATGCAGGATTTATCACTGTTGCCGCTCTAACAATAGCAGTAGGTTGTTGTACCAACACTCTAAGATTTGCTCCAATTTTTGCCTTTTTGTAATTCGCAAGTAACTTATTGGACAGATTAGTGTCGTTGTTTCTAGCATGATTCTGATTTACGTCATTAACAAACCTGCGAATGTAATTGTTCACGTTGTCACCAAATGATTGTTGAATGCTTTTCTGCACTGTGGCCGATATTTTCCCGTCACTATTTCTTTGCTTGTAATTATATACTCGTTCAAAATCAGTGAGTGCAGGGACTAATGAGTTGTACATGGACATCGTATTCACGTGCTGTGTAAATACATTAAAGATATCGTCAACCACAATTGGGTTGTTCGCTTTCATTACAGTATTTTTTGTAAATCCTACATTCTTAATCTTAGATGCCTGAACTTTGTCGAAACTCTCATCAAGGAAAGCATCTGAAGATTTAATCGGGAAATAGTGTTTTTCAGTAAACTTCTTGTACCCATATAGTTTCATAGAAGTTTCGTTACCCCACTCAGAACAGGTAGTCCCCATGAAACTCTGTAGCTCATCAGCGACCTTTTTCTGTTCTGCAGTAAGACTACCAATGATTCTTTTTACATCATCAATTGTTGGCATTACTTGTGCGTCTGACAATCTGCGCTTCGCAAATGATTTTGTCAGCTTCTGTCTAGTCTTGTCTACCACCCCAATTGGCGATGCAGTTATTCCAGAACCAAGGATATGATCCACAGCTTGTTCTCTGTTCATTAAGCAATAAAGCGACATGACCTGTGATGGTACTAACTCTATAATTCCTCCGTTTTCTAAAGTGAACTTTTTTGCTCTTGCATTATCATCAATCCATTTCTTCACTTTGTACTTCTTAGCAAGCTCGGCAATAAAATCTTTGCCCTGCGATACATTATCAATATGCTTATCAAATCCACGTCTCATATTTTGGTAAAGCTCAAACATCTTCCCACCAACAGTTTCAAACATATCAATCGGATTGATATTTGTTTCATTGAAGAACCTATTAATTTCGCCTCTGAATCCTTCATACTGTTTCTTGGCTTTCATGGTTGCGTTGTCTGCAATTATGGTATCTCCATACTCTGAAATACTTTCTTTTAGGCCGTCACTGAAAGTTTTATTCATTGTGGACAGTGAGAAGCGAATATGCTTAATTAACCGATACACTTGCTCAAGCTCATCAATGGACAGGTCCGAAAATCTTTTCCCATCTAGCTCCGCACTGAGTATGCTAAGCGCATCTTGTATACTCTCATCAATCTCAATGGTGGAATCTTCATTCTTTGCTAGCTTCTCATATTCATTTCTGAGTTCAGCCAGTTTCATTGTTCTTCGAGATGGGCCATACTTCCGCGTCCAGTTATCTGTCCTTGTCGTGCTAAAATCGAATCCAGACAGCATTGTAGCAATAGCCTTTGCGTATCCATGAGGGATATGTTTTGTCTCTGTTGGTCTCAACAAGCTTTCAGACATCCACTGAGTATAGGCTTCGATTCTTGAAGTGTAGTATTTCTTTTCTTTCTTGTCTTTATTCTGTTGCTTAATATCATTGATTTTATTCTTATAAAACTCATCTTTCTTATCAAGTCTAGACTTCATACGTTCTTTCTGTTTTTTCATCAAAGCATTTCTCTCAGCTTTTACTTTATCAACAGCCTTCATCTTTTCCTCATGTTTTAGATCCGCAAATGTTTTTTTCTGCGCCAAGTCATATGACATCTGCAACACATCTTTCGCAATCGTATCCCTGAACTCAGCTATCTCACCTTCTGAATATTCCTCCACATAAGGTTTAATACTTTCAACCACTTCCAGGATATTGTAAAGCTGGTCTACTTCATTTGTGTATTCCTGAGCATCAAACACTCCTGGATGTGTTTCAGCTAGCTCTTGATAAAAGGTATCAATCGGAATGCCTGAGTTCTTGGATAGTTTTACAATTCCGAAATGTGATTTTCTCAGTTCATTGAAATCGTCGATATCATTCCAATAGTTTTCACTGAGCCTCAAAGTTGTTTTCCTTAAGGTGTCACGCAATCCCTTGTAATCCGTCCACATTTCGTCATGAAGTATTTCCATTTTGTCCGTGATTTTATCCGCTACATTAAGGCATAAATCATCAATAAGGTTCCAGTTCCCTTCAGGTTTTCGCATCTCCGCAAAGACTTGTTTCACATCAGTCATTACACTTTCGTGCAAAATGCCATTGCGCTTGCCAAGATATGCTTCAATTAGTCTTGAGACCGCAATCCCAGTCTGTTTTGGTTCTGGTTCGGCAAACTTAGACCTCTTGAATTCCGCTTTTAATTTTTTATTGGTTTTTTCTAGCTCAGACACCTTCTGTTTTAGGTTGTCACTATCATCCTTAATCTGGAATTTTCCTACATCTGAAACAATCTCATTTATTGTCAAACTATTGACATCATTCAGTTGTTGGAGTAAACTAAATAAAGAAGCAGTGTTGCCTCCGCGAGTACTTCCCGATTGGGTCGCCGCGGTCTTGGAAGGCACGCTGTTTTTTTGTACCATCTCAAGTTCATGAAGGTAATAACCTTGATATGCACTAGAAGTATCTCTATTTACAACAACCCCAACATAATAATCATCCATTCTAGTTGTTATTAGATTCCAAATTTTTATTGGAGCTGACAAAACAATAGTATCATAGCCCCGCATCTTCCAGTTGTAATGTGCATCAATAATTTTTCCATTTTCAATCACTTCTGTAAGAGACTTAAATGCAACTGCCTTCATTCTCCCCACTCCGTGACCTATCGATGATTTCACTCCTTTGTGCTCAAGAGAAATATCTCCGAGCACTGGATGATGCACTTCATTCCCAATGCTATCAAAATAATCTGATACCTGAGTAACTAAGTCGATCTGACCCTTGGCAAACTCTTTACCTGTGAGCGTAGTCACTGGGTTCATCTCTGTCACGGCTTTCATGTTAGCGAGCACTTGTGTCTTATCTATGTTAAATCTCTTGATTTCACTTTCTTTCATCTGATATCTGATGTCTGTGTCAGTTGTGGGATTTTCGTTCGCTACAGACTTAATCTGCTCCGAATAGAACGGAATTACAACAGTGTGAATGTCTCCACCGTTTTTCCCACCTTGGTCAATAATCCCATCATACCCTTTATCTTTTAAATAAGCCGTGATTGCATCTGGTATTGAAGTCCATGCATGAGTTGTGCCTTTTTCTATATCTCTTTCAAGACTCTCTACCCATTCTAGTGGATTACGATTTCTTTTATCCCACATATCAGAATTGGCGGATTCGCTTTCGTAAACTGACAAGTCAGCAGATTCAAGCCAAGTTTTTAAATCAGCTATTAAGGATTGATCGATATCTGCAGTTGACATAGGATTGACTACATTTAAATATGTTTCATATACTTTTTCATCTCTTAAATACGGGTCGTTATAGTATACGCCTTCTACTCCTGCAAGCTCAAGTACTTCCATGAACCTTGATTCCTCATTGATTAAGTCTCCACTATTAAGCCAAGAATCAACCAATGCCTGTAATGCGTTCCCTTTTGCATATCTAAGGTCATAAGAACCATTCCCAATATTATTGCCTGGAATAGTAATAATGTTTTCTACATCGTCATCAAATGCGATTTCCTTAGCCTTAGTTTTAATCTCTTCTCTTTCTGCATTAGACAACTTCCCCCACAATTCGACAATGCTCATATCTTTCCCATTGTAATTAATACGGAATTGTGTTTCATATGAGTCATATTCGTTATCATAATTAATAGATGTGTCTTGCTTATCCTTGCTGTAGTTATCAGCAATATCCTTGTTGTCAGTAAAAAAAGCCATTGGTCCACTTGTAGCACGTTCAGGGTCAAAATAGTTTCCTACTCTATCTGCTCTTGATGTCCCATGATACATAACCTTGAGATGCCCATTATTATCACGCACTTTGGATTTTTTGAAGTATTCAGCTTGATTCTCTGATAAAGAATTGCCTTCATTATCTTTAAGTGAATACTTCTCTTTTGTCTCGGATACTGCTTTCACACCAATGCTCTCATTCAAAGCTTTAGCCCAAAGCGACTGCGCTTCTTCCACAATCCCAAGTGCCTCAAGCCAGTCACCCTTCTTGTTTCCTGATGCCATTCTATGCAGCGTGTCCAACAATGCCCTAATACCGTCAACCAATTTTTCAGCTAACGAACGATTTTCATTAACTAATGACTCAATCATGTCCACATCTTTAAAGAAAACATCTGTAGCGTCTGCAAGTAATTCATCTTCAGCCTGAGACACAGTAAGGTCTACACCGTTTCTTGCGTATCTATCAATCATGCCTCTAATCTTAGCATCATATTTTTTCTGGTCAGCTTCATAAAACTTTTTGAATACAAATTGCTTCAATTCATTATATGCTTCTGGTGCTGTCTCCTGCAGGTTATGTGTTAATTCATGTTTAAGCACATCAAAGATAGGATTTTGCGACTTTGCAGAGATATAAATCGTTCCATCTTGATATTTGCCATTAGCTACGTCCTTTTGCCCAGCAACATCTATCTGATCCACAACCACAACATTCTTACCCGTAACCTGCACAAATGTGTTTAATGCTGCAGATTTCTCCTTACCGAACTGTTTCTCATTCTTTTCGGACATAGTAAGATTGCCGATACGTCTCTTAGACTTAACGACCTTTTTCTGCGCTTGCTTGACTTGCTCTTGCTCAATATGGTATATCTGATTTCCCGCATTATATGCAGCCATTTTCACTGCTTCAGGAATAACCTTATCATAGGTTTTTAATATCTTTCCGTAGTCATAATTAACTTGGCCTCCTTGATAGTATAGATTGAACCCTGCTACGTATTCAGGAAGTTTCTTGAAATCAATATCCTCCATACCCTTATTGAATATTGCTGCAGTCTGTTCATCAAGATTCACCGTGAGGGCCTGAGAAGCCATTTCTCTTGCTTCTTGTCTAGCCTCCTTAATGACGCCTTCCTTCTGCCTTGCTTTCATTCCTGCTGCATATATCGACAATTCATCTATGGTACTCTGATTAGAGAAAGGCAGCTTTACGCCTGTTTCCATTTCTATGATTGCACGTGCGTCTTCATTGCCTACTGCAGCAACATTGAAATCTTGTGCTGTTGCTGTTCCCAGTACAATTCTAGCAATAGGTGTTGATACCGCTTTCGATGTTTCTGCATCTCTTCCACTGGCTGTCATCATAGATTCTATCTCGGCTGCTTTTCCAGCTACTCTCTTTGCCATAACTTGGTCAACCATAACTTGCTCTACTTCGCTCCCAACACGTCTATCGTTCTTCATCATGTCAGTAGTACCCGCTGTAGCATGCAAATTTTGTACATATTCCTGTTCAGCTATATTAGCCTTTTCTATCATGGCCTTCTCGGTTTTATATTGCTCCTGATAGATTTTATTAGCCAAGTCAACTACTTGTTCATTCAAAACAGCTTCTCCACTAGATTGTTGTTTTTCTAGGCTTGTCGCAAAACTATATGCTTCAGACTTTTCTCCTTGCGCTTTTCCGGCCTTGATTAATTCAGTTTTCTCGGACTCGGAAAAGGTTGCTGTTTTCTGAGTTCCCTTTGCCTTATTTACAATAGCACTACCGCCGCCAAGAGCACCAGACATAGCTGCGCCCATAACAAAATCACTGCCCATCTGCTGTAAATAGCCAGTTTTTATTGGATGCTTATACTGTTCAATTGCGTTCTTGTCGTAGATCGATTCAATAGCGGGCTGAAACAAATCGGATACAACTTCTTCTGACCCTTCTTCAATCATTCCAGAGCCAGCTTTGACTGCATTCTTGACAATCTTATACGTTAGATCCTTCGAAACGCCCTGTTTAGTTAATTTCTTAGTCAGATTATATGCGGTTCTTTCGGCCACATTGTCAAGAATACCTTTTCCAGCGGTGTTTTTCATGACATCAAACGGGGAGAATAATTTCTCAGTTGCAGCTTCTACGGAACCACTTAATGCACCGACTAAAAGCTGTTTGTTTTTTGATGCCCCAGATTCCCTTGCAGTCATTGATGAATCACCAAAGGAACGCAAAAACATCGGTGCCAAAATTCCAGTACCTGTAGCTGCGCCAATCGTAGCGTCACCCGCCCACTGAAGCATCTGTGAATACAAATCAATACCGAACTGCCCTGCTTTGCCTAATCCTTCCTTCGCCTTTTCAATGTCTGCATTTCCAGCCGCTCTTAATTTGCTAGCTTTTTCTTGAATATCAGCTGATGCTTTGTCAGCAATTGACTGAATCTCATTACGTCTTTTTTTATTGAATTCAGCCGTTTGCTTAACACTTTCTTTGATTTGTCTTTTCTCTTCGCTGGTTTTGTTAACCCATCTTCTATCATTACTACCGCGTTGTCTTGTATAGGCGTTTTGATTCTCTCTATTAATTCTCCCTTGACTAATATTGCCGTGCATAGTCGCAAAAGTATTCATGAAAGATGAACCAACATTCTTTACTGTTCCTTTAGTAGCGTTACCAATCCTGTCTCCAGCTTTGGACTCTCTTATTTGATTGTATGTGCGAGCATTACCACCATTCGTATTCATCACCTTGCTAAGTTCGCCTGCACCTGTATTCGCAGTTCTCCTGCGATTTTTAGCATTGCTAGTAGCCTTGCTCTTTCCAGAATTCTGAATGTTTACCTGGTTTGCTTTGTTATTCGTATTGAAAGTCGGCTTCTTTGCAGAAGTTGCAATATCTTTATTCGCTAACTGTTTAGAAACGGTATTCTTTGTGTTGTTTTTTGGATTGTGGTTAGGATATTTCTTATTCCAATTATTTATAATTTCCTTGTTTCGTTTCTTTTCTTCTTGATCTGATTTCCTGGCTGATGCTATTTCTTTTTCAAACCATTTTCTGTCACTTGCTTTACTCATCTGCTTCTCCTTATTTCACATTAGAGAAAAATTGCTTCTGCAATTTTAAATACTCGGAACGACTAATCTTCTTTTCGTTCAATTTTTTCAAACAATACTCTTTTAAGAAGCCTCTGGTAGCACCTTTCGTTAATGCACTACCACAGTATTCTTCTGTTACCTTATAGACTGTGGTTGAATGTTTTGTAGTCTTTTTCAAGCTACCTTGCTCATAAGATGCTTTCTGTCCCGATTTCCCTCCCGCAGGCATGCTTCCTGAGGAATTACTGCCACCTCCTGAGCTATAACTTCCACTAGAGCCGCTCCCTCCCGAACTGCCACTTGATTTCATTGCAGCAATCTGTGCGTCTCTATATTTCTGGTCAGATGTTTTTGTGCCCACCTTAATGCCAAAGTATTTTGCAACCTGCTTATTGGCATAACCCAATGTAGTCCATTTGTTATACATTCTCTGATATTTGTCCTGTTGTGTTTGGAATTTCTGCGACCATGTTTGCTGTTGTTTGTTTAACTCGTAGTTTTTGAGGTCAAGGTCATATTCTTTATCCCACTGTTGATCGCCAATATCGTCTCTGTAATTCTGATAGTTAAAGTTATTATCATACTCGTATGTATTACGGTTATAGTCTCGATTATCCGCCCATTTGCTATATGCCGAATCATCCAAGCTTTGCATTGCACCTAGAGCATTGAGATTGTAGTTTCTTTCATTATTGAACTTGTCATAGGCCAACGCTTCTAATTCTGGGATTTTGTCAGTAAGCGCCTGATCATAGACATTCTGTGCTTGCATCGCTGCTGTTGTCGCATAAGTCGATGCCAATCCTCCTGTGTTGTTCGAAACATCCGCAAGAGTATTCTGCCTTGCTTCCTTACCAAGCCTACCATATTGACTTGCATACGACTGATATGCTGCATCAGTCATAGGGCTATAGTCGAATTTCTCACCATTAGACACCTTTCCTGTTAGTTCAGTTATTGTATCTGAATAGGCTGATGTATATGGGTCAGTCTCTTGATATTCCTTTTTAACATATGCCATCTTTTCGTCCTCCTGTTTTTTCTTTATCTTCTCATATTTGATTCATGTTTTCGCCTGCCGACTCTTAGTGCTATTTTTATGCTGTCAACAGCAAAACAAGGTCGGTTTACAAGTTTGTACTGGTAATTTATGTAAACAAAAAGGCAAGCCTAAGCTTGCCTAATTTCTTCCATCTCTACCTCGATAGTGTTAAGGTCACGATTAATTTGGTCTTGAATCTGTGCAAGTATATTGTTAAATTCCCTGCATGCTTCTTCTACGGTTTTTAAGCTTTCAGGTATTCTTGGAATCTGAATCATTATATTCCACTCCCTTCTCTGCAAATCCTAACGATAGACTCTATCTTGGTTCTGCCCTTACCTTCAAGTTTTAACTTGAACTTGTCACATCTTCTGGGGATAATTGGCAAATACATTGTTCTTTTCCTATCTGTATAAAGATGGCACAGCTGCTGCCATACTCCATTGTCTTCAGATAATGAAACCGTCATTTCAGACTCATCATCCATTTCAAAACGCATCTGAATACGAGAGTAAACCTTTTTATTTTCGATATACTCATCATAATCCCCAAACACTGCATACCATTCCATATGCTCATCTTCTTGGATGTATTCGTCATCTCCAACTACTTTATAAATTTTATTAACGCCGTCATCAATATATATCAGTTTACCATGCAAAAAGGTAAACATTGAGGCGTGAGTATTGTCTTCACGATGCCATATCCTCTTTGACAAATCATATGCAAATAAATCCCACACCCCATCAGGCCGTTTCATTGAAACATAATACTTCATTAGATCCGTCCCCGCTGCAGCGTCCGTGTATTTATACTTGAAGTTTTGTGTAATGAGTACTGGATAGGTCCCGTCATAAGCTACAATTCCTTCTCGGCTCTTGTAGTAAATGATACCGTCTATGGCCTGTATCGACTTGTGACAGCCTTTTTGTAAGCCTAACCCTCGTATGGTGTCTATTTGATATGTAGATGGCTTATTGTTCCCATATAGCCTGTGAATGTAGTCTTCTTTGAAAAAAGCTATATGAGTCGGGTAAGCTGTTACGCCTGTGAAGTCTCCATCAGTACCAACGTCAACTGCATACGAAGCATTTGCTATCGCTGAATAGTCTTCCCAATTCTTTGGGTCACCTAGCCTGCAACTGTAGATCGAATTGCCTTTGCATCCCCATAATCTATTATTTGCTTCTACTAGGTAATCCATATCAGGTACATTTCTATCAATCTTAATATTCCCATATTCTCTGTAGTTCCCAGTTTCCAGGCTTCCATCAGGCATCTTAAAAGAATTGTCTGGAAATGTAATGACATTCGCTTCAATTTTGACAATCTTTGCCGATATATTATTATCAGGAAAAGTGGTGAATCCACTGAGGATAACCGCATCATCAAAGGCAAAGTCACTGAAGTCTGCATTTGGTATTGTCAAAGTATTTGTTGTTACATTAATGTATGCTCCTTCATCCAACGTCCCTGTTTCGAAATGAGCCTCTAAGGTTTCCATCTTGTTAGATATCAAGTTGTAACAGATTTTATCAGGAAATATGCATATTTTATTATTGATGGGAGCCAATATCTTTTCTCCCTCAGAGATTAATGCACCCTTCCTTTCCCCATCATAGAAGAAAGTCTTCCCGTCAACATAAGCCAATTTCTCCTTCCACGCGAGGATATTGTAAGGCCTAGTTAACATGTCAGAATATAAACCTCTCCCTTTTCGCTGCGTTAACGTTGGATAAAGGTCAGATGAGAGGTTTTTCATATCTCTCATCTCGCCATCCGCTATGATTGGTGCATTAGAATATCCCTTAAATTCTATTGTCTGCTGTCTAATTGCCTCTACTTCTACTGGCATCTCTGGTAAATATCCCATAATACCTCCTATAAATACACTTTAATTTTCAGTGGATTTTTCTTCTCACGGGTACTAACATAATATTTTTTAGCCTCATTGAAGGCTGCATTGAACATTTGCATTGTGTTGTTGTATGTTCCAAACTCCTGCAGTGCAAAGTCTATCTGTGCCTGCACATATAGTTTGTAGCACTCATCGTACGGTCGTGGTAAAATCATTTCCGCATCTAAATCCTGAGGAAGTTCGTAAATATGGACTCCTTCAGGTTTAGTCTCCAGCGCTTCCGTTTGAATTTTTGCTTCTATATCATTAAGCCAACCCAATAACAATTCTTGTGTATACGGATTAGGCTTTACCTCATTTACATGAGCTAGAACTTCTCCTACTTTCATACTATTCCTCCTTATCGTTGACAGCGGTTTGCAGTGCTAACAAATCTTCTGCCTTAACAGCATTTCCCTGAAGCTGCAGGTCCACACCTGTGATGTAAAAGGCATTGCAGGAGTTCACTAATTGGTTAAACATGACCGCCGTAATATCCTTTCCACGCTTTGCCTGTGTAAACTCAAACGATGTTTCAATCCCTTTATCGTTCAATCTTTTCTTGATGTATCTCACAATGAGATTCCACTTATCTGCACGAACTATACACTCTGCATCTTTTGAAACTGTTTCCCAGTCAAAATATTCGCTCATGCGAACTCTAACTACATTCGAATACTTTGTGTCCTCGCTTGCAATCACTGGATATGCCTTTACTCGTAAGTAATAGTCCGTATCAAACGTATCAAAGGCTACTAATGTATACTCTGCAGGTGGTGCATCTAGGATGTCTACCTGTGTGAAATTGATGCCATCTGTTGATATTTCAATCTCATAATGCACATATGCTTCTGAGCTTTCAATATGCTCAGGTGCCTCCCACCACATTTCAGCGTTCTTTTCACCTATAACCTGCAATACTTCCACTATGGAAGGTGTTGGAATGTCGCTGTCTCTTAGTGATGTCATATATGTATTTGTGATTGTTGCCATAGTGGTTGCATCATTTTTCTTAATGACTGCTCGCACATTGTATAATGCCTCACTTAATGTTCCATCTTTATTGATTGTCGAGGATATTAAACCCGTAAACAATCTACTTATCGTAGATATATCATCGCTACCACTCACTATGTCCACTCCTGCTAATGTAAATGTTGCGTCTGTAGACCTTCTGATGTACCAATAGATGTGCTTGTCGTAGTTTACATTCGTCTCCATATCGGACAAATTAACCCGTAGAGACACGCTTGTCGCTTTGGCAAGTGACATGATTGCTATTTGCTTTTGCGTTGTCGCAGTGCCTGTTTTCAGTCCAATAATGTAGCCTGTATCAGCAGTGTCATAGATTTCGGCTTTGAAGTTATATGCCGTTTCGTTAACTAAGCCTGTAACCACTTTAGCAACGCTTGATGCACTGCTTGTCATGGTCGTTTCTCCACTTAAGATATATTCTGAGTCAACGGCTCTCTTGTAGTACCACTTAATTGTTCGTCCGATAGAGCCTTTCATTCCTGATAGGTATAACGTCACAGAAGTATCAGCAATATTTTCAACTTCTAGCGTACCGCTCACCTGCAATGTATTTGCTGAAGTAGTCAACGAATTCAACACTTCACCATCTTTCACTAAATCAACCTTGAATTCGTACATCGTGTTGGCTCTCAGGTTTGATTTTGGGAATGTAAATGAAGTATTTGATGTGTTAGCATTAACCTGTGTAGTGGATTCCTGCACATAACTTGTATCTTTAGGGCCCTTAACATACCACTTCAGAGTTCTAGCGTAATCCTTATTGCCATTCAACCCGTATGCCTGCACTGTAATTGTAGTCTCACCCACATTAATCGTACCAATGCTCATGGCTTTATCCCAAGGAATGTCAACAGTCTCGCTCTTTGAGGCTAGAAATAAGCCTGCAAAACTGTTGGTAAGTGTTACTTTGATGTCGTATGACTCTCCTTCTTCTATGTCATAATAATAAGCATATTGAGCAGATGGTGTTGTTCCAGCTAGCAAAGTACTAGAAAAGAACTCTTTACCATTCGCAGTGAAGCTTATTTTACGATCTATGGAAGATTTGTTAATCCCATAAGCATATGTCCATATAGACTCAGCTGTAGCGGATGTAAGCAGGCTCAAGGTCGTTGCTTCTTCTTTTGTAGCGCCTGAGTTGGTATAAGTGTGAATATTATCCACATTCACACCAGCTGGTGTCACTCCATTCATCTTAGTTTCAAGACGATATGACGTTCCTGGCTCAAGACCTGTAAACGTATAGGACACATCTGTGGTTCCTGCGGATCGATAAACAGTGCCTTCTGACACTACACCACCTGAAGAATTATATAAAGTGAATCTAAACCTTCTTGAATTCTCCTGCAGTGCACTGAAGTTATACAAATACCAAGTGAGTGATGTGTCTGTGGTAGACACGCTCTGCAGTATATTGCTGCTAGGTTCTTCCGTGTCTATAGGAATGGCCGTTAATGTCTTAGATGCCGAATCGGTTACTGTCCCACTACTAACTCCTGATACATAAGAAGCCGAACATGACAGTGTTTTCTTTCCATTCGAAGCATGACTGATATTAAGTGTCTTAGAATATATAGTCGCACTGCCTGAAGTAGTTTGACCTGTATTAAAGGCAGAGGAAAAAGTGTACTTAGTGCCGTCAATAGTACAAGACCCCGAACATTTTGATAGGTTATATGAGCCATAGGTCCATTTTGCTGCCACCTTAACTGTAACATTGGAAGTATTGTTCGTTTTATTCTGACTGTTTTGCGTGATGGTAATATCTATACTTACTGCCATGTGTTACCTCCTTATGCGAATACTGCGGTTGAAGTACCTAGCCATGCTGTTCCATTCCAATACTTCAGAGCGTTGCCATTTGCCGTATCAATCCACAACACTGTAGTATCCTCTGGTGCAGTAGCCTGCACTATGTAGCAAGGACTATTAATCTCAAAATTCCCATCCTCTGTACCGATAAACATACGCTTGTCATCTTTAGCATAGCCAAGCTCACCATCGCTTAAGACTGGCATGTTCTCGCTCAGTCCTCTCTGAATCTTAACTGTTTTGTTTTCTGTACCGATAAACTCTCCACAGTCAATGAGTCTTAGTGCTTCATCCAGGTTAGTCTTAGTAACTACCGAAGACAAATCCACCTCGCCTATGTCTGAAGCTGCACTCATAAACAGATCGTACCAATTCTTCACGTTGTTGACGTAAGACTGTGCCTGTTCGATAGCCTTTTTCGCCTGTGCTAATATGCCTGACGTTTCGCTCACTCTTGACGCTTCTGCCATTTGACGTAATTGTTCAGCCACTATTCTCATCTGCTCAGATTCAATGATATTTGAGTTCTGCGCAATAAGCTGCTGAAGTATTGGATATTCAGATTTACTAAGAATGTCATCTCCCTGACCTTCATCCATGCTCTCAGAAACATAGTAGTTAAACCTTGCAGTAGTTACCTTAGTACCATTAGAAAATATGGACAATGCCACAAAGTGCATACCCTTAACTAGAGCGCATTGTGGCTGCAACGTGAATGCTACAAGTCCATCAGCTGCATCAATTACATCTAAATATCCACCATTCCCATCAACATACACTGTTCCATCAGGCTTGAGCACCTCAATAATGACGTTAGAGTAACCAGTGAAGTCAAATGGAGCTGTGCCATCAAGAATATTTATGTTGAAAAGATTGCCTGTATCGTATTGGATAACACCATTTATTACTTTGGCATTATTATCCTTAACCGATACAGCTATGTTAAATTCTTTTTTATTCATCTTTATCTCCTATTAAAAATGGAGAGTAGAACCATCCACTCTCCATCTATTGCATATACTATTCTAGAGCCGTTGATTTCTGCTCAAAGTCATCTTTAAGCTGCTCATTTAGATTAGCTGATGCTGCATCTTGTCTGCGTGAGTTATCAAGAACTTCCTTGAATTTCTGGTCGATTTCAACCTGCTTGCCTCTCTGTATCTTGATGTTCTCGCCGTTAACAGCCACATAGACATCATCTCTGTAAAGATTAGTGTCCTTGAATAGCTCCACAGATACTTTTTTACCAGCCTCAGCAATTTCTTTTTTGCTAGGACCTTCGGCACTCTGAACTACTCCTGCATCTGCAGTAGCCATAAGCTCGTCAGCTATCTTCTGCGCATCTTCAACAATCTCTTTTGCCTTTTCTTCAGCGTTAGTGAGCATTTCGCCTACTTTTGCTTGTGCTTCCTCTAGCATCTTTTCAAAGGCTGTATTTGCTTCGGTGGTAGTTGGCGCTACTACCTTATTTTCTTTATCTGCCATAGTTTTCCCTCCTTAATTTTACACTGCTGCTGCGTTAAAAGAAGAACAAGACTCAATTCTTAGTCCGTACTGTTCAACCAGTCTTACAGCCGTTTTGATAGCTTTCCAGCCTGCAGTAGCTCTCTGATCCAATGGGTCCCCAGTACCTGCAGAACCTTTCTGTTTAACGATGAATTGTAGCCCACCGCCTTCAACCTTAGTTGTTCCGTAGAAGTTGTTAGCTAATAGCATGGTAGCATACACAGTTTCGCCTGCTGCTCCAGCACTCTCAAACACTTTCGCTTCTGTAGTTTCGATGAATCTCACTCCGTGGATTTTGCCAATCTCACCCTCGAAAATCTGAGTGGAGCCTGCATACTGAGATGCATTAATCCAATCAGGGTCATTGGTGATATCATACTCAACGTCAGGATGGATGATTGCCCAGAAAGCACCGTTGATTTTCTTCGCATTCGCGTTCTTCAGGATTCTAACACCGTTCTTGATGTCAGCAACCTTAAGCTTGTTCGTAGCTCCAAGTGTTGCTCTGGATAGTTTTCCGTCAACATATAGCACGTTAGTACCACCAACCATAACTTCTCTGGTAATGGTATCAAGCGTTCTGCCTGCCTGGTCTGCTAGCAATTCCTGTGCTTCTAACAGGTTGTTGTCGATTGCAGTCAAGTCAAGTACGTCAGAGATGGTTACATAATCACCGTACTGCTGTACAGTAGCCATGATGGTAGTAACATTCATCTTTCTGCCGTCTGGAGTCACACCTTCTACCAATGGAGTCAGTGCTTTGCCGAAAGAATCATACTTTCTGAACTCAATGGTCTTGCCAGAGTTCTTTGGAATGTTCTTCAACTGAGCAAACTGATCGTGAACTAATTCAGGACCAGCAAGTCTAATCAACTCTTTGTCGTAATAGACTTTCATTTCTGCAGATAGGTCTTGTCCCGTACCAGTCTGCGTAGTTACATTAGTGTTTAGTTCGCCTGCAAACTGATGCAAGTCAAACAAGTTTTTCAATAAATCTTTCATGTTATATCTCCTTCCTATGGTGGAGATTAGAACTTGATTTTCTCTCCGTTCAATACACGTTTGCGTATCTCCTCCATATCACGATTATCAAATTTACTTGGGTCATTTTTAACGATAACTCCTGCCTTGTTTCCAGTGCCATTTTCTGTAGGTCTCATGCCTCTTGCTCTGATACTGTCAACAACATTCTTCTGTGCTACTACTGCAGCAGTTCCAATGCCGTTAGTAATCAGTTCTTTCGCATGAACAGCCTCATAGGCATCTGCTACATTCCAGTCTTGCTTTAAAAGCGCCATGAATTTATCGTTCTGCACTTCTTGTGCTAAGTCAAATTCAGGATAGGTTTTCTTCAGTTCCTCACCTTCACGCAACCACCCTTGATATGCCTTTTGGGCTTCTTGTGCACCCTTTACTCTTTCGAGTTCAGTCTGAGCACGTCTAGCTTCCAGTTCAGCATTCTTGGCGAACAGATATTGCTGTGGTGTGAGTCCCATTTCCTCTGCTTCCTCTGCAAATAACGAGGTATCGTTGCGGATTGCTTCTTCTAGACCATCCCAATCACCTGCGTCCACTCCATATCTTTCATATAGAGGCATCAGGCTTTCAGAGACTCTATTGAGTTCTTCTTGGGAATCATGCACATTCTTGAATCGTCTATCAATGTTTTCACGGACTCTTTCATCGAATAAGTCTTTATAATCACCTTTGATTAGATCCTCGAATGCTTTTCGTCTTTCTTGCTCTCCGTCTTGGTCGTCATCAGCGTCATGACTATCTTCTGAGGCTTCTGTACCTGCAGGTTCTTCCTGTCTACCGTATACTACTTCCTCAATTCCGCTTTCTTCGTGGCCAGCGTCTCCACCATTTCCGCCTGTACCTTCACCTTCAAACTGGTGTAGGTTAAATAAGTATTTTTTCATATTATCCTCCTGTAGTCTTTCCTACGTGTCATGCATTAACTGCATTAAGGGCGGACCGATAGCAAACAAGCAGTCCGTCCTTAATATAGTTTCTTATAAAGAAAGGAGGTGATCTACGCATTAGATCTGCCATATTATTTATATCAAATTACATAAATAATTGTGACTCCCTACCTTCAATCACGATTACATTGTCTGGGTATTGCTCCTCTAATAGATGAAATCCCATCATGACAAACTTAATCGCATTAATCACTTCTACCGCATGGATACCTAGCGAGGTGTAGTTTATCCTAATCTCTGTCAATCCACTTTCAAATCGAATCTTCGCATTGATTGGAAGATTAGCTAGCATTGTCGCTAAAGTGCCTGAGAGAGTAGAACATGAGGCGCAAACGATATCTGCGCCATCATCACTATACTCTGCATGACCGTTAATCTTTAGTGTGGCCACTTTATTTTCTTCGTGTAGACTAATCTCTGTCATATCTCACTCCTACTTAGGCTCTGCGGACTTTGCTACTCTTACTCTAGCCTTGGAGGCCTGCGTGTTATCCGTCTTAGGTAGTCCTCCTTCTTCTGCACCAGCTTGAGCAGGCTCTTGCATCGGTTGTCCTGTGATACCAGATACCAGCTGTTCAACCTGTCCAATCATATTGCTTTCCATCATGCCATTCGCTTGATTGATGCCATCGACTGTCTGTGCCATTGCCATAGCCAGTTGACAAAGCTGCATGGTCATCTGTGCCACTACATCATTCTTCTTCACAACCTGCTTGATATTTTCGATTCCCTCAAACTCCATCATCTCAAGCATTGCTAGCGCCTGAGTAGCCATCTGTGGATTGAATACTCCCATGCCATACATCTCTTTAGCCTTCTCGTTTTGTGCCTCACGAGAGAATGGTGACTGCTTCTGCGAGTGCATCTTGATATCAAATACAGGTTTCCTTGATACAAGTTCGCCAGTTATAGGGTCCTCTTCTTCCATTTCTCTGATGCCATCATTCGCAAATGACATGAAGTCATACTCACCATTAGGGCCATCTATTCTAAATGAGCGCTCTTCAGTGTAAAACTGTCTGAGTAGCTCAAACACCAACTCATTGATGCTCCTGTGCGCCCTGTAGCTAGTTTTAATCATGTCACGGCTTAGTTTACTACCTGCCTCTTGAAGTGCCGCAATAGCACTGGCTGCAGTAACACCACTGTGGGTTCCACCTTGTGAGAAGTCACGATTGCCTGATGTTTCTTTCAGTTCGTCAATTTTCATCTGCATATGGTTATATATATATGCAGGAATGGAATTAACCTGAATCTGCTTTAGTCTAGTTTCATCAATGAGGCCTTCCACCTTAACAAAGTCCTTACTCCAGTCAGAAAACTCCGTTAGATTGACGTTTGTGCCTTCAGATGCAAAGAATCTTGGCTTGCCTATCATCGCTGCATTCTTTAGTACAATCTGGTCTAGCTTGTCAATGTACATCTGAGGAGACTTCATGCAATCAATATATCCAAATCCTACAACAGAATCTTCCACAGGAAAGAGCGTGTCGAATACGAATGGATATTTAGAATGGTCATAGAATCCGTTATCTTTGTATTCTTCATCATTCTCAGAAGCATATATCACTTCACCTTCGACGAATTTACAGTAATGAAGGACTGTGCGTCCACCATCGTTGACTTTTTTGTAGTACCAATCGTAAACAATCACCTTGTTTTGGTCGTTAGTATTGCCGTTGTCGTTACTAGCCACATACTTAACAACCTCGCTAGTGGCTCCATCAGTAATTTTTCCTTTAAGGAATGGATATGATTCTACCAAGCTATCCTTATCCACTGCCGCTATGTTGAATATATTAGCAGACTCTTGGATATCCTTAATCTCAGGCTCCCAAAACAAATTAAGCAAATCGACTTTGCGAACATCAACATCTCCAAGCCCATTCTCTTTGCTGTTATTCCAGAAGACTCCATATACGCATGTTCCGAACTTTAACTTGTACCACCATGCATCACTATAGGTCTGCTCAAAGTTATTAGCATCTAGGATACATGGAATAATCTTCTGCAGCCTTTTGGCTACTTCCTCATCGCTCTTTTCTCTAGGAAGGAAGTTTGGTGTTGGGAAGTTGTCCATCGCATCAGCGTGTTTATTAATAACGCTGTTAAATAGCCATGCAGATGCAGGTTCAGGGTCTTGCTCTTTACCTTTGACCTTGCCTACTGCTTCCCAGTGCCTTATTCTCCACCATTGCTCATTTTCCACTATACGTAGCTCTAATGGTGACTTGGATGACTTGTACTCATTAAACATAGATAGAGCATTATCAACCTGCTCTTTGCCGATTGGTCCTACCCTGCCAATGCTTTCGTCACTGCCATAGATTACTTCATTCTCAAACTCATTCTCATCATTATTCTCAGGCGCTACATTCACTTCTTCTGGTAGTGGTTCTTTTTTCTTTGCCATATTTACCTCCTGTAAAATTCATATGGATCATATTGGATATTCTTATCTAGCATTCCCAATGGGTCATTGACACCATCAGTTCCTATCTGTTTCTTGCTGAATAGTATATTCTCATTGTTTATTGGATTTTCCATGCACACATATCTCCATTCATCATAGATGTGGTCTTCCATTGATGTATCTACATCCTCTACCTTCTTTTCATCATACATCAGCATGGGCATTGTTCTAATGAATTCACTGCAGGTATTGAACACGTAGAACATTGGTATCTCATTCTCATCAAACGCCAGCCTATAGTGACACTGCATCTTCCCTGGTATCCTCTTATGGTCCGCAGGTTCCCAGTACACTTGCGCCATTTCCATCATTCTGCCAATACTTTCACCTTTAGATTCCTCAAATATGGCAGGGTCTGCTATTCCTCTGATGGATTTGTCCTTTAGGTTAGGGTCTGTCTGTTCTATCTCACGGATTCTCTCAGCAACTTGCTTCGGTGTCCACTTGACTCCCTCATTGGCCGTCTGAGTGCATCCATACAGTTCTTTAATGCGATATATCCGATGGTCATGGTCTACGGCATACCACCCAACTGAAAAAGGCTTGCTATATCCCCAGTCAAATCCTCTGAGTATTTTCCATGTCTCAGGCACCTTGAATGGATTAATCACATGAGTTCCTTTTCTGTCTTGATAATGCATTGGGTCATCCACAAATTCTTCAAAGACTTGTCCTTCAAAGATATCCCATTTCCCATATAGCCATGCTTCCCTCAGCTTAGGTGGTAATGCCTCAAGCTGATTAATATAATCAGGCTGTGCGGCCATTAGCGCCTCATTGTCCGTCACTAGACTCTGAATAAACTCATAATCATCTGGATTCTCGCCCGCCTTGTATTTCTTGTCTATGAAAATTCTCTTGATATATGCATGTCCTTGGCCACCTGGATTGCATGTGTAATAGATTCGCTTTGGGAAATTGTTAACACCTCTGCAGCAGGCAGTGATAGATTTCATCTGATGTTCTGTCATCTGTGCAGCTTCATCGAGAAATATAACATCATACTCAGTACCTTGCAGTCTATCAAGATCAGAATCCCGAGCACAGTACATGAAATTGATCGCTGAACCATTGCCGAACTTAAGCACTTTATCCTTGTCGTTATACTTGGCTATGCCCAAGAGCTGCAGCCTTAATATGTTGATATGGTTATTAATCAGCTCAGGATAGGTTCTTCTGACAATCAGAATCTTAATTTTAGCGAAGTTAAGTGCGAGTAATATGGCTTTAGTCCTAACGGACCAGCTCTTTCCTCCACCTCTAGCACCGCCAAATCCTATATGCTTTTTCCTTGCCTGCAGAAATGCCTTCTGTTTAGGATTTGGATTCGGGAGTGATAATACTGCCATTACTCTGTCCACCCTCCATCTTCAGCGTCCTTTGACTCAAACACAACTTTAACTTCATTGTCAGTCTCTCCTTGGTCTACTCTACGTTTTTCAAGTTCAAGGCGTTGTGCTTGCATCTCTAGCGACTTCTGCTGGTCGATACTGAGAATTCCTTGCATCGAGCGCTTCATTTGTTCTACTAGCTTTAGAGTCTCTGCCACTTCTTTAAGAGCCTTCGTATCAATCTTATCGAAGGTTTCAACTTCACTCCATTGTCTCTCGTCAAGTAGTTTTCCATCATGGCGTGTTGGGGTAGAATACTTTTCTTTCTTCTGAACGATGTATTTATTGAACTGCATTACATCCTCTAGTGCTTTGTCGAGAACTGCATTTATCTTTCCCACAGTGACCAATTCCTTTGCAAACACCTTGGCTTGCTCATTTTCGGCTTTTCGAACTGCCTTTTCTACCACGTTTTGGTTGTGTCTCACTTTATCCTTGTGCCAGCCTTCCTTGCTAGCCTTTTTAGACAGTGTTGCTACGGCAATCCCATGTTTCTTTGCTAGCTTCGCATAAGAAATATCTCCAGCTATATATTCAATTTTCAGCTTACTGTAATCCACTTTCTTACTCATGACTATATCTTACATTGGTTTTAGCAATATTTCGCCTTCCTACCTTAAGGCAATAAAAAAGACAAGCCTTGTTGACTTGCCTTAATGCTTTTATTTCCTCTTAATCTCCTCTTCCAATAATATTTCTAGTCCCACGCTCCATGCGTATCTATGTTCCAACGTTGCTCCGTTTGACATCTGCCAGCCTTTTATTTGTCCTGCTATGTATATTTTCATTATTTACTCTCCTTTATACGGTTCAGGTAGTGGCATCCATGCTGTTATAGTTTCGATGTCTCCATAACCTAAACAGCATCCCTCACGGTTGCAAATCCATTCATCTTTCCACACATAATACCCATCAGTGACTAAAATTTCTTGGTCTTCCTCAGGTAGTCTTTCTAAATCACTCCATTTAAATGGTATCCACTCCATCATTCCACCTCCTCGTTCCAATACTCTACTTTACAATTAAAACAACTGCCATACTTTTTAACTCTATCACAAAAACTATTGCAATCTAAACCAAGCAGCGTATCATCTAAGTAGCATGGTGCTAAAAAGAGTGTCCCAGTGTCAAGTTTAGAATTCGGAAACTGCTCCAAAAACACATCTTGTCTTGTTTTTGGTGGGTGTTGTTTTAGCCAATTTTCAATTGTCTCCACATACTCTTCGTAGTCCTTGTCAGTATCCACTTGGCAATAATAATTCTCATAAAATAGGCAGTCTCCGCAACTAGTATAATGGTCACATATCATTTTCTGTGTTTTTAGTAATGTTATTGCATCCATGTTATTTCTCCCTTCTAAACTGCTATATCTTTTTCTAACTCGTTCATCGTTGCATATTTCTTTCCGCACATTTCCGGCAGATTCGATCTAACCAACGCTTCTGCGAATGGTGGTGGAACACTATTTCCACATCTTGCAACCTGTTCTTTCTTGCTGTATTTTTTGCCGTTTACATCAAAGTCTATGCAATAATCTGGCGGAAAGCCTTGTGCGTTGTACAGCTCTCTTGGCTCTAGCATGCGTAATCCAATATCAGCTATAAAGTACAAGATTCCGGCGATATCGAACACTAGCACCTCATCGTCTTTCAAATCATAGTCACAGTACTGATTTAACATCGCTCTCACTCCTGGCCAATGTTGTAAATCCACTTCATCTTCCGCCCTTATCACCTTCACTTGGATTAATGCGTTTCTGTCTCTCGTAGTGGCCGTATGTAATGGCTCTTCTACGCTAATCGGTCTCCCTGTGCTGTAGTATTCTGCTAAATATGCTGCCGCAAGGCTGTTGTGGTCAACCGTCGTTACTGTTGGTACTGGTTCATCAATACCACTCCCTGCACCTTTGTAGCCTCCTGCATAATACTTACTGATATAGGCTGTTGCTAATCCATATCGTGGACTTCCGTCTATTGTCATGATTGGTTCGGTGAGTTTCTGTCCTCTATGCTCTCCTTTAGCTGTCTCTGTGTGATACTGAATTAGGTGAGGTGTAACCAATGCCTGTTTTACTGTGGACACAATCGTACTTAGTGGGTCTTCGATGTTATGTAGCCTCGGTTTCTGTCCTTCTCGCTCTCCGTATCCTACTGGGATTAAAAATGGCTTATTTGCCTTAATGACAAACTTATCCGTGCCTCTTGCGATTCTTGCCATTGTATTATCTGCAAGTGGTTTCTTGCGCCCAAAGATGCTTTTGGTTGGTATACTCCAATCAATACATTCAGAAGCAGTTCGATATGGTTTTAATCCTTCTCCGTGTGTTGGCTCTGGGAATATGATTTCCTCTCCGTCACATCTCGCAATTAGAAAGAATCGTTTTCGAATTGTCGGCGCTCCATAGTCACAAGCCCTTAACTCTTTCCATTCCACTTCGTAGCCTAATTTTTTAAGTGCGTTTATAAAACTCCTAAAAGTCCTGCCCTGTTGCTCCTTTATTGGATATCCTTCATCATTGAGTGGACCCCAAGTCTTAAATTCTTCTACGTTCTCCAGGATAATGACTCTTGGCTTAACTGTTGCTGCCCACCTGACTGCTACCCAGGCAAGTCCTCGGATTTTCTTTTCTCTTGGTTTTCCGCCCTTAGCCTTGCTAAAGTGTTTGCAGTCTGGAGAAAACCAACAAAGGGCTACTGGTCTACCTTGTGTTACTTCCTTTGGGTCAACTTCCCACACGTCTTCGCAGTAATGACGAGTGTACGGATGATTTTTACAGTGCATCTGTATTGATGCAGGGTCATGGTTGATTGCCACGTCGACTGGACGTCCTACTGCTAATTCAATCCCAGTAGATGTGCCGCCGCCACCTGCGAAGTTGTCAATGATCATTTCGTCAAGTAGGTTTATCTGCCCTTTCATATCGCCACTCCCATTCTCATAAGGTCTTTTATATCATCATAAATCGCCAGTATCTCAGCCTTTACTTTAGGTACATACATTTCAGCCTCGTGTTTTATATCCTCTAAGCGATGCCTCATTTCGCCATCATCATAGGCCACGATAAATTCATCTGCTCGAATAATGTATTTCAGATTACTATGCAGCAGACTATCCACAGCATATATATCTGTTTTTCCGTCTAGCTTTCGGCTAAGGTCTACCATCTTTCCGTAGTTTACTCTTTGCATTGTCCTGCCTCCCATTCTTTGTAAATCTCCATAAAATGCTCCAATGGTATAGTTACAAGCCACTCTGCATTATTTCTCCTGTGGAATACTGCCGGCATTTCTCCCTCTCGTGCATCGGATTTGGATTGTGCCACAGCATCGTACAGGTTTAGTTTTTCGACCCTTTTGCATTCTATATGTATTCCGGGTAGTCCGACTACATCAGCATCTCCATTTGAGCCACTAAACTGTTGCCCTCTGCGGCAGTTATAACCATATTCTTTTAGCTTATTAGCAAGTTCTCTTTCCCCACTCTTGCCTTTTTCTCTGCTCATTTTTCCCATATGTTTCTCCTATATTTGGTAACCTTCGGGGTATAATGTGCCCATTGGTCTAAAGTCATCAGGTGCAGCCTTTTTACATTTTCGGCAAATCATATCTGGCACTACGTTTCTGTGGAAATTATCATCATCGTATCCCTTACCTTTGACAGTGTGTCCGCAATGTTCGCATTCGTAAATTGCCTGAAAGTCTCGGCGGTTCTGATAGGTTATTTCTTTAATTCTCATATTTATTACCTCCTCTAAATTGATCTATTTTTACAATCTCTGTTAAATTCTTCGTTTGAACATTTTTCGCAAACTGAATATCCCATTCCATACTCTGTCTGAATCTCCCGGCTTGTGTAACCTTTACCAAAGGTTAGTGTATTGCCACACTGCGGACAATGGATTATTTCATTCATATCTGTAGAATATGTTTTTACATTCCAGTCATCTGGCACGATAAACTCATCGTAAGCATGTGTCTCGTAGTTCCATTTATTTAGTTTCATATTTTTTCCTCCTAAAACGGAACATCTTCATCTATTGCTTGGAAGGAGTCAGGCATTTCTGCAACTGGGTCTCGATCCGGTGAAGATGTATTTTGTCTTGGAGCAGCGGTTCCGCCTTGCGGTCTGTCGCCCCATTCTAAAAATTCTACTCTGTCTGCTACAACATCGGTTGTGTAAACCGTATTGCCATCTTTGTTTTGATAGCTTCCGGTCTGTAGTCTTCCTTGAATACCAACGAGTCTACCTTTAGTAAGGTATTTTTCGCAGTTTTCTGCTTGCTTGCCAAATACAGTGACTCTTGGGAAGTCAGTCTGTTTTTCGCCGCCAGCTCTTACCGGTCTGTCAATTGCAACAGTAAATGATGCAACTGCCATCTGTGTTCCAGATGTATATCTTACTTCTGGTTCTCTTGTCAGTCTTCCGATTAAAATTACGCTATTCATTTATTTTCTACCTTTCTTGATTACTTTTTCAATATCTTCAAAGCCTACAGTTATCATTACTCCATTCGATTCAAGCGATAATGTTTCTCCTATTTTCTCTGATGTAAACCTGACAGTTACGTCAGCTTTCCAGATGGATTTCCCATCGCTCATAAGCCCATTAATCTGTTTTATTTTTATGCTCATCACTACCTCTTTCCGTTACTACTAGCTTAACAATTTTAGGGTTATCTTTTTCGGGTACTAATTCCGAGTCGTATTTTTTTATAAACTCCACGATATCTTCTAAGTTAATTAATTCGATATTGTGTCTATACATCATTGCCGCTAATTCGATAAAAGCATATTTTGTTCTAGCATTTGATGCAGTCAATTCAACTCTTAATTTCGCGATCTCATTCTGCTTAACCTCAATGTTACGCTCAATATTTTTATCCATTATGCCTATCTGCTGAATGAGGTGTTTAACTGTTTTCTTATTTGAGTCTAGATAGAATGACTTAAGTTTTAAGCTTTTCTCCTTAGGTTCTAGGCTTTCGCACTCGATATAAAGCTGCTTTAATGATTTGAAATAGCTACAATTCTCATAGTTGGTTTCACAGATATTTTTTAAATATCCTTTTTTCTTTTCCACATCACTAAAATGCTTTAAACAGCCTTCGCAAGTGATTGTTTTTCGTTTGTCACTCTGATAATACGGACACTTAATTACTAATCCCATTACTTACCTCCTTTTTTCTCAAGCTTATACAGGGTTTTAAAATCAACTCCAAGTGCTGCTAGTCTTCTCCTGCAATAATCCTGACTTATTCTTTCTTCTTTCTCAGTTTTATAAAACGGACAAAGTTTACTGCCACAAAGAGGATGCCTTTCAGTAAGGCCTTTACATTTACCTCCGTCTGCAGCTAATATACAATCGCTAAACATCAATACCTCCTTCATATTCACTATTAGTTTCTCTGATCATCTTTCTGATTTCTTCTAATCTTTCAGATGGATGCTTCGTTCTGATTTCTTCAAGTCTATCAGAGGGTTCTATCCTCTCCTCTTCTTTACTTTTCTTTTCTTTTCTTTTCTCTTCTTTACTTTGTTCAGAAATGTCTACATTTTCTTCAGAAATGTCTACATTTTTACTCGAAATGTCAACATTGTTTGGTAAAACAGCATAATCAAGCAAGAGATACTCTTTTTTCACTTCCACTTTTTTACGACGACTGACTGCCTCGAAGTATCTTTTCTGTATCCCCTTGGATGTCAAGATATGATACTTGTCATAAAGTTTCTGTGAGAAAATTCCTCTCTTTAGTGCTGACTCCACTATTTCGGACACGATATTACCACCACCTACAGCTTGTGCAGAAAACAATAATACAACGTCTTTTGTCCATTCACAGTAGTAACCATGCCCTCCATAAATACGTTGGAAAAGCTTAACGACTATTGCAAACCCTGTCAGTCCAAATTCAGCTTCAATTAGCTGTATCTTTTCATCTAGTTGGCATTCGAGTGGGAAGTAAGGTATTCCTGTACTTGCCACTAATTGCACCCCCATTCTCTGCTAATCTGTGCGTCTAGTAAACGCATCTGTAGCTTAATTGAATTAACGTTCTCTTGTGCGCTCTTATACATCACTTCTGCTATATCACGCTTAAGTCTTTGTTCTGCACATTTGCCATACACAACCTTATCTATCAGTGTTACGGCCATTCCTGCATCTCGAAGTTTTAAAGACTCTTGCATCAACGCTATTTTGTAATCACTTTCAGCTGCTGCATATTCTTTCCCATACTTCGCCATTAAGCGGACACCGCTTGATAGTTCCGTGCTGTATTCATTTAACTCATTTACTAATAATTGTCCGCTCATTTCATCCACCCATACTTATCATAATATAGCTTCTTCTCATCCCAATTTCGGTAGCATGCCTTTAGATATTCCTTGATCATATTGCCATTCTCGACACGCTTACTCCCATTATCAAACTCATCATGGCACTGCTGACAAAGCGTAACTACATTCTGTTCAACTCCAAGTCCGCCTTGGCTCCTGCGGATATAGTGAGCGTTTGCCTTCGCTCTAGGGTTGCCACATATAATGCAGCAGCCTCCGTCTCTTTCCCAAACTTTACGCCTCACCTTTGGAGATATCTCACAGGCTTTGCTCATCTTGCTCATGGCATCGCACCCCTTTCCATGCACACCTTTAGGTATGTTAGTTTTGGCAGATAGTCGTTTAGTATAAATTTCTCATCATACGCCACTGGTATAAATTTCGCCCTTTCTATATCGACCTCTGTAAAATAGTTTAGATACTCCTGCTCACCTAGTGGATAAGCCACGATAAATAAGTATGGAAGTATTTTTCTCACTTCCTTAAAGGCGAACATCTCCACTTGTGATTGTCTCCAATAGTTCTTGCTTACCTTAAATTCCTTGTCCTCTTTGTGCGTCTTAACCTCGTAGATCATATTAGCCGTATTGCCATCCAGATTAACCCTTAGGCTTAAATCAGGAAGTAACAACTGCAAATCCTTCTCGCATCCAATAGCATCAAGGATTTTCCCTTCATAAGCATTGCCACATTTCATTGCTTTGGTGTTAATCTCATTTTTCCTCAGTGCCAGTTTTTCAAGCCACCACTTCTTAAATGTAGCAGTCTTCCAGTTTCCGACTATCATGCTAGTGTCACTGGCTCCGAACCACCATGCCCTGTCTTTATCTGCTATCATAACGTCTTCAGCATCCCTTCAAAGTTGTAAACTCTGGTAAGCGATTTCAATAAGTCTCGGATATTGTCATCCGTGCCCATCTTCGTCTTATCGGCAATTTCCTGCAGGGTTAATCCGCCATCCATCTTTAGAGTAATAAGCTGTTCAATGCGTTCTTTTACGGTTAGGATATTATGCTGTGACATGTCATCAAACTTGCTTCCGATAGTATCAAGTGCTTGTTCCTCCTTAAGCCACAAATTAAACCCTAAACCAGTATAAATAGCCACTCCCTTAACAAAGAGCCTTGTTTGGCAATTCCAAACCCTTTGCTGACTAAGCGAATTATCCTTAACTGGATTTGCTGCATTCATCAACGGCCCTCTCATATCAAACTCCAAATCGTCAATGACAATATGTACACCAACTTCATAGCATTGGTTAGTGTTACCGTTCTTATCCTTAAATTCCTTATCAGTCATGAACAAACTGGAGCCTTTTTCTGTTAGCAACGGTGTAAAATACACTTTTTCTGCCCCATTTTCGTGCAGCAGGTCGACACATCTTGCCCAATTCAGATAATCCAGTCCATCTCTTTGTTCAACAAAAGCAGATACATCCACTTTCCGCATTTCTTCATATGTTTTTAACATCTTAATCCTCCATATTTATCAGTTCTGCATATCCGTCTTTAACATCTTCTTCTGAGGTGTTATTCTTCTCTGCTCTTTCGCTTATATCTTTGCGCAAGTCACTAACACATGATTCGCATAAGTTTAAATCTGGTGCTATCGGTCTCTTGCACATCACACAGCAGCTTGGCTCATCGAAAACTACACTGCCACACTCTGGACACTTCTCAAAAGCATCTTTTCTGTACCCTCCGACATTTACATCTGGAATGTCATATTCATGATAAATCACTGATTCTATCGCTTCGCTACATCTTTCACACCACATCATAACCCCATTACCTCCTCCAAAGTTAATTGATCAGGGTTAACGCCCTCTAGTGCCTTTGCAGTCTTCAGCAGGTCGAACGCCCTTGATTTCAATTCTCTTGCATTAGCTAGGGCTTCTTCTCTAGTCCCAAGCTTATAGCCTTTGCCCCGGGACACCGCAATAATTGGGTGCCCCTCTAATCTAAGTTCTCTTACCGCTAACCTAAAGGTTCTCTCTGTGATACCAATAGCACTTGCTATTATGTATCTAGACTGTGGTTTTGGGCTAAGCATTGACAAAACCATCATTTTAGTGGTATCATCTAATTGGTTATTTAGTTCGGCTGCTTTGCAGTCGTTCTTTATTTTTTGATTCATTGTCTCACCTCTTCTAAGTGAAAGATTCTAACCCCATCGATTGTCACAAAGCACTTAACATGTTTTTCTGAGTGTGCTTCTTTCTCCACATGCATACCCTTGGTTATTTTTTCAAAAGCTTCCTGGGTAACATGTATCCTTGCTTCACCACCGCAAGCACTAAGAATCCCTTTCTTGTATAGTTCAATTAATTCTGTGTTTAGTTCAATCAATCTTTTCACATCTATTTTTTCACTTTCGTTCATCTGATCAGCAGTTTCTTGTGCTTCGTCTTTTAGTTCAAATACACCTTCGACGTATTCCAGATTACCTGAGTGCATAACGGCCTCCACATCTCTAACACGTGCCACCTGATAAAACTTGTCTGCTCCAATACAGTTGCTCATTACTTTCCATTCACCTTTCATTTTTGTTCCTCCTTTAATAATTGGTTCACTACTGTTGTCCACTTACTTGCATTTGGTGGACAGTATTTGTTTGCAATTTTCTCTACTGTGTTTAATCCTTGGTCAAAATAATTGTTGGCCAGGTTTGATACAAATGCATTTACTCCCTGCGCAACTGTGTCATATGCAAGTGGTACATCGTTTACAGATAATCCACCAACATTGTTGTGCTGTAGAAATGCCTTGCTGGTAAAATGTCCCGTTTCAAGTTTTGCTATGGCAAGTGGAATCTCTGGATCGATACCATACTCATAACACTTCAGCTCTATCTGCTCCTGAACCGTCAACACATATGGCAGTGCATTCTCTTTCTCTGCGTAAGCCATTTCATCCTGCATCTCCCAGCCACCCATTATCCCCATCGTTAGCACCAAAGCAATCACAAATGGTATATTAAACATATTTCTCTTCAAAAACCTTTTCATGGCTTCCTTTTCTCCTTTCTATGAAATTTTTTATGTCACTCTCTGCAAACAATCTCTGTCCACCAATCCATATTGGAGTCAGTTCGCTCCTATTAGTCATTCGCCACAAGGTTGTTCGGCCAACATGCAACATACCCATAACCTCTTTGGCATTATAGTGCTTCTCAATCATTTGCCCTCTCCTTTCGCTTTCCTAAGGTATAACTAATTCCTAGCAATCTTAGTGCTTTGTCTGCCATGTCAATCGACATGCCTCGTTCTCCATTTTCCCAGTACCGTACAATTCTTGTTGTGCAGCCAAGCATTCTAGCTAAATCTGCTCTTGTTAATTCTAGATCCTCTCGTTTTTCTTTTACTAACTTGACAATCTCATTGTTTCTGCTCACTGAATCGTTAATTCCTTTCTTTCTTATTCATTTGCACTCTTTGTATCTTTACAAGATACATCGCTAGCAAAAAAAATATCCCTGATGTCTCTTAGACTCAAGTTATACCGTTCCATAATAAACTGAATTTCATCCCTGTTAAATTCTGTATTCTTTCGGTTTATTTTAGCGTTGAGGCATGATAATGAAAGTCCCATTGCCTTTGCTAAATTTTCTTGCTTCTCATCATATTTCATGATATATGACTTCAATAACTTCTTATTCACCGTTCCACCTCCTTTGTATCTATTTGAGATACAATCATTCTATTACATTATTTGTTTCCTGTCAAGATATTTTTTCTTGATTTTTGCAAAAAATATGTTACAATTAAGATACAATGAATGGAGGAGATAGAATGAATGTTCCTATTGGTGAAAGAATAAGAATCCTAAGGACTGGTCTCAATATAACACAAGAAGAATTAGGAAATAAGGTGGGAGTGCAACGTGCTGCTATCAACAAATATGAAAAAGGTGTAGTGTCTAACATCAAGAGAGATATACAAATTAAATTAGCAGATGCATTGTGTATTGATCCTGCGACACTATTTTATGATGAAGAATTTATGCCAGAACTATATTCTGTTGCCTTGGAAAAATCAATTCCTGTGATTGACAATAGACAATTAAGTGCCGTGCGAATTCCAGTATTGGGACGAGTTCAGGCTGGTATACCTGTAGATGCAATCGAAGAAATACTTGACTGGGAAGAAATCACCCCAGCGATGGCTCAAAACGGAACACATTTCGCTCTACAAATAAAAGGAGATAGTATGGCACCTAGGATTACTGAAGGAGATGTTGTAATCGTCCGTCAGCAAAGCGATATTGAATGTGGCGATGTGGCAGTAATTATTGTAAATGGAAACGATGCCACAATTAAAGAAGTGAAGAAATATGATGAGGGTGGAATAACGCTGGTCCCTTTCAATCCGTCATATCCTGTAAAACGATACTCTGAAGAAGACGTGAAATCCCTCCCTGTTGAAATATTAGGAAAAGTGATTGAACTAAGAGCGAAATTTTAATGCTATAAGGAGATTATTATGGACAAATCTATGATTAACTCTATAATCAGAAATATCTTGTTGCTGATAATTCCTGCAACATTATTTATCTATGCTACTAAAGTGGAAAATAATATCGTTTCTGCCTTCCTCGTTTGTATGAGTGTATTGCTTGCGGTTCTGTCCACCAGATTTTACAGATGGAAATGCCTTAAAGATAGAATATACTTTATTTCTAATGTAGCCTTTGAATATGAGGTTAGAGATTTATTGAATCCATTAACATCAGAAGGCCGAGAATATGCAATGTCAATTTTTAATGACTATAAAGCTAATATGCAGAAGCTATATGCTAACGAATCTTCAGAACCATCATATTTGAATAGAAAAGCATATCTTCATAATTCAGATTTCCTTGGAGAAACATTATCCAATTATATGGATGATATAATATCAAAGAATCAATATACTATTTTGCAAAAGACTGAAACCTCTAACGAGTATTCACTGACAGCATATGGAAAGGCTGCATATTCAACATATCTTTATGCTGCTATGCATTGTGAAGATGTGAATGAGAATACCGTTGCATATATTAAAGATTTGCTCCATAGTAAAGTCATTACTAAAGACAAATATGGAGACTTGTATGGAGAAGAATTGTTAGCGGACATAAACAGTAGAATCAATCAACAATAAAAAAACAACCGTCCCTATTACTAGAGACGGAAGTTATAATCGGCTGCATGATACAGCACGACTTCGCAATCAAATTGTATCATCGCAACCGCAGTTTGTCAATTTCGGGGCATTTTTTGCCCGAAAGGAGGATACAATGGCAAGTTTCAAAGAGCGAAATGGGAAAGTCCAGATAACGATTACGCATGGTAAGAAGTTTGATGGAACACCACAGCGTTACTACAGAGAAGTAGAAAATACTACGAAAAAACAATTAAAGATTGAAGAAGCTATTTTTCTTGCAGATATCATGGCTGGAAAGGTAGTCACAGCGGATACAACAACGCTTGACGCTTTATACAAGAACTATTTGTTACATAATGGCGGTATGGAATCCGAACTGAAAATATCCACAGCAAAACGGTATGAATCGCTATATAAAAATCAAATCCAAAAGTCCTTTGGATCGAGAAGAATTAACGCAATAACAAGGGTGAATGTAAGAGATTGGGTTAAGAATTTGTCCGAAAAAGGAGTGAATAAAAAAACGCAGGGAAAGTTGTCACCAAAAACTATTAAAAACGCTCTGTCTTTTTTAAGCACTTTATATAGATATGCTATTTATGATCTGGAACTGGTCGATAAAAACCCTTGCGATCATGTAAGAGTTCCTAAAGCAACAAAGAAATACAAAGTCCAAAAGGACTTCTATAAAGAGGACGAAGTGAAAGAATTGATTGCGTTGCTTTCCGATGAACTTGATACTAAGACTGGCCCGACTCATGCTACTATAATCTTACTAATCTTATTTACTGGCATTAGAGCTGGTGAAGCGATGGGACTGAAATGGACTGATATAGATTTTGAAAACAACACTCTAAAGATTGAGCGAGAACGCTTATCGGTTGTCGATGTTGGTGTGGTTGAGGATACACCTAAAACTGCCGACTCTATTAGAACAGTATCCTTCCCACAGTTTATTTCTGACATATTGAGGCGCTTAAAATCGCTCCAGAAAGAGCAGAAAGCATTATTGGGAGAAGATTACCATGAGAGTGGTTATGTCGCTGTAAACGTCAACGGGAAGCCACACCACCCAAATAATACCTATAGGTGGTTTAAAAGATTCCTAGAAAGAAACAATCTTAAGCCTGCAACTATTCATGACCTCAGGCACACACACACTGCCATGTTGTCCAGTCTTGGTGTGGAAATCTTTGATGTATCACGTAGGCTTGGCCATTCTAACACAAGGATTACACAAGAGGTTTATGAATACCTTTTCAAGGACGCTGACCACAGTGTATCGCAAAAACTTGATGGTTTTTATGAGCAGCTAAAATAAACAAAAATGTAGTCAAAATGTAGTCAAGAGAAAATCAAAACCCTGTAATCATTGCAATTACAGGGTTTTATTGGTGCGCCATTAGGGACTCGAAC
>JBNDKG010000014.1:0-36485 GCA_050435405.1 Clostridiales Family XIII bacterium PM5-7
GCCATTGCAAAAACGCAGCAACTGAAACAAACAGCATAATATACTGTGAAAATTATACCTGATTTTGAATTTACACACAAATTAGGACTTGACCTCTGAAAAAAGGTCGAAAGGCGGGGAGCTTTGCCAAACCGCCATACGCCCCTTTTTATTTGGAAAATACTGCGATTTTCTAGGGCAGTTTGACCAAAAACCGCCGTATGCCGCCTTAAAAGAGCCGAATACTGCGGTCCTAGAAATTTGAGCATTTTCAGCATGAACTTTGCGAACTTTGAAGAGGAGTCTGTGTCTTCACCACAAGATGAAAAAACCAGAGGCAATTATGCCTCTGGAAAAACGTTCAATCGTTTATGAATGCTTGCATTGCTCCAAGATTCACGTAGAACCTTTATTTCACATACACTTTCGGCAATCTCTGGCCGAAGGCGCAGCAGATTTCGTAGTTGATGGTGCCTGTAGCGTCACCGATGTCGGAAGCCAAGATGGTATGTACGCCATCGCTTCCCATAATGATTGCTTCGTCGCCAACCTTGACATTTGGAACATTGGATACATCGACCATGCATTGATCCATGCAGATGTTCCCTGCCACTGGGCAAAGCACGCCGTTGATGATGACTTTAGCCTGCGCTGAATATGGTCTTGGGTATCCGTCGGCATAACCTAAAGCCAAAGTAGCAATTCTTGATGGCTTCTCGGAAATGTACTTTCTGCCATATCCAACGGAGAAGTTGGTTGGCACATCCTTTAGATGAACGATGTTGGCTTTGATAGACATCACTGGCTTAATGGATAACTGCTGTTTGTCCACTTCGTGGGATGGATAGCATCCGTAAAGAATAATTCCTGGACGAACCTGATCGTAATGCACACTAGGCAGCTCCATAATCGAAGCGCTGTTGGCAAAGGTTCTGGTAGGAATGGAAATTCCAGCGTTGACCAAAGCGTGATAGAATGCGTTGAACTTCTTTTCTTGCTCTTGAGAGAAGGTTTTGTCCTCTGCATCTGCCGTAGCCATGTGAGAGAACAGTCCTTTGATCTTAAAGTTTGGCAATGCTGCAATCGCTTTGATTTCTTCTACAGCAAGGTCAATATCTTCAGGAAGATAACCGATTCTGCCCATACCTGTATCTACCGCAACGAATCCTTCGATGGTTTTTCCTGCGCTGCCTGCTGCGTCACTGATGGCTTTGGCATTATCGGCACTGCACACAACAGGCGTAAGGTTATACTCTACCAAAACGTCAGCATACATGTTTGGTGTCAAGCCCAACATGACAATGTCCTCTTTGGCACCTGCGTCACGAAGAACGATGGCCTCCTGAAGGGTTGCGATGGCTAGGGTTTTGACTCCGTTTTGTCTGAGGACTTCGGCACACATCACTGCACCGTGACCATAGGCATCAGCCTTGATTACGCCAATGATTTCTTTATCGGGGCCTACTTTTTCGATGATGTTCTTTATATTATAGTCTAGATTGCTTAGGTTGATTTCGGCCCATGCTGGCCTAATTGCGTCTTTATACATAATGAATCGAATACCTTCTTTCTTGTGTTTTGGTTAATTACAGCAAAATTATACCATCTTGTATGCAAGATTTCAAGTGAGGGCAGCGGCACTTTCTTACAATTATCTTACAAATCTTACATTGGCACTTGGACTATAGACGTATGACAAAGCCATGTAGTATAATTGGTATGCTTTAAGAAAGGGGAACAGAAATGCTAAAGTTAGAACGCGTATCTAAATTTTACTCGTCACATGGAATGGTTTCGGCAGGATTCAGCAAAGTCGATCTGGAATTTCAAGTAGGCGAGTTTGTTGCAATTACAGGAGAAAGCGGGAGTGGAAAGTCTACTTTGCTCAACGTTATCTCAGGGCTTGACTCTTACGAAGAGGGAGAAATGTTCATTCTCGGAGAACCCACCAGCGGATTTTCCAAGGAGGATTTAGAAGACTATCGAAAGAAATATATCGGGAACATTTTCCAGACGTTTAACTTGATCAACAGCTACACCGTCTATCAAAACGTAGAGCTGGTTCTTTTGATGAGTGGCTATGGGAAAGAAGAAATCAAACCACAGGTGAAAGAGATTATTGAAAAGGTTGGTCTTGGGCAATACGAAAACACCAAGGCATCCAAGCTTTCCGGGGGACAAAAACAAAGAGTGGCTATTGCAAGAGCACTGGCGAAAGAAACGCCAATCATTGTTGCAGATGAGCCTACAGGAAATCTCGACAGTCAGTCAGCTGCAGAAATCATTCAGCTGCTCCATGAGCTGTCTAAAGATAAATTGATCATCATCGTAACACACAACTACGATCAGGTAGAGCAGTATGTAACGAGAAAAATCACCATGTACGATGGTAGAGTTGCTGAGGACAAACACTTGGCAGAAAAAAATCTATCGGCAGGTGAGGGAGAAATCGAACCAAAGCCGGGAAAATCAGACGGACTATCTTTCGGAAACATGCTTAGATTGGGCGTTCGAAACACCTTCAACATCAAAGCCAAGTGCTTTTTGCTGTTGGCTGTGTTTGTATTCATGTGCGCCGGCGTCATCGGGCAGTACGTTTCCTTTATGAATCTGGGGGCATTAGCCGAAGAGCAAGGATACAATTACTATTTCCAAGAAACAGGGAAAGATAGAATTTTGCTGACGAAGGCTGGCGGAAAAGTATTTACAGACGAAGACTACGAGAAGCTCAAGTCAATGGACAACATCAAAAAAATTGTCGCCAATGATTTGATTTTAGATTTAAGTACCCACATGAACGATGTGGCAAAAAATGAAAACTATGATTACTATATCAACACGAGGATTGCTAGCGCATCTGACTTTGAGGACCGATTGGTTAGCGGAAGAATGCCGAAGACTAAAAAGGAAGCGATTTTGGTCTTTGAAGAAGGCGAAAGCTATGTTAGCTATATCATCGAGGAACTGTCAGGAAAGAAAATGGTGCTCAATAATAGTTTGACGGGCAGCCGTTTGTTAAAGCAAAATGTAACCATTGTGGGATATGCCTATACCAACAAAGCCGAAAGCGAAGCCCTAATCACTGGGCAATATGCGGAAGCTTATGTTGGCTTGAACGAGGACTGTCTAGATGACGTTCGACTAAGTGCGTTAGAGAACGCTTGCAGCCAGGAGCTAGAAATTGGCGATGCCATCATCGAAGGGCGTTCTGGAAGTGGAGTGATTCCCATTATTCCATCAAGCAAAGTCGACCAAGGAAGCGTTTACGTCTCAGAAGACATTGCAGCAAGAGCAGGTGGATATGCAACGGGAAAAGAACTAAAGATTACCAATAAAAGCTTGTACTTTGAAGACCAATTCAACTTTACTGTTGCAGGAACCTATACCAAAGGCAATTTGTATTACTATTTAGAACGAGATGATTTTGACGAGATAGAAGGGTCCATATTTGTCAATCCAAAAGACTACGCCAAACTGTTCCAAAAAGGAAACTTCCAGTCTAGCGTCATGGTTAAGGATGTGAAAATCATCGATCAAACCATCAAGGAACTGGAAGCTGCAGGGTATAAAACCTTCCGCGTTCACGATGGACTAGTGGATGAAGCTGAGGCACTGAGAATTGTCATGAACACCCTTAGAACGGGCATACTGCTGTTCGTCCTCATCGTGTTGTTCTTCATTTCCTACTTTATCATCAAGCTGATTTTCAAATCGAGAAATAGCTATTTCTCCATTAGCAGAATGCTGGGTGCGACTAGGGAAAACTGTAGAGCTCTATTGAGAACGGAATTGTTTGTCATCTTTAACCTTGCCTTTGCGCTATGCATCATTGTTGCTGTTGTAGTCAATGCAGGCTTAATTCCATCGCCATATTTGATTGAGTTATTCTCTTTGCTGAAGCTAACGGATTATGTGATTCTGTATGTATTGCTTTGCATGATGGCGATTCTTTTGGCAAGCAGATATGCGAAGCAGCTCTTTAAACAGACAGCCATGAATGCGCACAAAGAGGAGGTGTAGAAGGATGATTAGATTAAACAATGTAAACAAATATTTCAATCGCAAAAAGCGTAACGAAATCCATGCTATCGACCATACCTCCATTGAATTAGGCGACAAGGGGCTGGTTACCTTCCTGGGTAACTCAGGCTGCGGAAAAACCACCTTACTCAACGCCATAGGCGGACTGGACAAGGTCGATAGCGGAGACATCTATATAGATGATCAACGAATCACGAAGAGATCGGATTCCAAAAAAGACGAAATTAGAAACATTCACGTGGGATATATTTTCCAAAACTATAACTTGATTGAGGACGCTACCGTCTTTGAGAACGTTGCTCTCGTTTTGCGCATGATGGGCATTAAGGACAAGCAGGAAATAGAAAACAGAGTCATGTACATTCTCACAAGAGTGGGAATTGAGCGATACAAAAACAGACCGGCGAAAATGCTGTCTGGTGGAGAACGCCAGCGAGTAGGCATAGCGCGAGCCATTGTCAAAAATCCGAAAATCATCATCGCTGATGAGCCAACGGGGAATTTAGACAGTAAGAATACCATTGAAATCATGAACATCATCAAAGCGATTTCCAGAGAAAAACTGGTCATCCTCGTGACCCATGAACGAGAAATCGCACAGTTTTATGCGGATCGTGTCATCGAAATTGTCGATGGGAAGATCGTATCAGACAAAGAGAATGCTCATGACGACGATTTGGATTACCGCTTGGAAAACAAAATCTATCTACAGGACATGCCAATTCAAAAGGAAATGGCACAAGACAATGTAAAAATTCAATACTATGGAGACAAGGACGATTTTCCACTAGAAGTAAAAATCGTCATCAAAAACAACAATATTTATGTGCAAACGGATTCCAGCCTTGCAGAAGGTTCGCAAGCCATGGAGCTGGTGGACGATCACTATAAGGCGATTTCTAGAGACATCTATGAAGAATATGAATTCAACTATGATGCCTTGATCGAAAAAGGATTTACACCAAGCTATACCTCGATCTACACATTGAACACCATGTTGGTCAGCGGATATAAGAAGATATTGAATTACTCAATCATCAAGAAGATTTTGCTCGTTGGATTTATTCTAGCATCTATGTTTGTCATTTATTCCGTCAGCAATATTTGCGGAATCACCAACATTACCAATGACAAGTTTTTGACCACCCATGAGGACTATGTGACCATCAATACAGGAAAGTTATCTCCGAGAGAGCTTGCACGATATGAGAAAATGGAGGGGATAGATTATGCCTTACCAGGAGACGGAGCAGCCACCTTTAGCTTGCCAATGGACGACTATTATCAAACAGCCAACATATTTGGTAGACTCAACGGCGCCCTTGCTTCGCAAGATAAGGTAAAAGAAGAGCAGGTTTTGGCTGGAGGATTAACGACGGAAAAACAGAGCATTCTCGTGGACAAAATGGTTATTGATAACTTATTGAAGATCAATGAGATACAGCAAATCGGCGTAAAAAACTACAGTGATTTTATCGGTAGAATCGCACAAATCAGCTTGTTGAAAGACTTTACCATTGCAGGAATTGTCGATACAGGAAGCCCGTGTATCTACGTTCATGAATCCATGATGATGGACATTCTGTCTAATGGCGTCGCAGAAGAGGGTGCTGAAGACGAAGGTCAGGCAGAAGCAAAAGCCAGCATGGTCAATTATGATTTAGTCAAAGATAATGAAGAAATCCAATTGTATGCTGGAAGCCTGCCGACCAAAACAGGCGAGGCGATGATTCACGAAAATTACCGGTACGAAAAAGCCATAGGCAGCACATTAGACGAAAAAGTAAATGGCAAAAAGTTGATCGTATGCGGCTACTATTCTGATAAACGCCAAGGCAATGCCATCTATGTCAATCAGAAGACGGCATACCAAAATTTCCTACAGAAAGAGAAAAATGTCACCTTGGCACCAGCAGATAAAGGGGCCACTATAGAGACCCTTAAAAGCAAAAATGTCAACTTCACCGATAACTATGAGGATGAGTTAAAGCAGTACAAGAAGAGCATCAACAAACAGGTCATTGCCACTCTGCTCATGGCACTCATCATGATGGCCATTTCACTCATCGAAATTTATCTGATGCTACGTTCTTCGTTCTTATCCAGAATCAAAGAAGTCGGCGTACTGAGAGCCATCGGTCTGAAAAAGAAAGACATTTATAAAATGTTTGCCGGAGAAATTGTGGCGTTGACCACCGTAACTGCCTTGCCAGCCATGGCGTTTATGGCTTACGTTCTCAATGGCATCAGCAAAATCCCTTTGATTGGAGACGACTATTTGATGAATCCAGCGGTATTTTTCGCTAGCTTTGCCATCGTCTTCGCGTTTAACTTGATTGCGGGATTAATGCCAGTGTTTACGACAACGAGAAAAACACCAGCAGAAATACTCAGTAGAAATGATGTAAACTAACGATTGCATTCTGTGAGCGGCCACCGATTCGGTGGTCGCTTTTTGATGCCTCGTGATGCTTTTTGATGCAAATTGATGTTGTATTACTATAATGTATCTAGTAGAATACAAGTAACGAGGATCGGAGTTTGCGATGAAAAAATGGAAAAGAGCGTTCCTCATGGCCGGGTGTGTTTCGATTAGTGCCCAAATCTACGTCAATTTGTTTATTGATGGATTTATCATTACCATGGCAGTAATTGTGTTGGGACTGTTTATGTACCAATATAATACGCTACATCCAATTCTGTCAGGAATGTTAGTTGGATTGGCATCACCGCTGTTTAGAGGCATTATCCTGTTCATGAGAAGTAATTTAACCGACTTGTATGATAGACTGCAAATGGCATTTCATTGGGTTTATCCAGACATAGGGTTTTACTGTACCTATGGGTTGGTGTTTTTTGTGTTCTATCAAATTGTCCGAAAACGCAAACCAGGGAACTATTTTTTCTGCATGCTTTGCTGCGACTTTCTGTCCAACATGGTGGAGATGCTGTTAAGAAATGGTGGACTTGCACCGATGACCGAGATCAAAACCTTGTTCTTCATTGCCATAGGTAGAGCGACCGTGGTGTGGTTTGCCATTATTTGCATGGAGGCGTACCGTTCGCTGCTGGCTGAAGAGGAGCATGAGGAACGATACAAGAAGCTGCTCATTATGGCTTCAGTGTTCAAAAGTGAAGTGTACTTTATGAACAAAAACATGGTGGAAATTGAAGACGTCATGAAAAAAAGCTTTGAATTGTACCGCACCATGGACAACGAAGATTACCCAGAACCGATGCGCGAGATCACGCTGGATATTGCCAAAGACATTCATGAGATCAAGAAGGATTACATTCGCGTCATCCAAGGACTTCAGGAAAACTTTTTGGCGGACTTATACGAAGGCCAGATGTGGATGAAGGAAATTGTTTCTATTTTACATCAGGATATTCAAGAACAGATTAAAGAAGAGCATCGTGATATACAGTTTTACACTACGGTGAGGGAAAACCTGCAAATATCTGACCATTTCAGCATGATGTCGGTGCTGCGAAACTTGGCGCTGAACAGCTTGGACTCCATTGGGGGAAAACGAAATGGAGAGATTCATCTCGTGGTTGATGTTGATCGAGATATGGGCCCAGAGGAAGCGTATATCATTACGGTGAGAGATAATGGAGGCGGAATAAAAGAAGAGGATATCGATATTATTTTCGACCCGGGATTTTCGACAAAATTCGACGATACGGGCGACATCAACCGAGGCGTTGGATTGACTTTAGTTCGGGACTTGGTGCGAGAGAAATTCCATGGAGACATTACCGTGGATTCTGTTGATGGGGAATACGCCACTTTTTGCGTCAGAATTCCCAAGCATTCCCTAGGAGGTGAATCGCAGAAATGAAGTTTTACATCGTTGATGACGTCAGAAGTGTAGTCAAAGTATTGGATCGCATCATTGAAGAAAAAAAGCTAGGCGAGGTTGTTGGATTTTCCACCGATGCCCTTGTGGCTGAGGCGGAAATCATCGCCAAAGAACCGGACATTGTGCTGGTGGATTTACTGATGCCCATTAAGGATGGGATCAAAATCGTAAGCGACATCAAAGAAACGCGACCGAACATCAATTTTGTGATGATTTCTCAGGTCTCCAATAAAGAAATGGTATCAGAAGCCTATAACGTTGGTGTAGAGTTTTTCATCAATAAACCCATCAATATCATCGAAGTGGAAAATGTACTGCGCAGAGTCATCACGAAAATTGAAATGGAAAAGGCGTTGGCAGGAATCAGAAACATGCTAGGTGCAACTGGACAAACGGAAACCGGCATAACCGATGCTGCCAAGAAGGATCCGCTAAAAGAGATCAAATATCTTCTAGGGGTACTAGGTATGCTTGGTGAACGAGGCACCAAAGACATTCTAGGGGTTTGTCAACTTGCCATCAATAATCAAGGGGCATTGGACAGCGAGCAAGACATCAAAGCTTATTGCGAGGAGATAAAGGAAGAAGAAAAAATGGTGAGGCAGAGAATGCGTCGCGCAGTGAAAAAGGGTCTGACCAATACGGCACATATGGGGATTGAGGATTCCTACAATGAAATCTATCAAGAATACGCCCAACTGGTCTTTGACTTTGAAAGCTTGCGAAATGAGATGGATTTTCTTAGAGGCGCCAAGGATACTGGGGGAAAAGCCAATATTACCAAATTTATTGAAGGCTTACTAACCTATCAGGAACTGAAACAATACGGAAATAAACAAAAATTCAGAACAATTCAAAAAATCTGTGAATTGTTCTGAATTTTTTTGATGCTCCTTGAATCTCCTTTATATAATGGCAACAAGATTATGTTGAACTTATGTTAAGGAGGAACAGAAATGAAGAAGAAGTTAATATTACTGCTTGCCGTAATCATGGTATTCGGCATATCCTTCACCAGCTGCGGCGGTGGCGGCGGTGACGCAGAAGACGAAACAGGAACAATCAAAATCGGTTGGATCGGTTCATTATCCGGGGACCAAGCGCCTTGGGGTAAATGTGAAAGTCAGACTTTGCAGATGCTGATTGACGAGCAGAACGAAAATGGCGGCGTTTTAGGACGTCAGCTAGAAATGGTAGCGCTAGATACTAAGGGCGACGCCAATGAAGCGGTAAACGCAGTAAAGAGATTGGTATCTCAAGATAAAGTTTGTGCAGTATTAGGACCTAATGCTTCTGCACAGGCACTAGCAATTACTGGCGTATTAAATGAAGCGAAGGTTTCTGATATCGCAACAGTAGCAACCAACCCTAAAATTACAGTAAACGATGACGGTTCTGTAAACCAGTTTAACTTCCGAGTTTGCTTTACTGACCCTTACCAAGGTGCCGTAGCAGGTGGATATGCTGCTGAGGTAATGAAATACAAGAAAGCTGCAATTCTATATGACGTAGCAAGTGACTATTCTCAAGGATTCATGGATTTCTTTATTCAAGAATTTGAAGGAAAAGGTGGAACCATCGTTGCTAAAGAAGCATTCAAAGCTGGCGACACTGACTTTAGACCTCAGTTAACTAAAATTAAAAAAGCTGATCCAGACGTTATCCTAATGCCTTACTACTATAAGGAAGTTGCTCTTTCTGCTAACCAAGCAAGAGAACTTGGCATCGACGCTACCTTAATGGGTGGTGATGGATGGCCTTCAGACACATTGTTTGAAATGGCTGGAGACGCATTGGAAGGCAGCTTGGTTGTAAACCACTTTGACTACAATGACCCAGAAGTAAAACCGTTAACAGAAATGTACATTGATAAATTTGGAACTACTCCAGAAATCAACACTTACATGATTCATGACGCATTTAAAGTATTAATCGCAGCCATCGAAAAAGCAGGAAGCGCTGATTCAGAAGCAATCACTGCTGCATTAACACAGGTTGAGGTTAAGGGCGTTACAGGAACCATTAAGCTTGGTGAAGATACTCATGACCCAGTAGGAAAAGAAGCTGCTATCCAGAAAATCGAAAAGGTTGATGGAAAATATGATTACATATTCCAGCAGAAATATAGCCCAGGAAAATAAGCGATAAACAAACATAAGTAATAATAGGGCGGTTTCCAGGACTGCCCTATTTTATCTCAAACTATAGAAAGAATGAAAGGAGGAGCAACAATTGGGTGATTTTTTACAGCAACTGATCAATGGTATATCCATCGGCAGTATATATGCATTAATGGCCGTTGGTTACTCTCTCGTTTATAGTATTTTAAACTTTTCTAACTTTGCCCACGGTGGAGTAATCATGCTTGGTGCATATTTTGGACTCTATGCAGTGCAACTATTATCCCTTCCTTTCTTAGGTGCCTTAGTTGTGGCAGCCTTTGTGGCAGGACTTGTTGCGGTCGTTTTAGAAAAAGTGGCTTATTCCCCATTGAGAAAGCGGAATGCGCCGTCATTATACTTTATTATTTCTGCCATGGGTGCATCTATCTTCTTCGAGAATTTAGTTATTGCAACCATAGGCCCAACATTCAAAACATACCCTAAATTATTCGATACGTCTTCCGTAGTGATTGGAAGCGTGTCCATCAGTCGTTTAGACATCATCATGTTTGCCATTGCGGTCATCAGTTTAGGCATCCTCATGTTTATCATAGGAAAGACCAAAGTAGGTCTGGCCATTCGTGCGTGCTCGTATAGTGCAAAGGGCAGTAATTTAATGGGTGTAAACGTAAACAAAATCATCTTTGTCATTTTCTTGCTTGGCGGTATGCTAGCAGGTATTGCAGGTATGATGTTTGGTATGCGATATACGGTTTACCCGCAAATCGGCGTAATTACCAATAAATCCTTTATTGCAGCTGTATTCGGCGGGCTAGGAAGCTTACCGGGCGCAGTGGTCGGATCGATTCTTCTCGGACTGATTGAAACCTTTGGTGTTGCCTTGATTTCATCTCAGTACAGAGATTTGATCGCATTTTCTCTGCTGATTATTGTTCTAGTCGTGAAACCTAGCGGCTTGATGGGCAAAGTCACAGAAGATAAGGCATAGGGGGTGAAAGACATATGTTTAGTTGGTTTTATATCGAGGGAATTTTAATTCTTGTCGGCATCAACCTGATGGTTGTACTAGGTCTTTCACTATTAACTGGGTTTACCGGCCTTTTTTCCTTCGGACACGCTGGATTTATGGCTATCGGTGCATACGTGGCGGCGACTTGCACCATGCAATTGGGTATTCCTTACTTTATCGCCATCCTGATTGGAGGAATTGCAGCCATGGTTGCCTCATTCCTCATCGGATACTTTACCTTAGATCTTAAGGGAGACTATTTCTGTATTGCCACGTTAGGCTTTGGAGAAGCAGTCCGTTTGATTCTCGATAATCTTGCATACTTTGGTGGTGCAAGAGGATTACCATCCATTCCAATGGAAACCACTTTACCTAAAGTGTTGATCATCAACGTTATCGCAGTATTATGCGTGGTATTGTTGATTAAATCAAGACAAGGAAGAAACATGGTTGCCATTAGAGAAGAAGAGCTTGCATCTCAGGCAATCGGCATCAATGTATTTAAGTACAAGATGACTTCACTGATGATTTCGGCATTACTTGCAGGAATTGGTGGTGCAATGCTAGCTCACTACTTAGGATTTATTCAACCACTGATGTTCCAGTTGACCAAATCTACAGAAATGACCATTATGGTTATCTTCGGCGGACTGGGAAGTGTCAGCGGAAGTGTTGTTGGTGCTATCGCCCTAACCTTCTTACCTGAATTGCTGAGAGAATTCTATCAGTGGAGATTGGTAGTCTACGGTGCTGCAGTAATCATCATCATGATTACCAGACCGCAAGGATTAATGGGTGGCTACGAGTTTACCGATGTCTTTAGATGGATTAAGCGGAAAGTTACAGGAGCAGATAAGAAAGCAAAAATGCAGGCGCAGGAAGCGGCGGTGACTGATGAAGGAGGTGCTAGTCAATGACAGATGTATTAAAACTTGACCATGTGACCAAGCGTTTCGGAGGATTAACCGCAGTGGGAGACGTATCCTTTACCATAAAAGAAGGAGAAATCTTCGGTTTAATCGGCCCTAACGGTGCTGGAAAAACCACGATTTTCAACTTGGTTACTGCAGTTTATACCATTACAGAAGGTGAAATTACGTTCTATGGCGATAGGCTGGCAGTGGCTGATCCTTACGGCGATGGATTTTTCAATGGCATCAAAAGAAGATTTTTATTCAAGCCATTAAAGCCATTCCAAATTGCAGAAAAAGGCATTACAAGAACCTTCCAGAACATCAGATTGTTCAAGAAACTGACCACTTATGAAAACGTATTTACGGCTTGTCATAGATTGGCAAACTATAACCTTTTCGATGCCGTAATATTACGATTCACAAAGAAGTTTAGAGATCAGGAGAAACAGCTTCATAAAAAGACGGAAGAATTATTGAAACTGATGGGACTTTGGGAAGTTCGTGATATGGTTTCCGCCAACCTACCTTACGGTATGCAGCGTAAACTGGAAATCGCCAGAGCACTTGCTTTGGAACCAAAGCTGTTACTGTTAGACGAGCCGGCAGCAGGCATGAACCCAGAAGAAACCATTGCCTTGATGGAGCTGATTCGCAAGATCAGAGACGAATTTGGTCTGACGGTTTTGATCATTGAACATCATATGGATTTGATCATGGGTCTTTGTGACAGACTGTTTGTACTAAACTTTGGTAAAGCTCTTGCTGAGGGAACTCCAGAGCAAGTCCAAAACGATCCAAAGGTAGTCGAGGCGTACCTCGGTACAACTGATGATGGAAAGGGGGAAACTGCCAATGCTTAGTATTAAAGATTTGAACGTGTATTATGGCGGAATTCATGCCCTTAGAGGCGTATCCATAGACGTGCCCCAGGGCGAAATCGTCACCATTATCGGTTCCAACGGTGCAGGAAAATCCTCGCTGTTAAATGCCATCAGTGGCATGGTGAAATACTCTGGCGACATTGAGTATGAAGGAAAACCCTTAGACAAGCAACCCCATAAAGTAGTCAAAAGCGGAATCTGTCAAGTACCAGAAGGACGTATTGTCTTCGCCAACCTGACGGTTCACGAAAACTTGAAAATGGGCGCGTATTTGAGAAACGATACAAAGCAAATCAAAGAAGACTTTGATCGTGTCTATCAGTTGTTCCCAAGACTGAAGGAAAGAGAAAAGCAAATTGCCGGAACTCTTTCTGGTGGTGAACAGCAAATGCTTGCCATGGGACGTGGACTCATGTCCTCTCCAGAAATCATTTTGCTAGACGAGCCATCTCTTGGACTAGCACCATTGCTCATCAACACCATTTTTGAAATCATCTTAGAAATCAAAGCCATGGGTAAAACCATTTTGCTGGTAGAACAAAACGCCTTCAAAGCGTTATCTATCGCAGACCGTGCCTACGTGCTTGAGCAAGGGCAAATCAGTAAATCCGGTAGCGCAAAAGAATTGCTCAGCGATGAATCAATTCAAGAAGCGTACCTAGGAAAAAAACAAGGATAAACAATTGAACATTTAACAAAAATGAAAAATACTGTATCAGAGGATTTCTTGATACAGTATTTTTCAAATTGAGATATATTTAGAATGTGCGTTTGCAAGTGTTATTCCAGATGCCCATTTTCTCGGCATCCTTGATGAGTTCTTCTCTGAAATCAGGATGAGCAATGCTAATGAGTAGCTCAGCTCTTTCCCAAGTGGTTTTCCCTTTCAGGTTTACTGCACCATACTCGGTCACAATGTAGTGTGTGCAAGTTCTCGGTGTCGTAACAATTGAACCCGGTCTTAAGGCTGGGGAAATCAATGTTTCTTTGCTACCATCTGCCAATGTTCTGAAAGAAGGTGTACATAAGAAGCTTTTTCCGCCGTTGGATCGGTATGCGCCCTGAACAAAGTCTAGCTGACCGCCTGTTCCGCTAATCTGCTGGTATCCCGCAGTTTCTGAACATACCTGTCCATATAAATCCACCTGTATGCAGCTGTTGATGGAAACGAACTTATCGATGCTGGACACAATGCCAACATTGTTTACGTAATCCACAGGTGCGTTGTAACAGAATGGGTTGTTGTCTATAAAATCGTAAAGTCTTTTGGTTCCGCCAGCAAAGGCATAAGTCAATTTGCCTGGGTCGACGATTTTGTTGCCGACTAATTTTCCGGCTTCGTAAAGATCCACATAAGCGTCAACCAGCATTTCTGTATGGCCGTTCACTTCTGTAAGATCAGAATCTGCAATCATTTTACCGATGCATGATGGAAGTCCGCCGATGCCTAGCTGTAATGTGCTGTGGTCTTCGATTTTCTCTACCACATGAGCAGCGATTTTTCTATCCATCTCCGTAGCGTCCTTATTGGGGATTTCCGCTAGTGGAGTATTGGTTCCTTCTACAATGTAGTCAACCATGCTAAGGTTGAGTTCTGCCTGACGGCCAAAAGCCTTAGGCATGTTCTGATTCACTTCAACGACAATCTTCTTGGACGCTTTGATGGCGCCCCACATGTCAGCCAGCTGAGGCCCCATGTTAAAGTTGCCATATTCATCCATTGGCGTAACCTGGAAAAATGCAATATCCATGTCGCAACCGTTGTTTGGCCAGTATGAAGGCAATTCACAAAAAGTCATGGGAATGTACCAGCATTTGCCTTCTTTACTCATCTTTCTGTCATTGCCAGTAAAGTGGGCTGATCCCGCCTTTACTTGTGCGGCAGAAGATGCGGCTTCTAGTGCCTGAAAGGGTTGCTTTCTAATGGTTACTGTGCTTAACAGCTCTACACCCTCTAGGGTGTCCACCCGTCTTGCCAATGCAAGGTCTATATCTATTGGAGATCCACAGCCTAAGCCGTAGTAAAGACGATTATCTTTACCAACCAAAGCGGCGGCTTCGTCTGCGGTGATTAATTTCTTGTTGTATTCCTGAGACAATTCAGAAATCTTGTACATACGATGTCCTCCTAAGTTGTGACATTGTTTAGTTTTTAACAAATTATGTATACATTGTACTATAATGCGCCACGAAAGGCAAGCACTAAATGAAAAAAGATTGAAGTTTTCACGAAAAAATGTTATTCTAGTAAAGGACTTTGCGAGAAAGGTAACCGACGAATAACCTTGATACTCACTGCGTTCGTATGAACAACGCTCTTGATGAGCGAGTAGAATATGCCCCCTTAGTTAAATGGATATAACAAGTCCCTCCTAAGGATTAGTTGATGGTTCGATTCCGTCAGGGGGTGCCATGAGAAAAGCCTTGAAAACATGATGTTTTTGGGGCTTTTGTTATTTTTGGATAATATGAGAGATTTTCAAATTTGAATTAGAAACTCATAATTTTACAGGTGTTTATCACACCTCATAGGGTTTTAATAAAATCCTCCGAAAGCCTTGAAAACAAAGGATTTATCGCAATCATCACACCTTATTTCTTTATATGATTTCACACCATGTTACCCTTGTTCTGCACAATCATAAGGGCAAAATCAAGGGCAAGAAAATCTCATAACAAGTTATAACAGAGTGTGGTAATCGGAGAACTGTGATATATGTGCGAATATATTATAACGGAGGACTTTTTAATGGATAAGTATATTTATGATGAAAGCAACGGCCTTTGGTATGAACTGCAAGGAGATTATTATATTCCTTGCCTTACTTTACCAGCCGAAAAAGGACACAAGCCTATCGGCTTATGGGGGCAGCGACACAAACACTATTTGCAGGAACATAAACGGGCAGTTTACACCACGCTTCTCACAAGCAGAAAATTGAACTGTTATCTTGCTGATATTGACGAACAAGCAACGAAGATGATGTTTCGATTGGTCGAACAAATGGCTGACAAGGAGGGCGTGACTGAACAACTAAAAGCAGAAAGCATGATATTGTGGATTGGAAGAATGAATGAAATACAAGCGAGGGCGAGAGAAATTGTATATAGCGAACTGATTTATAACTAATGAGCGTAATGCTTATTGCCTTAAAATACAGTGGGTGGAGGATAATACTTCCCTTACTGTATTTTGGGCTTGCAGATAGTAACAAAACAAGGCTTCTCATTAGGCAATAGCGTTACATTGACACGCTACTGCTTATGCAAATGAACAACAGTATAGAAATCTTCACGCCTTCGTGATATACTTTTTATACAGGAACAAATTAGAATTTGTGGAGGTATTTTATGTTTAATGAAATATGCATATATGAGGCAAAACTGACCAAGTTAGATGAAATTGAAGAACTGATGAGGGAAGTAGCGGAATTTTACTTGGAGCAAGATGGTGTTATTGATGTACACTATATAAAACGAACTCACCGACAAAAAGATTTCAATGCAGTTAAAGAGGGAGAATTACCTGTTCGTCTTACAAGAAATGTAGGTAAGGTAACATATGTCTTGTATTGGGTGCTGGAAAATGAAGAAGTTCATGCAAGAGTTGGAAAACTTGGTATAGAGAAGTTTTACAAACGTTGGAACAGATGTTTAACTACAATGCCTAAAATAATTTTGGGTGAGAATATCGTCTAACCACAAATTCCAGTTTGTATGACGAATTTTTTAAAACAGTCTCATTGCATAGGACTGAGAAACAGATTATCCTTAAAGTAGGAGGTGGCAGAAATGGCAAACGAAGATAAAAAAGACTTTAATGCTATGTTGTACGATAATAAGGATATGCCAAAATTTCAAATTATTACAGATCAGAAAAGTATTGAAAAATATGGTGGAAATAAAATGTATTTTGCGCCGCCAGTCGACTATGACAAAGTAATGAGAAAAGTTCCGTTTGGTAAAGTAATTACCGTCGGAGAAATACGAAAACATTTTGCAAAATTGAGTGGCGCTGATTTTACAGAACCGATTACAGCAGGGATTTTTGTTTCCATTGTTGCATGGGCGAGTTATCAGCGTTCTGAAGATGAAACACCTTATTGGAGAACATTGAAAGCAAATGGAGAACTAAATATTAATTTGAAGAAAGAGGTGACACATGAATACAGCATTATGGATAGCAGTAGGAGTTACGTTTATATGTGCTGCGATAGCGATATATTTTGGAACGAAAAAGAAAAAATGATTACTTAATAAATATATTTAGTGTAGGGAGGTATGCTTATGACTATGCCAGAGATGATCATATTAATTTTCATCCGTGCGTATTGAACGGAAAAATAGTTAAAAGATTTGATGATTTTAATAATAGAAAGACATCGCCACTAAAAAACCGTCTATCGAATGATAGGCGGTTTTCTTGTGCGTGAGGGAAAGGAAACTCAGTGACCTTTATGTTTTTCTCGTCTTTTTTCCTGCTTAAGTTCAAATTGCCGTTCCTTTTCTTGCTCTCGTTGAATACGAGACTTCTTTTTGTGCGCCTCTTTCCCTTGGGCTTGTTGCAGTTTCATTGCTTGTTGTGCTTTTGTGCCAACACCTTGTTGTTCTAGTTGTTTTTTGATGGAACGCTGCATTCGCTTTGGATTGACTTTTTTCACCTGTTTTGCTTCAATTTGAAGTGGCGGACCAAATTGTAGCGTGTCCCAATTTTGCAGTAGGAATTCGTATACCTCATTGCTTTTTGGTTCTGGTCCAAATGTGATTTTGCAGACTTCAAGTGCACCATCTGAAATTCGTTCATATACTCCCACCCAAAAGGGATCATCAAAAAACACCGTCAGCTTACTTGTGATTTTTTGCATAACAAAACCTCCTTGTTTTCCCAGCAAAGAATGGACAGCCAAGGAGGCACGGTTACTGACAGTGATTACTGCACCCGGACTACCAGCCGGGTCGTGTTTTTATCTTTGCACTATTTGCTTATGTTTTTATACTACAATAAATGCAATGTTTTTTCAATATGGAACTTAACTTAGTTTCAATGAACCAAAACTAAAAGATTGTTGTGCCTACGTACTATTCTCCCAATCTCAGTGGGCACAGTCTTCGGCAAACATTACAGTTGTAGAGATCCCAGCCACGTCCAGCATGGAAAAAAGAACATTCGCGGCAGAGCTTTTGATTGACGCCTACATCGCTAATGGCATGATTAGGACAATTGTCTCGGCAGATGTTACAGCCTGATGGGCAAGCGAAATCCTCGACCAATGGATCCGACTCCAATTTCTCATTGATGAGAATGGCTCCAAGGTAAACCATGTTTCCGTAATCTCGATTGATGAAGATTGTGCTGCGTCCCATAATGCCTAAACCAGCCTGCACGGCTGCGTGCTTCAAAGATAAGATGCCTCTGCCCTCCTGTTTTACCTCGTCCCAATGAAGATAAGGCACATCAGCAATACCACAGCCTAAGGCTCCTGCAGAAAGTGCGTAGGTTTGCAACTCCTTTCTATACAGGATATAATAACACAAATATTATTCGGTCTAATCGATATTTTTTAATATTAAGTTCGATGAAATTGAATAAAACGAGGTGAACTACATGGAACTGAAGTATTTACATACCCTAAAAACCATCCTAGATTCAGGCAGCTATTTGAAAGCCGCAGAGCGACTTGGGTATACGCAATCTACAGTGACGTTTCAGATGCAACAGTTGGAACAGGAATTATCGGTGCGATTGTTCGAAAAAATTGGTAGAAAAATGGTGCTAACCCAGGCAGGAAAAGACATTTTGCCCATCGTCGACGATATTCTCCAATCGGTTGAACGATTGACGAATCATGGAAAACCGTTATCAAAAGTAGGTGGAACGCTCAAGGTGGCCATGCCTGAGACGTTGCTGACTTATCAGATGCAGCCAGTGCTAAAGGCATTTAGAATGGAGGCGCCAGAAGTAATGATTTCGATGAAATCGCCTAATTGCTATGACATACGAGATCAAATTATTCATGGCGAAGTGGATATTGGAATTCATTACGATGTGGGAGGTTACGGAAGTACAGCAGTAACCAAAAAGATTGGCGAACATAAGACGGTGCTGATCGCACCCACAAGCTTACGCAATGAGGACAGAAATTTCATTACGCCTCATCAAAAGAAGAATTTGTGTTTAATCTATAGCGATTTAGGGAGCATCAGCTTCAAGAGAATTCGTCATTATCTTGCTGAGAAGGATATCGTTATGGCAGGGGCCATGGAACTGGGAGGTACGGAAGCGCTCAAACGAAGTGTAGCTTCTGGATTAGGCGTTGCCTTGGTTCCAGAATTTACTGTTTATGAGGAAGTGCAGAGAGGCGAACTCCAGATTCTGCCGTTGTCGTTGGAACATGAAACGATTACAGTTATGGTAACGCATCACAAGAATAAATGGATTAGTCCCGCAATGCAGCGACTCATTGAACTTGCCCAAGAGCATTGTGGTTCAGGACAATAAAAAACTTAAGCACAGAGCAAAATAACCACCGGTTACGCCGGTGGTTATGATTATTTTTGATTGATATTTGCGATGCCGAGTAGCTTTTGTAGAGCTGCTATTTCATGATGACATCATATAGCTCTTTGTTTTTCGCATCGATTTGGTCGTTTACTTTATCTAGGTGGTTTCCGTATAGCTCCAGGATCTTTTGACCGTAGGATACTAGTGGAATCAACACGAAGACGTATAAGACGAAACCTGCTGCAAGGCTGATGCCGAATATTTTGATGTAGGGGTGAACGAATTTAATCAGAAATGGCAATAGATAAATCAAGCTTGCGATTCCGCCCACTAGACCAAAAAGGCCAGATAATACAGCAATTCTTCGTTCAACATTGATATTGGAGCGCTTTTGCGTTTCGTAATATCTTTGCTTGTCATATACTTTTCTGTTTTCCTCGTTGCCGATTACGTCGAAGGCTTCTTTCAAGCGAGGAACAAAATATTCAGTTTCGTTTACAATGGCTCGTTCGTATGCCGTAACAATTTGCTCATGAGTCGCATTGCTCGACACTTTTAAATCATCATAATAACTCATAATTTCCCTTCCTTCTGTTCTGTTCATCTATCGCTTCATGCCGTACCTTAGTCAAATCCAGAGACTAAAGTAGAGGCTTTTCACCCATTCTACCATAGGAACAATAATAATCTCATTATATACGCTACCCCTTAAAAAAACAATACGGAAGTAATTCGCCGAGAACACAAAAAAACAAAAAGTAACTCAAAAGTAACCGAAAAAGTATTGATCGTTTATCGGACCAAAAAGGACAGCCTGTAATGGCTGCCCTGATCTTTAAAATTTATAGCACGTGTTCCGCATCGCAGTAGGTACAGCGATACACTTTTTTTTCTTCATCTACAAGCTTAAAGGTATGTACAATTTCCTGTTCAATAGAAGTGATACATCTTGGATTTTTGCACTTAATGACGTTGGTCAAGGTTTTCGGTAAGGCCAAGTGCAGCTTGCCTTCAAGCTTTCCGTCTACCACACGGTTAACGGTAATATTGCTATCCACGTAACCGAGAATATCCAAATCCAACTTAATGTCGCCATCTACTTTGATGATGTCTTTCATTCCGTATTTTGTGCTGCTGGCGTTTTGGATGATTGCCACACAGCAGTTTAGCTTTTCTAATCCCAGCAGCTCGTAAATTTCCATACTTTTGCCTGCTTGAATGTGGTCTAAAACGATACCGTTATTTACTCCATCTATATTCATCGATTTACCTCCTCTATGCTTCTCGCTTAATTCCCAATAGTTCTAAAATCAGTGCCATTCGAATATGCTTCCCGCAAAGTGCCTGGAAGAAGTAGCAGGCTCTAGGGTCGTCATCCACTTCAACTGAAATTTCGTTTACTCGTGGCAATGGATGCATGATGGTCAAATCTTCTTTTGCCACCTTTAACTTTTTCAAGTCTAAAATATAGCTGTCTTTTAATCTCACGTAATCCTCTTCGTTGAAGAATCTTTCCTTTTGTACACGCGTCATGTACAGGATGTCCAAATCTTCCATGGCGTCTTCTAGTCGTTCAACTTCTTTCCACTGGGCACCAGCCTGATCCATCTTTTCCTTGACGTAATCTGGTACCTGTAACTCCTTAGGAGAGATCAACACAAAGCTGACGTTTTCATATCTGAGCATTGCCTCAATCAAAGAGTGAACGGTACGTCCGAATTTTAGGTCTCCACAAAGACCTACGGTCATGTTGTCCAGTCTTCCTTTTTTACGGCTAATGGTTAAAAGGTCTGTCAGTGTTTGCGTTGGATGAAAATGACCGCCATCGCCTGCATTGATGATTGGAACTGTGGTTCTTTGGCTACCAACAATTGGTGCGCCTTCCTTTGGGTGTCTCATGGCAATAATGTCCACATAACAGCCTACAGTTCTAATGGTGTCGCTAACGCTTTCGCCTTTTGCAGCGGAGCTGGAGCTGGCCTCAGAAAATCCTAAGACGCTGCCGCCTAGTTCTAGCATAGCAGCCTCAAAACTCAGTCTGGTTCTCGTACTTGGTTCAAAGAACAGAGTCCCGAGCTTTTTATGGGCACAGATGTCTTCGTAAGCGGAATGGTTTTCCACGATGTCGTTGGCCACCTCAATTAAGTGGTTGATTTCGTCGACGGAAAAGTCGGTAATGTTAATTAGGTTTCGGATTTCGCTCATTTAGTTTTCTCCTTTCATCCAACCTTCATCTGAAGGGTTATTTCTAAAACGTATGATTCTATCTTTATCAATCTCTTTGATGTAGCCTGTGTCGGCGGCAACCTCCACAAGAACATCTAGATCACAAAGGCTAACGTTTTTCACCTTATGGTCGGCCATTTTGTCGAGGCCTTTCTGCATGCCATAAGTGAATATGCTGGCAATTCCCAGTACTTCAGCACCAGCGCTGCGGAGAACTTCTACGGTCTCCACTGCTGAACCACCTGTGGAAATTAAATCTTCAATGACTACCACTTTTTGTCCTGGAGTCAATCGGCCTTCGATTTGGTTGGTTCTGCCGTGGTCCTTGGCGGAGCCTCGCACATAGCCCATTGGGAGATTCATCAAATGACCGACGATGGCGGCGTGGGCAATTCCAGCAGTACTGGTTCCCATAACCACTTCACAATCAGGGAAGTGGGTGTTGATGGTCTGCACAAGGGCATCTTCGATTTGGGTTCTGATGGCAGGTGCAGTCAGGGTTAGTCGATTGTCACAGTAAATTGGGCTTTTGATTCCACTGGCCCAAGTAAAAGGATCTTCCGGTTTTAAGAACACCGCTTCAATAGATAGTAGTGCTTTTGCAATTTCGTTTTTCATGTTGACCTCTCCATTTCTATTTAGATAAACTGTGCTAAACATGCTTCATATGCTGCTACAGGGTCTGCAGCTTTGGTAATCGGTCTGCCGACAACAATGTAGTCAGAGCCAAGAGTTTTCGCACCTTCTGGCGTAGTGATGCGCACCTGATCGTCTTTGGCCGCATCGGCAAAACGCACGCCTGGGGTAACAGTTAGAAATTTTTCGCCGCAAGCGTCATGGATTTTTCCTGCTTCTAGAGGAGAACAAACCACGCCGTCAAGGCCAGCTTCTTTGGCGTTTTGTGCATAGCGGATGACCACCTGTTCAAGTGGCGCATCGATTAACAGCTCTTCCTGCATGCGCGTCTCGCTAGTGGAGGTTAGCTGGGTTACCGCGATCAAAAGTGGACGACTTCCGTCTGGACGGGTTAGTCCGCGTAATGCGGCTTCCATCATTTCTTTGGTTCCAGCAGCATGAAGATTGCACATATCCACATCTAAGGTTGATAATGCTGCCATGGCTTTTTCCACTGTGTTGGGAATGTCATGTAGCTTTAGGTCAAGGAAAATCTGGTGACCTCTCGCTTTGATTTCTCTTACTATGGAAGGGCCTTCACTATAGAACAGCTCCATGCCAATTTTCACATACGGTTTCTTGCCTGTAAACTGATCTAAAAAGTTCAGTGTGTCTTCCTTTGATGGGAAGTCGCAGGCGATGATTACATCTTTACTCATTACGCATTACCTCTCCAATAATTTCTTCTAATGTGTTAATATTTAGTGCTTCCATCACTGACGGAAGGTCTTCGATGATTTCTTTACACGCATAGGGGTTAACCAGATTTGCTGCGCCAACCTGTACTGCTGTTGCACCGGCCATCATCATTTCGATGACATCCTTTGCGGAACTAATACCGCCCATTCCAATAACTGGAATCGTTACTGCGCGAGCCACTTGGTAAACCATTCGTACTGCTACGGGGAAAATTGCTGGCCCAGAGAAGCCGCCCATGGTATTGGCAATGACGGGTTTTCTGGTTTTGGTATCGATTCTCATGCCCAGCAGAGTGTTGATTAAGCTGAGACCATCGGCACCTGCGTCTTCACAGGCTTTGGCAATTTCCACGATATCGGTGACATTGGGACTTAGCTTAATGTAAACCGGCTTGGTGGTGACCGCTTTTACTGCGCGAGTGACTTCCGCCGCGCTTTCTGGATATACACCATAAGCCATTCCGCCGTTATGTACGTTAGGACAGCTGACGTTGACCTCTATGATGCCCACTTGCTCTTGACTGTCCATGGCGCGGGCGCAGGCAACGTATTCTTCTATGGAAAACCCACTGATGTTGGCAATGACTGGCTTAGAATAAATCTTAGCTAGCTCCACCAGCTCCTCGGCGCAGACAGCGTCCAGCCCAGGATTTTGCAGTCCGACGGAGTTGATTAGTCCGGCAGTGCATTCTGCGATTCTTGGAAGGGGATTCCCTAACCGAGGGTCTTTGGTGGTACCCTTAAAGGAGATAGACCCTAAAATATTCAAATCATATAGCGAAGCAAATTCTTTGCCGTAGCCAAAGGTTCCGCTAGCAGGGATCACCGGATTGTCTAGAACAATTCCGCTTAAGGTCACGTTGGTCTTTACCATTTGATCTCCTCCTTTTCTAATACTGGGCCATCCTTGCAGATGCGCTTGTACCCGTATTTGGTTTCGCAGGTACAACCCATACATGCACCAAAGCCGCAAGCCATTCGGGCTTCGAAACTAAATTGGCCATCAGGGGCGTAGTCGTAAACGGCCTTTAGCATGGCTTCCGGACCGCAAGTGTAAACATAATCAAAATTTAAATCCTTCATGGCATCGGTGACAAATCCACGTATGCCTACAGAGCCGTCAACGGTGGTGATGATGGGCTCAATGCCAATGGTACGGAATGCATCGAGAAGGATAAGCTCTTCCTCACTGTTGTAGCCTAAAATCACCTGAGGCTTTTTCCCGTTAGCCAGCAGTGCTTTGGCAAGACCGTACAATGGCGGTGTGCCAATACCTCCACCAACTAGAATTGGTGCGTCTTTACTGCGGGTGACATCAAAGCCATTTCCCAGGGGTAGCAAAACATCCAAAGCATCTCCAGGATGCATACGAGATAGCGCTTTCGTTCCTTCACCAACGACTTTGTAGACAATGGTGATATGGTTCTCATCATACGCGCAGATAGAAATGGGCCTTCTTAGGTAGAATCCGTCTAACTTAATGTTGACAAACTGTCCCGGCGCAGAAATCTCTGCGCAATCGCCTTCTAAAATCATGGCGTAAATATTTGGTTTTAGTTCTTTTACGGTTTTCACCTTTAGCATTTGTCTGTTCATGTTATTTCTCCCACACGATAGTTCCATCGACAAAGGTCTTGACGATACGTCCCTGGACTTGCCATCCATCAAAAGGCGTTGCCTTTCCTTTGCTGACAAAGTCATCTTTATCAATGGTATATGATTCTTCTAGGTCAATGATGGTGATGTCGGCAGGCTCGCCGTCAGCAATTTTTCCACCTGGCAATCCGAAACGTTCTCTCGGCGCAATGGCCATCAAATGAATTAACCGTTCAAGGGTAATGACTCCCGTTTTGACCAAGCTGGTGTAGAGAACGGGGAAAGCAGTTTCTAAGCCGACAATACCAAAGGCACTGTTTTCCAAGCCCTTTGCTTTTTCCTCTTGGCTGTGAGGAGCGTGGTCTGTGGCAATCATGTCGATGGTGCCATCTTGAATGCCCTTGACTAACGCGTCCCTATCTGAAATATCTCGCAGTGGAGGATTCATTTTGAATCGTCCATCTTCTTGCAAATCTTGATCTGATAAAACCAAGTAATGTGGGCCAGTTTCGCACGTGACATTGACGCCACTGGCTTTAGCCTCTCTGATGATGTTCACGGTTTCTTTGGTGGAAATGTGGCAAACGTGATAGCCGCAGCCGGTTTTAGCCGCCAATTCTACATCACGGGCAACTTGCGCCCATTCGCTTTCAGAGCAAATTCCTCTGTGATTATGGGCTTGGGCATAATTTCCTTGGTGAATATATCCATCGTAAAGTAATGTCTCATCTTCACAATGGGCAACAATCAATTTGCCTAAGGCTTTTGCTTTTTCCATGGCTTCTTCCATTAAGTCGCCGGTCTGTATGCCTTTGCCATCATCGGAAAAGCCGCAAACGTAAGGGGCCATTGCATCCATGTCCGCCAGTTGACTTCTACCGTCCTGCTTAGCGGTGATGGTGCCGTAAGGGATTACCTTGATTTTGGCATCTCTTTCGATGAGGTCAAGCTGCACCCTAAGGGCATCCAAGGTAGATGGTGCTGGATTCAAGTTCGGCATTGGGCAAACGCAGGTGTATCCGCCTTTTGCTGCTGCCGCTGTTCCGCTGGCAATGGACTCCTTATAAAAAAAACCAGGTTCGCGTAAATGCACATGTACATCTACAAAACCTGGAATAATGACTTGGTTGGTGCAGTCAACGATGCTGTCTGCGGGCTGTATGGTTAAAGCGTCAAGGGAATCAACAAAAACTTTACCGTTGGAAACAAAAACGTCTCTTTGCATCAAACCGTGAGAGGTAAAAATCGTTCCGTTTTTCAATAAAGTTGTCATGTATGGTCATCTCCTTTTCGTAATTTTGCTCAAATCTTCAATATATTACCATGGTTTATGGCATCTGTCAATACAGTTGCTCAAAATCTTCTCTTAACATGGCCATAATATTTACATCGTGGTATACGCCCATTTTTTTACACGCACCTCTAGCGCAGCCTTCATGCTGGAATCCAACGGATTCGTAAAGAAATTGGGCAGGATTCCCCGTATAGTAATCCAAATAGACTCTATGGAAAGAATCTTGACGAAAAGCGCGGTCTAATATCCAAAGCAAAGCTTGACGCCCATAGCCTTTTCCACGATTAGCAGTGTCACCAATATAGATGCGGAAAATTTCTAGGGAGTCTAGCTTTCGGTTAATGGCGTTCAGATAAATTCTGCCGAGCAGCTGACCGTCTTCGTCGGTGATGGTGTACTGCTCCTTTTCAGGATCATCATCAGCAAGCACAAACTCTCTAACTACGTCTTCATAGCGTTGATCGTCGGCAATACTAAAGAAGGTGGTTACTTGGGGCGTAGCTTCCCACTGATAAAACTGTTTGCAATCTTCCAAGGTGGAAGGCCTAACCTTAATGGATAAATGTTCCATGGGATACCTCCGATATTAATGAATAAAATCCCTAACCAGAATCAATAAAAAGTTATCGTGATATAAGTAGTCAGCAGCAATAGATGTTTTCATCGCAGTCATTACTGTTTCAGTGGCTTCCGGAAGAAGCAATCCAAGGATGGGAACCATCATGGCCAAAAGAAGGAATACCACTAGGCAGCCACGGATTAATCCGAATGCACCACCGATAAATCCATCAACATATCCGACGGTACCGTCCTGATATTTCTTGGAAAACACTCGTTCAATAATGGCAGCAAGGATTCTGATGCCAAAGACAACGATGAGAAAGGCGATAATGGTCAGTAATATTGAGGTTACTGACGCAGATGCACCATATAAAAATGAATCGGTTTGTTGTCCGACAGATTTCCCGAATAAGTCGGGTATCGAAAGATAGGCAGAATCGCCAACGAGCGTTTCGTCGATGCGTGTTACAAGGTGCTTGTTGATGGTGTCATCTAAGGTGGTGTAATCGATGAGAAAGTTTTTCACCCATGAGCAGCAAAAGAATCCAGCAATAATGCTGACAAACCACTCAATGAAGCTTGTGAGGGTAAACACGAATCCGTCTTGTGCACCCCAAATCGTCGACAACACGATGATGATTACCACAATAATGTCCATAATAATTCCAGGTCCTAAGTTCATTGATTAATCTCCAATCAGTTGTTCATATAGGTTGTTTCTTACCTTTTTATCTTACTAAACATTTCCATAAAATGCAAGATGCGTCATTCGTCTAAATCGATATTTTTGGCGATGAGATAATCGAGAAACTCTTGGGTATACTTATTGAACGTACGAGAAGGGCTATATACAGCATAAATGCTTGTTTTTTGGGCGCTTGGCCGATGCAGGGAGAATTGCAGAAATGTATTGAAATTCTGCGATATTGGGGGTATAATAAAAGTTGTATATTTTTGTGCAGAATGATATTGAGGTAAATATGAAAAAATGGATGAAGCTGAACAATATGTTCAGAACGTCAGTACCACCAGAATATAAAGCGAAATTTGAAGAAGCGTTATTGGAAACCAATATTTCTCGTATGTATATTTTTTCCATCTATATTATCGCCATTCAAATTTTATTAAATGTCATCAACATTTTAAAGCCAGCGGATTCTAAATCCAGCGACATTATGATTTATATCATTCTGTCAATGGGAACCTTGGCTTTAGGGATAATTTACTTTGTCCTGTTAGGGTTGATAAAGCGTAAAAAATTAAAGGCGAGATGGTTAAGAAGCGTTGTGCCACATAGCCTGCTATATTTATATTTGGCCATTCAATTGGTGTTCTGTACGCTGAACATCATTGCAACAGGTGGAGTGAACAGCTACATTATCGCCATATTGATTGTTGGATTGTTCCCAATCATTCACCCGATACAGAGCATGCTCACCATAGGCGGTTCGTTTGCATACCTTTGGGTGGCATTGTTTGCCACAAGAAATCAAACGGATACCTTGGATTCGATTTTGCTGACAGATACTTGGACCAATCTAATCATCATTACCCTGTTGATTGCCTGTACATCCATATTGATTTACCAGATGTATGTGTCCAATTTCCTAAAGAGCGTTCAGCTTTCAGCGAACAATGACCAACTGGAGCTGACGGTTAAAGAAAGAACGGCGGAGCTGGTTAGGCAAACAGAAGCTGCCAACATTGCCTCTAAAGCCAAGAGTGAATTTCTTGCGCGAATGAGCCATGAAATTCGCACACCGCTCAATGCCATTATTGGAATGACCCAATTGGCCAGCAGGGCGAAAACAGAAACAGAAACAGAGTATACGTTGACTGAGATTTCCAAGGCATCAGTGCATTTGTTGGATTTGGTCAACGATGTACTTGATATGTCGAAAATCGAGTCAGGCAAATTCGTCATCGATGATGCCCCATTCGATTTAAGTGAAACAATTGATGAAATCAACCAGATTATCGGCGTAAAGTGTAATGAAAAACAGGTAGCGTTTTTACATGACGGCTTGGAATTACCTGACGGACTAGTGAAAGGCGATAGACTGAGACTAAAGCAAATCCTACTGAATTTGTTGACCAACGCAGTGAAATTCACGAAGGACACTGATGGTAAGGTTCAGTTAGAAATCAAGTCGTGCAATGATGATGAACAGCAGGTTGAATTGTATTTTGCTGTGACAGATAACGGAATCGGTATTGCTGAAGAGAGAATACCGCTGCTGTTTAGCGCTTTTGAACAGGTCGATCAAAGCGTGTACTCCAAATATGGAGGAACTGGCCTAGGACTTGCCATCAGCCAAAACCTAGCCCACATGATGGGTGGCGAAATTGTCGTAGAGAGCAAAAAGAATCAGGGCTCCAAATTCTATTTCACCCTGAAGTTTGAAAAGGTTGGAGAGAGAATCAGTAAAAAAATTGCAACTGATGGAGTGGCGAATTTTACGGATTATCGCGTGATGATTGCAGAAGATATTGAAATCAATTTGGTGATTCTCACCTCGCTATTAAAAGAGACTGGAATTAGTATTGATACCGCCCATGACGGCGCTAAAGTAGTGGAGAAGTTCACCGCAGCAGAAGAGGGCTTTTACGATTTGATCTTTATGGATATTCAAATGCCCAACATGAACGGATATGAAGCCACAAGAGCGATTCGTGGGTTAGATAGACCAGATGCTAAAACGATTCCTATCGTGGCGATGACAGCCAATGCATATAAGGAAGATATCGAAAACTGCTTAGAAGCAGGGATGAATGCGCACATTTCAAAACCAATTGATTTTGATACGGTCATTGAAGCCTTGCACGAATATCTTGATAAATAAGCGCCAACTGTCGCTGAATATAATGGATAAGTAACCCAAAGGGCTGGAACCGAATGTTCTCAGCCCTTTATGACGCAGTAGGCAAAATGCACTAGAACTAGTACAAAAACTATTGAATACTGTATGGAATTGTGGTAGTATTAAAAGGTATATGAGTACGTTGATGAAAGAAGCCCTATTGGAGGCCGCTAAGGGGAGAGACCTTGGTGAAATCCCAATTGGCGCAATAATCGAAAAAGATGGAGTGATCATCGGCAGAGGACACAATTTAACGGAATCCACCAAGGATCCCACTGCTCATGCCGAAATGATTGCAATTCGCCAAGCGGCGAAAACCTTAGGAGGATGGCGCTTGACGGGATGTAGCATGTATGTGACCATAGAGCCTTGTAGCATGTGTGCAGGGGCTTTGGTTTGGTCGAGAATGGCCAACTTATACATCGGTGCCATGGATCAGAAAGCAGGGGCTTGTGGTTCAGTGTTTAATCTGGTGCAATCTAACCAGCTAAACCACAGGGTCAACATAGAAACTGGAATCATGGAAGAAGAATGCAGCCAAATGGTAAAAGAATTTTTCGACCATCTTAGAAATACCAAGAAAACAAATCGGAGGAATAGTACATGAAAAGAATAGGCGCAATGATTTGCCTTGTCGCATTAGTAGTTACGATGACAGCAACCGCTTGCTTTGGTGCAACGGCGTTGAAGGTAGATAAAACATACCCAACAGACGGAATGGATAATACCACTAAAGACAACATGGTTGTTAAGGTTTGGTTCAACAATCCTGTTGGCGAAAAAGCAACACAAAAAGCCAATAAAGGAATGTTTAAAATTACTGACGATAAGGGAAAAGAAGTCCCTACGAAGGTTTACTATAATCCGAAGGACGATAAGGAAGTCATGGTTTTAGCTGATACGCAGAAAAAACTAGACATTAAAGACAATACGGATTATACTCTGACCATTTCTGAAGAGTTTGTTGATGATAACGGAACCGCATTAGGTGCCGCAGAAACCGTTACCTTTAAAACCATGAACCAAGGTCAAAGCACCAGCGTGTACATGGTGATGATGGCAGTAATGATGGGCGGAATGTTCTTCTTCATGTCACGTCAGATGAAAAAACAACGTGAAGGCGACCAGGACCAAGCAAAGAAGGAAGAGCCGTTTAACCCATATAAAGAAGCAAAGAAAACAGGAAAGTCTGTAGAAGAAGTTACGGCAATCCATGAAAAAGAAATGGCAAAGAAAGCGGCTAAGGAAGCGAAAAAAGCAGCGAAATATGTCGATGACGACGACGATGACGAAGAAGAATTTGACGGCAAGTATAAAGTCAAAGGACCGAAACCAGTTGCTGAAGGCGGAAGTACTTTCAGCACAGGAAGAAAGGCCTTAGCAGAAGCAAAAAAAGCCGAAGCCGAGAGACTTGCCAAGAGAAGAGAAGCCGCAAAGAAGAAAAAGAAAAAGTAATGATTCAAATGAGCGGCTTGCCGCTCATTTTGTCTTAAAAAGCGAGAAAATTCATGAATGAGATTAAATTATCCTCTTTCGCCAAGATTAATCTATCCATAGATGTAAAGGATACCCTTGCAGATGGAATGCATCAGGTGGATATGATTATGCAGCAGTTGTCTTTTCACGATGATGTAACGATTAAGTTTACGCAGAGCAAAAAGAGCAATGACAAGGCTAAGGAAATTCAGGTTTCGACTAACCGATATTATCTACCAACAGACCAGCGTAATCTTGCGTACAAGGCAGCGTTGCTCATGGTAGAAACGTTTGGTCATGACGTACCTGGTGGAAAGATAGACATCAGTGTGTTTAAGCGAATCCCTGTAGCCGCGGGGCTGGCAGGAGGTAGTGGAAATGGTGCAGCCGTTCTTCATGGGCTTAACGTCCTTTGGAAGCTGGACTTAAGCCTCGGTGAGCTTTGTGCCTTAGGTGCTACCCTTGGATCAGATGTTCCTTTTTGCATCATGGGGCAGGCTAGCTATAATTTTATTCTTCCGCGAAAAATACGCAAGGACCCTTTGGCGGTGCCTTGTGCAAGAGCAACAGGTACAGGAACTAGCCTAGAACCGGTAAAGGGAATTCATAAGGCAGTGGTCATTGTAAAGCCACCGATTAGCGTTTCCACGAAAGAGGTGTATCAGGGAATAGACCGTTGCCAGATAGAAAAACGACCAGACAATCAGGTGCTGGTTGAGGCATTGACAGAAAAAAACCAAGAACTGGCCTTTACACATTTTGTGAATGTGTTGGAAGCATATACGTTAGAAGCGTACCCTCAGGTGAAAACCGTAAAAACTCATCTACAGGAATGCAAGTACGTAGAAAAAGTATTGATGAGTGGAAGCGGACCGACGGTGTTTGGCATATTTGATCAAATTAAACACGCCAAGGACGCATGCGATGGACTAAGAGCGAAAGGCTATGAAGCCTATTGGACGAAAACCACCAAATAAGTAGGAGAAAGATATGTTGAATTTTGATTTACAAAACCACAGACCATTAAGAGAGATTGTTTATGAACACTTGAAGTTCCAGATTCTTACGGGAAAAATCACACCGGGAACCAGAATGATGGAGGTTGAGCTTGCAGAGGAAATGGGCGTCAGCAGAACACCAATCAGAGAGGCTATCCGTAAACTAGAAAAAGAAGGAATGGTCAGCATCGAACCGAGAAGAGGTGCGTATGCATCAGATATTTCGATGAAAGATATGGTGGATATTTTGGAGGTTCGAGAAGATTTAGAGGGCTTGGCCGCATCGTTGGCAGCAGAAAGAATTACAGAAGAACAAGTGGAGGAGCTACGCCGAATCACGAAAGGATACAGCGAAGCAATCCAAAACAGTGATACAGAGAAAATCATTCAGTTTGATGAGAAGTTCCATAAACACATTGTGGGCTGCACGGGAAACAACACGCTTATTCAGCTAAGTGAAACCATACAAGAATTAGCGCTGCGATTCAGATATCTATACTACGATGATTTTTCCAGATATGTAAACATGCCTGTTGAGCATAAGGAAATCATTGATGCCATCACCAGTGGAGATGCCCAGACGGCTAGAGTTGTGGCTGATGAACACGTGAAGAAGCTAAAGGACTTCGTGATGAAGGCTGGCGAAAACGGATTTAAGCCCATAGAAGAAAATTAAATCAATGAGAAACCAAACCCTCCAAATCTGCTGATTCGGAGGGTTTTATCGTTAGGAAGCGAGGGAACGCTCCAATAGAACATCGATGATTCCCCCAAAGGATAAACCAATGCCAGAGAGCATTTTTGGATAACGACTGTGTGCGGTAAAACCGGGGATGGTATTGATTTCGTTGAACACGATTTCCCGGTCAGGGGTCAAAAACATATCCACTCTTGCGAAGCCTGAACAGCCTAGCGCCCTGTACAACGTCTTGGCACAATCTTTGATCTTTGCTTCTATGGCAGAGTCGATCCGTGCAGGCATATGGATGGTCGATTTTAATTGGGTGTATTTTTCATGGTAATCAAACCACTCTTCTGTTAATTCAATTTCGTCAACGCGGCCAACGGTAAGCACATCGTTCCCCAAAACTGAGCAACCGACCTCGAATCCGTCAACGCTTTCTTCTACAATGACCGCATCATCATAGTTAAAGGCATTTTCCACCGCTGCATCCAGCTCTTCGGCAGAAGTGATTCGCGTGATGCCTAAGGAAGAACCGGATTTCACCGGCTTGACATATAGGGGATAATGAAGGGAGGCCGTTAGGACTCGTCTCTCTTCTGTAGTTGTATAGGATGCAAGATAAACGGCTTCAGGCACCCTTATCCCTGCAGCTTTAGCAATTAGATGGGCACGATATTTATCCATGCAGAGGGCAGAAGCCAAGACGCCACATCCGACAACTGGTATTCCAGCCAATTCGGCCAACCCCTGCACAGTGCCATCCTCTCCATTTTTGCCATGGAGTACAGGGAAAATTCCGTCCAAATAAGTGCTATCAATTTTCCCGTTTTTGATATCGATGATGCCATGAACACATCGGTCAGGAGAAATAAACGATGAGGTGCAATGGGCTCGATCAAAGTGCCACTGGTCAGTTGGAATGTTTTCGATGTCTCCACTATAACGGAACCATTCCCCCTCTTTGGTGATGCCAATAGGCACAGGATTATAGGTCGATGTGTTGATTTCTGACAACACTGCATAAGCGGACTGTAGAGACACTTCGTATTCGTTGGAGCATCCTCCAAAAATAATTGCAATCGTTTTTTTCATTTTGTAACCCCTTTTTCTTTCTAAATGATGTTGGTATCGGCAGGAAGCGGATATTCAATCAAGCAGGTGTTTTCGTAAAGTTTGGTTTCCTTGTTGGTCGTTCCATCCAAGGTTAATTGTCTACGCATCACCGTGGAATGCTCCACGATATCCCCCTTTTCTTTGCGGTATACAACTTCCCCATTGTACACTTCGTAGACAAAATCCTCCTTCTCGTTAGAACGAATGGTCACGAGCATAGATTTTTCATCAAAGCTGACGGCCAATTGATAAATTCGCTTCGTTTCGTTCTTTACTTTCAAGTCCAGCCAACCCTCAGCCACTGTAGCATCAACACCGACTAAGGCGTTAGGATCTGTTGGCGGGATAGCCTCCACGCCATGACCGTGTCGTTCGACAATGGTCAATTCAGTATGGAGAAATGCCCAGTAAAGCACGTTGCTAAACTGACATAATCCACCTCCATATTCCCCTTTGATTTCTCCATTGACTAGGCTTAAGCCATCTCGATACAATTGGTGCTTATCGGCATCCTTAATGGCCAAGCAAAAGGAAAACGTTTCCCCTGGATTAATGATTAGGCCATGAATTTTTTTGGCGGCCAGCTTCAAATTGTGGACTTTGTTATACTGGTATTCTATTGGATAACCGCTATCCAAATTGACCAAAAGAGATCGAGTATGAAACAGCTCGTAAGCTAGAAGCTGCGAAGCTTGTGTGACTCCATAGTGGTGTGGATCTTTTGCCATTTCCCAATAAAAACAAAATTTTCGCTGGGCTTGCCTAAGTGGCAATAGCCAGGGAAATCGTTCTGTGATTCTCTTTCTTCCCATTGATTATCTCCCATACATTTTTTTAACGTAAAAACGCCCCTTTGCATATTGATCATATCAAAAGGGCGTGTATGGTGTTTACGGTTTTTCCAAAAAAAGTCTTACGAATTTCCTACGGGCAAAGTCACATCGAAACAAACTCGGTCATGTTCGCTAAAGGCGGTAATGGTACCACCATGAAGCTCAATGATTTCTTTGGCAATGGCTAGACCGAGGCCGGCGCCACCATTTTCTGATGAACGCGCCGTATCTAAACGGTAAAATTGTTCAAATAATCGTTCCAGCTTTTCTGGCGAAATGGTTTCTCCAGAGTTTTCAAACTGAAGAAAAATTTGGTCTTCATTGGCGCTTGCACTGATGCAGATGGTGCTTTCTTCAGCGCTATAACTGACTGCATTGCGAAGAAGGTTATCGAAAACCCGCTGAAGCTTATCTGGATCGCATCTAACCATGATGGAATCTGGAGCGACTAAATCACAGGAAAGGGATTTCTCTTTAAACATAGGCGCAAACTCGAAAACCAATTGATTCAGCATGCGGCTTAAGTTGACGGATTTTTTCTCAAGAGAAATGCTAGAAATATTAAATCTAGTGATTTCAAAAAATTCGTTGATCAAATCGTCTAATCGCTCTGCCTTATCTAAGGAAATAGACAAGTACCGTTGCCTCAACTCTTCGGAAATTTGTCCTTCGTCACGGAGCAAAGTCAAATAGCCAATTACCGATGTAATTGGAGTTTTCAGGTCATGGGCTAAATAAGCGACCAAATCATTCTTTCGCTGCTCGGCTTCTCGACTTAAGCGAAGATTGTTCAGGTTGGTGATTTTGATGTGGTTAAGCTGACTTTCCACATCACTGAGCTCGGGAGAAAGGCGAATCAGCTGTGCCTCCTCCTTATAGAGCGATTCTGTAGCTTCCACAACTTGATTGAAATAGCCGAATATCTTTCGCCAATAGTAAAGCAATATAATCAAAAATCCTACAGCCAAGTAAAGGAACAGGAAGAAAAAGGTGTTGTTCACGATCAAGTTTCCTAGAAAATAGAAGAATTCCGTTCCATCCCAGACAAAAAACCCCATAATATATCGTCCGGCGAAATAGAGGAAAAAGAAGGAAAATGCGTATGTGACTAAGGCGATAATCATTTGCCAAAAAAGGCGCCTCGATAGTTTATTATTCTTCAATTTTGTACCCCACTCCCCAAACAGTTTTAATGAACTTTGGCCGTTTCGCTGGTTCTTGTAGCTTTTCGCGAAGTCTGCCAATATGAGCCATAATGGTATTGTTGCAGTTTTCCAGGTAACGCTCTCCCCATACAACCTCGAATAGTTCCTCGGAAGAAACCACCTTCCCCATTCTTTCGCACAAGTACCAGAGAATAGAAAACTCCAGAGGCGTCAAGTTGATTTCCTGATCATATAAGCGACAGGAATGGGTGTCTTTGTTGATGACTAGCCCGCGAATATCATAAGATTGCTCAGGCAAGACCCCATCGTTATTTCGGTTATAGCTGATGTACCTGCGCAATTGAGTTTTCACCCTTGCCACTACCTCTAAAGGATTAAAGGGCTTGGTGATATAATCGTCAGCACCTAGGGTTAGCCCTGTAATTTTATCCATGTCGGTCACCTTGGCGGTAAGCATGATGACTGGGAAAAAGTGATCCTTTCGCAAGGTTTGCAGCATGGTAAACCCGTCAACATCGGGAAGCATTACATCCAAAATCGCCATGTCAGGCGGTGACGCTTTCATATAATCAAGAGCATCTTTCCCACAATAAAACGTGATGACTTCATATCCATCATTTTGCAAATAGACTTGCAACAAGTCCGCGATTTCTTTTTCGTCATCAACGACCAAAATTCTCTCTTTCATTGTTTATCTCCATTTCCTTTTGATAAACACACTTTACCATATTAGAAAGATGAACGCAATTATCTTTGGGGTTAATTGTGGATGACGCCTAAACGCTAAATGGAGTTGCTCATGTTGTAAAATGCCATCAATCAGGAATATAAAGGGCTTTGATGTCATTGTCAATCTTCTTGAAAGCGAGAATGCCATCATCTGTCTATAAAAAGGTCAAGTCCTAATTTGTGTGTAAATTCAAAATCAGGTATAATTTTCACAGCATATTATGCTGCTTGTTTCAACTGCTGCGTTTTTGCAATGGCG
>JBNDKG010000015.1:0-29680 GCA_050435405.1 Clostridiales Family XIII bacterium PM5-7
GTTATTGTATTTAAAAACCAGAGGCAAAATTGCCTCTGGGAAAACGTTCAATATTTTATTAAAGTTTGCTCCACCCCAACATTTGACATAGAGCCAAAAAACAAGACCAGGCTAGGTCTTGTTCATTGAATCTTTATTTATATCGATTTGCGATTTCTTCTATTTTCTTAAATCTATTGTTGATCCCCGACTTTTTCATCGGTGGATCCATCATTTCTGCCAGCTGGGTCAGACTTGCTTCTGGGTTTTCCAGTCTAAGCTCCGCTACTTCTCTCAGCTTATCCGGAAGCGCAATCAACCCCAAATGGTCTTCAATTTTCTTAATATGCATAATTTGCTTTTGCGACGCATCTAAGGTTCTATCGGTATTGGCATTATCACAGTTGGTAATTCTCACCGTCTCATTAACCAATTCTTTTTTTATCTTAATGTTCTCGAATTCCAGCATTTGAATTGATGCACCCATAATCGCCAACGTGTCACTGATGTAGTTGGAGTTCTTCATATAGACCACGTAATGCTTCTTTCGCTGCACCACCTTTGCAGAAAGGTCAACAAAGGTATTGATCATCCTCTTCAAGTCCATGGCCAGATTTTGACTTCCGCAGACGAATTCCAAGTGATAGCTTTTGCTCGGATCGCTGACGGTCCCTGACCCCATGAATACTCCACGCAAATATGCCTTTCGGCAGCACTTGGTGCGAATTAAATCGTCATATATACCATCAGAAATATAATTGTTTCCTTCTCGAACGAGGAGAATCCCTGTTTCACGTAGGATTTGTTCACTGCGCATTTCCGGGCCAATGGTCAGCAGATACATATGTCCCTTTTTCAATCCTGTGGCTTTGACAATTTCCAATTCGGTTTCCACCTGAAAATACTCTTTAATCATTTTCTTGTAGTGCCTTGCTACTGCTGGACTGTCCATGGAAATCACCACTTTGAATTTGCCGCCGCCCACTAAGCGAATGCTTCCAGACACGCGAAGAAAGCCGGCAATTTCCGCCAGCTGGCAACACTTCTTTTCAGGTTCGATTCTGGATAATTCAGTTTTTGTTTCGGTTGCAAATGACATGTCTGTATTTTACCATAACTTATGTACAAAGTCTACGGACAGAAAAGATGCTGCCCATGGGACAGCATCTTGATTCATCGTATTATTTCTTTAGTGGTGGAAGGCTTAGGATTTCTCTTGCTTCATCTGGTGTTGCAATTTCTCTTCCTAGAATCTTCGCAATGGAAACTGCCTTAGCTACCATTTCTCCGTTGCTCTTTGCTAGCACGCCTTTTTCTAAGTATAGGTTGTCTTCGAATCCAACTCTAACGTGGCCGCCCATGGAAATTGTTGCTGCAGCAATGTGCCAAGCGTTCTTTCCTAATCCAGTTGCAGTCCAAGTTGATCCTGCTGGAATTGAACCTACCATGAATACTAGGTCTCTAATGGTTGCGCTCATCTGTACACCTAGAACGAAGTCAAAGTGTAGTGGGTGAACCAATAGGCCTTTTCTGTCTGCAACCTTTAGTGCAGTGTCGATCATGCCTTTATCGAATACTTCAAGTTCTGGCTTGATTCCTTTTTCTTTCATGATTGTTGCAAAGTTTGCAATGGTTGTATCTGTATTGGTGAATACTTCATCTCCACCGAAGTTACATGTTCCACAGTCTAATGTTGCCATTTCTGGTGTAGGAACGATATCTGTAGATTCTAATCTTTCAAGGTCAGTCATACCAACTGCACCACCTGTTGAAGGCTGAATGATTACATCTGGGCATTCTTTTCTAATTGCATCTACGCATTCCTGAAATCTTGCTGTGCTCTGAGTTGGAGTACCATCATCCCATCTTACGTGAAGATGAATTAACGCCGCACCAGCATCATATGCTGATTTTGCTTCTCTAACGATTTCTTCTACGGTATACGGAACTGCTGGGTTCTGTTCTTTAGTTACCTCTGCTCCGCATATACAAGCACTGATAATTAATTTTTCCATTTTTGTTCTCCTTTAACAATACTGTTTATTTTTGCGCATGCTCCTCAAATAGCATATGCAATTATTATATCATGAAGTTCTAACGAATGATAGGACAAAAATTATAAATCTCTGTGTTCTATCGTGACGCGATAGCCTTTTTTTTCAAAGCGTTCAGCCATCTCATTGGCTGTTGCCACAGAGCGATGATGACCTCCAGTACAACCGAAGGCAATGTTAATATGGTACTTTCCTTCTTGAATATAGTACGGTGCTACTGTATCAATCAGCGTAAATATCTGTTCCATAAACGTCTTCGCAATTTCGTGCTTCAATACGTATTGAGATACCTTTTTATTGTTGCCCGTCAGCTTTTTCAGGCTCGGCACATAATACGGATTGGGAATGAACCGCATATCGAAAACCAAATCTGCTTCCATGGGGATACCGTGCTTGTACCCAAAGGAAGTGATATTGATGGCAAAGGACGTTTCTTTCTCAAGGCCCTTAAGTAGCTTTTCAAGTTGGATTTTCAGCTGTGCCACCTTCATATTGGTGGTGTCCAAAATGTGATCTGCACGATTTCTCAAGGTTTGTAATTTTTCTCGTTCTTCCTCAATAACCTCTCGAGTCGTAGAGCCTACTGACAGCGGATGATTTCTACGAGTTTCGTTGTAACGTTTAATTAGTGTTTCATCAGACGCTTCAATAAACAAGACTTTACAATCAATTCGTTCATTGCTCTGCAAGGAATCTAAATCCTCATTAAAATCCGAAAAGAATTCACTGCCGCGAATGTCGACCACGAACGCAACCTTATCAATCTTCTTCTTAGAAAAAATGGTCAGTTCAATAAAGTTCTTGATTAAGGCTGGGGGCATATTATCTACACAATAATAGCCTTGGTCTTCGAACCAATCCGCTGCATTGGTTTTCCCCGCTCCAGAAAGTCCTGTAACAATAACCACTTTGATTTTTTCCATGGCAATCAGATCTCCTCAACATTTACAATTCTACCAATATCTAATCCTGCCGCAATTGCTCGGTCAATGCCTCCGTGAAAGCTGCCCACTCTGTCAGGAGTGTGCGCATCGCTGCTGATGATGAATTTCGTATCATACTTGGCAGCAATTTTGATTTCCTCTACGGTTAAATGACTATGCCACGTGCTGATTTCCATTAAGGTATCTGTTTCCGCACAAGCCTTTGCAATTTCATCTATCGAAAACCTCCCCTTATCCCCAGGATGGGTGAGAATTTTGATGTCATGTTCATATAACGCCTTTAACGTCATGTCTGTGTTTTTTATGCGTAATTTTTCCCCGTATCCTTTCGGCAAGAATCCGTGTGCATCTAACCAATTCCCCACGCAATAACCGTGGGTGATGCCATAATGGTATCCCGCAAGAACAAAATCATACTGGTCAAATTCGGCTTTAGTCACATCCAAATACGGTTCGACAGCGCGAACGTTGGCCTCCACACTAAGATAGATTTCTATCTCAGGATAAAGGGGTTTCAGCCGGTCGATTTCCTTTCGCATGACAGGTACATGTTCTCTTTTGATGCCATAGGTCAAGTGACCTGGCCCATGATCGCTAATGGCAATCGCCGAAAGCCCTGCCGCTATGGCTGCCTTAACATTGTCCTCTATGCTTCCTTTCCCATGGGAAAAGGTCGTATGGGTATGATAATCAAAAAGCATCTTATAGTTGTTGTAATCAATCTCCAATAATCCTTACCTCCGGTTCGAGCATGACTCCCGATTGATCGTAAACCGTGTTTTGCACCAAATGCATCAAGGCAATAATATCAGCCGCCGTCGCTCCTCCCCTGTTGATGATGAAGCCGCTGTGAAGCTCTGATACTTGTGCTCCGCCTACAGTCAACCCTTTGAGTCCTGCATCTTGTATTAATTTCCCAGCAAAATATCCTGTAGGCCTTTTGAAAAAGCTTCCACAGCTGGGATACTGTACTGGTTGTTTTTCATTTCTTCGTTTGGTAAACTCGGCCATTTTGGTTGCGATTTCTTGACGATCTCCTTTTTCCAGCTTTAGCGTTACATCAATAACCACATCGCCAGTTTCCTCTAGCTTGCTATGGCGGTAGGATAAGTCAAGTTCATGGACCGTAAGCGTTTCTATTTTGCTACCGTCTTTCTTAGCGATGGTCACTGATTCAATGATGTCCTTCATTTCTCCATCATAAGCGCCTGCATTCATAAACGTAGCACCACCAATGCTTCCGGGGATTCCACTGGCAAATTCAAATCCAGCCAGCTCCGCGGTCATCGCCGCTTTGGCCACAATGGACATTAATGTTCCGCTGCCTGCTGTCAGCCTATCACCTTTTACTTCTACCCCACAAAAGGCTTCTCCTAACTTAATGATTGTGCCTTGGTACCCTGCATCGGTGACCAACGTGTTGGATCCATTTCCAATGATGATTGATGAACTGCCAGTTTGGTTTATTTCTCTTAAGGCTTCTAGCAGCTCCTCGCGGCTATTGGGAATGATCATTTCCTTAGCCTTTCCCCCTGTTTTAAATGATGTATAGGTTTTCATTTCTACATCAGTTAATCTCTCCATATTACAATACATCCTTCCTGTCGATATTATATTGATTAAATTCTTCGTATTCTTTCGTATCGGTAGGCATCTGTTTTCTTGCCAATCTTTTCTCAATAAACTTGCGTGTGTAATAGTAAATTACTGCGAATACTGGCACGCCCAGCACCATTCCTGCAAACCCAAACAATCCGCCACCAACGATGATGGCAAACATAACCCAAAAGCTGGCAAGACCTGTTGTTTCTCCTAAAATTTTTGGCCCAAGAATGTTACCGTCAAACTGCTGCAACACCAAAATGATGATGGCAAAATACACGGCTTGAATCGGGCTAACCAACAGGATAATAATGATTGATGGAATCGCTCCGATAAATGGTCCAAAAAACGGGATGAAGTTGGTTACCCCTACAATGACACCAATTAGCACCGGATAAGGTAAACCGAAAATAGACAACACAATGAAGCAAAGTATACCCATAATCACCGAATCAATGATTTTTCCATTGATGAATCCTCCAAAGGTTTTATTGGTGAAGTTGGCAAATTCAAACACCGAGTCTGATTGTTCTTTATTGGTTGTCGCTAAGATAATCTTTCGCGCTTGTGCCTTAAACAATTCCTTGCTGTTTAAGAAATATACACAGACGATGATTCCAATCAAAATGTTTAGGATCATCTTTAGGGTAAACCATACGCCTAAAGAAATCTGCGTCATGTATGTGCCGATGCTTGGTAACAGCTCTGCTTGAGTCCAATCAAGGAAGCTATCTCGAAGTTCATAAACCATGGCTTCCACCCAGCCTGCTAGTTGCGGGAATTTTTCCGCGGCAAATGTGGTTTCAACCCAATCAATTAACTCGGTCACTCTCTCCGGAAGCAATTGGACGATGCCCACTATGCTTCGCAGCATTTCAGGTATGATTAACGCAAACAATCCCCCTACAGCTCCAATTAAGGTAACCAACGCAATCACCGTCGCCATAACTCTTGCGAAGCGCAATGCATTTTGCTTGGTCCTCCATTTTTTCTCTGTAGCGTGATAAATTCGCCTAACGGTAAAATTATAAACAGGGCAAAGCAAGTATGCCATAACCAATCCATAAATAAACGGAGATAAAATCGACCAAATGACAGACAGCCCTTCTAAGACTCCATCTAATTTATCCATCCCCAAATAGAACAGGATTAGTGCAGCGCCTGCCACAAAAATCGTAATGGCAAGTTTTACATACTTATTTTCTAAACGTTCTCTCAAATTCAGCACCTCTAAATATCCATAAACAATAGGTTTCTACTGTTATACTACCACAAAGCCATTGGTTTTGCTACAATATGTATTTAAGTATATTTATAAATTTTTTTGAATTCTTATTGACAATCACGCATAATACTGTATAATTATCTTATTGTTCAAATAATTATTCGGAGGTATGCTAGCGATGCAGAAATCAATTTCAGTAAATTGTCCAACTTATTTGGAGTTGGAATTAAAAAATGGAACCGTAAATGCAGTTAATGGAAAAGAATTAACCAACGAAGGCGTTAGACACGTCATCGAATTTCTGTGCCAAGAAGTAAATGTCAAGGCAGACGATGTATTGACAAAAGCGAGAGCTTTATGTGCAAGTGACGGCCAAGTTACACTGAAACTGCACAATGGCGCAGTCACCACCTTATAATACAAAAAAAGAGAATTGGTTCCAGGCAATTCTCTTTTTTATTGCTAAAATCTATCACTATAATTGAGCATATCTCTCAGCCGACCTTTTTTCTTCGGCTGTTTTTTTGATTCCTCATCGATTCCGCAAACCATATCATATCTAACGATGTTGGCGTAAAACTCAGATTCTGTGCTGTGAATAATCCCATACGTCCCGCCGCTGCCATCCCTTGGCCTCGGCAAGCTGCCTGGGTTGATGAGGTGTATCCCATCAAATTCTTCTGCCAACGCCACATGGGTGTGGCCAAAGCATACTGCTTTGCATTGATGTTCTTCCGCTAAATAAAGCATTTTCTGCGGATTGTATCCTGCCCCATCTAAATGTCCATGGGTAAGCAAAATATTCCCGCCTGGTGTTTCCACAATTTTCCGGTCTGGAGATTCTGCTCCATCACAATTTCCTTTCACCGCAATGGTTTTCACCCCTAGCATGTCTTCCAATGTATCCCCATCTCTATGGTAATCCCCACAGTGTAAGATTAAGTCTATCTGATTCAACTTTTCAAAAACCCGAAAAACCTTGGTTAAGTCTCCGTGAGTATCACTAAGTAAAAATATTTTCATCCTGTCCTCCATAATTTAGTTAAATTATAGCACAAAGGTAGGCTTTTGTGTTAGAATTCAGTTATGGATATACAAGTTGATCGTGAAAAACAGAAAATCCTTTGGGTAACCATGAACATGCGCCTAGACGGGAATCCAATGTCTGAAGAAAATGCCACCAAAATCGCTGGAGGCGAATACATTTTGGATGCAACCCTGGAGGACCACATGACCGTGACCCATTTAGCAGAAGTGTTACCTTTGATGTACACCTTGCTTAGCATGCAAGAAGATTTATCCCCTTCAACATTGAAGAAATTCTACGCAGCTCTTTCCGGTGGAGAAACGCCAGTCTATCGAAAAACCAATCCAGTGCTGTTCCATCTAAGCCATAACCCTGTGCTCCCTCAAGAAATCGAGGAGGAGCTTCAAAAACTCTTTGCTGCATTATTTAGAGATGAGACCATGGGACCTATGGAAAAAGCAGTTTATCTACACAATCAACTGATTCGCATCTATCCCTTTGATGCATATAGCGAAATTGTGGCACGTGCCGCCATGGAATACCAGCTGATGGCTTCAGGACTCCCGTTGATTCCGTTGACGTTAAGTGAACAGGAATACAATCAGGCCCTTACCCAATTTCTGAAATTCGGCAAGGAAACCACAATGCTGGAGAACTTAAACGTCAATCGACTAATGATGGAATCCTCTACCAATTAAAATGCTGACCTGCACCGTTACCGATGTAGTCAGCATTATTTTATTTTCCCATATTGTAATAGGCCATCATTTCCTCTTCAGGCACCATAGTTCCACCAGTTGCCCAAATAATGTGGGTGGCATTTTTTAATTTTTCCTTTAGATTATTTTTAATCAAATAGCCTTCCGCTGATAACACGTGAGCAGGCCCTGTAAAGGATGCACAGGCTGAAGGTTCAATAAACAGTTCTTCTGTATCCGCCAGCTTTGCTAAAAACGGATAAAGCTGTTCATCGTTTATGGTAAAGCATCCATCAAGAAGGGTTTCCATAACGCTTCCAACTAATTTGGACGGCCTAGCTACGGCTAATCCATCTGCTGCCGTTTTTCCGTCGAGCCCTACATCGGTTACTGATATTTGGTCGTGAAGTCCCGTAAGCATCCCTAGCGTCATACACGGCGCATGGGTAGGTTCAGCAAAGAACACGTGAACATGCTCTCCGAAGATCGTTCTTAGTCCAAAGGTAATTCCCCCTGGCGCTCCGCCTACTCCACATGGAATATATACAAACACGGGATTGTCCTCATTACAGGTAATCATCTGCCGCTTAAACTGTTCTTCCAATCGTTTCGCCGCCACACTGTATCCTAGAAACAGATCCGCTGACCCTTCATCATCAACAAAATGACACATTGGGTCTAGCGCCGCATCTTTTCTACCCTCTGCAACTGCCTTTTGGTAATCGTCAGGATATTCAACCACCGTTACGCCTTTTTGACGGAGTAAATCTTTTTTCCATTGCCGCGCGTCAGCAGACATGTGCACCGTCACCTTAAACCCCAGCTTGGCACTGATGATGCCAATGGATAGTCCAAGATTTCCTGTAGAGCCTACGGCGACACTGTATTCTCCGAATACGTTTCGAAATCGTTCCTCTGCCAATATCCCATAGTCGTCAGATGTGGTGAGCATTTTTCGTTCAATGGCAATGCGCTCTGCCAGCTTCAATACTTCGTAAATGCCGCCTCTCGCTTTTACTGAGCCGGACACGGCCAAATGGCTATCACACTTTAAAAACATTCTTCCCCCAATGGAAAGATCAAATTCTTCTTCAAGAACTTTTTTCATCTTAGTGATTTCGACTAGGGGCGATTCAATTCTGCCATCAGTCTGTTCCGTTTCTGGAAAGGCCACTTTAATATATGCTGCGAATCGGTCTAATCGCGCCGCTGCATCTTCGATGTCCTCTAGCTTGAATGGAAGTTCTGCTTCTTGTCCAGCCTTTTCATTGAGCCAAAGAATTTCTTCGCATTGAGCCATATTCTGTATCACTGGGTATTCTACCAGTAGCTTGCTGATGTCCATGGGTGTTCTCCCTCCTATCGCAAAATAGTCTTTTCCATTATACACTATTTCAATTCAAAAAAAAAGTTCATTTATGGCATTGTGGTTCGCGTTTTATACCATTTTTGGTTCAAAAAGTGCCTTTCAGTTTTTGTCATTTTTCTTTTTTCCCATTCCTACGAGGTGCTTTTTAAAAACAATCATTGAAATTCCAATGATTTTACTTTTTTCTTCTATTTTTTTCTTTTTCCGAAACAAGTTGGCACGGTCTATGCTATATATGGTTGTAACGAATCATAATTCATTCAACGTACGTAAATAATATAGGAGGTATTAAACATGAGTAAAGAAGTAATGATGGAAAAAGCATTCAAAGAAATCGTATCCACTGGCGCAGTTCGGTTCACAGACGACCAGAAAACTGATTTTGATGTCATCAAAACCGCTATGGTTGGTTTCGCAAAAAGAAACAACATCGATGTAGACGTAGCAGAAATTGAAGCCTACATTAAAAAAGAATTTGCTACTATGGAAAAAATAGCAAAAGACTTCAGTTATCAGAAAAAGATGATGTAGTAGCCTTCTTAATATCATTGAGTAAAATAAAATAACCAAAAGAGGAAGCCACTTCGGCTTCCTCTTTTGGTTATCGTCACTTTATAATCCGTGCTTCAATTTCTTTCTCACAAAAGTAGTCTGTGGCAATCCCAGCAGCTCTGCTGCTTTTCTGGTTTTCCCTTCCTTCTTAAGCGCATATTCTATGATTTGTTTTTCCTGCTGCTCCATCAGTTGATGAAAATCCAATTCTTCAGAACGATTAAAGTTTTTCTTTACGCTGACCACTAAATCGCCATAGGCGTTTTCATTTAAGATTTCCTCCACGTCCTCTTGGGTGATGACCACGTCCTTGCTGCTGATGACCAATCGATGAATGACATTTTCCAATTCACGAACATTTCCTGGCCAATAATAATCATATAGCTGACTTAAGGCTTCAGGTGCTAAAACTTTTTCCATTTTGTATTTCTTGGTCCAGTTGGCAACAAAGGCTTCTGCCAAGCACACAATGTCATCCTTTCTATCTCTCAAGGCTGGCACGTCTATTTTACAAATGTTCAATCGATAGTAAAGGTCTTCACGGAATTTTCCTTGATCGACCAGCTCCTTCAGCGGTACGTTATTGGCAACAATGACTCTGACATTGACCGATTGCTGCGTTGTTCCGCCCACACGATAAAACTGATTTTCCTGCAATACGCGAAGCAGCTTGGATTGCATGTTCATTGACAGCGTTCCAATTTCGTCCAAGAACAAAATCCCATTATTAGCAAGCTCAAAATATCCCGGTTTCCCTGAAGATTGTGCTCCCGTAAACGCTCCGCTTTCGTAGCCGAAAAACTCCGACTCCGCCAGGCTTTCTTGTATAGTGGCACAGTTGATTTTGATGCAAGGGTTTCCGTGGCGTTCACTGTTCTGGTGGATCAACGATAATACCTTTTCTTTACCGACTCCCGTTTCACCTTGTATGATGACATTGCAATCGTATTTGGCTACGTTCATCACTTCATCAATCATGGCTTTGGTCACTCTGCTTTGATAGATAAAATCGTCTTCTTTTCCGGCATTGTAAACATCGGCAGTCTTCGTTCGACTTCTGGACGCCTTCTTTTGTTTTTCTGTTTTTTCGTATAGTTTATTGACTTCCTCCAATTTCGGTTTAATGCTGCGAATCATTCGCGTAGTAAACGCTGGGTAGTCTTCAATATATTGGTCGAAGGCATACATGGTAATGGCCTTCCCCATGGATTCTGCAATAAGCTGCGCTGTAGCATAGTGATTTTCCATGGCAACAAAGTAAAGATCACCGTGGTTTTTTACCAGCATGACCGCTAAGGTTTCCGCGCCTAAAATATCTTCTGTTACGATAACCTGATCCACCGCAAGGAAGTGCTTGTCCTTTCCCGAAAGCGTCTTAAAGGTTTTTAATGGCTCCATCAAATCCGTAAAATGGGTTTCCTTAATCAACGGATACATGACGTTTCTAATTTCCTCTTCAGACAAACCATTTTTGGCACCATTGTCCATGATGGCTTCTACGCGGTACTCTGGACCAATGGCCTCACGAAGTGCCGCCGCGTATAATATGGTAGAATAAATGTTTCTTCCAATGATGACCACATTCTTATTGTTGTTGGTTGTGGCGATGTTGTATGCACCGAACATATTCCCTGCCTCATCCATAGCGGCAAGGGTGTAATTGGCATCCAAATCTTCTTCCATTAAATACGCTGGTGTTGCCTCGAACAAAATCCCATAGCCCTTACATTCTATCTGGCCATACTGATAGTCGATTTCCGTTATTTCTTCTATGTATATCGGGAGACAACAAAGAGAGGTAATGGAATAAATCCGATCCCCTACGGTCAATCCGCTTTCTGAATGTAAATCCTCCGCCATTTCATCAATGGTACCGATCAGCACGCCGCCCGTTCCCGTAAACGGATTATTCAACTTACCGCGCTTCTCGACAATGTCCATAATTTTTGCTTTGATTTTATCCTCATCAAAACCGCAGCTATTGGTGATTTGCTGAAAATTATCCCACTCTAAATGGATGCGTTCCAAGCTTACCCTAAGTTCTTTGCTGCGCACTGCTCTATCATTATCCAATTTCCAAGCCGCTGCTGGGACTACGCCCTTAGGCTCAAGTACCCTGTCGACTCCGTAATTTTTTATCAAAATCTTATCTCCTGTCTATTCTAGTCATTTATCTTATCTATGGTAATCCTTATTCACGAAAAAGTCAATGGCTTTGAACCATTTTTGGTATAGTATTTCCATGCAATATCCAAATGTGGACTATTCTCTTTCGCTTTACTACGATATATCACCGATATTCTCGTTCACGAAATTGGCACAACTTTTGCTCTATATACTAGTGGATTTTTATCAAACTAATTAATTAAGTAAAGGAGAAACGGAATTATGAATTTTCTAAAAGCATTCATTAAGTTCACTCCAGTTTTTATACTGGCAGCCTTAATGATCATGGGGCAAGACGCCCTACTTGCAACAATAACTGCTGCTATCGCAGCAGTTATTGTTGCAAGACTCACTACAGGCCTTAAGTTTAAGGAATGTATCGATGCGGCAATTGCAAGTGTAGGTAACATCACTATTGCCTTATTTATCTTAATGTTCGCATACGCTATGGCAAGTGCGTTCATGTCAACAGGTGTAGGTGCATCTGTTGTTAACATTGCATTATCTCTAGGTGTTACAGCTAGAACCACAGCAATGATTGGTTTATTGGTTACTGCAGTTCTTTCTGTAGCAACTGGTACATCATGGGGAACCTTCGCTGCATGCGCACCGATCTTCCTATGGTTAAACCACATTGTGGATCCATCTGGAGTTGAAACCGGAAGCTTACTACTAACTACTTGCGCGATCGCAGGTGGTGCTTGCTTCGGAGACAACATCGGACTAATTTCCGATACCACTATCGTATCCTCTGGTATCCAAGGTGTAGAAGTAGTAGACCGTATTCGTTCCCAAGGTGTTTGGTCCGTATTGTGCCTACTTTTAGCAGCAGTAACATTCTTTATTGTTGCAAGCGTTATGGGACTTCCATCTAACACAGTTGACCCATCTGGTGTAATGAACGACGTTCCACAGAGTGCAATGGATTACTTGGCTGGCGAAAGACCTGAAGCCATTGACCTATTGACTCAGGTTCGTGATGGCGTACCATATTACATGATCATTCCGCTAATTTTAGTAATCGGTCTAGCGATTTGTGGCGTAAACACCTTCGCTTGTATCGGTTCTGGTATCGTATCCGCTTATATCCTAGGACTATTTGCTGGGACTACATCTCTATACCCAATCCTTTCCACTGCTGATGGCGTTGAAACTGGATTGCAGGCATACCTGAACATGTGTATTGCTGGTTTTGCTGATGCTGGTTCATGGGTAGTTGTCATGATGATGTGGGTTGCTGCATTTGGCGGTATCATGGGCAAAATGAAAGCATTCGAACCATTATCAAACTTAATCGTAAAGATTTCCAGAAACGTAAGACAGTTGATGTTCTGCAACGGATTACTTTGCCTAGCAGGTAACGCTATCCTTTCTGATGAAATGGCGCAGATTGTAACTGTAGGACCAATCATCAAGGACATTACCGAAACCAATGTTGAAGGTAGCGAAGAAGATATGTATAAATTGAAGCTAAGAAATGCAACCTTCGGAGATGCTATGGGCGTATTCGGATCACAGTTGATTCCTTGGCACGTATATCTAGCATTCTATGTTGGTATCGCTACAAACGTATATCCACTATACGAATTCTCCAACATGGACTTCATCAAATTCAACTTTATGGCGATGATTGCCGTTGCTTCTATGTTAATCCTAACCATTACTGGTGCGGACAGACTCATTCCACTATTTGGACTTCCAAGGGAACCAAAAGTAAGATTGAAGAAAAAAGAAAACGCTGCATAATCGTTTGATAGAACCACTAAACGGGAGCCAATAAGCGGCTCCCGTTTTTTATTTCTCTAGTGTTGATACTCTGTCTGTTTTTCAGCCGCCATCATGACAGGCTGTGATTTTAATTCATATGGTTCAACCGAAGTATCATTTTGTTCCAGAAAAGATGCCGATCCACCAATGCCAAAGTACTTTTCAAAGAACTGCTTTAGCCGATCAATCAGATTTTTCTTTTTTTCTTCTCTCCCACCGCCACCGAATCTTGAAATAGGTGGCATAATCGCATCAATATCTGTTCCATAGGTTTTGATTTCACCATCACGAAACGCGTTTTCTAGAAACTTACGAGTATTCTCAGGGTTGAGTTTTTCCTCTTCAATGATTTTCAACAATTCACCTTCGCGCTGCTTTACTACATAATCGTGCCATTCGTTTAATATGTCATCCACATCGTTGATGCCCGCAATAAACGTTTCGATTAGCTGTTTTTTGCTACGCAGCTCTGAACTGGCGTCCACTGCTTTGTTGATCATCACCAATACTTCCTTGTCCTCACAGTGGGTATCACGATATTTCTTTACCAGCATAAGGATGTAATCAATATTGATTTCAATTTGCTTAAGCAGTTCGATTTCAAATACAATGTCATCGACAATGTCTGCACGCTCACCGCTTTCTCGCATGCGCCTCCACTCATCACGCAAATCTTGATACCTACCAAGGTAATCCTGTAAATCACGTTCTGTAATCAATTCATTGCCTTTAAACTCATCAAATGATAACAGCAGGTTTCGCATACGCAGAATTGCGCCGAATAATGTGATGAACTCCTTTTGCTTTTGCTCTCCAATAATCTGTGACTCTGCCAAAGGGAATTTCTCTCTCAATTCGTCTATCAAATCAACATAGCCAGGCATCTGTTTTCCTTCTGCTGACTCATAACCATGGTAGTAATCACCAAAGCTGTTTAGCAATACAATGCCGCCGGCGTTTTTGTCACCAAACAAGGAAATGGCGCTATCGACACGCTTTTGCAGGTTGCGGAAGCAAACAATGTTACCAAAAGTCTTGATAGAATTGAGGATACGATTTGTACGAGAAAACGCTTGGATTAGCCCATGCATTTTCAGGTTTTTATCTACCCAAAGGGTGTTCATGGTGGTCGCATCAAAACCCGTCAAAAACATGTTGACTACAATGAGCAAATCCAGTTCCTTGTTTTTCATTCTAAGCGATACGTCTTTATAGTAGTTTTGGAACTTGTCACTTGATGTATCATAATTGGTTTTGAATAACCCATTGTAATCCTTTATGGCAAGTTCAAGGAAGTCACGAGAGTTTTGATCAAGAGCAGAGGTATCTTCTGCATTTTCTTCGTCAATGATTCCATCTGTATCTTCCTCATTGGTACCATAACTAAATATCGTTGCAATACGAAGCTTTTTTGTAGGGTCTGCATTAATCTGCTTCTTGAATTCCTGATAGTATAGCTTCGCCATTGGCACGCTGGATACAGCAAAAATAGAGTTGAATCCGCTTATCCGTTGTGCGGCTTTCACTTCTTCCACTGTTCCACGATTTGCCGATGCCACTTCATGAATATTCATTAGCGAGTTGAACACATATGTCTTATCTCCACGATAGGTTTTCTGGTCGAAGTGTTCCAGAATATACTTGGTTACCAGCTCAATGCGCTGAGGTGCCATCATTGCTTTTTCCCGATTAATATCCCAAACCATTTCATCAAGGACCTCTTCGTCTGTATCCATGGTCTTAATGTAATCCACACGAAACGGTAAAACATTTTTGTCATTGATTGCATCTACAATCGTGTAGGAATGAAGCTGATCCCCAAAAGTCTGCTCTGTGGTGAATAGCCCAGCACCTTTGCCTTTTCCTGCGTTGATTGCGAAAATTGGCGTTCCTGTAAATCCAAAGAGATGATACTTCTTGAAGTTTTTGATGATTGCCGTGTGCATATCTCCGAATTGGCTTCGGTGACACTCATCAAAAATAATGACAATATGTTTATCATATACATCATGTCCTTCATTTTTCTTGATGAAGGTTGATAGCTTTTGAATGGTCGTAATGATGATATGAGCGTTTGGATCTTCCAGTTGGCGTTTTAGAATTCTCGTCGAAGTATTGCTGTTTGCCGCCCCTTGCTCAAAACGATCGTATTCCTTCATGGTCTGGTAGTCTAAATCCTTACGGTCAACAACAAAGAGGACTTTATCAACATATGGCAATTGTGAAGCCAAACGAGCGGTTTTAAACGAGGTTAGTGTTTTCCCGCTTCCTGTGGTGTGCCAAATGTATCCACCACCTTCTACACTACCATATTTTTTATAGTTTTTTGCGATTTCAATGCGGTTCAAAATTCGCTCAGTTGCCGTAATCTGGTACGGACGCATAACCATAAGCATATTCTCAGAAGTAAAAATGCAGTATTTGGTCAACACATTTAAAATAGAATGCTTGGCAAAAAAGGTTTTGGTAAAGTCAATCAAATCCGCAATCACACGGTTATTTGCATCTGACCAAAAACACGTAAACTCAAAACTGTTGCTGGTTTTACTCTTCTTGGCCTTGGCAGAGTGTGAATCCTTGATTGCATTGAATCGTGTACTGTTTGAATAGTACTTGGTGTTGGTTCCATTGGAAATCACGAAAATCTGCACATATTCAAAAAGACCAGAGCCTGCCCAAAAAGAATCACGTTGATAACGGTTGATTTGATTAAACGCTTCACGGATAGGCACGCCTCTTCTCTTCAGCTCAATATGCACCAGTGGTAATCCATTTACCAGCACGGTCACGTCGTAACGGTTATCGTATTTTGCACCTTCTTCTTTCCCAAGAACATATTGGTTGATGACTTGCAAGCTGTTATTGTGAATGTTTCCTTTGTCAATCAGTTTCATATTCTTGGATGTGCCATCATCTCTTTTTAGCACTTGAACAAAGTCCTCTTGTATCTTGCGCGTCTTTTCCACAATGCCTTCATTTTTATTGGCAATCGCATGATCAAAAAACGTTTTCCACTCATCATCTGAAAATCTATAGTCATTCAATTTTTCAAGCTGCGCTCTAAGGTTTGCAATTAAATCCTTTTCTGCATGGATGTTCAAAAATTCATAGCCTTGATCACAAAGCATATGAATAAACTCCCGTTCTAACGCATCTTCACTTTGATAACTGTCCGAGCGTGTCCTCACCGGTTCATATTCTGTCACTACAGTATTCTCTGTTGTCGCTGCAACGATGTTGAAATATGGCAAAAAACTTCACCTACTTTCTTTTATTATAGTTCTTTAAATGAGAGTAACTTGTCTCGATAGTATTCATATTGCTGCTGTCTAGCAGCTATTTCCGCAGGAAGTCCTGTGGAGAGGTCATTGCATAAGGCGTCGAAACGGTCTAAGACTTCGACAATACGTTGTTGTTCTTCAATATTTGGTAAAGGAATCACAACATCATTAAGTGCGGATGGCGTGACCTCTATAACCTTTGTTCCATGAGCCAGCTTTTTCTTTTGCTTATAAAATGCGTTCGTATGAAAATAGTATGACAAATATTTAGCATTTTGATTATGATGTATGATTGCCGTATGACCACTTACTGCAATTCTCTCTTGTCCCACCCAAGCGACACTTTTACAAACATCATCAATATTTTCACTGGTTACCGCCATGATTACATCATTTGGTTCGGCAAACTGCGATTTTTCTGCTGTGGAATTCGAGATAAAAGTAATTGTTTCTGTTGCACTTGAATCAAAACGAGTGTAAATTTGTCCGTAATGAATACAAGGGACACCACTTTCGCAAAAGTCCTTTTTCTGAAAGTTCCCGCCTCGTTTAATCGTCGCAATATCATCCAAACGAACCATCGCATACCCAAAAACATATTGACAAAGCCTAATTAGGTTCTGTCTGTCTGTCTGTCTGTCTGTCTGTCTGTCTGTCTGTCTGTCTGTCTGTCTGTCTGTCTGTCTGTCTGTCTATGATGTTTCCTGTTTCAGCAAATGTCAAGAGGGCATCACGATAAAATTCGTATTGTTTTTTACGTGCTTCAATTTCTGCTGGCAAGCCAATGTTAAGGTCGGAGCAAATACTATCAAAGTTGTCTAAGACATTAGCAAAACGTTCCTGTACTTCTAATGAAGGAAGTGGGATTTCAATATTTTCTATTGAAGGAACATTGGAATGAACCACCTTACTTTTTATTTTACCTTTGCTTTTTTGGTCTCTGGCATCGTATGTGGATAACACATATGAAAGATATTTTGGATTTTGATTGTGTTTCATTACGACAATATCACCCCCCGCCAAACATTTCTCATATCCAACATAAGCGACAGATTTCGCAATTTCCTCAACGCTTTCACCCGTAATTGCGAATAAAATATCACCGTGTTCGAAATATTTCGGATTCGGAACATAATCAAGTTGCGTATGCGATACACATTTATCAAACCAAGTATTGTACGTTGTATATATTTCGCCATATCGCACACAAGGAATGCCATCGTTCGTTACTTGATCACGTTTGATTCCTGAACCTCGGTACATTTGTGTGGCTATTTCTTTGAGCTTAACCATAGGAATCTTACTTTCAAACGCCAACAAACTATCCCGATAATACTCATACTGCTTCTTCCTCGCTGTAAGCTCTGCTGTAAGCTCTGCTGTAAGCTCTGTGAAATTGTCCAGTATACGGACAATTTCACGTTGGATTTCTAGCGGTGGGAGAGGGATTTTGTAGTTTCCAAGCCAAACAGTACTCAAATTTTTTTGTCCTCCGCCATTTGCATTAGCCATGGCTGTTGCTTCAAATTTGTCGGAATCTAATAAATGGAATAGATATCTCGTTAATGTATTTTTTTCTTTCGTACGTATGCAAGCAACCCTTTGGTTTAGAGCTGCTGGTAAATCTGAAGTCGACAGCATTGCTACCCGCCCAGCATTACCAGTTAAAGACATAACCAAATCCCCATCACGAAGCATATATCTGCTTATTTTGGGTTCTTCCTCTATTGGATAAAACTTCAAATCTTTATTTGACATACTACCTTTTTGAACATCAGAAATACGAACAACCCGTATTCCATTAGGAACATATTTATCACTCTTGAAGGCAAACCCGTTTAATATATAAGCAACTTCTTGTAAGCTAGCATACTCCACTCCATCAGGACAAAGTTCCCTAATCAATTCATCTAGTTTACTCATCTTTGCCACCACCTTTTTCCAGCATCTTCTTAACTTCCTTGTCAAAGTCAGATGTGATTCGTTGTGTTTTGTTGAATTCTACATATTCAGCCTCTGCTTTTGCTTTTGCATCTTTGCTGGATATTTTTCCTTTATCGCGCAAAATATCATACTTGCGGAATGAGAGAAATTCGTTGATGCTTGATGAAAACTCTTCCATGGTAAACGTGTTTTCACGCTCAATCAAATCCTCGATATAATCAAAATAACCAGTCACTGTACGCTCTAGCTGTCTGACTTGCTTTTCATCAAGATAGTTCTTTGCAACTGACACATCCGATTTAATCACTCGACCATCGGGTGAGTGTTTCCATGTGGTCAGCCCCATATGTTCTGCATTGCGATCGGCTTTAGTATATATGATTTCTGCCGCTGTTTGTCCAGTTATCGCATAATGAAATTTGTTCTGTACCATCGCATAAAAGCTTTCCGTAATCTGCGCATTTTTGTCATAATCAATACTGCATTCAGCAAATATATCGGTAATCTGTTGCCAAATGCGTCTTTCACTTGCACGAATAGAGCGAACTCTCTCAAGGAGTTCACGAAAATAGTCTTTGCCAAACGCTGTCTTTCCTTGCTTCAATCGTTCATCGTCCATAGCAAAGCCTTTTGTCATATATTCTTTTAAAATACCCGTAGCCCAAATACGAAAGTTCGTTGCCTTCCGTGAGTTCACTCGATATCCCACAGATATGATTGCATCAAGGTTATAGAACATGGTTTCTCTTGTTTGGGTTTTGTTTGCAATGGCACCATGCAAAGTGGTTGTTTCCATTTTGGAAATGACCACTTCCTCAATCAATTCTCTTTCTTCAAATATCTTTTTTAAATGCTTACTGATAGCAGGAACTTGCACATCAAAAAGCTCAGCCATTGCCTTTTGTGTAAGCCAAATGGTTTCATCCTTTATCACTGCGTTAATGGATACCTCTTCGTCAGGTGTATTGTAAATCAAAAACTGCAATTCGTTATTTATCATTACCGCCCACCTCTATTTCCGCAATAATCCGATCAATTTCATCACGCAACACTTGCTCTCTTGCGACGATTTCTTTGATTTCTGCATTTAGCTTAATGATATCTATTACTTCACGAGTATCCTCTGCTTCAACATAAGTAGAAACTGACAATGTATAATTGTTATCCACGATTTCATCATAGCTTGCCAAATGGGAAAAATGTGCTATCTCTTCACGGTTTGCAAACACATCTACAATACGGCTTATGTTCTTTGGAGTTAGTTTATTATTGTTTGTAACCTTAATACACTCGCCCGTTGCATCAATAAACATCGTCTTATTATCGTTCTTGTTCTTCTTCATGACCATAATGCAAGTGGCGATAGATGTGCCAAAAAACAGATTGCTAGGCAACTGAATAATACAATCAATATAGTTGTTGTCAATGAGATATTTACGGATTTTTTGCTCAGCTCCACCTCGATACATAATTCCAGGAAAACATACGATGGCAGCCGTTCCATTGCTAGCGAGCCATGAAAGGCTGTGCAAGATAAACGCCATATCTGCTTTGCTCTTCGGCGCAAGGACGCCCGCAGGTGAAAAACGAGGATCGTTAATTAACAATGGGTTTTCATCTCCTGCCCATTTGATGGAGTATGGTGGATTTGAAACAATCAATTCGAACGGCTCATCGTCCCAATGCTGCGGAGCAACCAGCGTGTCTTCGCAGGCAATATTGAATTTATCAAAGCCAACATCATGCAAAAACATATTGATTCTGCAAAGATTATACGTGGTGATATTGATTTCTTGTCCATAAAATCCGTTGCGAATAGCCTGCTTTCCTAATACCTTCTCCGCCTTAAGAAGCAAAGAACCAGACCCACATGCAGGGTCATAGACTTTATTGATTTCTGTTTTTCCAATTGTACCAAGTTTGGTTAATAGCTCAGACACGTCCGCTGGAGTATAGTATTCTCCACCAGATTTTCCTGCGTTGGAGGCATACATTGACATCAGGTATTCATAAGCATCACCAAAGGCATCAAATTCATGGTCCTTTACCTTACCGAGATTCATCTCTCCTACTCCATTTAAAAGCTTTACCAGCTTTTCATTACGTTTCGCAACTGTTGAACCCAGTTTATTACTGTTCACATCGTAATCATCAAAAAGTCCAGCAAAGTCGCTTTCTGCATCGCTTCCTTTTGCAGATTCTTCAATGTGGCGAAACACGGTTTCTAAGGTTTCATTTAAATTCTCGTCATCCGATGCGTTGTTTCTAACGTTGCAAAACAGCTCACTCGGCAGGATAAAAAAGCCTTTTTCCTCTACTAATCCATGTCGAGCTTCTTCTGCATCTTCATCTGACAATGTCGCATAATCAAAATCCATATTTCCCGCATTATGCTCGCCTTCATTGATAAAACTGCAAATGTTTTCAGAAATGTATCGATAAAACATGGTGCCAAGCACGTAGTTTTTAAAATCCCATCCATCGACCGCACCACGTAGTTCATCAGCTATCGCCCAAATTGCACGATGAAGTTCATCTCGTTCTTGCTCTTTCTTAGTATCAATCATGTTCTATTCCTCCATGTATTCAGAAATGATAGGAATATTATATCACATTTCCTAAATATTTCATCGCTTCTGATGCAATATTTACGTAAGTTACGTAAACAAAAAAGCAGAGCCGAGGCTCTGCTTCTTCATGAATAAGATTTACTTGTTTACTTCTCGTAGCTTTCCTGCTGCGTGATGAGGCGCTCGTATTTCGCTTTTGCATCTTTCTCTGACTGAGCGAATAACGCTTCTGCTCTTTCAGGGAATTTCAGCATCAAGGAATTGTAACGAACTTCACCCATGAGGAATTCTCTGTAGTCTGCTGTAGGTGGCTTGCTATCGATGGAAAGTGGATTCTTTCCTTCTTTTGCTAGATCAGGATTGAATCTTAGCATGTTCCAGTAACCAGAAGCTACTGCTGCTTTTGTTTCATCCATAGTTCTGTTCATGCCTACTCTTAGACCGTGGTTGATACAAGGAGCATATGCGATGATTAATGATGGACCATCATATGCTTCTGCTTCTTTGATTGCTTTAATGGTCTGTTCTAAGTCAGCACCCATAGCAATCTGGGTTACGTAAACGTATCCATAAGCCATAGCAATCTGTGCTAAGTCTTTTTTCTTCACTGGTTTACCTGCAGCAGCAAACTTAGCAACTGCACCCATTGGAGTGGATTTTGATGACTGTCCACCAGTATTGGAGTAAACTTCAGTATCGAATACCATAATGTTTACGTTTTCTCCGGAAGCGATAACGTGGTCAAGTCCACCGTAACCGATGTCATATGCCCATCCGTCTCCACCGAAGATCCAAATTGATGGTTTAATCAACATTTCTTTGTTTTCTACAACATATTTAGCATCTGCATTGGAAGCTGCTAATTTTTCACAAGCTGCGGCTAATGCTTTGCCTGTTTCTTCTGCTGCCTTAGGGTCATCCATTGCATCTAACCAAGCTTTTGCTGGAGCTGCGGCATCGCCAGTCAATCGTTCAACTGCATTCTTCAATGCATTACGACGATACTTCATGGACATTGCCATACCTAGACCAAATTCAGCATTATCTTCAAATAGGGAATTTGCCCATGCTGGACCTCTTCCTTCTTTGTTTACGGTGTATGGTGTGCTTGGTGCACTACATCCCCAAATAGAGGAACATCCAGTTGCATTGGCAATGAACATTCTATCACCAAATAACTGTGTAATCACCTTAGCATATGGAGATTCTCCACATCCTGGACAAGCGCCTGAGAACTCAAGCAATGGCTGCTTGAACTGAGATCCCTTTACGCTATCAGTCTTAAATGGAACTTCTTTTTCTTCCACATTGGCAAATAGGTAATCGTATTTTTCCTGAGCTGGTTTCACAACAGCATCTTCTGCTGCTACCATTTCAAGAGCCTTGTTCTTCGCTGGGCAAACCTGAGCACAAGATCCACAACCAGTACAGTCAAGAGCAGAAATACCAATTGTGTAGAACTTCTCTTTGTCACCGATCATTGGAATCGCATCATTTTTCACTGGTTCAGCTTCTTTATCTGTCATCGCAAATGGTCTAACTACACCATGAGGACATACGTAAGAACATCTGTTACACTGAATACAGTTTTCCATTTTCCAAACTGGAACGTCTGTGGCAATGCCTCTCTTTTCGAAGGCTGCTGTTCCTGCTGGAATCTTACCATCTGCAGTAGTTACAAATGTAGATACTGGTGCTGCATCTCCAGTTAATGTGTTTGTAGGAACCAAAATGTTGTTTAGATAGTCTGTGTGATATGCATCGCGACCAACTAATTTTGCCTTAGGTGCATCATCAGCAACTGTAGCCCAGCTTGCTGGAACGTCTACCTTATGTACATTGGCAATACCAGCGTCAACTGCAGCATTGTTCATGTTTACAATTTTTTCGCCCTTCTTGCCATAAGTTTTCTGGATTGCATCCTTCATGTAGTTTACTGCTTCATCAATCGGAATGATGTTGGCAATTTTAAAGAATGCTGCCTGTAAAATGGTGTTGGTTCTTCTTGCACCAAGACCAATTTCCTTCGCAATGGAAACTGCGTCGCAAGTGTAGAACTGAACATTGTTCTTTGCAATGTATCTCTTTACCTGTGCTGGTACGTGTGCTTCTAATTCTGCATCATCCCATACACAGTTTAGCAAGAATGCTCCACCAGGTTTTACTTCTTGTACCATGTCGTACTGATTTAAATATGCCGAGTTGTGACAAGCAATAAAGTCAGCGTGGTTTACATAGTATGTAGATTTAATTGGGGAATCACCAAATCTTAAGTGAGAAATGGTTACACCGCCGGATTTCTTGGAGTCATACTGGAAGTAAGCTTGAACCTTCTTGTCCGTGTGGTCTCCAATAATCTTAACACTGTTCTTGTTGGCACCAACTGTTCCGTCAGCTCCAAGACCCCAGAATTTACATGCAACTGTTCCCTTAGGGGCAACGTCTGGATGCTCTGTGGTTGGAAGAGAAAGATTCGTCACATCGTCTGTGATGGAAATGGTGAACTCTTCTTTTGGATTTGCACTCCATAGATTCTGGTATACTGCCAAAATGTCTCCTGGCTTAGTATCTTTAGATCCTAGACCATAACGTCCACGAGTAATCAATGCACTTTCGAATTTTGTACCACGTAACGCTGAAATAACGTCTAAGTATAAAGGCTCGCCAATTGCTCCAGGTTCTTTTGTACGGTCAAGAACTGCAATTTTCTTTACGGTTTCAGGCATAACCTTTAGCAAATATTTTGTTGAGAAAGGTCGATAAAGATGTACTTCAATGACACCAACCTTTTTACCCTGTGCATTTAGGTAATCAACAACTTCTTCTGTAGCGTCGCAAGCAGAACCCATAGCAACGATAACTTCCGTTGCATCAGGAGCGCCATAGTAGTTAAATGGCTTATAGTCAGTACCAATTTTAGCATTGACTTTGTCCATGTAAGCCGCTACGATATCTGGTGTTTCGTCATAAATTGTATTACATGCTTCTCTGTGCTGGAAAAAGGTTTCTGGCTGTTCAGCTGAACCCATTGAGTACGGATGCGCTGGGTGAAGTGCATTTGCCTTAAATGCTTTCACTGCATCCCAATCCACCATGTCCTTTAATTCATCGTAATCCCATGTTTCGATCTTCTGGTTTTCGTGGGAAGTTCTGAATCCATCAAAGAAGTGTAACACTGGAAGTTTTCCACCAATTGCTGCCAAATGCGCAACTGCTGCTAAGTCCATTGTCTGCTGTACACTGTTTGAAGCCAACATTGCGAAACCAGTCTGACGTGTTGACATTACGTCTGAATGATCGCCAAAGATGGATAGTGCATGGCTAGCCAAAGCTCTTGCTGCAACGTGGAATACTGTTGGCGTTTGCTCTCCTGCCAACTTGTACATATTTGGAATCATCAAAAGTAATCCCTGTGATGCAGTAAATGTTGATGTGTATGAACCGGCTACCACTGAACCGTGAACTGCACCTGCTGCACCTGCTTCAGATTGCATCTCGATGATGTTTACTTCTTCACCAAAGATGTTTTTTCTGTTTTCGGAAACCCATTCATCCAAGCTTTCCGCCATCGGTGATGATGGGGTAATTGGATAAATCGCTGCTACCTCTGAAAAGGCGTAAGCTACATGAGCCGCTGCGGTGTTTCCATCCATAGTTTTAAGTTTTCTCACTTAAATCACACTCCTTACCAAATTTTATTGGGGTTTTTACTCATTCATACTCATAACTGTCTTCTCAAGCTTCATTTTTTCGGCGAAGCTGTTAAAGCCATTTCGTGTATACAAACCTATTATTTATATTACTCCTCCGTGTATACAAAGTCAACCTAAAATCGTTACTTTCGTTGAAAATTCATGGTTTTTTGTGCATACATAATTCAGGATATATAATGCTGTACATTTGGGAACGTTCTCCCCTTTTGGCGATTTTCGTGCATTTTTCAGAAAACGATATGAATTCATTCCTGAATATGTTATATTGTATTTATCTTTATGTGAAAAAATTGCGAGGAAATATTAATGAAGAAATTTGGAATACGAAAAACACTAACTTTATTGTTGTGCTTATCTACCATGCTATTTGTCTTTGGTTGTGGATCGAAAGATGGCGATCAAGCTGATGCAGGTGATGAACCTGCAAAGACAGAAAAAACCACTGACGAAAAAATTGATGATTTGATTGCGACAATGACCTTAGAGGAAAAGGTAGGACAAATGTTTATCGTCAGATGCCCTTCTGACGGCACGGACATTCAATCTGTCTCTGAATACAAGCTAGGTGCCTATATCTTATTTGCGGATGACTTTAGCGGTTATACTACGGAAGAAGTCCAAACCCACATCCAAAACTATCAGGACGAAGCCAAGATTCCCATGTTAATTGGCGTCGATGAAGAAGGCGGCACCGTATGTAGAATTAGTGCTTATCCAGAATTCCGAGAAGAAAAATTCCAATCCCCTCGAGAGCTATATGCGCAAGGCGGCATGGATTTATTGAAAGAGGATGCGCAGGAAAAAAGCACCTTGCTAAAATCCTTAGGGGTTAACCTAAACTTTGCTCCAGTATGCGATATTTCTACTGACCCATCGGATTTTATGTATGATCGTTCTTTAGGGGAAGACCCACAAACTGGTGGTGAGTTTGCTAAAGCATTGGTCCAAATTGGAAATAACAACGGCGTTGGCTCAATTTTGAAGCATTTCCCTGGTTACGGAAATACCGCAGATACCCATACCGGTATCGCTTATGACGATCGATCCGCAGATTCCTTTAAGGAAAGTGATTTTGTTCCTTTCGAAATTGGAATGACTGGCGGCTCGTGTGCCATTTTGGTTGCACATAATATTGTCAATGCCTTTGATCCAGATATGCCTGCATCCCTATCTTCAGCCGTTCACTCTATTTTGCGTGATGATTTAGGTTTTAATGGCGTAATTCTAACTGACGACTTATCCATGGAAGCCATTACTGATTTTACTGGTTCTAGTGCCGCAGCAGTAACTGCAGTCAATGCAGGCAACGATATGCTCTGTTGTACCGATTATACCGTACAAATTCCTGCGGTAATTGAAGCGTGTAACAATGGTGAAATTGACGAAGCTAGAATCAACGATTCTGTTCATCGTATTCTATTATGGAAGATGGAGTTGGGATTACTAACACTATAACAGTTGATGCAATGAATCAGCAGGCAGATGTAAATCTGCCTGTTTTTTGTATATAGATTTCTTTCATAGAAATGGCAGAATATTTCGTGATTTCAAAGAAGGAATTCCCTGTATCTGTCGAATAATATAATAACAGCATTTAGAAAGGACATGGCGACGGCGATCGCCTCGATGTTTATGAGAAACTTTGGAATTAAAAGAAGCGCTATCCTAAGTGTACTACTCGTTTTTACGCTCTTGTTCACCTGTATTTCGTGTGCATTTGAATCCGAGCCAAAAGAGGAGCTTACTGAGTTGTCCAAGTACGACGACTACAAGGACATTCCTGGTGTCACGGAGGAAGAAATCGCCGCTATCGAGTCTATCAAAAAGGACAACCACCTTCTCACCTATGCTATGGTTCGGTCTACCGAAGCCTTTTATAATACTGAAGGAGATCTTGACGGCTATTCCGTGTTGCTTTGCCAATCGCTTAGCCAACTCTTCGGTATTGAGTTCAAGGTACGACTTGTTGAATGGGAAGAACTGATTCATGGTTTGGCTGATCACCGTTATGACTTTACTGGAGAGCTGTCCAAAAATGCAAAAAATCAAAGCACTTACTTTATGACAGATACCATGGCCAATCGTTCCATTTATTACTATAAGCTGAATACATCGAGTACCTTAGCCGCTACAGCTAAAACCAGACCTCTCGAATATGCGTTTCTCCATGGTTCCACCGCCTATGACCGTTTGGTCGAATCATCCGAGGAAGCGTTCAATGCCCACTACGTCAGCAATTATACTGAAGCTTACCAATTGATTAAGGATGGAACAGTCGATGCATTTATTGACCATAGCACTGCAGAATATGTATTTGATGCATATCCTGAAATCCTCGCTAGCGAATTCCTTCCATTGATTTATGTGCCCGTTTCACTTTCCACCCAAAATGAATCGCTTAAGCCAATTATCGATGTGATGGAGAAATATCTGGCTAGCGACGGTGTTGTTGTTCCAACCCAATTATTACAACCAAGGCCACAAAAACTATGTGAAAAATCAGTTTAGGCTCATGTTGACCAGTGAGGAGCTGGCCTATGTCAAAGCCCACTCCACATCTGACCATCCAGTAAACATCGGTAGTGAGTTTGATAATTTCCCGAAATGCTTCTATAACGAAAACGAGCAAGAATGGCAGGGAATCTCGCAAGACATTTTGACCGAAATCACCAATCTCAGTGGTCTACAGTTTAGAACGGTAAATGAGCCAAACACCCCGTTTAGCGTTTTGATCGAAATGCTAGAGAATCACGAAATATCTTTGATCGCCGACTTAACGCAGACAGCCGATCGAGAAGACGTGTTCCTATTGCCTGATCAACCCTACGCTACAGATTATTTCACCCTGATTTCCTCTATCGGAATGAAGGACATTGACTACAACGAAGTACCCAATTTTACCGTTGCTCTAGAAGAAGACACGGTATTTGAGACAGTATTTCTAAAGTGCTTCCCGAATCACCAGAAAATGAAGATTTACCCTGATCGAGAAGCTTGTATTGATGCGCTGGTTAATGGCGAAGTCGACTTATTCATGGGTAGTGGTAATATCCTGCTCGACATTACCAGTTATCACGAAATGGCTGATTATAAATCAAATTTGATTTTCGATAAACCGTTTTACTCCACCTTCGGGTTGAACAGTGACGAAAAAATCTTGCGTTCCATCATCAGCAAAGCAGAAACCCTCATTGACATTACCCACATACATAATAAATGGACCGTACGAATCTTCGATTATGAAGCGAAGATGTTAAAAGCTCGAAAACCGTATTACTTCATCATCGGCGGCATGCTGCTATTGACCCTCGTGTTATTGGGTTACATGTTCTTCAAAAAGCAGCAAGAAAGCGTACGACTAGACAAGCTGGTTCAGCAAAGAACCACAGAGCTTGAGCTGAAAACAGAAATCGCCAACGTGGCCAGCAATGCAAAGTCCAAGTTTCTCGCTAGGATGAGTCATGAAATCAGGACACCGCTAAACGCCATCATTGGAACGGCCCAGGTAATCAAGCTGATGCCTGACCAATCAGAAAAAACCATCGCGAAAAGTGATGAAATATTAGATGCATCCAATCACTTGCTGTCCATCATCAACAATATTTTAGATGTATCAAAAATTGAAACAGAAACCGTTGTCCTGAAAAACAATGCATTTTCCATGCACAAGACCTTACATGAACTCACCGACATGGTCGAGTTTCAATGTGAAGAAAAGGGAATCGCTTTTTCGACCAATGCTGATTCCATTTCTGAGCTGTATCTAGTTGGCGATAAGGCTCGTCTTAAGAACGCCTTAATTAATCTGCTGGACAATGCCGTAAAGTTCACTCCACCTTCTACTGGCGAAATCAGCTTTACTGTAAATGTGTCTCCTTTGGAAAACCAAGAAGTTTCCATGGAGTTTATCATCACTGATAACGGTATCGGCATTGATGAACAGCTGATCAAGAAAATATTCATCCCGTTTAGCCACGACGATGAAAAAATTTCCATCCAGTACGGTGGTGTTGGCCTTGGTCTAGCCGCTAGTCAAAATATCGTTAGACATATGGGTGGGGAAATTACTGTAGAAAGTCAGCTGGGAAAAGGTTCAACCTTCTCCTTTACCATTAAGCTTCCTGTCGCGGAAAATCCAAATTTTGCTGAGCCAACGCGTGGGGATGCACCTGTAGATGACGCGGCTCTAGCCGGAAAGCGAATTCTATTGGTGGAAGATGTTGACATCAATAGGCTCATCGTCACCGAATTATTATCCGGATTTGGTCTTGAGATTGAAGAAGCCACCAATGGGCGCGAAGGCCTTGAACTGGTTGCATCATCTCCAGAGGGCTACTACGATTTGGTGTTCATGGATATCAGAATGCCAGAAATGGATGGTCACGAAGCAACCATTGCTATTCGCAATTTGGACCGCTCCGACGTCAAAGACCTTCCAATACTTGCACTGAGCGCCAACGCTTACAGCGAAGACATCCAAAAGTCTATACAGTCGGGCATGAACGGTCATGTGGCCAAGCCTGTTGAATTGGATAGTCTAAAAAAAGCGATGCTTCGCCATTTTAAAAAATAGGGCCTAGGCATCAAAGCAGTCTATCAAAAATACGCAGTGGTTAAAAAATGGGTAACTTCCCAATTTGACCACTGTTTTTTTGCATACAAAAACCCTGTAATCATTGCGATTACAGGGTTTGTTGGTGCGCCATTAGGGACTCGAACACTAATTTGAGCCATTTCAACACAGTTCACTATGGTTCAATACGGTTCAAATTTCAATGGTTTCAGCGTG
>JBNDKG010000016.1:0-26835 GCA_050435405.1 Clostridiales Family XIII bacterium PM5-7
GAAAAGTTCCAGTGCATCCTAACGGATCCCCAAAAGAAACAGGTACTAGATATTCTTCCATCAAGAAAGGCAGACAGCCTCTACGCCTACTTTAGCGGCTTTTCTAACCGAAGGCAAGTGGAGCTTGTGGTTATGGATATGAGTAGCCTCTTTAGAAGCGTAGCGAAAAACACATTCCCTCATGCGAAGATCATTGCAGATAAGTACCATGTCGTCAGACTGGTTAACTGGGCATTTGAAAACGTAAGAAAGCGTGAGCAAAAGAGGTTTCACGATCAGAGGCGAAAGTACTTCAAGGGGTCAAGACGATTGTTACTGAAACCCCCTGATACCTTAACTGCACAGCAGTTTGAAGAAGTATCTCATATGCTTAGCTTATCAAAAGATCTAGCCAAAGCATATTACCTAAAAGGTGAATTCAACAAACTGATGAAATCCAAAAACATATTGGAAGCAAAACAACATCTGTCTAACTGGTTTATGCATGCAGGAGCATCCAACTTACAGGAATTCAATACCTGCATAAACACCTTTACGAACTGGCAAGAAGAGATACTTAATGCATTCAGATACGGATTTACCAATGGGTATACTGAAGGCTGCAACAATCGAATCAAAGTCATCAAACGAACAGCCTATGGGATGAGAAACTTCGACCGCTTTAGGACGAGAATTCTTCATACCATGAGTTGTTAATCGCAAAAATATATTGGTAGCATAACTGGTTATTGTATTTAAAAACCAGAGGCAAAATTGCCTCTGGAAAAACGTTCAATATTTTATTAAAGTTTGCTCCACCCCAACATTTGACATAGAGCCCAAAAAGAAGGACCGAAAATTCGGTCCTTCTTCAGGTTTAAATCAGTTTTGCTTATTTAGCAGTTCTGTATACTACGCCTGAGAATTTAGTGTAAACAGTTTCTCCGTCGATTACTCTGTATCCTCTAACTTTGTAGTAGTATCTCTTACCTTTTACTAAGTTCTTAGTATTGGTGTAAGAAGTCTTAGTTGTCTTACCAATTGACTTGAATCCAGTTGATTTCTTTGTTGATTTGTATAACTGGTATCCATCAACCTTGAATCCTTTAGTTCTGCTGAACTTAAGAACGATCTTACCTTTGTAAGCAGCGGAAGTAATCTTCGCCTTAGTGTTCTTAACTCCGTTCTTCAAGTATTCGTTGTGTGCTTTTTCTAAAACAACTAGAGTGTCTTCGGCTTTATTCAACTTATTTGTCAAATATTCATCGAAGGCAGCTTGATCAGCAATACTCATTGCATCAAATGCTTCTCTTGCAGCTTCTACAGCAGCTTTGTCAGCAATAGTAATATCTGCGGGTAATTTGCTGATTAAGTCGATAGCATTAGCTTTAATTGCTTTGTCTAATGCTATTCTGTCAGCTAGCAAATCAGTAAAATTAGGTACTTCATTTGCATTAGCAATTACTTTTTCATCAATCAAAGCCTTTACTGCAGCTTCAGCAGCTTCTACAGCAGCTTTATCAGCTAAAGTAATTGTTGCAGGAAGTGCTGCAATTTGATCTTTTACTGCTGCAACTTTAAGTTCATTTAATGTCTTAATCGCAGTTGTAAGTACTAATTCATTAGAAATATCTGTTGGATCTGCACCTGTCATTTTAACATATTCGTCGAAAGCAGCTTTAGCAGCTTTGATAGCAGCTTCACTGTTCAATGTGATGGTTTTGTCAATCGCATCAATAAGAGCGATTACTTTATCAGCGGCAGCCTTAATCTGTGTTTTAGTCTGAAGTGCATCGATTACAGCTGTTGCTTTTGCATATGCACCAGCCATAGCTGTCACATCGTTTGCTTCTACTGCAGCATCATATAGAACTTGTTCTGCATCGGCTAAAGCTTTTGCCTTAACACCTGCGTCAAATGCATCTGCAGGATATTTCGCAAAGAACGTATCAACATACGCATTCAATTTTGCTTTGTAGCTCTTTTCATATTCAGCTTTAATTCCTAAACCATCCGCTTGTACTCTTGTAGTAAGTTTATCTAGTTCTTTCTTCACGTCTTTAACTATCTGTGCAATTGCGGAATTCGTAGTAGCATCCTTGATTTTTGCTTCAGCAGCATCAATTAATTCTACTACTGCTTCATGCTGAGGACCATAGTATTTTACTGAACCATTAGTTCCTGGAACAATAGGCGTAGACGCATCTGTCGCGTATCCATAGTCAGTTTTAAGTGTAGCAACTTCAGTAGCTCTATTTGTATCGATATCAGCTCTATCATTTTTCATTGCGGTGAAGAGCGCATCTACTCCAACCTCAGTAGTAATGGTAAGTGCATTAATCTGCGCAATTGCATCTTTCAATACTTCATCAATTGCATCCTGAGTGAACATTCTTGCACCATCAGAAAATACTCTTAATGCTTTGTATTTTGCTTCCTGTTTAGCGTAAGCAATTAGTTCATCAGCCTTGACTACTTTAGCAAGAATTCCATCGGCATTATAGAATGTAGGTGGAACAAAGGCAGAACTTGCAGTTGTAACTACACCCTCAGCAATAGCAGAAGTTTTTGCGTCATCAATTAACTGGTGATAATATGCTTTGACTTTGTCGATATCACTTCTCAATGTACTTAATTTTTTCTGAGCGGCAGCAACTTCTTCTTTTGTAGAAGCGCTATTAGCAACTATATCGTTTAATGCTTCGTACAATGCAGCATATGTTATATTAGCTAATTGTGTTACCTGAGATTTTAGAGCAACTTTTTGGTTCTCTAAATTTGAAGAAGCAAGATTTTCTTCATTGATGGTCATAATCTTTGCTTTTTTGATTTCTACTGCTACATCATCAACTGCTTTTCTTACAGCCTCAACAGCATTTGCTGCTGCTTCTGCATTTGCGCCGTCAGCAAGTGTAACGTCGTTAACTGCCTTTAACTGTGCAGTTACGATGTCCTGAACCAACTCTCTTGGGCTCTTTGTTTCGCCGTCAATAAGAGTTGCTCTGTACTTGCTTAAGTCAGCGTAATTGTTTAAAGTACTTTGTGCAGTAGTTTTAACTAATGCAAATTCTTTTGTTAATGCCAATACATCGTCATCATCAAGAAGAGCATCACTCAAGTTTGATGCAGTTTTGACTGCTGCATAGGTTTTATCGATATACTCAATGGCAGTCAATTGTGTATCTCCATATGTTTTGTCTGTATCCGTTGCTGGAGTTGTGTACCACTTTCCAGTTGTACTTACAACTCTAGCAGCATCTCTGATTGCTTTAGTGTAATCAGCCACTAAATCATTTAGTGCGCTTTGCACTGCAGCTTTTGATACCTTTACGTCTGTAACTGACGGAGTTGTTGCAGATGTACCAGTTGCAAAGTTTCCATCTGCATCAAATGACAGATTAAGCATAACAACTTTAGCATTTGCGTTTAACGCTTCAATCGCAGCGTCTGCTCTGTCATTTGCCATCTTAGTCACAGTTGAACTAGTAACGTCTGGATCATAAGTTCCAGCTGCAGCAAATGCAGTTCCTACTGTGTAAGTGAAGACTACAGACAATGCAAGAAGCACTGTTAAAAATTTCTTCATGTTAAGAATTCCTCCCTTTTTTTAGTTCGTTTTTGTAAGATTATAGTTATTGCGCTTTATGCACAAAACTTACAAATGAAATTATAGTTCACAATGAGTATAACCCAAATACCCCACTCTTGGCAAGCATTTTTTCAATCTTTAGGGATTATTTGTCCCCAAATTCAGCTTACGAGGGCAGCTCAGAAGCCGTTTGCGTCAATGCCGACACAAGTTTGGTGGTCTTCAAATTATGCATCATTATGCACAATATTTTCATTTGCCCACATTATACCACAATCTATTACCGATTCCAATAGAAATTTATGGAAATTCGATTTTTTTTATTATCCTATATATATATGTAGTTATGCTGTTTTAACGGTTTTCTGGTGAAATAGAAAAACAGAACTTTTCCTTTCGGAAAAGCTCTGTTGGGTTTGGTTTGGTTACATCATGCCGCCCATTCCACCCATGCCGCCCATGCCGCCGCCGGCACCAGCTGCCATCTGGTCTAATGGATCATTGCTTTTTAGTTCTACAATGCCTGCTTCTGTAGTCAATAACATTGCAGATGCAGATGCTGCATTCTGAATTGCAGATCTAGTTACCTTGGCAGGGTCTACGATACCTGCTTCGATCATGTCTACATATTCTTCTGTTGCTGCGTTGAATCCAGTTCCTGCTTTCTGTGCTTTCACTTCGGATACTACAACGCTGCCTTCGAAGCCTGCGTTTTCTGCAATTTGTCTTACTGGTTCTTCCAATGCTCTTTCGATGATCTTGGCACCAGTCTTTTCGTCACCTTCTAAGGTTTCAATATATTTTGCCACTGCTGGGATTGCATTGCATAGTGCTACGCCGCCGCCAGCCACGAATCCTTCTTCAACTGCCGCCTGTGTAGCGTTCAGTGCGTCTTCGATTCTCAGCTTTCTTTCTTTTAACTCTGTTTCTGTCGCTGCGCCGACTTTGATCACTGCAACGCCGCCAGATAACTTAGCTAATCTTTCTTGTAGTTTTTCCTTATCAAACTCAGATTCAGTTTCTTCTACCTGAGCTTTGATGGAATTGATTCTTGAATCAATGTCTGCTTTGTTCCCTGATCCATTGACAATTACGGTGTGATCCTTGGTGATTTTCACTGTGCCTGCCTGACCTAGCATGTCGATGGTTGCTTCCTTAAGGTCATAACCAACCTCTTCAGCGATAACTGTACCGCCAGTTAAGATAGCAATGTCTTCAACAAGGGCTTTTCTTCTTTCGCCAAAGCCTGGGGATTTAACAGCAACCACGTCGATGGTGCCTCTTAGCTTATTCAATACTAATGTAGCAAGGGCTTCGCCTTCTACATCCTCTGCAATGATCAAAAGCTTTCTACCCTGCTTTACGATTGGCTCTAGCAATGGAAGAATGTCCTGAATGTTGCTGATTTTCTTGTCGGTAATTAAGATGTAAGGATTTTCTAGTACAGCCTCCATCTTATCGGTGTCGCTCACCATGTATGCTGATAAGTATCCGCGGTCAAACTGCATACCCTCTACGATGTCTAAAGTAGTTCCAAGAGATTTGGATTCTTCTACGGTGATGACACCGTCTTTTCCTACTTTTTCCATGGCTTCTGCAATCAACGCGCCGATTTCTTCGCTGTCTGCAGAAACTGCTGCAACCTGTGCAATACTTTCTTTGGTTTCTACCTGATGAGAAGTTTCCTTGATCACTTCTACTACAGTTTCAACTGCTCCTTGGATTCCGCGTTTTAGAATCATTGGGTTAGCGCCAGCAGCGACGTTCTTGAATCCTTCACGGATAATGGTCTGTGCAAGCAAGGTTGCTGTAGTTGTACCGTCACCAGCAACGTCGTTGGTTTTGGTGGCTACTTCTTTAACTAACTGCGCACCCATGTTTTCCACTCTGTCTTCTAGCTCGATTTCTCTTGCAATGGTTACACCATCATTGGTGATCAGTGGAGAACCAAACGCTCTATCGATTAACACGTTTCTGCCCTTAGGGCCGATGGTGATTTTTACTGTGTCTGCCAGCTGGTCTACACCAGACTGTAATTTTCTTCTGGCTTCTTCGCCATAATGTAATTCTTTTGCCATTTTCTATACCTCCTTCTGTTACTCTACAACTGCTAAAATTTCTGACTGATTCATAATGGTGTATTCTTCACCGTCAAACTTGATTTCCATTCCACCGTATTTGGAGAAGATCACCTTGTCGCCAACCTTCAGTTCCATTGGTTCGTCTTTGGTTCCTTGACCTACAGCAACTACCTCTGCTGTCTGTGGTTTTTCTTTCGCTGCATTGGAAAGAATAATGCCGCCCTGTGTCTTTTCTTCGGCCTCCACACGTTTGATGACCACTCTGCTTCCTAGTGGCTTGATTCCTAAACTCATTTTCTCTACCTCCTCGTTGATGTATATGTATTATTTTTTTTTAAGCTACTTTGGGTTAGTAGCACTCTTTTCGTTTGAGTGCTAACCACAATTTTTATTTTAGGCTTTTCACTCTAGAATGTCAATAGGTTTTCTTAAGAATATTTATGTTTTTTCCGTGAAAAAACACAGCATCGTCCAAATTATTTGTACGTGCTGTGATCAAGCTTTACTTCGATATTGATTTGGGCCACATTAAAGGCGGTCATGGATTCTACGATTTTCGCCAGTCGCTCTTGAAATTCCATTGCTGCTTCCCAGATTCCTCTGGTGTGTTTCACGTAGACCTCCACCTCCATGATCAAATTATCTGGATGCGTGTTTTCATAAACCTTGCCTACGCCGGCAATCTCTGGAAGCTCCTCCGCCACACAGGTGGCAATGTCGGTTAAGACCGTATCCGAAATGAAGAATTCTCCCATATAACTAAAGGTTGGCCTCACTACCGTTTTTTCCGATAGCTGGGAGCCCTTGCCGCCGATATTCTTGATGATTCTTAAGGGGTCAAGAAAGTATCCAGCAAAATCTCGCTTTAGCTGTAAGGTGGGAACAGGGATAACGTGCTTGCCTTGGGTCTTACGCTGACGGCCTGCCGCTTCTCGCTCAGCTTCTGAGGTAATGTCTTCAATATATATACGCTCTGTAACCTGAGGCAGCTTAAGTCTCGCTACAATCTTGTCCGTCATTTTCGTCGACGTACCAATGATCAGTATGCTGCTTGGCTTCAGCGTCTCTATTCTTTCTTGCACTGACGTTGCGTGATCATCATCAGTAAACAAGGCGGTTTTGATGGCGCCTACCATGGTTTTCTGTCGCTTGGCTGACTTTCCTGCTTCCACTCGGTTATGATAAATGAACAATCCATCGTCAATGATGCTTTCGATTTGTTTTTCTTTACATAGGTTAATGGCTTGGTAGGATTTCCCTGTGCCACTTTTGCCCGTCAAGGTATAAACTTTCATCTTTACTTACCTGTGTCCTTCTGCTATAATAGAACTCGAATTCAAGACATGTCTAAAGGAGGATATATATCATGGCTTACAAAATTGTAGATGCTTGCATTAGCTGCGGAGCTTGTGCACCAGAATGTCCAGTTGAAGCAATCGCTGAAGGCACTCCATACGTAATCGATGCTGATAAATGCATTGATTGTGGTGCTTGTGCTAGCGCTTGCCCAGTTGATGCTCCAGTTGAGGGTTAATCAACCAGACACATTGAGGCTGTTTCAGTTGAAACAGCCTCTTTTTTTATCCTTTTTTCTGTATGTCGTTCATGTGATACGCCAAGGAATGTAAGCTATCGGATAGATGTACATTCTCTAAAGCCACATGCTTAGGTACCTCGATGTCAACTGGCGCAAAATTCCAAATGCCCTTTACCCCTGCGAAGGAAAGCTTGTCCGCTGCCTCTTGGGCGCTGTCCTGTCCTACACAGATGATGCCGATATCGATGGCTTCCTCTTCAACATATTCAACAATGTCTTCATAATCTCTGATTTCGATACCGTCTAATGTATCGCCAATCAAGTCTTGGCGCACTTCAAACACGCCGCATATTTTAAATCCATTGGATTTATTAGACAAGGTGTACTTGGTAATGGCGTGGCCTAAATTACCTGCGCCAAGGATAACCATGCGATATTCCTTATCCAATCCAAGAATGGCACTGATTTCTTCATAAAGGCTTTCCACGCTATATCCATAGCCCTGCTGTCCAAATCCACCAAAGTTATTTAAGTCCTGGCGAATCTGAGATGCAGTGTAACCGATTAAGGTACTGAACTCCTTGGAGGAAATCTTCTCCACGCCTTTCTTCTTCAATTCAATTAGATATCTTCTATACCTAGGCAGCCTCTTGATGACTGCATTGGATATTTTCGTATTCTTCATTCACTCACTCCTGCTTACATACCAACAAGCAAGACCCGCAGGGTAGTCCAGCGGGTCTTAAACTTAATTACTCACAAATTTCATCCACGTACTTGACCAAGTCTCCTACTAACTGGAATTTTTCCGCTTCTTCATCGGGGATCTCAATGTCAAACTCTTCTTCGATTGCCATAATGATCTCAACTGCGTCAAGAGAATCTGCTTCTAAGTCCTTCATCATATTGGTGTCCATAGTCACCATAGACTCTTCCACACTTAGCTGTTCAACAATTATATCTCTTATCTTTTCAAAAGTCATAATCAACCTCCATTTTTGTCTTTTCATAATTACAACGTTTATTATAGTTTACTCCATTAGGTAATGCAAGGAAAAATTGCAAGTTTTTTTATAGGGTCAGCCATTGGTCATAGGCTTCCTCTAATTCCGCCTTCATTTCCCTTACCTTTTCGTCTAATTCTCCAAGCAAATTATGGTCTGCCAGGTTGACCGGATCACACATCTTGGCCTCAGTATCTGCAATGGATTCCTCTAATTCTGCAATCCGCTCCTCCAAAGCTTCCTTTTCTCTCTTTTTGCGTCGCTCCTCTGCCTCGGCTTTCTTCTTCATGGACCGTTCCTCTGCCGCCGTTAGCACCTCGGCCTCTGGGGTAGCCACTTTGTCTTCTGCCTCCGCCATGTCCTTTAGGTACTTCTTTCCTGAGGCAATAGATGCTTTCTTTTCCATATAATAATCGTAAGAGCCTAAGTAAGCCGTAAGTCCCTCACGCTCCAGCTCAAAAATCCTAGTCGGTATCTTATTGAGAAAATATCGGTCATGGGAAACCACAATCACCGTACCTGGATATTCCAGTAACGCCTCTTCAAAAACCTCTTTTGATTCTATATCCAAATGGTTGGTCGGCTCGTCAAGGAGCAACACATTTGCCCCAGACATCATCAGCTTCAGCAGGGCAAGTCTTGCCTTTTCCCCACCAGAGAGAGAGCCAACATTGAGAAACACCTGATCATTCTTAAACAAAAACCTGCCCAGTATGGATCTGATTTCTACATCTTTATATAGGGCATAGGCATCATGAACCTCATCCATCACTGTGGCTTGGTTATTGAGTAGCTGCTGTCCTTGGTCGTAGTAGCCGAAATCCACATTGTGTCCGATTTTCAAGTACCCCTCGTTGGGAGACAGCTTCTCCATCATGATATTCAGTAAGGTCGTTTTTCCTACGCCGTTAGGGCCTACAATACAGATCCGTTCCCCTCGCTTGATGTCAAAGTTGACGTGATGAAACAGCTCCTTCTTAGCCTGTCCAAAGCCAAAGGATTTGGATAACCCCTCTGCCAGCAGGACGTCGTTTCCGCTTTGATAATTTTGGCGAAAGTGTATCTTCATTTTGCCCAGCTCTGCTTCTGGCCGCTCTAATCGTTCAATATGCTCTAGTCGCTTTTCTCGTGACGCCGCCCGCTTTGCCAGTTTCTCTGTGCCTCGCTCCTTAAACTTGCGAATGATGTCTTCCTGTCTTCGGATTTCCGTCTGCTGCTTGGTGTACGCCCGCATCTGCGCCTCTCTGGCTGCCCGCTTTTTCTCCGCAAAGGCAGAATAATTTCCGTCATAGCAGCTCAGCTTGTGGTGCTCCACCTCGAAAATACGGTTGACCGTTTGATCTAGAAAGTATCGGTCATGGGAAACGAGGACAATGGTACCCTTGTAGCCTTTCAAATATTGCTCCAGCCATTTCAATGTGCCGATATCCAAATGGTTGGTCGGTTCATCTAAGAACAAAATATCTGGCCGTTCTAATAGCAAGCACGATAAGGCAAGTCTAGTTCGTTCTCCACCGCTAAGGGTGCTGATTTTCTTATGATAGAATTCCTCACCAAAAGCCATACTGCTGAGTATGCCATTGATTTCACTGCGGTAGGTAAAGCCTCCCCGCGCCTTATAGTTTTCTTGCATCTCGTCGTATTTTTCCAGTAAGTCTCCTGCCGCCTCGCCAAGTTCAGCGATGCGATGGGATAACGCTTCCATATCGCGCTCCATGGTTTCTAATGGCTTAAAGATTTTCTGGATTTCTTCGATTAAGGTGCTTCCTGCATCAAAATTGTCTTTCTGCTTTAGGTATCCAATGGTGGTATTTGCCGACACGAAAAAATGGCCAGCATCGGCTTGAAGCTGACCGGATAAAATATTGAGCAGTGTGGTTTTGCCTGCACCGTTGGCGCCGACAATGCCGATTCTGTCTCCTTCATTAATATGGAAGGATACCCCATCTAATATGGTATCCACTCCATAGACTTTACTCAGTTCTTTTGCTGATAGCACAATCATGTTTCTTACTCCGCTGTCAAATGGTTAGATTAGGGATCGCGTCTAAGGTCAACTGACCTGCTCCCGTTTTCTGATATTGATAGTACGCCGCGCAAGCAATCATTGCGGCGTTGTCTGTACATAGTATTGGGTCTGGAATATATAGGGCAATGCCCCTTTTGTCGCAGGCTGCTTGTAAATCCTGCCTTAGCTTAGAGTTGGCCGCTACACCGCCTGCCAGCACCAGCTTCTTTTCTCCCATGGCTACTGCCGCATCGATGGCTTTCTTAACCACTACGTCAATTACGGCTGCTTGAAAGCTAGCTGCCACATCGGCAACGTTAATGTCTCTCCCTGCTTGTCTCTCTGTATTGATATAGTTTAGCACTGCTGTTTTCAATCCGCTAAAGCTAAAGTCCAAGCTGTCTTTCTCTAGAAATACCCGCTTAAAGTGAATGGCCTCTGGGTTTCCGTCTTTTGCCACTCGGTCGATTTTCGGCCCGCCTGGATATCCTAATCCGATGACCCTTGCCACTTTGTCGTAGGCTTCCCCTACGGCATCATCTCTGGTTCCGCCTAGAACCTCACATTGATTGTAATCCGTCATTTTGACGATATTGGTGTGTCCACCAGAAACAATCAAGCTCATCAGCGGTGGTTTCAAGTCAGGGTACTGCAAAAAGTTAGCGCTAATATGGCCATGCATATGGTTCACCCCAACCAGTGGAATGTTCTTGGCAAAGGCAATCGCTTTTGCTGTGGCTACGCCCATCAGCAATGCGCCGACTAAGCCGGGCCCATGGGTTACGCCTACCAAATCGATGTCATCAAGAGTCACCTCGGCTTCTGCAAGGGCCTCATCAATAACCACGTTCATATTCTCAAGGTGATGACGGGATGCGATTTCTGGCACTACGCCGCCAAAGGCTGTATGAATATCAATCTGGGAAGAAATGATGTTGCTGAGCACAGTTCTTCCCCCCGACAGTACGCATACCGAGGTTTCGTCACAGCTTGATTCAATTGCCAGTGTTAAAAAGTTTCCGTCTTTCATGTTTATCCTCATGTTTGGTGATTGGTATTTCCTCTGCGCCACATTATCAGCGCATCTTCTCCGTCGTCTTCGTAGTAGCCTTTTCTCACGCCTTCTACGATAAATCCAAAGGATTCATACAGCTTAATGGCTGCTTGGTTTCCTGCGCGCACTTCTAACGTGTGGCTGGTAATCCCTCTATTTTCAGTGCTGGCCAGCATGGTTTCGATGAGCAAGGAGCCGATATGCTGTCTGCGATAATCTGGTGACACTGCCACGTTGTTGATGTGTCCCTCATCGACGATAGTCCACACTCCCACATAACCGATCACTTGACCGTTCAGTTCTGCCACAAGGTAAGTGGACAGCGGGTTGCCCGCCACATCGTAGGATAACGATTCTCTGCTCCAAGGGCTAAGAAAGCACTGCTGCTCCAGCAGCACCATGTCGTCAAGGTCATCTATTGTTCCGATTCGAATATGCGGTTTCTCCATAGGTTCTCCCTTTATTTGCTTTTCCATCGCTCCAGCTTGGCTGCCCGTTCTCTTGCTAGGCTTCCGTCTTTCAGTTTTTGCTCCGCCTCTGTGGCGCGCATATATTCAGGTAACAGCTTATTGTAGCTGACCGTTTTTCCTTCTTGATATAGCTTAAATGCTACTTTTGCCACCATTTCTGCCGTTTGGTACCGCTTAGATTTAGGCGCTGTAGCAAAGCCTTCTATTTGCTGGCTGTAAGCATCTACACCATCACCATAGAAGCATCCGTCTTTGACGGCTTTGATGGCCAAAACGTCGTCAAGCATATATGGCCCCGGTGCCAAAAGGTCATTGCCATCAGCATCGAATACTGCGCCGTAGACCTGCCCTCTACGGGCATTGAAGATTGGCACCACCAAGCTGCTTCCATCACAAAAAAGCTTAAACAGCTCCAAGGTGGGAACGGCTATTGCCGGAATGTTTAGGGACTGCGCCAATGCTCTCGCTGTGGAAACGCCAATGCGAATCCCTGTAAAGGAGCCTGGCCCAACTGATGCCGCTACTGCCGTAAAGTCCTTCGGCGTTATGCCTAGCTTCTCAGTCAATCTACTGGCCATAGGAATCAAATCCTTCAAGTGATTCATTTCTTCCTGTGAGGTTTCCATGACCATGTTTTGGTGCTGGTCGATAATGGCAACAGAGCCTACTGGCCCTGTGGTTTCAATGGCTAGAATGTACATTTATATACCCTCTCTCCCTGATGTTCTCCGTATTCTATGAACACGCATAAGGTGTCCTCTGGCAGAATTTCTGCCACTTGATCCGCCCACTCGACAACGGATACACCGCCTGCGTCGAAATAGTCTTCTGCGCCAATTTCGAACAGATCCTCTCCATTTTCTATGCGGTACACGTCAAAATGGTACAACGGCAATCGTCCAGAATGGTATTCGCAGACAATGGTAAACGTAGGGCTTGTAATCCTTTCGGTAATTCCAAGCCCCTCTGCAATGTATTTGGTTAATGTGGTTTTCCCCGTTCCCAAATCGCCGATCAATGCAATGACCGTATTGGGTTTCGCTTCCTTGCCTAAGGCAATGCCAAAATCACGGGTGTCCGCTTCGGACTGAATATATACTTCTCTCATGCTTCGTCTCTTTTCGCCTGCCGTCCTTCGTCCATTAATCCTTTAGTCCTTGTGCAAAAATCCTGAAATTCGCTTATATACAAGGAAGGTGACGATGGCGTTAACTCCGCCCTTCATCAAGTTAAATGGAATGATGATTGGTACTAGCATGGCAATGACTGCCTCTCTTGGTGCACCCATAAATAGAGGCGTAATGAATATATTGGCTACGACCATTACGGCGGTCATCAATAGCACACCTACGGTCAACGCAATGATGGCCTCTTTCTTTGATTTCTTATGCTTGTATAATCCTCCTGCAATAATGGCAAAAATTCCTGTTGCAAGAACGTGCATAATGAACCCATAAACGCCACTTCCTCCGAGGAGAAACGCCTGAATTAAGCTGACGATTAGGGTGACAATTAATCCGGGAATCGGTCCAAAAGCAAAGGTTGTGATGTATATAGGAATATCTGCTGGATCATAAACCAAGAATGGCGCTCCTGGAAATGGGATTCTGACAAGAAGCACCAAAACGCAGGAAATGGCCACCATCATGGCCAGCTTCGCTATTTTTACTGTACTAAATTTTTTGTTCATTGTTCCTCCGTAATGTGAAAGTCTTTCTGGGAAAGCTTGTAAATGGCTTCTGCATAGATTTTGGTCATCACCTTGAATCGTTCTAGGGATAACTGTTCGTTTTTCTGATGCATCAAATCCGGATCGCCAGGGAACATGGCCCCAAAAGCGACAACGTTCTTGGCTGCTCTAGCGTATGTCCCGCCGCCTATGACTTTAGGCTGACTTTCCGTATCGCCAGTGTGTTTTCGATAGACGTCCATCAAGGCGGTAATCATCGGGCTATCTGGCTCCATGTAGATTGGCGCTCTGCCTTCTTCCTTGATGATGCCTAAATTGTATTTTTCCATTAAGGGCTTGATGCCGTCATAAACCTGATCTTCTGTGGCTGTTACTGGATACCTGACGTTGATGGTCAAGGTAATGGCCTCTCGATCAAAATTTACCAGGCCAACGTTTAGGGTCAATTTCCCCGACGGTTCATCTTCTAAGCCGCACCCTAGGGTTTCTCCGTGATATTCAAATCCAATGTATTGATTATAGAAGTCGATAAAATCATTGACGTCATCGCTTACAAAATTCAGCTTTCCTAAAAACGCCATCATCAAGGATATGGCATTTAGCCCTGATTGGGGCGTTGCGCCGTGGGCTGAGATTCCTTCTGTGGTGATTTCCAAGGATTTCCCCACACCTTTGATGTTGATTTTGCCGTCGATTTCTTTTCTGTATTCTGTCGCTAGGTCGCGAATGTGCTCATAGATTTCTGGTTCTTCGGAGCGGACAACGGCTCTGGCTTTCTCTGCAACCATGTTGGCTGCTGCACCACCAGTCAAGCTGCGCAACTCCAAGCCTTTGATGGCGTTCTTCGGAAACTTCTTCGCAATCTCAAAGGTCAGCAGTCCTTTTTCCCCATTGAGGGCAGGAAACTCTGCATCGGGGGTAAATCCATAGTCCGGCATGGCTTCATGCTGAAAATAGTAGGTCATGCCCGACCAGCCAGTTTCTTCGTCTAAGCCTAGGATCAGGCGAATTTTCTTCTCTGGAACATATCCAGCGTCTTTCAAGGCTTTCATGGCATAAAATGCCGCAATAACCGGCCCTTTGTCGTCAAGGGTTCCTCGTCCGCAAATATATCCGTCTACAATTTTGCCGCTATACGGTTCGTCTTTCCAGCCGTCGCCTTCGGGAACTACATCCAAATGGCCAAGTATGCCCACGGTTTCTTCTCCCGCACCAAAATCAATGTGGCCACCGTAGTTGTCCACATTTTTCGTCTCAAACCCCATCTCCTCAGCTTTCTCTAGCATGTACGCAAAAGCATCCTGTACGCCCTTACCGAAAGGAAAGGTTTTCCCTTCTTTGGTCGTTACAGGATTTTCCTTAACGCTTTTGATGGAGATTAGCTCTTGTAGGGTTTTGGTTTGCTCTGGAAAGTTTTCTTCTATCTTTCTTAAGTAATCCATCTGATTATTGTACTGATTCTACACCAGCAATTTCAGGATAGCTTTCTTTTAGGATTCGTTCAACGATTCCCTTAAGCGTCATCTGTGCACCTGGGCATCCTGCACAATGTCCCTGTAATCTCACTCTAACTACGTTATCAGCAGTATATTCTACAAATTCAATGTCTCCGCCATCTCTCTGTAATACTGGTCTAATTGTTTCTAAAGCTTCTTTAATCTTTGCTTCCATTGGTTTTTCCTCCGTTTGTTTGTGTTTAATTTATAGTGTAAATCGAAACGAACTTTCCGTCTCTGATTACATCGATGTTAATGGTTTTCATTGACTCGCCTGACTCGTCAAAGGAAATGTTCCCCGACGCCCCTGCGAACCCTTTGGTGGCCTTTAGCGCCTCTGTGATCAGCTCGCTATCGGTTGATTGTGCTTGTTCAATGGCTTCTATTGCCAGCATATACGCATCAAATGCTTGTGCCGTTTCTTCTTCTGGCTCCATTTTCCCATATTTGCTTTCATAGGCTTTGACGAACATATCGTAATATGCTGTTTCTTCTGCCACACGAATGTTGTCTTCCATGTTGATGTTAAAGTCTGATGCTACGGCAATTCTTATTCCTGGGAATTTTTCTTGCAGCTTGATCAACTCATCTGAGTGCCATTCTTTAGGGCCAATGAAGGTTGGCTGAAAATAGTTTTGCTTGCTGACTTCAGCAAAGAATTTCTCTGCATACTTAAGCGAAATCGGCATGAACACTGCTCTAGTTTCTGTCGATGCAAGCAATTTTACATAGGCTGCATAGTCCTTCTCATTGGGGTCTATGGTCAATCTCGTCGAAATGCTATTGGCATCCTTGGTCTTCTTGGTAAAGGTGTCTGTGAACTGGCTAACCAGTGGTGCAACAGCATCGTCGTTTTTCATTCTCACCACTGCCGCTGTATCAGACAATAATTTTTCCGACACATATTCGGATATGGCTTTCGCCTGACTTGCCTCGTTAAAGCAAACGCGGAAGTAGTACGGATTATTCTTGGTGATCAAAGGATTTTCAGCTGTAATGGTAATGGCCGGAATCTTCGCTTCGCCAAGGTATTTCCCTGCCACCATGGTCACTGCTTCTCCGCAGCTCCCCAAAACGATTGCCGGCTTCTTGGTGATCAAATCCTGCACTACAGTCTCTGCAACGTAAATGCTGCTCTGTGTGTCTGCATACACTAGCTCAACTTTTTTGCCTAACACCTCGCCTACTAGGCTATGTGCCATTTTGATGCCATCTATTTCTAGCTGGCCTTTTCGGCTATCGGTTCCTGTTTCTGGTTCGAGGACGCCGATTTTGATGGTGTCTGCCTCTGTTCCCTTCTTCGCAAAGAAGGTGTCTTTGAAATTATTAAAAGTAGTGCAGCCTGACATTGCGACGATTGCCACAACCAAGGTCAGAACTAAAACTACGTTTTTCTTGATGTTCATATTATTTCTCCATGCACTGCGTGCGGTTGATTCAATGGTTTCATCCTTGCGCGAATAGCGCCCAAGGCGGTTAGATACAGAAACCATTATACCGCGGGCATTCCGCTAAAAATATTATCGCGGCTCGTGATTCAATGGTTTCATCCTTGCGCGAATAGCGCTCAAGGCGGTTAGATACAGAAACCATTATACCATACATCCTCTCTATTGTTAATATTTTTTGTGTGAAGGAATGTTCACACTGTTTTTACACACGTTGTACCCATTTCAATCATCTTGTGCTATACTATTAAAAAGGATTTATGAAGTACAAAGGAGGATGAAGAGAATGAAATGGGTATGTTCAGTTTGTGGTTATGTGCATGAAGGTGATCAGCCACCTGCCAATTGTCCACAATGCAAAGTTCCCGCTGAAAAATTTATCAAGCAGGAAGAAGGCGAAATCCAATGGGCCGACGAGCATGTTGTCGGTGTAGCAAAAGGTGTCGATCCAGAAATCATCGAAGGCTTACGTGCCAACTTTACTGGCGAATGTACAGAAGTTGGAATGTACTTGGCAATGTCTAGGGTTGCCCATAGAGAAGGTTATCCTGAAATCGGATTATACTGGGAAAAGGCTGCTTACGAAGAAGCCGAGCACGCAGCAAAATTTGCTGAACTTCTTGGCGAGGTCGTAACCGATTCCACCAAGACAAATCTAGAAATGAGAGTCGAAGCCGAAGCCGGTGCTTGTGCAGGCAAAAAGGCATTAGCCGCAATGGCCAAAGAACAAAATCTCGATGCAATCCATGACACAGTCCACGAAATGGCAAAAGATGAAGCCAGACATGGCGCTGCACTAGCCGGATTGTTGAAAAGATATTTCGGATAAGATTTCTTGCCCTGCCCAACTGTATGGCGATGAAATCATAATAAAATATTGAACATTTTTCCAGAGGTGAATCGCCTCTGGTTTTTTGTTTCGTGGTAGGGGCGCAGATTTCCACTTGAGCGCAGTATTTTCTTGAAGGCGCACTGATTTCTAAATCGTACTTGGTTGAGAAGGCACAGATTTCCAAATCGCAGCATTCGGCGATTTTTCGAGGGCATACTGCGATTTTTGGTCAAATCGCCCTAGAAAATCGCAGTATTTTCCAAATAAAAAGGGTCGTACGGCGGTTTCTAAAGGCTCACGTACTTTTGGAATTTTTTCGGAATAAATAAACGCAGTATATGGCCCAATTATAGGTGAGATATTGCGATTTCACCTGCTGTCTATAAGGAATATTCCTGATCAAGTCATGGCTGAGTGGGCAATCAACTGTTTAGCACTAGCAAAGCGCCGTATGGTCAATATATATGAAAGAATACTGCGATTTTTTTACGGATTTCTTCGGAAATCGCCTTATGAAGCTTTTTATTTGCCAAATACTGCGATTCGCCAAATGAACCACTCTCTATGGAAGGCACTCGGCGTATCTTCTATTTCTCTATGCCGTTCACCATTTTCGAGGCTTGTCGAAAAATATCGACTCCTGTCAGTTCCTAGAGAAACGTCCCCTTTCACACCAAGCATTTGGTACAAAATCAATGTTTTCTTGAAAAAGGTACCAATTTTATTTATCGGCACCATTTCCCTCGGCGCGCAAAGAAAAATTTGATGAATTCATGTAAATATTTATGCGAAAAAAGGGCTGTTTCCTGCATGGTTATTCATGTTGCGCGCAATACAGCTCCGTTCTCTTTCGAACAAATTAGGTACCCAATATCGATCAAAGATTTTTCAGTCTCTCGGGCAGAAAGGAGAGCGGAATTTTGGTACTAAAAATGAAAAAATGGCTTTTTTGTACCAAACGCCGCTTTTTGAATAAAAAATCCAGAGGCAAGATTGCCTCTGGAAAACGTTCAATGGTTTATTGTTGACTATCGATGCTTACTTCTTCTTAGCACAAACAGTCATTGCTCCTGCTGCCGTCACGGCGCCGATCAATAATATGATGTACATTGCCAGCTGTGATTCGTCGCCAGTGTCTGGTGATTTTTCTTTGGCAGGTGCCGGCTTTTCTCCAATGACGTAGCGGAGAACTAGACCCATGGAGAAATCCTCGCCTAGACGGAAGGACTCCAATTCGTCATCTTTCCACGCTCCACCATAAATGCTAAAATAGTCATAGCTGCCTATATATTTGTAGGTTCTTCCTTTGTATTCTGTATCAATAAAGTCCTTGCCGCGAATCAATTGACCAAGCTCGCCTTCAAGATATTTATCCTGATTGAAGCTGTCGTATTCTCCAAGGTTGACGGTTCCGATCAAAGTTAATTTACCGTCGATGTATTCGTAATAGCGTTGCTGGATTTGATAGCGCCAAATCTCTGGGCAAAGACAACTTAAATCAGCGCCGAAAATCAAAAGCCCTGAAAATTCTTCGCTGGTTAAATACGCGATGGCCGGATCGATGGAATCGATAAGCTTTTGGATGCTCTCACGAAGATCTGGTTCGAAATCGTCTAAGGACATTCCCATTTCCTTCATGAACGCTTCGATTAGCTCTTTGAAGGTGGTAAACTCGCCGTATTCTGAGCCGATAAGCTCCTTAACCATGTCCACCATTTCTTTGAAAATTTCGTTGGTCAAGACGAACGCACTGGCACTGTAGGTGTAGTGATCTTCTGGCAAGCCAACAATTTCTACATCAAAGCCTTCTAACACGTAGCCTAAATCTTCGATCAAATCCTCTGGCTCTTCACTATAGCCACCCAGGTTGATGTCTCCCTGAATGTCTGCCAACTGTTTCATCACTGCATCGGTGACTCTTTCTTTGCCAGCACCAAGCCAAATGTTCATGACTTCGCCGTCCATTTCTACGTTTTGAACCGGAATGGTGATGTTGATGCCTGCAGATGGTTTGCTCAATCTGACTTCCAAATCCTTAATGTTTTCCAGTTCAACGCAATCTGCATTTTCCACTGTAATCATGGCAATGGTGTTGGGTCCATTTTTTAGGTCGTCGGTAATGTCAGCAAATGCTGCTTGGGTAACTACGGTCATCAGCATAATGGCCGTAAGAAATATGGCACAAATCTTTCTCTTCATTCTAAATCTCCTTTATCGCTTGAATCAATTCCTGAACATCGTCAATTTGGTTGATGCGGCCACGAAACGCAGCACTTCCAGGAACCCCCTTGATGTACCAGCCTACGTGTTTTCGCATTTCACGGACTGCTACATGTTCTCCTTTTAATTTGATTATAGCACAAAGATGCCTTAGCAGCATTTCTTTTTTTTCTTCTATGGTTGGCGGATCAGGAATCGGCTCCCCTTTCCAAGCCGCAATTAACTCTCGAAAAATCCAAGGATTTCCCAGCGCGCCTCTGCCAATCATGACGAACTCACAGCCTGTTTGCTCCATCATCGCCATGGCTGATGCGCCATCAATTACATCACCGTTACCAATTACGGGAATGGTCACCGCCTTTTTTACCGCTGCAATCTGAGACCAATCTGCCTCTCCGCTATAGTACTGTTCTCGCGTTCTGCCGTGAACTGCAACTGCTGCCGCTCCACCTGCTTCAATGGCTTTGGCCACTTCCACTGCATTGATGGAGCGTTCATCAAAACCGATGCGGATTTTCGCCGTTACCGGTTTGGTCGTGGCGCTGGTCATGGCACTGATGATGTCGTAAATCAATTCAGGATTTTTCATCAATGCCGAGCCCTCTCCGTTTTTCACGATTTTCGGTACGGGGCAACCCATGTTCACATCGAGAATGACATTTTCTCTATCCTCAAGGGTCATAGCCGCATAACCCATAATCTCTGGTTCGCTGCCAAAGATTTGGTAGGCTACAGGCTTTTCCTCTTCTTCGATGTGAAGAAGCTGGTCTGTTTTTTTATCTTGATAATATAGTCCTTTAGCACTGACCATTTCCGAATAGACTAAAGCCGCTCCCATCTCGCGACATAATCTTCGAGTGGGAGCGTCTGTTATACCGGCTAATGGTGCTAAAAGAAATGGATGTTCCAAGGAAACGTTTCCAATTTGCATCGTTTACTCCTGTTCTTTCTTTCCTTTTGCTGGTTTCTTATTTTTTTCATAGATGATTTCCAAACCCTCTAAGGTCAGCATTTTGTCCACGTAGTCGATGCAATCCACCCCTGCATTAATCATGGTAGAAAGTCCGCCTGTGGCAACAACGGTAACCTTGTTTCCAGACGTGGAAATGGCTTCTAGCTCAGCCTTCATCTTCTTAACGATATAGTCTACCATGCCCATGTGGCCGTAGACCAATCCTGACTGCATACTTTGAATGGTGTTCTTGCAGATTGACTGTCCAGGCTCTTCCAATTCAACCTTTGGCAGCTTGGACGTTTTCTCAAAGAGCGCCTCAGAGGCGATTTTCAGTCCCGGTGCAATGGAGCCGCCAAGGTATTCCATGTTCTCGGTTACTGCACAGAAGGTGGTTGCTGTACCAAAGTCGATGATGATTAGTGGACCGCCATACTTTTGGAATGCGGCAACGGCATTGACAATTCTGTCTGCACCTACCTGCTTCGGGTTATCGTATTTTACGATCAATCCCGTTTTGACACCAGATTCAATAACGATAGCGCGTTTTTGGAAATACTTGGTGGTCAAATGTTGTAACGTGAACAGCATTGATGGTACAACGCTGGAAATGATGACATCCTTAATGTCTGCCATCTCCAACCCTTCGTATCGAAAAAGTTGGTTGATGAGCATGCCGTACTCGTCGGCACTTTTGTTGTTGTCTGTTTCTAGTCTCCAGTTGGTGATCAAACTACCGTCTTTAAATACTCCAAGTACGATGTTTGTGTTTCCAACGTCAAAAGCTAATAGCATTGGTTGTGTCCTTCCTACATATAACTGCTACTTGACTACACGTTCAAGTCGTTTTAGGGCCAGGGCCATGGTCAATCCTGGAATCACTCGATTCCCAGTAATTTCCGCGCCCAGTACTTCATTAATCCGCTTCAATCTGTATTGCACAGTATTGGTGTGGATTCCCATGAATTCCGATGTTTTTCCGCTGTTCATTCCAGCGTCTAACACAAAGGTTTCCAATGTTTCTAATAGTTGCTTTGCCTTATTTTCACCCATTTCTTTTTTAAATGGTTCTAACAGGTCCATATAATTTTTCTTCAGGTAACCAGATTGTACCTGTAGATTAATACAGTTGGATACGAGGGCCAATTCATATTTGGTAAACACCCGCTTGTATGGGAATACGCTTTCCACAAAGGTCCATGTTTCACTGATCAATCTGAATCCATCTCCCGCACCTTCGATGCCGTCTATGCCTGTGGCATGGAAGATTCTTACGGTCTTACTTCCTTCTTTCAGCTTGTCATATAACTCTAGACAGCTGGTTTTCTGGGAAACCTCTTCTTCCTCTGGCTTTATCTCGCTTTTCAGCACCATACCGTAGGTTTCTTCTCCCTCAGTAATGCGCATAACCTCTAAGCCTTCGTTTTTCTCATATTCGCTGATGATGGCATTACCCTGCGCATTTTCGATTCCTTTGGCATAAAACACGCTGATGATGTTGTCGGTTTTGATTTCCATCTCGTCCTTCAATGAGTACGCTAGAGATTTGTTTCCGCGAATCAACGCTTTGATCAGCTCTGCTCTTGCATCTCTTTCCGGTGAGTATTTCCACATGCCCATAGCTAGCTCGATGATTTCCGCCAGCTTGGTGATTTCTCCTGCGGAATAATTGTCCTCGTTGTCCACAATGAACAAAAAGTATTTTTCCTTATTGATGGTAATCGGTCCCCAGTAAGTCAATACGCCATCTACATCAATAAAGGTGTAGATGCCCGCTTTTTCTACGTCCCGCTCTTTACCTAGTCTAATGGCATCGGCAATGGTGGTTTTCTGTCTCGTTTCAATGGTCAAAATCGGATTAAAGTCCTTAGATAACAGCACGACCTGAAAATCATTGCCTACGGCTGCTTCTCGCAGCGCCGCCTGAAAATTTCTATGTTTTTCAAAGTTCAACAAATGATAGATGGTGTTATTGATTAAGCTATTTTTGAAGTTGTCTCCATAGAGCAATTTGTCCATAACCTGCTCGATGGCGTCGGCATATTCCGCCTTGTTGTTATGGGGAATAATGATCAACGGGAGTCCAACCTGTTCAGCCGTTTCAATGACAGCACTGTCAGCACCTGTCAGTCCTTTTTCCACATGGAAAATCACTAATGCGCTAACACCTTCTTTTGCTAAGCCTTTGACCACTTGGCATTGCATTGATTCTTTTCCTGTCATCCCGTAGAAGGAGGTTAAGACGATTTGCTCTCTTACTCCATTATGCTTGATGGCAGTTTCCACTGTGGTTGCATCCATTACGGATATGGAACGCACCCGATTTTCAATGTTTCTTTTGCCTGCAGCTAGAATGCTAGGGCTAAAGGTTTCAAGGCTCAAACAATCGTTTACCGTTATTTTCATAAGTTACCTCTATTCTTCTTCCTTACGCTCCTCTTCAGGAGTTTCTTCACTAATCGCTTCTTTCCCATCTCCGCTTTCAGTGTCTTCTAAGGATTCGGATTCTTGAGTAATGTCCTCTTCGTCCATATATTCTTCGTCATACTTGGCAAGCTCAGCGGCAAGTTTTTCTTCTTCTTCCTTACGGATTCGTTCAAACTCTGCTGCTTCTTCTTCGTTGACTTTTTGAATTTCTGCGTCCTTTTCTTTCACCTGCTCAGCAAGGCCTAGAGCATCAACCTCTCCAGTAAACAGTGCTTCGAACTGTTCTCCGTCGATGGTTTCTACCTCTAACAATGCTTGTGCCAAGGTTTCCAGCTTATCCATATTCTCGGTCAAAATTCTCTTCGTGTCTGCATAGCAGCCTTCGATAATGTGTTTGATTTCCTTATCGATTTCTGTTGCAACGCCTTCGGAATAATTCTTCCTTGTGGAGAAATCTTTACCCAAGAAGACTTCGTCGGATTCGCTATAGTTTACTGGGCCAATGGTTTCACTGAACCCATATTTGGTTACCATGTTTCTGGCAATTTCTGTGGCTCTCATGATGTCATTGCTGGCACCTGTACTGATGTCATCTAAGGTCAAGGCTTCTGCTACACGTCCGCCTAGTAGATGCTTAATCATGTTGAGCATACCGTTTTTCGTTTCAAAGGTTTTATCCTTTTCTGGTAGCCACATGGTGAATCCACCTGCATTTCCTCTTGGAATGATGGTGATTTGGTGTACTGGGTCAGAGCCCGGAAGGCTTCTCATGACAATGGCGTGGCCAGCCTCGTGGTATGCAGTCAGCTTGCGTTCTTCTTCGCTGATGACTCTGCTCTTCTTCGCAGGTCCTGCCATAACCTTTGTTGCTGCCTCTTCAACCTCTGCCATTCTAATGCGTCGGCCGTTTCTTCTTGCCGTAATGAGGGCTGCCTCATTGAGCAAATTCTCTATGTCTGCCGGCGTAAATCCCGGTGTTCTTCTTGCCAAAATTTTCGGCGAAACCTCTTCGGAAAGGGGTTTGTTCTTAGAGTGAACCTTGATGATTTCTTCTCTACCTTTGATGTCAGGAATGCCAATGACTACCTGACGGTCAAATCTGCCCGGTCTGAGCAACGCTGGGTCAAGAACGTCTGGTCTATTGGTTGCCGCCAAAATGATGATGCCAGAGTTTTCGCCAAAGCCGTCCATTTCAACGAGCAATTGGTTCAAGGTCTGTTCTCTTTCATCATTTCCGCCGCCAAGGCCTGCGCCTCTCTTACGACCTACTGCGTCGATTTCGTCGATGAACACGATACACGGTGAGTTTTTCTTGGCTTGGTCAAATAAGTCTCTTACTCTAGATGCACCGACACCGACAAACATTTCTACGAAGTCAGAACCACTGATGGTGAAAAACGGTACTCCCGCTTCTCCTGCTGTCGCCTTGGAAATATAGGTTTTACCTGTTCCCGGAGGCCCTACAAGAAGAATACCTTTAGGAATTCTCGCTCCAACTTCATTGTATTTTCTTGGATCCTTCAAGAAGTCTACGACTTCCTCTAGCTCCTCTTTTTCTTCTTCTAAACCAGCTACATCGGCAAAGGTAATCTTCTTCCCTTCTCCTCGATATAGTCTAGCCTTGCTCTTCCCAAAGGAAAATGCTTTTCCGTTTCCGCCTTGGTTCATCATCAAGTAGAACAAGAATCCTAAAGCGACCACCATGATAATTGTTGGTAGTAGGCTGAGGATCGTTGATCCTGACGATGGCGGTGGCGTTTTAACGGTTAGCTTTTGCTCCTCCATCTGTGGGAATATGTATTTTTCCTGCAACAAAGCCAATTGGGTGTAATCGTTGGCCCAAGCATAAACATACTGGTCTTTCCCGATTTTTCCCGTTAGCTTGCTATCTTCAATTTCAATTTCTGTGATTTTTTCTTTCGCCAAATAATTGGAGAATGTGGAAAATTTCACTTCCTTATACTCACCAGTTCCGCCGCCTTTATAGAAAACTGCGGCCGCAAGGATGAGTGAGAACAGGATTAAATAAATAATGATATTTTTTGCGAATTTTTTCAATTTGGTTGTCTCCTCCCATGTCTATTGTCTCAAATTTGTTCGGATTGTGTTACGCAAATTTGTTCTTTCTTAACAAAACAGTGCTGTAATTTTATCATATAGAACCAAATATTTCAATACAAATCACAGTTTTTGTCGTATTTTCCACCTTGTAATTTGCCGTGTATCTTCCTTTATATGACTCTGGTACCACCCATAGGATTTCGCTTCCGATGGCAATCAGCTTCATTTTCTCTCTTTGGTCCTTGGGAATTTTCTCATCTACGAAGAAATCCTGCAGTTTTTTCCTGCTTCCTGTGCCAATGGCGATGTAGTCTCCTGGCCGTCTTGTTCGCAGGGAAATCTGTTCTACTGCTCCAGTGCCTAGGTCTGTTTCAAGCTTTGCGGCATCTAACGCCAAATAGCTTTGGGGGCGGCGCTGGCACGCCTGAAATTCTTCTTTTGATAACACCTGAATCGACAGCTGTCGATTTTGTTCACAGGGCTGCTCCTGTCTGGTCACCTTGACGTCGTCATAGACCTTGGTGATGTAATATCCGTCTGGTAAATCAAATCGTGCCGAAGGCTTTTGATGGAAGATGATGTCCTCGCACCCTTCAAAATGCACGTAGGATACGTCCGCTTTCAGTCCAACGTCCTCTAATGCAAGGGAAATGACTCTCTGGCGAAGGGCTCGATCCATTGCACGCATTTTTGCCCCATTCAGCCGTATGGCATGTTCGGTTTTTTCCTGAATGGCATCCATGAATTGGTCATGGGCCTGATTCCAAAGGTATGCCTTATCTATGGCGGAAATTCTGCCTAAACGCACTAAGGTTTCTTTGATGTTGGCATTAAACTCCTTTTCCAAATAAGGAATCAACTCCAGCCTGATTTTGTTTCTGGTATATAGGGGTTGCATATTGGTTTCATCTACGCAATAGGCGATATCCTGTTCTTTGCAATAGGCAAGGATTTCCTCTTTTGATGCATTGAGTAGCGGCCTGATGATGACGCTGCCTTGTTCGTCTCGACGTTTATAACGTATTCCCGATAGTCCATCGGTGCCGACGCCTCTAAGGATGCGAAACAAAATGGTTTCCGCTTGGTCGTCAGCATTCTGGGCTACGGCGATTCTAATGCTTTCCGGATTTACACCTGCTGTGCGCAGCTCTGCTGCCACTTTGGCAAATGCTTCATATCTGGCATTTCGCCCAGCTTCCTCTGCAGTAATTTTTTCGTCGATAGCAATTTGCTTGCAATCGTAGATGAACGTGCGACAAGTCAGCCCTGCAGCTTTGCTGGCCTGTTCTACAAATGCCTGATCGGCTTCAGCTGCCCCTGGCCTGAACTTATGGTTCACATGAACGGGATGAATGGTTAATTCCCAGTCCTTTGCCAAGTCCAGCAGCACATGAAAAAGACACATCGAATCAGGGCCTCCAGAAAGGCCGAGGATGACGTGCTGATGGGGCTGGATTAATTTGTGTTCATCAATGGTTTCGATTATTTTTTTGTACATCATAATGGGACAATTATACCATAAAACCTCCTGCGAAAAAAGGCTGGAGGTGATATAAATGTGGAGATATTGAGAAGAGTGGTTGGATGGGTACTGATTTCCGTAACAAGATGTTCAAGAAGGCTATTCTGGAAGCCGAAGCGTTATTCATGTTTATGCACGCAAAGTCGACTAAGCAATTGGTTGGAAAAATGAATTTTGGTACAAAATCGGCTTTTTTTCTTTTTTGGTACCAAAATTTCTCGCCTATTCTTCGATTACCACCTGGGCGGCCTAAGCGTCGACAGGCCAACATGGCCTTTAGCCGATAAGAAAGGGGTTTCTTGACTCAGCGTGTGAATATTTATTCAAGAAACAAGCTGTTTTTGTATATTACTTGCATAAATCCTTCTGTCTGACGCGTACCCCAAAAAGTAGAGTCATAAAACAATAACTTTATCGTTGCCCATTGTAATATTCCCAAGGTGTAAGATAACCATTTGCGGCATG
>JBNDKG010000017.1:0-26462 GCA_050435405.1 Clostridiales Family XIII bacterium PM5-7
TTTCTGTATAATATGTATTGAGCATAATGCATCTCCTTGAGTTTTTGTTTCGTAGCTTAATTCTAACGGATATTGCACTTATGCTCAATTTTTTTGTATTAAAAAATGCTGGAATGGTTGATTTCTTTTTTCAACCACCCCAACATTTATTATAGAGCCCTTATTCAGATACTTGGGCAAAGAACCTTTATTTTTGAATAATTGTCATTTTGTAGTACTTATTGTTATCCATGCTCACAATATAGCTTGATGCTGATGTTGGGTAGTAAATAATGGTTGCTTCCTCTTTCGTGATTCCATCTGGAAAATTCAATTTGTTTTTCGTGCTTTTTTCTCCAGTGTTAATGGAAAACATATCAAATGTATAATCAACACTTACCATGGAATCCCCCTCGCCACCAGTGATACGATACAGGGCTCTTCCCGCATCAGTATATGATGTCGTTCCATCTGCAAGGTCAATAGCGACCATCGAAAACGTATTATCGTTAAGTGCTGTTGAACAAACGGCATAATCTTTGTTAATACCATAAGAGATTAGCTTTTCTTTTAGTGTATGCGTCTTTACGATTCCATTTTCATCGCCTATGACAGCTGTTGCATATTCGTCTTCTTCGCTTCCCACCATAATCATATATTGTTTTCCATTTGATGGTAAAACGCCTGATGTGCATAGCTGCTCATCGTCAGCATTTTCGAAAATGCTTTCCACCTTCATATCCAATACTTTTTTCGTTCCCGCACGATAGCTATTCTTATCAAAATCTTCAAATACATACACTGGCACATCTTCTATCATCGCAAAGTGCGGTATGTTTTCATAATTCCGAGCGGTTCCACTATCCAATTCTTTGATTCCGTTTTTGTCGATATAATTAACGCTCCACGGTGTTTTATCGGTATATGCGCCATCATAAGTGGCATAAAGTATCCCTTCTTTATATGGTATGGCATTATAAATATATGCCTCTGTCTTCATGCTGTATTTCTCAGTTTTGCCGTTATCCATATAGTCGTAAAGCATCAAATATTCCGTGTTTACCAATGGACCGGTTTTGGCATCATTGCGTTTTCCAACAGAAAACACCATCTTTGAATCTGTGCAATAACAGCAAGTTGCACTTTCGCTTTCTTGTAATCCTAAATCTACAGTTACCTCTTCATAAGAAGCTTCTGCTTTCTTTTCTCCTTCTGTGCTAGGTGTGCTTGTTGGATTGCATCCATACAAGCTCAGTATTATCACCAGAATTATGATTAAAAATGTTCCCTTTTTCATAGTCTACTCCTTTTAATAACTAGGAAGCCATGATATAGTACCCTGCATTATTATTTATTGCAGTATTCATCTTTCCCCAGGTTGTAGTCCATCTTCCATAATATTTGCTATTGTTATTAGGGTCATTATAGTCCACATCAGATGCACTATTTGTTCCTTCCATTCCCCATTGATATCCTGTTCCAACAACATAGTGCCCAGTATTATATCCTGCATAGTTTGGTAGTTTTCCTGTCATTACATGACATATTACTGGTTTTCCTTTGTTGATACTATATTGTAGCCCAGTACTAAATGCAATCTGAGAAGTAAGAACATATTTATATTTTCCCGAACCTAAATATTTGTTTAATCCGTTTACCATCTTATATACGTACGTTCCATTTGCACTTGTCGTCCCCATATCGCTAGCCAATTTTGATTGGGTTTTTTCAATTCCTAAATATTTCAATGTCATTCGCACACTTGCAGGACCACAATAATAACTGTTGCTTTATTTATATAGTGGCACACTAAGACGCTTAGTTCCTCCTACACGTGTTTCTATTTCTTTCTGATTGCTTTCAACTGCTTCCTGAAGTTCTTTAATCTCTTCTTTATGTTCCTGTGTATACAAATCCGGGGCTTGTTTTAACCTCTCTGTTTCTGTAGCGAATACAGTAGTTGAAAAGGCTAGTATTAGCATGACCGCGCATGTAACTGATATTAATTTTCTCTTCATTCTTTCTACCTCCAAATGTTTAAAATAAGTTTAGCACCCTATCTCATCAATCAAATTCGAGATTAATGCTTCTTTCGTATATTTGCTCTACAGCAGATGCAACACTAATTAGTTGCCACGAAGATGGCAAGCTGAATTAGTTATGGGAATTATATTGTAACTGTAATGAAACCAATTCCATTACAGTTTCCCTAGCTTTATTTTCATCACCTCCTTATTAATAATCGCCACTCTTATCCTTATGCATCTGTATTGTTTTTCAGATTATATCATTCATAGTCATATATGTCAATGCAATATATTATCTTTTATAATTATTTAACCTTAAAAATATCGTAAGTTTGTAACTTCTTAAAACTTTATTACCAAAGCTCATAACATTTTATTAGAAATGGTCTGTTAATCTCTGGAGGCTGTTTCGATTCCCTGCTACTATACTGCAGAAATCACCCCAGACGGAGAACACTTCAAACCTAAAGATGTGTTCTTAATTAAATTTGCGTATTTAAATGTTCCATTTGCTTTTGCGATAGCACCCGATGTTGAACTACTCCGCGCGCTACATTTCCAGCCAGAAACATGGATATTGTAACTATTTGAAGCCGCTGTGGCTTTTGCAGTTGATCCATCATAGGTGAAGGTTCCTTTTAATGTGAATGTCCATGCAGCAACATTTTTACTGTTATAGTAGGTATAGGTTCTACTCGCAGATTTTGTAGCAGCCGCCGCAAACATTGCCCTATGCGGCACTTCTACCGTTTCAATTATCGCATACGATCCATCATCATAAGTTTGAACTATTATGGATTGGGTTTTCCCCAATGCTTCTGAAGTGCCTGCAAAAGCAGGTGTTGTCATTACCGCAAACAATAGTGACATCATTAATACAAATATCATTTTACGTTTCATATTAGATTCCTTCTTCCTTAATCTTACTCATAAACAGTGATAACGTCAGTAGCCATAGTTTGTGTTTGGCTAAGTATATCTGCCAAATAAATACCCCCAAGTATTAATAAAACAATTAACCCCGCAATAATAACCCCTCTTCTTCTCTTTGCCTTCGCAATCTTGCGCAAGTTTAGCTCCTCAACTTCCGAGAGAAAATCCTTAGCAATATCTTCCGGCCTTCCGAAAGTATCTATAATTTCCTCAAGAGTACAATTAGGATTATTCTCAGTATACTCAGACAGGTCATTATATAATGCTTCAATAAAATCATCAGTAGAAGTCAGGTTATTAATTTGTTGTTTCACCATCTTCACATATTCTTCTATAATGTTACTTTTCATTCTTTTGCTGTTCTCCTTTTCCAATCATTATCGCATTTATTACACATTTGGATAAACGTCAATTATTGTCATAAACCATGTCTTGTATCACTTGTGACAATTCTGCATAAATACTTTTCAATTTCTCAAGGTAGGCTAAGCCTTCCTTTGTGGCTTTATAATAAATTCTAGTTCTGTTATCAACTGACGTTTCTTTTCTGCTAACCACTACAAATCCTTGCTCTTGGAGTTTTTTAATTATGTTATATAGCAAAGGTGCCTTATACCTTCCATCGCTTCTTCGCAGTGCTTCTTGGCTAATTTCATATGGATACATTTCTCTTTCTGATAGCAATTCAAGAACTACAAGCGGCAATGTGGATTTTTTAAATTGTGTTTCAAAGTTTTCCAGAACATCTCGCTTATTTACCGTGTCCATGCGAAATTACCTCCTTTTCTTTATAATAGATATTCTAACAGTTTTTACACTATGCGTCAATAAATATAATATAAGATTACATATAATATTATCCATTGATATGCATAAATGTTTTAGTCATTATATCCATTCCATCATAATTTAACCTTGCCTTTTGATGCAAACAATGATATAGTTATTGTAACATGATAAAAGGGAGTAGCTGGCAACCAGTATTGGTTGCAGTAAAATGCGTCAGTACGATTACCTCGGTAATCCGCGTTTACTTGAAATAGCAAGACTTTTAGAATAGCCCATGGCTGTTTTAGGAGTCTCTTTTTTTATATAAAAAGGACATGGGCGTCATTGATCAATACGAGGAGGAAATGAAATGTATTACAACAAAACGGCGAAAGAAATTTTTGATGAATTTTGCTCTGCCGAATCCGGTTTAAGTGCGGTTCAAGTTGAACGCAACCGAGAAACCTTTGGGGAAAACAAACTCTACGAGAAAAAGAAAAAAAGCGTGTTCACTGTATTTTTGGAGCAGTTTAAGGATTTGCTCGTGATCATTTTGATCATTGCTGCCATCATTTCGATGACAACTGGCAACCTAGAAAGCACCATCGTCATTATTACTGTACTGATTCTCAACGCAATTCTAGGCACTGTGCAGTACGTCAAAGCCGAAAAGTCACTGGAGAGTCTAAAGAACCTTTCCTCTCCTATGGCAAAGGTCATTCGCGATGGAAAATCAATGGAAATCAATGCTACTGAATTAGTCTGTGGGGATATCATCAGATTAGATGCAGGGGATGTTGTTCCGGGAGATGGACGTTTGATCCAGTCTCATTCACTAAAAGTCAACGAAAGCTCTCTTACCGGCGAATCAGAAGGGGTGGATAAGATAGTTGAATTGATTGACAATGGCGAGCAGACGGTAGCGTTAGGCGACCAAAAGAACATGGTGTTCTCTGGATCACTGGTGACTTACGGCAGGGGATTAGCTGTAATCACCGGTGTTGGCCTTTCCACAGAGCTTGGCAAAATTGCTGACTTAATGAACAAAACCGTTGAACGGAAAACACCACTTCAGATAACGATGGACAATTTCAGCAAGAAGCTGTCCATGATCATCATTTTGATCTGTGCCATGGTTTTCGCCCTCAACGTATATCGCGGAATGCCTATGGCAGACTCTCTCCTCTTTGCTGTAGCACTGGCTGTTGCTGCCATTCCAGAGGCGTTGTCTTCTATCATCACCATTTCGCTTGCCATCGGTACGTCGAGAATGGCCGATCAAAACGCCATCATCAAACAGCTAAATGCAGTTGAAAGTTTAGGTTGTGTATCCATTATCTGTTCTGATAAAACGGGAACATTAACCCAAAACAAAATGACGGTTGAGCAAGTGCGTTGTCATAAAAACATGCCTGAATCTATTTTGCTTCAAGCTGCAGTTCTCTGTAACGATACCGCTATTGTGGAAGGGAAAACTTCTGGCGATCCAACAGAAACTGCTCTCGTCGATTATTATAGGGTCAAATACACGGATTATGACGCCTTAACTGCTGGACTACCTAGGCTTGCTGAATTGCCTTTCGACTCTGACCGAAAGCTGATGAGTACACTTCATTACACCAATGGTCAATACACCATGTACACTAAAGGGGCTTTAGACGTTCTACTAGACAGAACGGCCAATTTAACTGATGTCGAAAAAAATGACATTCGAGAAATGAACTTCGATTTTTCTGATCAAGGACTTCGTGTTCTGGCTTTCGCTAGAAAGCTGATTGGCGAAGAACGGCCTTTGACTTTCGATGACGAACAGGATTTCGAATTCTTAGGCTTAATCGCCATGATGGATCCTCCTAGAGAAGAATCTGCGCAGGCGGTTGCTGATTGTATCCATGCAGGCATCACACCAATTATGATTACTGGTGACCACAAAATCACCGCCTCTGCCATCGCAAGGCGTATCGGCATCATTCAAGGGGAAGACAACTATGCTGTCACTGGCCCTGAGCTAGACGCAATGAATGATAAAGAATTAATTGAACGATTGCCAAACATTCGTGTATATGCCAGGGTAAGTCCAGATAACAAAATCAGAATTGTCCAAGCTTGGCAAGACCAAGGCCACATCGTCGCCATGACTGGCGACGGCGTCAACGACGCTCCGGCGCTGAAAAGCGCCGATGTGGGCGTTGCAATGGGCATCACCGGTACTGAAGTTGCGAAGGATTCTGCATCTATGATTTTGACCGATGACAACTTCGCCACCATTATCCGTTCCGTGCTAAACGGACGTAATGTCTATGCGAATATTAAAAATGCAATTAAGTTCTTGCTCTCCGGTAACGCAGCAGGAATTTTGGTGGTACTCTTTGCGTCTGTCATGGCACTGCCAACACCATTTACTGCAGTCCAATTGTTATTCATCAACTTGATTACCGACAGTTTGCCTGCACTAGCCATCAGTATGGAGCCTTCTAATCCACTGCTGATTCATGATAAACCAAGACCTCGTAACGAGTCGGTTTTGACTAGGTCAACAGTGTTAGAAATCGGTATTTATGGATTGCTCATTGGTATTGCAACCATCATCGGCTTCTATGTAGGACTGAAGACCAACCCTGTAACTGCTGCAACGATGGCCTTTGCCACCCTTTGTCTCGCTAGACTATGGCACGGGTTTAACTCTAGAGGAAAAGAATCTATTTTCAAATTGGGGATATTCAGCAACTTGTACACCATCGGCGCTTTTGTTGTCGGCGCCGCATTGCTCTTTGCAATATTGCTCCTTCCGTTTATGGCTAAGGCATTCTTTATTGCACCATTAACGGGAGTGCAAATCGGTTGGATTTGCGGCTTGGCTTTTGCTCCAACCTTGCTGATCCAAATCGGAAAAGTCATTAATGACTTAAGACAACCAAATCATTAACTAATTTCTTCCTTTGAAATACAAAAGACCGTCATGGCCGAAACGCCACCGACGGTCTTTTGATTTACTTTGTTTTGAATGTAATGAGTAGCTACTTCCCACTTTTTTGGAAACCGCAGTATTTCGAAAATAAAAGGCTTGATAAGGCGATTTTCGAAGAAATCCGTAAAAAAATCGCAGTATTCTTGCATATATGTTGCCCATACGGCGCTTTGTTAGCGGAAACCCACTAACCACTTGCTCAGCCGTGGCTTGACCAGAAATATTTCTTACTGCCCGCAGGTGAAATTTCCATATCTTACCAAAAATCAAGTCTGATATTGGGTTTATCGGCTCTGGAAGAAGCCTGATCGACGGGAAGCTTAGTAAAACCGCCGTACGACCCTTTTTATTTGGAAAATACTGCGATTTTCCAGGGCAGTTTGACCAAAAACCGCCGTATGCCCCAAAAAATAAGCCGAATACTGCGCTCCATTAACCTGAGCATTTCTATATGACCCAGCAAGTTTTCAAAAGTACTCTAGGGACACGATCAGTGATGACATTTTAGCTGGCTGCGATTACCGGCACTTCTGCACGATGCAATTTCCGCAAGTACAGTGTTAATGCCAGTCCCAAAGCTAAGAACTCTGATACGGCCATGGATAGCCAAATGCCTGTTTCTCCAAAAGCCAAGGTCATGATCACCAAAGAAATGGTCACAAATACCAGTCCTCTACAAATCGAAATGGTCATGGCATATTTGGCCTTTTCCAGTGCGGTAAAATACCCAGCCAGAATGATGACAAACCCTAATGGTAGAAAAGATAGTGAGAACAGTTTGAAGGCATGCACCCCGTGGGTGAACAATGCTAAATCTGCACTTTTGTCAATAAATACCCCGACCACTGGGTTTGGGTACACCACGCCAAGGACAAAGGCTGCGATAGAGAAAAATCCGCTGACCATAAGGGCGATACGCAAAATGTACTTGTGGATTTTCACTTCGCCTTTTCCGTGGTAATAGCTGACAAGGGGCTGCATTCCCTGATTTACACCCATCATGGTCATCAAAACCAGCTGGGAAACATACGCGATTACGGTGTAAACAACAACGCCCTCTTCTCCACTAACGCGAATCAACATGCGGTTAAACATAAAGATGATTGCGCCTACCGAGAACTCGGTTACGCAGTCAGCTACCCCTAGCTTTGCCATGGAAACCACTTGACTAAGCTTCCATTTGATTTTCGTGAAGCTAAAGGTAGATTTTTTCGATAGGAAGTGACTGAGGAATACGGTCAACGTCATCAGCTGAGAGATACCTGTTGCAATGGCCGCACCTTTGATGCCTAAAGGAATGACAAATACCAGTAAATAGTCAAGGACAATATTGGTTACTGCCCCTGCCAAAGTCGTAGCAATTGCTCGTTGTGGATATCCATCTGCTTTAATCAGGACTTCCAAATTGTACGAGGTCATATAGCATGGCACGAACAAAATGATGATCCCCAGATAGTCCTTAACATAGTCCAGCGTTGCATCTGTTGCGCCTAACATCAATGCTACTCGTTCCAAGTTAAGTAATCCTACTACGGTTACGATTACCGCCAAGCCGAATACGGTTATGGTACTGGTCGTAAAAATCTGATTGGCCTTCTTCATATCCCCTTGCCCTTTGGCGATGGATGCTTTGGTGCTGGCACCTACAGCAAATAGAATGCCTAAAGCAAAGGCTGTATTGATAAACGGCATAGCAATGTTTACCGCTGCCAGTGCCGTCGTGCCTACACCTCTTGCCACAAACATGCCGTCCACCATGGTATAAATGGTAAACACCCACATGGCGACCACTGAAGGAATGGCATACTTGAGAAATCTATGTAATATGTCTCGTTTTAATGTTTTTGTCATGATTTCACCTTCTCATTGAATACTAAGTTATCCTTTTCTTTTATTATAAACCTTGGTATAATACTAAGGTAAAGGAGTTTTTATGAAAGAATATTATAAAATCGGAGAAATCTCTAATTTATATAACATTGGAACCGACTCTCTTCGCTATTATGAGGAGTTAGGCATACTGTCACCAAAGCGAGATGCAAACGGTTACAGAATGTATGGAATTGGAGATATTCGAACCCTGAACATATTGCGCGAACTGCGTTCCGTTGGTTTTTCTATTGCAGAGATCAAAACATTTTTGCAGGATTTTAACGTGGAAAAAACCATTGCGTTGTTCGAGGCGGAAATCGAGGCGATCAATGAGAAACGGCACGAGCTTTTTGTATTAAAAAAGCAATTAGAAATCCGTATAGATGGCATAAAAAAGAATATTTCTATGGAAATGCCCGCAGAAAAAGCCGAAGTGGTTTCTATTGGCTCTAGAAAAATCATTGCGTTAAACGACAATGTCTATCGAGATGCCGACATTGACTTTGTCATCAAAAAACTCCAAAAGAAAACGGAAAATCAACTATATATCATTGGGAACAGTCACATGGGGGCCACAATTCCTTTGGACTATATTCGCAGCGGCGAATATGGCCATTTTACCTCAGTGTTTAATGTAGTTGATGATGATAGCGAAGAATATGATGACCTCATTCCTGAGGGGGATTATCTTTGCCGCACCGTTCGAGGCTCTTATGCGTTGATGCCTCAGGCTTGGGAACAGTTTTTTCACGATAGCGATCTAATGGGACTAACACCTGACGGAGATCCTATGGAATTCTATATCATCGATAACCACGACACCAATGACGAAGAGGAGCAAGTCACCATATTGCAAATGAAGATAAAATAACGGGTATACCAACGTATACCCGCTTTTTTATATTCTCTGTTTCATTTCTGCGATAGTCTGTTCTACAATGGCATCTGCATCATACCCTTCAATGTCTAACGCCTCTGCCTGAATCTGTTCTGTCTCTGCAATTCCAAGCATTTTCGCCAATCCACAAAAGTATTCATAGCCAAAGTTGGCCCCGTTGATGAATCCTCCCGCTGTACTGATGTACACTAGCTTTTCAATATCGCACAGCCCTTCGAATCCGTTTTCCGTTGCCTTAAACGTAAAGTCTGCAACCACGACGTTCTCCACATATACTTTTAGTATCGATGGAAAGGACAAGTCCCAATACGGTGCACCTACTACAATATAATCTGCCTCTTTAAATTGACGCGCAAGGTCAAACATTGGTTGATTCCAGTCTTTTGCTCTGACGTAACTATCCTTTTCTATGAGTAAGTCCTTATCGTGGGGTTCAACTTTCCCTGGACGAAGTACCACGGTTTCGATGGACGTATCCGGATATTTTTTCATAAATTCTTCAATGTACGTAGCACATATCTTCTTGGTTCTCGACAGGTTTCTGCTAATACATGCATCAATGAATAATAGTTTTTTCATGTAATCTGTTCCTCCTAAAGTGATGCTCACCCTATTGTAACACATTGTCACCGTTTTCAAAAGCATCAAAAAGGGGAAATCTCCCGCCTTATATAGACGGGAGATTGTTGTCTGCTCTAGCACAGATTTCATCAATTTTTGCGACGATTTCATCAGGAATGGCGTCTTCTATTGGCCCCTCCAGAATTTGTCGTACTTTTTTGTTGGCAATTTCCACGCTGTCTCTCTTCTCAAAGGTTGTTCCTCTCAGCGCCGAAGGGAACAGCTTGGATGTATAAATTTCATCAAAATCTCGGAAGTTTTTCACCGAAGACTTATGGGCTAAGAATGCTCCTCCTGGCCCCTCTTGTTTAATGTCCTCCGTCAGATCTGTGGTTTCAGTGATTTTGATGCCTTTGCTGATGCGTAAACATCTTTTGGCGATTTCGTCTTCCGTCAAAATCATCTCCAAGCTTACGGCCATTCCGTTGTCTGTGGTTCCGATTCCATCAATTAAATCTGCTCCACCTAAGTAGGTCGGCATAGTCTCAAAACTTCCACCACCAGTCACTGCGCAAGGTAAATTGTAGAACCTAGCCATTTCCGTTCCGCCTAGACTCACCAACGCGGCTTCGCCACTTTTGATGTAGAATCCCGTAATTGGATCTGCTGCCCCTGATGCAACACCATAGATCATTGGCCATCCAGGTTTTACAGTTTGGAATAGCACCAATGCAGACAATACCTCTGCATTGATTTGGCATATGGTCGAAAAGATTGACGCCGGTGAAGTCAGTCCAATCATCGGCATCGGATAAATGTTAACCGGTACGCCGTAGTCGGCCAATTCCAAATATGCCTCAAGCATATTTTTATCTTGTGTAAGCGGTGATACAGGACAATAAAGAACCGATGCAATCTTTCTCTTCTGCACTTCTTCCTTGGAGCCAAGAATGGCTTCTAGAATTTCTAATGCAAATTTCGATTCATAAGGGCTGCTTAGTTCAAATTGTACATGCTTGGATGTGCCCTGCATAATTGCTGCCATCTCATGAAGGCAATGGGTTTTTTCCGGAACATCTCCAGCAGAGCAGCCTGACCAACAAGCAACTCCCGTTTCCGTTTGCTGAAAAACCCTTCCCGTATTGATAACATCTTGTTTCGTCGATTCGCGTCGTTCTCTCGTGTATGGATCGTAAATGTTGGTAGTGATTCCCGACATTAAATGACGACTTTCCTTAGAAGGAATTTCATAATCAAACTTAGGATTTCGTCCGCCTAAAACGAACTGCTTCGGTGCTGTCTTCAAGGCCCCATTGATCATTTCTTCAGTGAAAAAAACAATTTGCTTCTCCTCATTAACCCGCGCTCCCGCTTCTTTCAGTATGGCAAAGGCTTTTTCACTTTTGATCCAAATGCCAGTCTCTGTGAGAATTTCCATGGTTCTTTCATGAACCAGCTGTCTTTCCTCCTGGGAAAACACCTGTACCTTTACTTGCATAGTATAGCCTCCTCGCGCTTGATGATGTCCATAAGCTTCTGCTCGACCTCCTTGGTCAGCGGTTCCGCAAAATGGTTGGCTAAAATCTCTTTAGCTTTTTCTCTTGCACGGGTTGGCATGTCTTTCGCTCCTGCCTTTTCCCATGTTTCTCTCATTTTTCTATCGATTAATGTGGTTGTGGAAATTTCATCTCTCATGTGTTTTAGGGTATGTTTCTGACTTAAGAAGTTTCCAGCCGGTCCTACGGCTTTGATGACTTCTAATGCTAACGTATCCTCATCCACTTCGATTTCCTTTTCCGTTCTTTTGATCATACGAACCATTTCTGCATCCATGAGAAATTGTTCAAAGCTAATGGCCATTCCCATATCAATCATGCCAAGACCATAGATCAAATCTGTTCCAGCAAGGGCTGGCATCAAACCCGTCAAGGTTTTTTCATGACCAATCTGCACGTCCATCACTTTGCTGTCCGCCTATGTTCCTCCGACTTTGGTCACCACATCGTAATAATCGCCCATCTGCGCAACCATGGCGCCAAACATACCGTGCTCTGGTGCTCCTACAGGTGAGGTTGCACACTTCATATCCATAACCGTCGTTGAGCTTCCATAGATTACTGGATTTCCCTCATGAACCAATTGGGTCAGCACAATCCCGGCTAGAATTTCTGCATTGGTCACCACAAAGGTTCCCGCTAAGGTACACGGCGTAGTTCCACCAGTCAAACCCATCGACAAAATGCTAATCGGCAGTCCTGCCTTTGCTGTCTCAATGATAACCTGTGATGCCCCATCGTGTATTTCCAATGGACTATTTGGGCACATACATAACGTGAAGAACGGCCGCTCTCTTAGCTTCTCTTCACTGCCAGCAATGGCAATACCCATTTCGATAATTGCTCTTGCATTATGTCCGTTTTCTGCATCTAAGATGGCATGCTTGGTGGTACTTTTGAATATGGCTTCCGCTTCATAAAAATCCTTCAGCTTGCCTGGTACTTCCTGTGCTGCCACCGCAGTGGTAAACGCATTGATCTCTGGTATTGCATCGACAAATCGAGCAAAATCACAAAGGTCCGCTGTGGTTGTTTCTCGTCTTTCCCCTGTGTCCAAATCGAACATTTCCAGTCCAGTTCCAAAGCTGGTATAGGATACTGTCCCGTCTCCTAAGACGAAATCGTCCTTAGGGTCTCTTCCATACATGGTAAACTGCCCCGGGGTAACCTCTATGGCCCATTCCACCAGCTTTCTCGGGAATTTCACCATCATGGTTTCCTCATCCACCGCGCATCCTGCTTCTTTGTAGATTCGCCTAGCCTCTTCACCGAAGATGCGCACACCGAAATCTCCCATCAGGTTCATGGTTGCCTCGTGAATGTCTAATATGTTTTTATCTGTAAGGATGTGATATCCTTGCTTTTTTTGGTTAAAGGTAAATGCCATAGGGATCTCCTTTCTATTCTAAGCCAGCTCTTTTTTTGAACTGTTCAACAGAGTTGATTTTGATGTCAAGTACGTCAGCTATGTGGAATTTTGCTTCTATGCCCTTTGCTGCGCGATCAGATGGCATGGAGTATCCTAACCCCAAATCACTTCTCACGTCAGTCATCACTGCACAATCTGCAAGATCACTTACAGGAACACCAAGCTTTTCCGCTACGTACTGTTTCGCTTCTCCAAGACGCATGCTTTTCGCTAGCTGCATACGCAATACCAGATCTCCGGCACTGCGAATTCCGCCCATACACACTGCGGTCTCTTGAGTCGCTTCATTTCCAAAAGGATCGCCTGAGCCAATCTACAATCCGTCGATTTTTCCGATTTCTACCATGATTTTTGCTGCCTTGGAAACAACGTCTGTAGGAGGGACATATGCCATTGGCGTTCCACCCACACCCATTCCAAGGTTAACGTGAATAGGAATTTCCGCAACCTCTGAGCAGGCCTTGATGAAGGTTACTGCTCGAGCCACATTCCAAGGGAAGGATTTGTTACAGTTGGTATTGACCACAGGTCCAAAGATGTTGGCACCAGCTTTTTCTGCAAGCTTTACCTGTTTGTGTGGGTAAAGGCCAGCGATTCTAGTATCATCATACTTAAGTCCACCATGCATACCGAGAACAAATTCTCCTGCCATGCCTAGCTCTATGCCAAAGTCAGGGTATTTGCCTTTGATGATTTCTATGGCTTTTAGTGCCGCTAAAAAGTCTGCATCTCCTGATGCGCCGCTAGTATCAAAATTCATGCCGTCTGCACCTGCAGCCACCATGCCGTCTGCAATATATACCAAATCCTTTACTGCATGTTCAACGGCTTCCTCCTGAGCGGCTTTGGCTTCGTCTAGCTTTCCAAGAGGCAACAATTCCGACCAGTTATCCACAGGACCATCTGGCTTGGTATATCTTCCTAGGTCTGGCATTCCGCCGTAAAGTACAGGAATGACCGCTTGCGCCTGAGCAATTTCCATTACCTTGGCCTCGTCATGAAGAATCGGTTTTACGGTTTTATAGCTATAGTCAATATTGCCGATGTCTACTGAGTCCAAACCTAAAACGCGCTCGTTGATGAGCACCGCTGTGGTTCTATCCATCGGAATATGGGCTTGATAGTTCAGCTTGAAGCATCCGGAATCCGATGTGGATACCACCTCATATCCTCTCTTTACGCCTATTACATTGCTATCCATGGTTACGATTTCAAAAAGATATTCCTTTTCTTCATCGGTTAATCCATCTATTTTTCCCCTTTTCATGGCATCAAAGATTCCGTCATCGATGTCCTTACGAATTTCTTCTTCGGTCATGTAGATGCCAGAGCCATCGCCCATTCGGGTAAAATACTCTATTTTCTTTGTCATGGTTTTCCTCCTTTAATATGATTCTTACGATTAAAATATTGCAAGGGCTGTGCCAAAAGAGAAATGAGTAAATTCAAGGGTTTTCATCCAGATAATTCTCAAATCATTCTCATTTTTGCAAAATATTGTCATATACTTGGTTATTTTCTTGGTGTAAACTTTAGAAAATCAATGTTTTCTCATCGTTTGAGAATTATTCTCACATTCTCACCGTATTTATGATTAGGAGGTACCATGAGTTATCTACAGCAGATGGAGGCCGAAGTACAGCACTTGTCTCAAGCCATTTCCGATGCCCTCAATGTGGAAATCGAAATCATCGACAACCAGTGGGCCGTGGTCGGCACCACCAGTTACAGTTTAGAGACTTACCCAATGGAATGGTCGTCATTTAATGCGAAAATCACCCGCCATGTTTTCGATACCAAGCGGCCTTTGATTCTGGAAGACCCTGGTGTAAATCCATTGTGCGAAGGCTGCTCCGAACAAAATCATTGTTTCTACAAGGCGGGGCTCTATTATCCGATTATGTTAAGCAGCCAATGTCACGGCGTTGTCAGCCTAGTTGCCTATAACGAAGACCAGCGGGTAATCATTCTGGAAAACAGCCATTCCTTCTTGAAATTCGCCAGCAAAATGGCCGATATTTTGGCTTCAAAAATCCAAGAGCTCATCAGCAGGGAGGAGCTGCTCCGCACCAATGAGTATCTAGAAACCATTATTTCTTCTGTCCATGAAGGCGTCATTGCTTGTGATGCTGATGGCCGAATCACCTGTTTCAACCACACAGCAGAGGAAAAATTAGGCATCTTAGCTCATCGCGCGATTGGACAGCCCATAACATCCATCATCCCCAATTCCTTGTTATTAGAAGCCCTTGAAACTGGTGCACCGATTTTCGATTCTAGCGTGCAGTATCAGGACGTACATCAAAATCCCGTCCATTTGATTTCTAATATTACTCTAGTAAAAAAGGACGATCAATTGCTCGGCGCAGTGGAATCCTTCAACACAGATGAAAGCTTGTTCCGTATCGCTCATAAACTTCTGGCAGGGGACTCTTCTTCTTCCTTCGCCAGCATTGTTGGGGAAAGTGCCGCAATTAAAGAAGTCATTTCCTGTGCCAATGCCGTAGCCAAAAGTCCGTCTACCATTTTGATCACAGGAGAAAGCGGAACAGGAAAGGAGCTTTTTGCAAAATCCATTCACCATGCCAGCCTGCGATCCGATCGGCCTTTTGTTGCCATCAACTGTAGCGCTATTCCTGATACTTTGTTGGAAAGCGAACTGTTTGGTTATGAGGGCGGCGCCTTTACCGGTGCAACGGCTTCTGGGAAGCCTGGCCTTTTTGAAATTGCCCAAGGCGGCACCATCTTTCTCGACGAAATCGGAGATATGCCACTTGCGCTACAGGTTAAGCTGCTTAGAGTGTTGCAGGAGAAGACCATCCAAAGAATTGGCGCATCAAAATCCGTTTCTATCGACGTCCGTGTGATTTCTGCCACCCATAGAGACCTGCGAGAGGAAATTGAAAACGGCAGATTTAGAGAAGACTTATTCTATCGACTCAACGTTATTCCGATTAATATACCGCCACTGCGTGATCGCTTAGAGGATATTCCTCTGTTGGTGAACTTTTTCTGCAATAAATATGCGCCGATTTTGAATCGCAAAATCACCGATATTTCTGCTGATGCCATGGCTACGCTTTGTTCTTATGATTGGCCAGGAAACATCAGGGAATTAGAAAACGCCATTGAGTATGCCATCAATTACTCCTATGGTTCGGAACGCATTACCCTTTCTAGCTTGCCTGACTGGATTGTCGAAAACGGTGGAAAAGGTTCAACGCCTCATCATAGCGGGGAGCATACGGAAGAGCAAGTGATCAAAGCCCATCTCCAGCGACTAGGCACTTCCTTGGAGGCCAAAAAGGAAATCGCCCAGATTATGGGAATTAGCTTGGCTACGCTGTACCGAAAAATTAAAAAGTATGGATGATAGACTGTATGAAAAAACTGTCCCTTTCCGAAGCCAATGTGCTTCTTTTTGGGACAGTTTTATTGTTCAAGCATCTCTTTAAAAGAAAGGGCAAGTTAGAAGATAGATAAAATGCGCACTGATACCAGCAAGTATTCCACCAATAGTGTGACATAGAATCGCGTGTCCTGTCAGCTCTCGAAATTTCAATCCATCCATCATCGCTACATGCGTACTCAAGTATCCACTCCAACACATACACATAGAGGTGAACACTGCGATGTCATTACCTGTAACCAGTCCATTCTCTACCAAACCTGGAATCAAACCGATGGCGGCACCAGCCGCGCCAAGCGCCGTGATAGGAACTGCTATTGCCTCAGGAGAAGAAAACCCAAACAAAGGGGTCAACACAAATTCCATTTTTTCAGCTATCCATGGCAGCAATCCAATGCCTTCATAAGCCGCACCCGTATATTCACCATCGGCTCCAGGTCCATTGGTCAAAATCATGACAACTGTACAGATGATCAAAACCCCTGGTATAATGGCAACGCCCATACTAACGCCATTTTTCCCGCCTTCCAGCATCGCCTCCATAAATCTTCCGCCAATGCTCCCTTCACGAATGGTTCTCTGATCAAGGCTGATTTCCTGACCCGTTCCCTTTTTTTCAACGGATGCTTCTGTGCCAAAAAGCTTTTTTGTCTTTAGAATCATTAATCTTGCACTAACCACACTGCCGATAACTGCACCAAGATTTCCAATGATTGTCGGCAAAATAAAATTTTCTCCGTCACTCTGCATACCAATCATGAACGTAGTGATGATCATTCCCATTCCAAAAGCAGTGCCAATATTTGTTAATGCTGGTAGTTGATATTTTTTAAAATATCGCGTGAAATTATCATCCTCTGCTAGCGTTAAAATCGCGGGATTGTCAGATAAATATGTTGTTACTACACCAACTACAGCTGCTCCCGGCAAACCATAGAGCGGCTTCATTAGTGGCGAGAGAATCTTATTGACCGCAGCGATTACCCCAAATTCTGACAGCAACCCTGCAACTGCCCCTGCGATTACGGCAATAGCCATAATGTATAACACGGTGTTCGTTAGCAAATCAAACGAGGTATTCATCATAGTGTTAATCATATTCACCGCACCCATTTTGCTTCCGATGAATCCAAAAAATATCGCAAATATACCAACAAAAACTAGTGTTTCTAAGCTGAACGCTTTTCTAATGTTTCGGAAGGATTGATCTATCTCCGTTTTTTCAACAGACAAGTTTTCTTGTATTGCACCTTGCATTCCCCTTTATTCTCCTTTCAATTGCATTAAGCCTTCCAACGCATCAATGTAAATCATCGTCATTTTTTCCAAACTATCGATTTCTAAATACTCGTTCGCCTCATGAGCTAACTCTTCTTCGTAAGGAAACAGCGGACCAAAGGCAACTGCATTTGGAATTGCTCTTGCATAAGTAGCTCCACCTATAGCAAACGCTCCGTTTACCTGATCGCCTGTGTTTTTCTGATATGCTTCCATTAAAATGTTTACAAAATCAGAATCCGGTTTTGTATATACTGGCGGCAAGTAGTCTATTTCTTCCATAGTGAATCCTGCAAGATTACTTGTTTTCCTAAGTGCATCCATCACCTCTTCTTTTCCCATTGATGCAGGATAACGAAGATTCGCTTCTAACACGATTTCTTTTGCTGTCATATTAATCGTTCCAATATTAAACGTGAGTTTTCCTGATAGTTCATCTTCAAATCCGCAGCCAAAATCCCCTCCGTTATAGTCCATTCCAATATACTTCATATAGTTTGCAACGAAAGTTCCAATGTCACCGTCGAGGTCGAGTTTTTCCAATGCAGCAATCAAACTACTAATCGCATTGCTCCCTTTCTCTGGTGACATGGCATGAGTACTTTTCCCTTCTGCCGTCACAGTGAATAAATCACCCTCTGCTTCGACGCTCAGCCCTATGCCATTTACCAGATTAAGGACTTTCCCCTTCTCTTTATCGGTATTACAGAAAATTGTACAGCTTGCTTTTCCCGGAACCACGTTTCTTCCACTACCTCCAACGATGGTTTCTACCATCATTGTTCCATTTTCGTTTTGATTTATTGGGAACTTGAAATTCAAATCCAACAAACCTTTTTCACAAAAAACCAGTGGAAAATATCCATCAGGAACTATTGAATAATCCGGTAATCTCGATACTTTTTCCTTATAATAATTGATCCCACCCCAAGTTTCCTCTTCATTGGTTCCAATAATCATGCGAAGACAAGCATCATGAGGAATTCTGTCATTGTCCATCAAATATTTCATCGCATACAAGCTACTAATCAATGGGCCTTTGTCGTCACCTGTTCCTCGACCGTATATCCTATTATGTTCTACATGTGCATTAAACGGTTCACTGTTCCACCCTTCTCCAGCCGGCACCACGTCTTCATGAACCAATATTCCAATCATCAGCGGTCCTGTTCCTATGGTGATTTCTCCTGCATATCCATCTATATTTTTCGTTTGCATTCCCATGGACTCTGCTTTTTCTAGTATCCAATCCAATGCTTTTGCAACGTCGCTTCCAAAGGGTTGTTTTTCCCTCGTATCCTGTTCATTAAAGACGCTTGGAATATTAACTAATGCAACAATATCATTGATCATGTTTTCTTTTTGTTCATGAAAGAACGTTTTCATACTCATGTAAAATCCTCCTTTTTCCTACTCATTTGCTTCTTTGACATTATATAGTGCACCGATGTTTTTTTCGTTGTAATTATTTTAAAATTCACTTTAGCTATTTAAAAGAATTACAACGAAATGTATTGAAATTTCAATTATAATATGGCTAAAATTACAACTAAACCATAAGAAAAAGAGGTAGAAAATGTTAAAATTCGAATTACAAAAAGCCGCGAGCAAGCTAATTAATGAAATTTTTTCCGTAAAAAAAGGGGAAACCGTAGTGATTACTGCTGACACAATGTCCGATGAGCTTCTGCTAGATGCTGTTGCCGCAGCAGTTCATAGTGTTGACGCATATCCAATGGTAATTACTATGGCTACACCAGATGGTGTTGGAAAAGCTGCCGATCCTGATATCCCAGTAGATGCATTGACTGGTGCACTTCTTGGTGCAGATGTTTGGATTGAATTCAACCATCAATGGTTGTTATATTCCACTCCATTTGAAGTAGCAATGGAAAAAAACAAAAACCTAAGATATATGTGCTTAGTAGATTTTTCTCCAGAGCTTCTCGTAAGAACTGTTGGGAATGTAGAAACTGCGCAATTGCAAATTTTCATGGAAGCCTTTGCACAGAGACACAGAGAAGCAAAAGAAATGAGAGTTACAACTCCAGCTGGAACAGATGTTAGTTTTAAACTAAATAACAATCACGTTGTTGCCGCAGACTGCGGAAAGGCAGGTATTCCGGGAATGCACATGCTCACAGGACAATTAAATGTCGTGCCTGAATTCGGATCAGTAAATGGAACCATCGTTTTCGATGGAACAATTACACCTCCTTTCGGACACGTTCCCTCACAACCCGTGGTATTAACCGTAAAGGATAGTAAAATCATTAAATTCGAAGGTGGGCATGAAGCTGCTGAATACGAAAAATTCTTGAATGATTTTGAGGATGAAGGCATGTTCAAAATGGCCCACATCGCTTATGGATTTAATCCTGGTGCGAAGCTGACCGGAAACGTGGTCGAAGACGAACGTGTCTGGGGATGCACCGAATGGGGCATCGGATATGTGAGCCCTATGGATGCTCCTCCTGTTGGACAAAATGCCGTTTCCCATACTGATGGAATCTGCTTGAACTCTAGTGTATGGCTTGACGGAGTACAACTGATGAGCGAAGGAAAAGTTGTCGATAATGAATTATATGCTCTGTCTCCTGTAAAATAAAGTGAAATAAAAATCGAGGTCGTTGACCTCGATTTTTTATGTTCTTAGAATCAGTTAGAATTGGAATTTTTTCCATTCGTTCTCTGGTGGAGTCTCATAGGTTCCCATCTTTGATGTATACCACCCACACGATTGTTTGCATTCACATAAATACTCTGTAAGCTTTAATGCTGCCACTGCAGGATCGATTACGGGCAGACCATATTTTTCCTGTAGCTCAATAAACTTTCCTGTTTCCATGGTACACGCCAACACCATAGCTTCTGCATAGTCATCTTTTATTGCGCCTTGCAACTCTTCTTCCATTCGTAAATCAGTAAAATCACTGTTTTGAAGCTCTAATACCTTAATATTCAAGCTGCGAATAGATGCCAACTTTTCTTCTGCTCCATATCGAGAAACCATTTCTCTCATATGGGTATAATTCTTATCTCTTGGAATCATTAAAGAAAACCTTTTCGATAAAAGTGTCGCAAGATGAATCGCTGCTTGTGCGGCACCGACCACAACAATTTTTTCCGACATTTCCCTTGCCGCCTCAATACCCGGGTCATAGAAACACCCTAAAATTACTCCATCATAGCCTTCTGCTTCCAAGCTTTTCACTTTATCCAAAATTTTCGGAAGCATATACGCTTCATACACTTCGTATTCGTAGTTATCCGCTCCAGAGGTTAATGTATGATATGAAATCTCTGAAGTTCTTGCAGCAAATTTGCTTAGTTCCTCTAAAAACACAGGAACTCCCGCTTCAGCCGGAACAGGATCTAAGTATGCAATTTTCATGGTTTTTCTCCTAACTAATCTTCATTTCTTCCTCATCTAAATTTGTTTCAATTTTTTTCGGTAAGACTTTGAATAGCACGACATAAATGATTGCCGATGCAGCAAAACCAACAAATATGGCATAACTTAAGGTCAAGTATATTGAAATCAAAGCGCCTGCTGCCCAAGCTACGATGCCAGCCCAGTTAAACCCTTTGCAGAAACCCCAGTTTTCTGGTTTCCCTTTTCGTAATAGCCAATAGTCACCTACCATTACACCACCAACTGGTAAGAACAAATATCCCAACCAATCGAAAAACGAACTAATGTTATTTAGCAATCCAGCTACAGCTAAAACAGTTCCAATAATACCTGCAATACCCGTGACAAACGCTCTTTTTTCATCTTTAAGCTTAAACAGCATAACCATATTGATTCCAGCAGTATAAGCATTGGTGGTGTTGGTTGTCCAAGTTGCTAGAATTAACACAATTGTGCCTAGAATTGGAAGTCCAATCATAATCATAATCAAACTTAAGTCATTTTCTCCAACAATCTTTGTTAACACGGCCCCCATAAGAAGCAGTGCAACGCCTGCAGGCATAATGCCTACAAAGGATGAAGCCCAAACGCCACCTCTTGATTTTTGATATCTTGTAAAATCTGGTGCACATGACATTGTTACGCCCATAAAACTAGCCGTCAATGCAATTCCATCAATGATTCCCATTGTTTCTTCTACGTCTGTTCCTATTTTTTCTGTGCCAAAGGATTTAATTGCCATATAGCATCCAATGGCCATAATGATCACCAACGCTGGTACAGATATTTGATTTAACCATTTTAGAGAGTCAATACCAATAACCGCTGTAATCAGCATAATAATTCCCCAAATTCCTGTCGCTACTGCAGTAGGTATTCCAATCCCCATTGTATCCATAAAGCTTGCGAATGCGCTTCCACATACATTGTTTTGCACAGCAAACCAGCCGATTGAAGCTACGGCAAAAACTGACGATACAACAATTCTAGCACCTGTCTCTCCAAAAGCTGATTTTGTTACTACACATGTTGGGACGTGTAAATCTACACCAATAATTCCAGTCGCTACTGCGATAACAATTGAGATTGCATATCCGATTACTCCTGCAATAATTGCATTTGTCATGGACATACTACTTGCAAGCAATCCGCCTACTAATAATGACGGTACACAAATAAAGACACCCGCTTGTATTAATGCAACGTCAACCCAACTCTTTTGTTCGTCTGCCGAGACTCTTTCCAAGGTGGTAGTTTCGACACTAACCTTCTTTCTCTTTTCCATATAAAGATTCCTTTCTGCTTTATAAGATAACGTTTCCCAAATTATATAAATTTTCCGAAACATTCACCTTAGTTTTTTTTTAAAAGAAAGGCCTATTTTTTGAAATTATTTCAACTACAGTTCTTCATTGATTAGTGTCCGAAGTTTTGCTGCAACTGCGATCGCTTCATGGAACTTAACATTATCCTTTTCCATGCCAAGGGCATTTTTCACTTTATTCACTCTGTATCGAATAGTATTTTCGTGTTGATTCAATGCTTTAGCCACCTCAGTATAATTCCCTGACAAGGCTACATAAGTTTCTATTGTCAACAAAATTTCCGACAGGCTTTCTTCCGAAACATTGGCTTTGACAATTTCAACATATGCTTTGTAATAATCATGGGCTTCTTGAGTGTCTCTTACTAATAAGAGTAGCTGCAACACTGACATTGGGTTATAGGTTTGACTTGTCATTGCCATTGTCTTGGCTGTATCTAAAGCTCTCTTCGCTTCTTCTAATGCATTTCCAATATCTTTTCGATTACAGATTCTGCTATAGCCGATTACTGGATTATCCAAAAATTCGCTAAGCCTTATTGATGTCGCATCTGAATGATGTTTCAAAGACTTCTTGTCATCATGACTAAGAACAAAATATAATCTATGATTTCCACGAGCATAAATATCCGCTTTTTGTTTTAGATAATGGGTGTAAAATTCCATCTGGGCAATGTCCGAATTGAATTCACCATCAACGGCAATCACATGAATAAATCGTTCAATATTAGGGTTTATACTATATAGCACTTCCATTTTTTCGCTATTACTGATATTCCCATACATGATTTTGTCTAGCTTTAGCATGATAAGCGAATTTAAATTATCTATGGCGATATACTTATTTACCGTATCTATAATCGCCGCATATGGAATATCATCCAAGATAATAATTAGCGGATAGTTAGCGTCATTACACTTTTGAAGAATTTCTTCCGTCAAGACATGCTTCATGTCATCTGTGATAATAAACAGCCCTGCACTTTCCGTTTTAATTAACGTGTCAATATATTCATTGATGTTTTCCACTTCATACTTAAACTGCTCTAAAGAGGTAATGAATGCATCTCCTTCTATCAAAATATTGCGTTCGATTAGATTTTCATCGCAAGGACAATCGAACACGGAAATTCTTTTCACTTTCCGGTCTAACCCTTTTTCTCCGGCTACTATTTCCACATGGCTAAACATTTCATTTTTCAATATTTCTTCTAATTGCACATACATGACTCCACCTCCATTTTGATGTCGTATAACACGTTCCTTGGTAGTGTATCTAAACGTTTACTCTTTTACATAAAAATCTTCACCAAAACTTAACTTGTATTAAATCTACATCAGGTGTACACTATAGTCAACAGATAAATAGCAAATCGTTATTAAGGAAGTGATTTAAATATGAAATTCGATATGCACTGCCATACTAAGGCAGGGTCTATAGACTCTAAGATTTCTATCGAACAATATATTGAGCTACTTAAGGAACAAGACTTTGATGGAATGTTGGTCACCGACCACGATTCTTATAAGGGATATAGATATTGGCAAGAAAACAAAGGGAACATGCCCGAAGATTTCACCGTACTGAAAGGGATAGAATACGACACGAAGGACGCTGGCCATTTTTTGGTCATCATGCCTGACGACGTTAACCTGAGAGTACTGCAAATCCGCGGGATGTCCATAGAACTATTGGTCAAAGTTGTTCACCACTTTGGTGGCATCCTTGGACCAGCCCATCCATTCGGCGCGCGCAGTTCCAGTGCGATGCTGTTTAACAAACTCAGCCGTGACCACCATTTAATTCAAGAGTTTGACTTTTTGGAAGGGTTCAATACCTGCGAAACTGCTCATGCAAATCAGCTTGCGCAGTTACTTGCGAAAAAGTATGGCAAGCAATGCTTTGGTGGTTCTGACGCTCATAAAGACGAATATGTCGGCATGGCATTCACTGAATTTGACATGGACATCAAATGCAATGATGATTTGATTGCCTGCGTCAAGAAAGGTGGAGTCACCGCTTTCGGTGGAACAGAGCGGAAATTCTTAAACAAACATAAAAAAAGACATTCTTTTGCAGCGACTTGGGGGTTCAAAGCATATAATCGGGGACTGGGGTTGATTTTCTTCCCCTACAGATCCCATAAAGTAAGGAAATTAGCCTTGCACCACTGATGATATTTTGATAAAATATCTATGCAAAGTATGGCAACATAAAGCCGGCCTTTGACAAAAGGGTCGGCTTTTTATCGTATTTTATTTTATTATGAATTAGGAGAGAACGAAAATGAACAATACCTCTGTAAAACCCAATGGATGGGCACTTTTGCCTATTCTGGTCTTCCTGGTCCTGTTTATCGGATCGGGCGTCATCATGAACGATTTTTACACTATGCCTGCTGTTGTTGGATTTCTTATCGCGTTACTTGTTGCGTTTATCCAAACTGGCGGAAAAACCTTTAACGAAAAGCTAAGTATTGTCGCTAAAGGTATCGGTGACGAAAATATCGTGACCATGAGTTTGATTTTCTTAACGGCCGGAGGATTTTCCGGAGCAGTGACCGCTGCTGGCGGTGCAGATAGTACGGTAAACCTTGGTCTATCTTTACTTCCTCCAGGAATTGCTGTTATTGGACTTTTCATCATCGGTTGTTTTATCTCAATATCCATGGGAACTTCCATGGGCACGATTGCTGCTTTAGCTCCTATCGCTGTAGGGATTTCTGAAAAAACCGACTTTGCCCTAGCAATTTGTATTGGTGCAGTAGTCTCTGGTGCAATGTTCGGTGACAATCTTTCTATGATTTCGGATACAACCATTGCCGCAGTAAGAACCCAAGGATGTGAAATGAGAGACAAGTTTAAGCGAAACTTTTTGATTGTGCTTCCGGCTGCAATCGTCACCATTGTCATCCTCTACTTCTTGACTTCAGGCGCTGAGTTTAAAGTATCCGATGATTTAGATTATAACATTTTGCAGGTAGTTCCTTACATCCTTGTACTGGTAACGGCTTTGCTTGGTGTCAATGTATTTGTTGTATTGATCTGCGGAACAGTGCTGTCGGTTATCGTCGGCCTTGGAACGGGAAGCTTACCTATCGCTGAAGTATTCACTTCTATCGGCGGAGGCGTAACTGGAATGTACGACATCACTGTAATTTCCATCTTAGTTGCTGCAATCAGTGCCTTAGTAAAGGTGAACGGTGGTTTTGCATTCATCTTAGAGAAGATTCATCATCGTGTTCATTCTTACAAAGGTGCAGAATTCGGCATTGTTGGTTTGATTTCCCTCGTTGATGCAGCCACCGCCAATAATACTGTGGCAATTGTCATTGCTGGACCAATCGCCAAAGAAATCAGCGACGATTATGGAATCGAACCATCTAGAAGCGCATCTCTATTAGATATGTTTGCTTCTGTAGTGCAAGGCATTATTCCTTACGGTGCGCAGCTTCTTTCCGCTGCAAGCTTAACTGGTCTAACACCTTTCGCCATTATCCCATATCTGTTCTATCCATATCTGATGGCAGTATGCGGCATCATTAGTATATTCGTTTCTAAGAAAAAAGAACCACGTGACTAACACGTAGTTCTTTTGCTCAAATGTTGGGGCAGCGCAAATTCTAAAAAAGATTGAACGTTTTTCCAGAGGCAATTTTGCCTCTGGTTTTGTTTTGCTAGAGGGCACATGCGCTTTTGAAAAATGCTAAGGTTGCCTGTAGAAAATGTGCGGATTTCCAAGACCGCAGTATTCGGCTCTTTTTTGAGGCCATACGGCGGTTTTTGGTCAAACTGCCCTGAAAAATCGCAGTATTTTCCAAATAAAAAGGGGCATACGGCGGTTTTGTAAAGCTCCTCGTCTTTCAAGCTTCTTTCAGAGCCGATAAACCCAATATCAGACTTGATTTTTGGTAAGATATGGAAATTTTACCTACTGCCCACTAGGAATATGACCCGTCCCCCAAAAAGTAAAGTAAAAAAAGTATGGTATAATATAGCCATAGAAAGAGAGGACAGGTCATGGAAAGGAAGATGTATTCAAAAG
>JBNDKG010000018.1:0-17122 GCA_050435405.1 Clostridiales Family XIII bacterium PM5-7
TTATTGTATTTAAAAACCAGAGGCAAAATTGCCTCTGGGAAAACGTTCAATATTTTATTAAAGTTTGCTCCACCCCAACATTTGACATAGAGCCATTATAAAATGTATCTATTTTTTCTGTTTTCCGAGAATTGCTACGATGATTCGGTCTCTCCCTGCTAAATCCGTTAGCCCAGTCACGTAATCATACTGACCTGTTTCGTCAATCAGTTCCAAAACTGCTTCTCTTTGGTCATGGCCAATCTCCAGCATCAAAATGCCTTCCTTCCGTAGGCATTGGGCGGCATCGGCTATAATGGCTCGATAAAAATCAAGGCCATCGGCTCCGCCATCCAGGGCCATCATCGGCTCGTGGTCGCGCACTTCCGTTTGGAGTGTGGGAATAACGTCAGTTTTGATATATGGCGGATTGGACAAGATAAGGTCAAATTTCTTATTCTTAAATCTGCCCTTAAACGGCTCCAATAAATTTCCCTCTTCAAAGTGGACTTTTTTCGCTACCGACAGCTTCTGTGCGTTCTGCTTTGTTACGCTTAAGGCTTTGCTGCTGATATCTGCGCAGATAACCTTTGCGTTGCTGCAAAAGTTAGCAATTGACAATCCAATGGCTCCGCTGCCGCAGCACAGATCTAAGACGACAACGTCTTTTTTCTGCTTTATGGGAAGCTGCTCACCTCTCAGGGTGTTGCCGGAAATAATACTGATGGCATCCTCCACCATGGTCTCTGTGTCTTGGCGTGGGATCAATACCTGTTCATTGACATCGAACTCCAATCCCATAAACTCTTGCGTTCCCGTAATGTACTGCACCGGTTCACCACTACAACGTCTATCTAACAACGCAAAATATTGATCACATAACGTATCTGGCAAGATTTTTTGGTACTCGAGAATGATCTGAGTGCTGGTGATGTTCATCATAAAGCAATACAGAATTTTGCAATCGATTTCCGCATCTGCAATATCACTTTCTGCTAATCGATTTTTTCCAATGGTTAATATTTCTTTTACCGAAAGGCTCATGGTCTATTCCTTCCTATCTATCACTCTGGTTTCCACCAGATTTCCGTCTAAATCGCAAATGCCTTCGAAAAATTCAGTGTCTGAAGGCACCATTACCGCTTTCATGGCCGCAATCGCCACTTCTAACTGTTGGTCGGTTGGTTCTTTTGTGGTCAGCTTTTGCAGGTACAGTCCTGGCATGCTAAGTAGCTTTACCAGCCAGCTATCGCTTCTCCCTGCCCATTTTAGCAGTTCAAAAGAAAGGCCTGCAACCAGTGGGACAAGCAATAATCTTGACCCAATTCTTAAGGCTAGATTCGGCCAGCCTAAGAACAAATGTAAAACGAAACTAATGACCATAACGAACAGCAAAAAACTGGTTCCACACCTTGGGTGTAGGGTGTAAAACTGCTGTGCGTTAGCTGGGGTCAATTCCAAATTGTTTTCAAAGCAATGAATGGTTTTGTGTTCAGCGCCGTGATATTGAAACACGGTTTTGATGTCCTTCATCCGACTAATCAACGCAATGTATACGACGAAAATGGCAATTCTCGTGACGCCTTCAACTAAGTTAAACACCACATTGCTTTCAATAATCGGTTTTAGAAAGTTGGCAATCACTGTAGGCAGTAGGATAAACATGCCGATAGTCATGGCCAGTGCCAAAATCACCGATAAATATATCATGATATTCCATGCACCCTTCTTGCCGAATTTTTTGTTCATCCACTGTTCAATTTTGTCTTCTTCGTATGCTTCATCCTCTGACATACTCGCTTCCAGTACATCGGCTGAATACATGAGAATGCCCGTCCCCTGAACCAAAGAACTGATAAACGAAACTACCCCGCGAATAATGGGAACTTTTGCCCATTTGCTTCGCTGCTTATTGGGGGTGGTGCGCATGTGAATTCTTCCATCTGGAAGCCGAATGGCTACAGCGGTTCTTTCCACACCACGCATCATGATGCCTTCCATCACTGCCTGGCCCCCTACAGGAGTCGGGCAAGCATCCTTCAAAAAAATCTTGTTTAAATCCATATTGATTAATCTCCCATAAATACCTTTTTGATTACTGCAATGAACGTTTCATTGTCTTTTGTATGGGCCAAATTGTCGATAATTGTTTCCGCAACATCCTGATTGGAATTGTTGGACATGGCTCTACGCATTGCCCAAATGGCCTCTAATTCATCCTGCGTCATCAACAGGTCTTCTTTTCTCGTGCCTGACTTGTTTAAGTCGATAGCAGGGAAAATCCTCTTTTCTGACAGCTTTCTGTCCAGATGAAGCTCCATATTACCTGTACCCTTAAATTCTTCAAATATAACATCATCCATTCTGCTGCCCGTTTCCACAAGGGCTGTTGCCAGAATCGTAATGCTCCCACCTTCTTCAATGTTTCTAGCTGCACCAAAGAATTTCTTCGGCTTGTGCAGTGCTCCCGGATCAAGTCCCCCCGACAAGGTTCTTCCTGATGCAGGGACAACCAAGTTGTACGCTCGTGCAAGTCTCGTAATGCTATCAAGCAAAATCACCACATCTTTTCCGTGTTCAACCAATCGTTGCGCTCTGGCAAGCACCATTTCTGCTACCTTGACATGATGCTGTGGCTGTTCATCAAAGGTAGAATAAATGACTTCACCTCCAACCAAGGAACGCTTCATGTCCGTCACTTCTTCTGGTCTCTCATCGATGAGCAAAACGATCATTTCCACTTCCGGATGCTTGGTTTCAATGCTGTTGGCAATTCGCTTAAGCAAGGTGGTTTTTCCTGCTTTTGGTGGTGCGACGATTAAGCCTCTTTGCCCTTTTCCAATTGGCGCAATCAAATCGATTAAGCGCATAGAAAGCTCGCGGGCTCCGTCTTCTAAGGTCAATCTGCTCGTCGGATAGATTGGCGTCAAGTCTTCAAAATCAGGTCGATTTATGGCCACCCCTGGTTCATCTCCATTAACACTAAGCACATAAAGTAGCGCACCAAAACGCTCTCCTTCGTTAGGCAATCTGGAAATACCTTTGATCTTGTCTCCTGTTTTTAAGTTAAATCTTCTGATTTGTGTTGGTGATACATAGACGTCTTTCTCGCTGGTGAGAAAATTATTAAATCGTAGAAATCCGAATCCGCCATCGGCGATTTCTAATATTCCTTCTACTTCAGGTCTTGGTGCTTCCTCCGTTTTAGGTTCTGTTTCCTCAATGGACTCAGTCGTATCCAAGATTTCCTTCTTTTTTGTTGGCATGTTTTTTACCTTTCTTGATTTGCATAAAGACTCGATTATGCACTGTTTGATGGGCGTAGTTAGAGTGGAATGCCTAAAGGCATTTCTTTGATGATAATAGAGTATATTATAATACAATATTCCAAAAAAGGGAAGAAATTTTACCCTTCATATTGGTACTGCACCCAATCGCATGCATATTGATAGAATAGCGATGCTGCCGAAGAGAGCAAAGCATGGCTTCTACAAGCGATGCCTAAATCTCGATAACCTGGCGGATCTAGCGGCACGGCGGCGATGCGTCTTGCAAAGCCTTTTAACATCATGGTCGACATTAAGCTAGTGCCTAACCCTTGTTCCACCATTGCAATCACTGCGTGATCATCACTTTCCACAAAATGAGCATCAGGTTGAATTTGATTTTTGTCCAGTAAGGTCGTTATCTCATCCTCCTCCCCTTCGTTTAACGCAATATACGGAAGGGTAGGTAGCTTAGAGATTGGAAATACGTCTAACGCCGCATGGGGATCGTCCTCAGCAAAAATGCTAACAATTGGATCCCGATATAAAAAATCCGCTTCCAGGTCGGGCTTCGTCGGATATGCCACAAAGCCGATATCTACAAGGCCTTCCTCTACCCAACTAACAATTTGCGCATCGGTTCCATGCATCAGCTCGAACTGCACCCCTGGATAATCAGTGTGAAATGCTTTGATCATTCCTGGAAGCCACTGGGCAGATACACTATTAAACGTACCTATGCGAATGGCACCCTTGCGAATTCCATTGATTTCTGCCACTTGCTCGGACAATCTCTGTTGTTCTTGTAGTACCCTGCGAATATAAGGGAGAAGAAGCTGTCCCTCTGCCGTCAGTTTTACACCACTTCGATTTCTCGTTAACAGCCGCAGGCTCCATTGTTGCTCCAAAGAGTTTAAGGCTCTGGTTAATCCAGACTGGGTATACCCCAATTCTTCTGCCGCTTGTGTTAACGTTCCCGTTTCCACCGCTTTGATCAATGCTTGATATTGAGACGTGTTCATTTTCCCTCTCCTTTTCCTTAACATGACTTTTTCTCATGGAAAATATGATAACGTTGCGTTTGACGAATGTTAATACATATTATATGATGAGATTAAGATCAATACAAGGAGGATTTATCATGTTTACTAAGGCAATTACAAGAAAGCCATGCAGAGCATTAATTAACGGTATCAGCACCGCCATGTTTGGAGAGGGCACACCTGATTACGATTTGGCCATTGCGCAACATAGTCAATATGTGGCAACCTTAAGAGAGCTAGGACTTCAAGTTACAGAGCTAGATGGAGATGAACGCTATCCAGACTCTTGTTTCGTAGAAGACCCTGCAGTGGTGATGAAGGGTTGTGCCGTGATTACCAACTCTCCAAGAGAATCCAGAAACGGCGAGAAGCATGAAATTCTTGGCACCATAAAGCAGTTCTACAGTGATGAAGAAATTTTCTTCATTGAGGCTCCTGGAACTATGGAAGGTGGAGACGTTATGCTCGTTGGCAATCATTTCTACGTTGGACAATCGGATCGAACCAATGCGGAAGGGGCAAAACAGTTTAACGACATCGTAACAAAATTCGGTTACACTTCTTCAACTGTTCCCGTTACAGAAGGGCTTCACTTGAAAGACTTTGTCATTTATCTTGAACAAAACAATATGCTGGTCTCTGAAAAAATGAATGAAGAACCAGCGTTTGCGCAGTTCAACCGTTTTGTGGTTCCACCGGAAGAGCTATATGCAATTAACAGCATGAACATTAACGGAACCGTTTTGGTACCAGAAAACTACCCACAGACATTGAAGATCATTGAAGATCTCGGCTATCCAGTTAAGGTGGTCAGCACAGATGAGTTTAGAAAAATTGATGGCAGCTTGACCTGTCTATCCCTACGTTTCTAATTTAATCTCAGCCATACCAACCGAAATCGACCCATAAAAAAGACAGGTGAACGCTCACCTGTCTTTTGTTACAATCTATGCTTATTTGGTGTAATCGTAGAAACCGATTCCAGTCTTTCTTCCTAGCTTGCCTGCTCTTACCATTTTCTTTAGTAACACATGTGCTCTGTACTTAGGATCACCGAATTCAGTGTAAAGTACGTCCATGATTGCAAGACAAACGTCTAATCCAATTAAGTCACCTAATTCTAGAGGTCCCATTGGATGGTTTGCACCAAGCTTCATTGCTGTATCGATACCTTGTGCATCTGCAACGCCATCAGCAAGGATGCCAACTGCTTCGTTGATCATTGGAATTAAGATTCTGTTTACCACGAATCCTGGTGCTTCAGCAACTTCTACTGGAGTTTTTCCCAATTTCTCAGAAAGTGCTACGATAGTATCCTTCGTTTCATCTGAAGTGGTCAAACCCTGAATGATTTCTACCAGCTTCATTGCAGGAACTGGGTTGAAGAAATGCATACCGATGATTTTATCCGGTCTGTTGGTTGCCGCAGCAATTTCCGTAATGGATAAAGATGAAGTGTTGGTTGCAATAATCGCTTCTGGTTTTACCAATTGATCTAATTCTGCAAACAATGCTTTTTTCGCTTCCATATCTTCAGTCGCAGCTTCAATGATCAAATCAGCGTCTTTTACAACGTTAATGTCTGTTGATCCTTCAATTCTGCCCATGATTTCTGCTTTGTCTGCTTCTGTGATTTTTTCTTTCTTGATCAATCTGTCTAGATTTTTCTCTACTGTAGCAATTCCTTTGTCTACAGAAGTCTGTCTTCTAGCTCTTAAGCAAACCTGATAGCCATTCTGCGCAAGTACCTGAATGATTCCAGCACCCATGGTACCTGTTCCTAACACACCAATTTTTTTCATGTGAAAACCTCCTACACATATTGTAAATTTATATTTTGTTAAAAAATTAACTTGTTCCACTTACTTTAATTATATCATATTCGTCAATAAAGGCAATACTATTTCCCCAACAAAATTTCCGTAATTCCGTTGGATAATTGCAAGAATGCCATTAGCTCTCCTAAGGTGTGTGAATCCAACCTTTCTACGGAAAGATGTACCCTAGGATTCTCCTCTGGGTTGACAGAAAAGCATGCTTCCCAAGTGTCTACCAAAAGCAGTCCTAACGACCCATCTTCATGGCATCCATCAAAGGTTGGCGTCATAATATCCGCCCAATTTTCCTTCACCGTAATCATGGTATCAAAGCTTTTTCCTTGGATGATTTCCTCGTCGTCTGGCAACGTTAATGCGCGCAGTCCAAAGGCTTCTTCCCATTTCCCTAATCCCGAAAACTGGTTTTGCCAAATCCACAGGTGATCTTTCCCCATTGCCTCCGACAAAAATGCTGCTCTGCCCATGGCATAATCCGCTCCATCTAAATCCCACGTTGGCGAAGATAGCATCTCATAAAACCCTTCAAGGTATGCCGCAAGGTCAACGCCCTTAATGGCCATCGGTAACAATACTGCCGCCGTATTTGCTGCAAATAACCCATCCAGCTCTTCCGGGTAATTGATCAAAGGATAATCGTTTTCCGTAGCGTCTTTGCCAAGCAGCGTGCTTGTTTTTCCCGCTACAGCGTAAATGCGATCGGCAGCCAGCACAGTGCCGTATTTATCAATCAGTAACTGTTTAAGCACCGTAAACGCCGCTTTAAACTGCAGGGATTCTTCCCCTTCCGTTTCTCCAATCAACACAAAGTCTTCGGTTTCTAATCTGGTGATTAGCTGGGCGTAATGATCCGTCGAAAGGCTTTCCCCAAAAACCAAAACTTCTGGCGCTTGGGGGGTTTGTGGTGATGCGTCTATGACGCTTTTGATGGTGCGGCCTAAATGACCTGTTGCAACAATGACTACCAGGTTACACTTAGATGCGATCTCATCACCTAGTTTGGTGATTACCTCTCCTAAGGTTTGATCCGTTTTGTTCATGGAGGAAGTCAGCCATGATGCTTGCCACAGTTTGTCTAGGGCATCATTACATTTTCCTCTCCATTCATTTATATTCAATTGACTAAAGTTTTGTTTTTCTATCAATAGATTCATCTCACGTACCTCCAAAATAATGATAAGGCTTATTTTGTCGAATTGCAAGAGAATATGTCGATTTATTCTTTCCTCTTGAGGAAAGCAATAATGATATACTGTAGCCGAAACAACGTTAACCCTTAGAAAAGAAAGAAAGGAAGAAAAAATGAAAAAGAAATGTTTATCCCTATTGGTTGCCCTTGCCATGATGCTGTCGATGACAACTGCATTGGTTAGCGCTAGCGAGGTGGACAGTGAGCAAGTGCAAACGAGAGGCACTGCTGTAACCAACTTCGCAACCCTACGCATCAGCAATACGAAGGCGGCTGCAGAACTCAGTGTGTATTTCTCTAAAGTTGCCGAGGAGTATCAAGTAGTCATCACTTTACAGAAAAAGTCCAACGGAAGCTGGGTTACTGCTTCAGACGTTAGTGGAAACACCATTATCTATAAAGGAAAAAACAGTATGCGCGTCTATACTTCCGATACTTGGACGGTGAAAAAAGGCGTCCTTTACCGAGTGAAGTGCAAGAGCACCGACTCCTACAGTAACGGGTCTTATTTTACTTCGACCAATTATTCCGATCCATTTTAATCTGTATCTTGTGATTTCTCCATACCATTGATGATCTTCATATGATCAACGCCATTGCCGATTACGGTGATGGCGGTATTGGAGATATAGACAAAGGACAACAATATTCCCTCATCTTCTCGCATATAAACCGTATTACCTAAAGCGGTTTTCTTTCTCTCACTATATTCTTCTACAACGCTGATATTCATTTCCGGCTCTTCAATAATGGTAAGCTGATTCTCCTCCTCAGCGTAAGTAAACTCATAAAACTTTCGAACGCTACCGTGATGAATAAGAAGTTCCTTAAATGCATACCCATTAGGTATTCCCACAGGTACACGCAAGTCAGGGTGTTTTCCTTGTGCCCTTGATACATCCTCCAGCGTGGTGTATACTTCTACGCTATTTCCTATATTTTCATTCCCATCGTCGTTGGCTTTTACAATTGTTTTATGGTCTGTTCCTGTTTCCATTTTTTCTACATTTTTCTTTGCGATGGCTTCAGGAATCTCTACATACACGAAATATCCTGCGCCTAAGCCAATACAGAGGATGAGCAATACACAGGCAACTACCGATACTCTTCTGTTTCTTGTCTCTCGTTTCTTTCGTTTGTCCTCCTCGACCCAGCCTTCAATTTCCGAAAGGGGAATGGATTCTTGCTCGTTGGAAAATTGCCCAATGACTTTCCCTAAACGTTTTTCCAGCTCAGCATGTTGATGGACTTCTTCAATAATGCGTTTTCTGTAGTTCATCTTCTTCACCTCTCCTTTCTAAAATCATATTTTTCAATTGGGCGAGAGCCCTATATTCTATGGTTTTCACCGTATTGTAATTCATTCCCATCATGTCAGAAATCGCCTTTAGGGTATAGCCTTTTTTAAATCGCAAATCGAGAATGACTGGGGCAGGAGGCCTTAAGGCTTCTACCATGACATAAAGCTCCTCATCGGTAAGCATTCTATTGGCAATAAAAAATACACCTTCTGATGTTGCATCTGGCATACGAATAGATGCCCACTCTTCCTGATCCAGAAAAACCTCCTTGGAGATTTTTTTGCGTCTTTTCATGGAAAAGCGGATGATTTTTCTGTACGCAATTTTATAGACCCAAGAGTTGAGACAATTCATGTCTTTTACTTTCCCAATGTGATTATATGCTTCAATGAAAATTTCATGAACCAAATCTTCTACATCTTCAGGTGCAGTTCCTATGGCTAAAACAATGTTTCTGATTTCGCCGTACAGACTGCTTAACTTCTCCCGTCTAGCACGAAGCTCATCTGTTGAACACTTCATTTCTCACTCCTCCAACATCACAACGTTTCCCATTCTATGCCTATAGTTTACTGTTTTTGCTATAGGCCAATAGGGGATATTGACCTAATAAAAATAATGGCCGGGGCGAAGAATTTTTTTCAAAAAAACTGAAACTTTCCCATTGCTTTTTGGCTCTATATAGTATATGGGTGTGTTTATGCAATTAATCGAGAGCAGGGAGGAACAATGGTTTGGAATTATATGTACAATTAGAGTTGGCTAAATCCCTTGCGGATTTACGACATGCGCATAGATATACGCAAGAGTATGTTGCCGATTATCTACATATGTGCCGAAGTGCATATGCGCAATTTGAAACAGGGAAACGCATGCCAAGCATTGGCGTAATCTTAAAATTGTCCGATTTATATGGTGTTAGCTCCGAAACAATTCTCCATAGAGATAGCTACAAGGTTCAATTGATTCAGTTGATGGATATATATCAGCAGCTTAGTCCATATCGGAAAGGCTGTTTAATGGAGCGCGCTGAAATGCTACTTGCTTCTGACGGGACATAAATGACCATGCAAAAGGAACACACCCATAGAAAAAGACGGTAGCTTCTTAGAAGCTGCCGTCTTTGTGTTTTCAGACTCTACGTCATTAGTTACTGTATAAGTTGGTGGTGATGTATTCTGGATCACTGGTCACATCTACGCCAAGGGCCCTTAGGGTCTGCTCGTCTCGATCACTTAAAATGGCCGTACAGTGGGCTTTGCACCCTCTCAATTCCGGTAATTTGCTTACGGCAACTGCTGCCGATGGATTCTGTGTTCCTGAGATAGTTAGTGCCATCAATACTTCCTCACAGTTCAAGCTTGTTCGGTCATACTCCAGCATATCGGTTTTCAGCTTCTGGGTGGTCTCCAGTACTTGTGGCGTAATGATCAGCATATCGTCATCAATTTTGGATAGCTTTTTAATGGCATTTAACACTGCTGCCGCCGCTGCAACCATTCTTCTAGAGCTTCGTCCAGTAACAATGGTACCGTCGGGCATTTCAATGGCCATCACCACTACGTTTTCATAGCGAGAATCACAGTTCTGTTTCTTTTCCGCATAATCTCTAGCTGGCTGAACAACTCTTCTGTCGCCAACTTCTTTGCCGACTTCCTTCATCAATAACTTGACTCTCTCTAAAGAGCTTTCGGAAATTTTGCCCTTTTTGTAATCACATTCGGCAATTAGATATCTTCTGATGATTTCCTGACAGGCTGCCTCTTTACAATCCTCATCGTCGATAATGCCAAAGCCGACACGGTTTACCCCCATATCTGTAGGAGAGAGGTACGGTGTTTCCCCTGTGATTTTCTCAATAATTCGCTGCACTACAGGGAAAACTTCCATATCACGGTTATAGTTTACCGCCATTTCTCCGTAAGCTTCCCAATGGAAGGAGTCAATAATGTTGACATCCTTAAGGTCTGCTGTTGCTGCTTCATATGCAATATTCACTGGGTGCTTCAGCGGTAGATTCCACACAGGAAACGTCTCAAACTTGGCGTAATTTACTTTGATGCCGCGCTTAAAGTCATGATAAAGCTGGCAAAGGCTAGTCGCCAATTTTCCACTTCCGCCTCCTGGCCCAGTAACCACCACTAAAGGTTTTGATACTTCAATATATGGATTAGCACCGTAGCCTTCGTCGCTGACGATGGTGTCAACATCGGTAGGATAGCCTTTGGTGTATCCATGCTTGTAGGTTTTGATGCCGCGACGTTCCAATTTATTAATAAACATATTCACTGCTGGAACATCTTCATAACGTGTCACTACAACACTGTTGATTTCTAAATCATATTTTCTAAATGTGTCAATTAAGCGCAGCACTTCTAAATCGTAAGTGATGCCAAAGTCGTGTCTTGTTTTGTTGGTGGTGATGTCTCCGGCAAAGATGCAAATAATGACTTCTGCCTTGTCCCGAAGTCGATGAAGAAGCTGTATTTTGGCGTTTTCATCAAAGCCTGGAAGTACGCGCATGGCATGCTTATCGTGAACCAGTTTTCCGCCAAATTCCAAGTATAAACGCTCGGCATTCCCCTGGTCAATTCGTTCTAATATGTACTTCGATTGCTCTTCAATATATTTTTCTGCATCAAAACTTTTTATTGCCATTTCTATCACTCCTCCTCTTCGAAAAAAACAATGACCAACTATACGGACAGCTGTACTGCCCAAAGAACCGTTGTAACGACCATAGACATCACAATGCCGATCACCACAACCTTTGCAATTACCCTTTTAATCTTATCCATTTCCCCCTCCGTTATTGCATCACTTCAATTTTCAATTGATTTCTGCCTTCCGCCATGCCGCTTAAGCTCACGTGATAATCAATGTTGATATCCCCCATACCTTCGGCAGACAGATTGTTTTCTACGCTGTTGGTTAATACCTCCATTTCAAAAAGCCCGTAAGGAGTCTGGTATTTGCTCATGAATCGTTTTCCCTTTTCGAAAACAAACTCCGAACCAAACCCTGCATCCTTTCCGATTCTTTTCATGCGAACCCAATCGCCTTTCAGCTTTAGCGTGGTTTTACATCCTGGAAACCCAGAGAATTCACTTTCGTCATACATCAAATAGGTCGCTTCTCCCTTTTCATAAAGCTTACCTTCTGTGACAAATTCCATATTGTCTTCTAACTCTTCGCCGGAAAACTGTTTACCGGTTATTTTTAGCGTGATATCTTTCATCTCCAAACCCTATTATCCTTTCCACCAGTTCCTGAAAGGGCACCCCCGCTTCCTTCCATAATAACGGGAACATGCTATATTTGGTAAACCCTGGAATGGTATTAATTTCATTTAAGTATACGTTGCCATTGTCTTTGCTGACAAAGAAATCCACTCTGGCAAAGCCTGCACAGTCCAATGCAATATATGCTTTCTTCGCCAAATCTCTGATTTGGTCAGCGATCTCCTTTGGCAGATTTGCTGGTATCTGTAACTCTGTCCCCGAATCGTCGGTGTACTTGGCGGTGTAATCATAAAAATCCTTTTTCGGTACAATTTCACCTACAGCTGCAGCCTCTGGATGATGATTTCCAATGACCCCTGTTTCCACTTCTCTACAGTTGATGCCCTCTTCAATAATCAGTCTGCGGTCGTATGAAATGGCCAGGGTAAGCGCCTGCACCAATTCCTCTCTGTTGCGTACTTTAGAAATTCCTACACTGGAACCCATGTTGCACGGTTTTACAAACATGGTGTACGGTACTGTTTTTTCAATGGTTTCGATAACCTGATCTATATTCTCTTCAATGTCTTCGCGGTACACCAGCTGATATTTGCTTGTTGGCAAACCCGCTTCCGTAAACACTTTTTTGGCCAACGCTTTATCCATACAAAGAGCAGAGGATAACACTCCGCAGCCCCCATATGGCAAATCAAGCATTTCGAACAACCCTTGAATGGTTCCGTCTTCTCCGTAAGGCCCATGTAAAATCGGCAATGCAAAATCAACCAAAGCGCTAATGTCACAAGGGTTAATGTTCTTCCCTAGTCTTTCCCAATTTCCATTGGCAATGTCTTTGCAATCACCATCAAAATACTTCCATTGTCCGTCTCTCGTGATTCCGATTTTGATCACCTGATATGTTTCTTTGTCTATGGCTTCAATAACCGATGTAGCCGAAAGTAGAGAGACTTCATGCTCTCCAGATTTTCCGCCAAAAATGACACCAATTTTTCTCATCAATTCTACCTCTTAATTCAGACTGTCTAGTATTCTCTGTAAATGGTCCCGATCAAAATGGTACTTGGTTTCACAAAACTGGCAAACCAACTCTGCCTGACCATCCTCTTCAATGATTTCTGTAAGGTCTTTTTTCCCAATGGTCATGAGTACCTGCTCTAATCGTTCAACGTTACAATCGCATTCCCAATGCATTTCTCTCTGATCCAAAACCTCTGGCTGATAGTCCTCTGGCAAGTCCTTGAAAATCTCTTCTAGCAAGTCCGTAACCATTCCCTCTTCGGTTTTTCCGGCGGATCTAACCATTACCTGCTCAATGATCGTGGTCAATGGAGGCATTGCGCCAAGCATGTTTTCCAGTGCATCTACCGCCTCTTCATCAAAATCAGGTAGCATCTGAATGATCATCCCACCTGCGCACAGCACACTATAGTCGCGGGCGATTTTTACGCCAAGGGCAACTGATGTGTTTTGCTGTTCAGAGATGTAATAGTAAGCGGTTAAATCATCGGCAATTTCTCCAGTAACTAAGGCAATTTTACCGACAAAAGGTTCTTTCATACCCACGTCTTTGATGACCATCAATTCACCAATGCCCAAAGAGCCGCCAACATCCAAATGGTTGTCCTCTCTCAACGGAAGATCAACGTTAGGATTCGCAATATATCCTTTTACCCGTCCACTGGCGTCAGCTGTAGCCAAAATTTGCTTCGCTGGTCCATCTCCTTTGAAGGATACTGTGATTTTATCTAAGGGAGTTTTTAACATTAATCCCATCAGTCCTGCTCCTGTCAGCACACGCCCTAGCCCTGCTGTAGCAAGGGGTGTAGTCTGATGAACCTTTCTCGCCTCCTCAACTAAATCAGTGGAGATGGTCACATAGACCCTGAAGGATTTACTTTTATCTATTGCAGTGATTACTTTACTCATGTTTACCTCGACTTAATACTTCTAAACTAAAAATATATTTTATCACAACTTTGACAGTTTTAACACAGAAAATCCACAATTAAACGCTATAATTTGACTATAGTTAAAATAATCGAAGAATATATACAGGAAAGGCAGGAACAAAAATGGATAATTGGGAAAATAACTTCATTATGATTGATGCTCCCGAAGAACCATCCCAAGCGAAATCTAAGGAGCCAAAGTACATTACCAAAAAGGCATTTATCATTACATTAATTATTTGTATGCTGGCTACTTCCGGGCTAACCATAGCAGGATACACATTTGCAAGCCAGCTTGGCATAGGTAGTACAACGAAAAATATTTCCGCAACCAACTATTCTCTGACCAAGTCTACAGGCAGTGAAAAGTCTGTTCAAGAAATCATTGCCCAAAACGAAAATGCAGTGGTAGAGATTAGAACTGAGTCGGTTGCTACAGACAACTGGATGCAAAACTACGTGACCGAAGGCGCTGGTAGCGGCGTAATCATTGACACCAAAGGCTATATCATCACTTGCAGCCACGTAGTAGAAGGTGCCAGCAAAATTCAAGTGACCACTAAAGATGGCACTGAGCTTGAGGCAACAATGGTCGGCATCGATTCTCAGTCTGAAATTGCAGTACTGAAGGTTAATGCCAAGAATCTAACTGCTGCCACTTACGGTGATAGTTCAGCATTATCTATAGGGGATATGGTTGTCGCCATTGGTAATCCATTAGGAGAACTTGGTGGAACAGCGACAACAGGAATTCTTAGTGCATTAGACAGAGAATTGACCATAGACGGAAAACCGTTAACCTTATTACAGACAGATGCATCCATTAACCCAGGAAACTCAGGCGGAGGCCTATTTGATGGATATGGAAATTTAATTGGTGTAGTTGTGGCTAAATCCTCTGGTTCTGATGTAGAAGGTCTTGGCTTTGCCATTCCAATCAACGAAGCAGCCAAGATTGCCAAGGACTTGATTGAAAACGGAAAGGTTTCAGGAAGAGCCGCCATCGGTGTGAAAATTGTAGATGCCACCGATGCACAGGTTGCTATGCAAAATGGTCTAAAAATGACCGGTATCTATATTGCTGAAGTTACGGGATCCAACGCGAAAAACGCAGGTCTAAAAGCGGGAGACATGATCTATTATGTTGAAGACACAAAGATCGAAAGTCTTGCTGACTTGCGAACAGTGCTAAATAAGCATAAGCCTGGAGATACAGTGAAAATCACTGTAGTACGCGACAACAAAACCATAGAATGCTCAGTAAAGCTTACAGAAGCAGTCGCTGAGTAAACTACTCTCTTTCGCCAGAGGTGATTCGTCGCCTCTGGTTTTTTACGGCTCACTGGTCAGTCATGACTGGTGAGCCTTTTTCTTTTGCCTTGTTTTACCGATTCATCATTAGGGTATATACTTCACATTATTTATATTAAGGAGAAGAATTTATGAAGAAATTATTTGGAAGCCTGCCCTTCAAGCTTTTGTTGGGTGTGGTTATCGGAATCGTTGTCGGCTTATATGCTGGCGATACGATCATTCAACTGGCTGTAACCATCAAATACTTGTTGGGGCAGTTGATTACCTTCTGCGTGCCTTTGATCATCATCGGATTTATCGCACCATCTATTACCCGACTAGGTAATCATGCGTCGAAAATTCTAGGCATCGCAATTGTTTTGGCATATCTATCCTCTATTTTGGCGGCATTTATGTCTATGGGTGCAGGATATACGTTAATTCCGCATCTATCCATTGTAAGCGATGTTGCTGGCGCCAAGGAGCTTCCGGCTGCTGTATTCCAATTGGATATCCCGCAGATTATGCCTGTGATGAGCGCCCTAGTATTCTCTATCGCTGTAGGTCTTGCCGTATCTTGGACTAAGTCCGTACATACTGCCAATCTATTGGAAGAATTCCAGAAAATCGTGCTGTCTATTGTAACGAGAATTGTTATTCCTATTTTGCCATTTTTCATTGGTTTTTCTTTCTGTACGTTGGCTTACGAAGGAACCATAACCAAGCAGCTACCGGCATTTATTCAGGTCATTCTCATCGTCATGGCGGGGCATTTTATCTGGCTTACTGTGCTGTACCTTGTGGCTGGAGCTTATGCGAAAAAGAGTCCAATTGAAGTCGTTAAGCACTATGGCCCTGCTTATTTAACAGCTGTAGGCACCATGTCCTCTGCGGCAACCTTGGCCGTTGCACTAAACTGTGCCAACAAGTCTAAGGTATTGAGAAAGGATATGGTCAATTTCGGTATTCCGCTATTTGCCAATATCCACCTGTGCGGCTCTGTATTGACCGAAGTATTCTTCGTTATGACCGTTTCGAAGATTCTCTATGGTACTTTGCCATCGGTCGGCACAATGGTTCTATTCTGCTTGCTTCTCGGCATCTTTGCCATCGGAGCTCCTGGCGTTCCTGGAGGAACCGTTATGGCTTCTCTCGGATTGATTATGGGTGTTCTTGGCTTCGGCGAAGAAGGCACTGCGTTGATGTTGACCATCTTTGCGTTACAAGACAGCTTCGGTACTGCGTGCAACGTTACTGGTGACGGGGCATTAACCTTGATGCTTACCGGCTATGTAGAAAAGCATCAGTTGGAACCCCAAAAATTAGACGGTGCAATACTCTAACCGTTATCGGAGGGCTATGTCAGTGGGGGAACGCCTTCCCACTTTTGACGGCCGTAATCATTCGAAAATAGAAGGCAGTCACTCTATTGAGTAAGCTGAATTTGAAGTGCCATCATTCGTATTTTTTCTGAAGGGTGATGTCAACTGGCTGTATTTTGTTAGCTAAAATGCCATCATTCTTAGTTTTAAGGGTTGTGCCCATATAATGGTGTAAATTCAAAAAAATAAAAGAGCCAGAAACTCTACTATCAGGTATAATTGATTTACCAGAAAAACTAACCGGAGGTAGAGCAATGACTCAAATTAATTTTACACTAAATCAGGAAGAAATTCTAGAATTTTTCACAAAAGATCGTGAAGATGCCCTAAGAATTATTGTTGAGAAAATCTTGAATCAAATTATGCTAGCTGAATCTAATGAACAACTAGGTGCTTGCAGACATGAACGGACGGAAGTCCGCACTGATTATCGCAATGGTACGAGGGAACGCCAACTAACCACAAGGATTGGAACAATCACCTTAGAAGTACCTAGACATCGCAACCAGCCCTTTCATACGTTGATTTTTGATAACTACAGCCGCTCAGAGGCTAGTTTGATTGCTACGATGGTAGAACTTGTTGTTAACGGAGTCTCCACACGCAGGATTTCCAAGTGCGTGGAGACCCTGTGTGGAAAAGG
>JBNDKG010000019.1:0-16976 GCA_050435405.1 Clostridiales Family XIII bacterium PM5-7
GCTGCTGTCAGCGTTGTTTTACCGTGGTCTACGTGACCGATTGTTCCGATATTGATATGTGGTTTATTTCTTTCGAATTTTTGCTTTGCCATTTTAATTTCCTCCTATTAGGGTTAATACAAATTTATTTAGCGTTAATCTTTTCTACTAAATTATCTGGTAATTTCTCGAAGTGGTCGAACTGCATTACATAAACACCACGACCTTGTGTCTTAGATCTCAAGTCAGTTGCATAACCGAACATTTCTGATAGAGGTACCATACCTCTTACCGCTACTGCTCCGTTGTTCATGTCTGAACCTTCGATTCTTCCTCTTCTGGAAGATATGTCTCCAATTACGTCACCCATGTAGTCTTCTGGAACGGTTACCTCAACCTTGAAGATTGGCTCAAGCAGAACAGGTTTTGCTTTCTTCGCAGCTTCTCTGAATGCCATAGATGCGGCAATCTTGAAGGCCATTTCTGAAGAGTCGACTTCGTGGTATGAACCATCATAAAGTTCAACACCAACGTCTACAACCTGATATCCTGCAAGAGGTCCATTTTCCATTGCTTCTACGATACCATCTTCAATCTTGCCGATGTATTCCTTAGGAATTGCACCGCCGACAATTGAGTTCTTGAATTCGAATCCAGCACCTGGTTCTCTTGGGTAAAGTCTGATTTTAACGTGTCCGTACTGTCCGTGACCACCAGACTGCTTAGCATACTTATGGTCAACGTCAGCTGTTGTGGAAACAGTTTCTTTGTAAGATACCTGAGGTTTTCCGACATTGGCTTCAACTTTGAATTCACGAAGAAGTCTATCTACGATGATTTCTAGATGAAGTTCACCCATTCCGGCGATAATCGTCTGTCCTGTATCCTCATTGGTATAAGTCTTGAATGTTGGGTCTTCCTCTGCAAGCTTGGAAAGGGCAATACCCATTTTTTCTTGACCTGCCTTAGTCTTAGGCTCAATTGCAATTTCAATTACTGGATCTGGGAATTCCATGGATTCCAGAATAATTTCATGCTTTTCATCACAAAGTGTGTCTCCAGTAGTGGTGTCCTTAAGACCTACTGCTGCTGCAATATCTCCAGAGTAAACGACATCAATCTCTTCTCTTTTGTTTGCATGCATCTGTAGGATTCTTCCGATTCTTTCTTTTTTACCCTTTGTTGAGTTATAAACGTAAGAACCGGACTGAAGTGTTCCTGAGTAAACTCTGAAGAATGCTAGCTTACCAACAAATGGGTCAGCCATGATCTTAAATGCAAGCGCCGAGAACGGTGCTTTGTCATCTGAAGGTCTTTCGTCTTCTTCTTCTGTTCCAGGAATTACACCCTTAATTGCTGGGATATCAGTTGGTGCTGGCATGTAGTCGATAACTGCATCAAGCATCATCTGCACTCCCTTATTTCTATATGCAGAGCCACACATCATAGGAATCATTTGTCCTGCAATGGTTTCTCTTCTGATGACTGCTTTCATTTCTGTTATAGATGGTTCTTCGCCTTCTAAGTACTTCATCATCAGTTCTTCGTCGCATTCGGAAACGGATTCAACTAACTTTTCTCTCCATTCCTGTGCGATATCTTTCATGTCTTCAGGAATATCAACAATTTCAAATTCCTGACCAAGGTTGTCCTTGTAAATCTCTGCTTTCATTTCAACTAGGTCGATAATTCCAATGAAACTATCTTCCGCACCAATTGGCAATTGGATAGGAACTGCATTTGCTTTCAATCTATCCTTAACCATATTGACTACTCTTAAGAAGTCAGCTCCTACAATATCCATTTTGTTAACAAAAATCATTCTAGGAACACCGTACTTTTCAGCCTGTCTCCAAACTGTCTCAGACTGTGGTTCTACACCACCCTTAGCACAAAGTACAGTAACTGCGCTGTCCAGAACTCTAAGTGATCTCTCTACTTCAACAGTAAAGTCAACGTGTCCTGGTGTATCAATGATATTGATTCTATGATTCTTCCATTGAGCTGTAGTTGCAGCAGAGGTAATTGTAATACCACGTTCTTGCTCCTGTTCCATCCAGTCCATTGTAGCAGCACCCTCATGGGTTTCTCCTAACTTATGGGTTTTTCCTGTATAGAAGAGGATACGTTCAGTGGTAGTGGTTTTACCGGCATCAATGTGTGCCATGATTCCGATGTTTCTAGTTTTTTCTAATGAAAACTCTCTACCAGCCATAAATTTCCTCCGTATTTGCTAATTTTTTCTGAACAAAGTCGATTACCATCTGAAGTGAGCAAATGCTTTGTTCGCCTCTGCCATCTTGTGTGTATCTTCTTTCTTCTTTACTGATGCACCAGTGCTATTGGCTGCATCCATTAATTCTTTTGCCAGTCTTTCTGACATAGTCTTTTCGCCTCTAAGTCTTGTGTACTTTGTCAGCCATCTTAGGCCTAGAGTCTGCTTTCTTTCTGGTCTAACTTCAATAGGAACTTGGTAGTTCGCACCACCAATTCTTCTTGCTTTTACTTCTAATACAGGCATGATGTTGCTCATCGCCTTTTCGAATACTTCCAACGGTTCCTCACCAGTAGTTTCCTTAATCTGGTCAAAGGCATCATAAACGATAGCCTGAGCGGTACCTTTCTTTCCATCTAGCATGATGCTGTTGATTAGCTTTGCTACAACAACACTGCCGTATACTGGATCTGGAAGTACTTCACGTTTTGGTACATTACCTTTTCTTGGCACTTCTCTTCCCTCCTCGCTTGATCATTTTGCATAGCAAAATAACCTGCACAATTATTGTATTAACTGATTTGTAATTGCACATCTCTCTTCACCCTATGAATACACAGGATTACTCTGTACAGCCCGGCAATTAAATTGGCTGTCCAGTCTTTACGGGGGTACTCGACATCTTTTCTAGCTGCCGCGAGCGTCTTTAACATGCTATAGGACAAGTTCCATCTAACTAATGCTAGTGCACCTCAGCGCATTGGAACAAATATTATATATTTAAAGGGCTCTTTTACGTTTCCCGATATTTACTTCATTATTTCTTTTTAGGTCTCTTAGCACCGTATTTTGAACGGGACTGACCTCTGTCATTTACACCAGCAGTGTCAAGTGTTCCTCTAACGATGTGGTATCTTACACCTGGAAGGTCTTTTACTCTTCCGCCTCTGATTAGCACAACACTATGCTCTTGCAAGTTGTGGCCAATACCTGGGATGTATGCAGTTACTTCAATACCGTTAGTAAGACGTACTCTTGCAACTTTTCTAAGTGCTGAATTAGGCTTCTTAGGTGTTACTGTTTTTACTGAAGTACACACGCCTCTTTTCTGTGGGGAATTTACATTAGTAGATTCTCTTCTAATTGAGTTCATTCCTTTTCCTAGAGCTGGGGAGTCTGACTTCTTAACAGAACTTGTTCTGCCCTGACGTACTAATTGGTTAATAGTAGGCATTATTTTCTCCTTTCTTTAAAAAAATTTATGTTCACAGCCAAACTGACCCTAAAGATATTAGGGCCAAGTCGGCTAGAAACTAACGTTTAGTTTATCACATTTTTTTCGTCTATGCAAGAAATATCTAGTCAATTTCAACGAATTCAGGCTCTTCAAATCCTGATGATATCATGTCCTCTGGCAAAGCGCCTACATCTTGTGTATCTGCTTCACTTTCTGACGCAAGCTCTTCAAATTCTTCCTCTTGGAACTTGTCGAAATCTCTCATGTATTCTTCATTGACACCGTAATCCAGATCAATGTTTTTATATCGTTTCATGCCAGTTCCCGCAGGAATCAACTTACCGATGATTACATTTTCCTTAAGACCCATCAGCTTGTCATTCTTGCCCTTGATGGCCGCATCCGTAAGAACCCTTGTGGTTTCCTGGAAAGAGGCTGCCGACAAGAAGGAATTCGTTGCTAGAGATGCTTTGGTGATTCCAAGAAGAATCTGTTTTCCTCTTGCTGGTTCACCCTCATCCTGTGCAACAGCTTCGTTGGCTTCTTGAATCTCAAACTTGCTATATAACCCACCTGGAAGCAATGCAGTATCTCCTGCATCTTCGATTTTAAACTTGGATAACATTTGGCTAACAATCACTTCAACGTGCTTGTCGTTAATGTCTACACCCTGGTTTTTGTATACGCGCTGTACTTCCTTAAGTAGGTATTGGTAAACGCCTTCCACTCCGTTAAGCCTTAGAATATCATGTGGGTTAAGTGGACCACTGGTGATATTTCCTCCAGCGAACACGTAGTCATCTTTCTTTACAGAAAATCTTGCGCCATATGGAACGATATATTCTCTGTCAGCACCATCGTCATTTCTGATGATGACTTCAGTTTTGTTGTCTGTTCTTGGACGAATGTCAACAACTCTACCGTTTTCTTCACAGATTTCAGCAAGACCCTTTGGCTTTCTCGCTTCAAACAATTCCTCGACTCTCGGTAGACCGTGGGTGATATCGCTTCCGGCTACACCACCAGTATGGAAGGTTCTCATGGTTAGCTGTGTTCCTGGCTCACCGATAGACTGTGCCGCGGTAATACCAACAGATTCACCAATATTTACTTCCTCACCAGTTGCCAAGTTTCTTCCATAGCACTTGGAACAAGTTCCTGTTCTGCTGTGGCAAGTCATTACAGATCTGATGGCAACTGATTCAATTCCGCAGTTTACCACGTCTATTGCCTGGTCATCAGAGATTTCTTCCCCTTGCTCGACAATGACTTCCCCAGTTTGTGGGTTAACAATGTCTAACAAAGCGGTTCTTCCAGCAATTCTCTGGTTCAATGGCTCGATGACTTCCTTACCGTCAACAAAAGCTCTAACTTCTACACCCTCGTCGGTTCCACAGTCAAATTCTCTGACAATAACATTGTGAGATACGTCAACTAATCTTCTTGTTAAGTAACCTGAGTCGGCTGTACGAAGTGCTGTATCGGCCAGACCTTTTCTCGCTCCATTGGAGGAGATGAAGTATTCCAAAATAGACAAGCCTTCACGGAAGTTGGCTTTGATTGGAATTTCTACAGTTCGTCCAGTTGCATTGGCCATTAGACCACGCATACCACCGATCTGTCGAATCTGGTTTCTGCTACCTCTGGCTCCAGAAGTTGCCATGATGTTAAGGTTATTCTTTGGTTCAAGGGATTCCATCAAAGCGTCTGCGACGTCATCGGTAGTTTTGTTCCAAACCTCGATTACCTTTTCATAACGCTCAGCATTGGACATTAGTCCCATTCTATATGCTTTTTCATATTTGTCTACTTCGGTCTGAGACTGCGCAATAATATCCCATTTCTCTTTTGGAATCTGCATGTCGTCAATGCCGATGGTTACTGCTGCCTTGGTAGAGTAGTGATATCCCATGTCCTTGATGTAGTCAAGCATCAATACAGTACCTGTATTTCCATGGATTTTGAAGCACTTGTCGATAATTTCTCCAAGCTTCTTCTTGCCACAAAGGAAATCGGCTTCTAGAGAATACAAATCGTTTTCTCTATCAATGAATCCCAAGTCCTGTGGAATTTCTTGGTTGAAGATAAATCTTCCCACAGTGGATTCGACCAATTTTCCGCTCTTATCCTCTTCATTCTGGTACATTCTTACCTTAACCTTGGCGTGAATGTCCACAATTTCATCTTGATAAGCCATCAGCATTTCATCAATATCAGTAAATACCTTGCCATCGCCCTTTTCTGGAATTCTTTCGAACCCAGCGGCTTTGTTGGCTTCAGCAATTTTCTTGTTATTAAATTCATCCATCTCGTAGAGGGTTTTTTCCTTTCCTTCTACAACTTCTACTTTCTTGCAAGAACCTGGATAGGTCAAGTAGTACGCACCCAGAATCATATCCTGTGTAGGCGTAGTAATTGGAAGTCCGTCTTTTGGCGCAAGAATATTGTTGATGGATAGCATCAAAAATCTAGCTTCGGCTTGTGCTTCCACAGATAGTGGAACGTGAACAGCCATTTGGTCTCCGTCAAAGTCGGCATTAAACGCTGTACAAACTAGTGGGTGCAATTTGATCGCTTTACCCTCTACAAGCACTGGTTCGAAAGCCTGAATACCTAGTCTATGCAAGGTCGGCGCACGGTTCAGCATTACAGGATGTTCCTTGATCACACTTTCCAATACGTCCCATACTTCCGGTCTTACTTTTTCAACCATTCTCTTGGCATTTTTGATGTTGTGGGCATAACCCTCTGCTACCAATTCCTTCATGATAAATGGCTTGAATAATTCCAATGCCATTTTTTTAGGAAGTCCACACTGGTAGAATTTCAATTCTGGTCCGACTACGATTACCGAACGTCCAGAATAGTCAACACGCTTACCAAGTAAGTTCTGTCTAAATCTTCCCTGCTTACCCTTCAACATGTCAGACAGAGATTTCAGCGGTCTAGAACCAGGTCCAGTTACCGGCTTTCCTCTTCTTCCGTTGTCAATTAACGAATCGACAGCTTCTTGAAGCATTCTCTTTTCATTTCTAACAATGATGTCTGGAGCACCTAGCTCTAGAAGTCGGTTCAATCTATTATTTCTATTGATTACACGTCTGTATAAGTCGTTTAAGTCAGATGTGGCGAATCTGCCACCGTCCAGCTGAACCATTGGTCTCAAATCTGGCGGAATGACAGGGATCACTTCCAAAATCATCCACTCTGGCTTGTTGCCAGAAAGTCTAAGAGCTTCTACCACTTCTAGTCTTCTAACAATTCTAATTTTCTTCTGTCCTGATGCAGTTTTTAGCTTAGCGCGCAGGTCATCAGAAAGCTCCTCAAGGTTAATATGAGAAAGCAGTTCTCTTACTGCTTCTGCACCCATAGCTGCCTTGAAGTCATTTCCATACTGTTCCTTAGCTTCTCTATACTGCTGCTCAGCAAGAATTTCTTTATACCCTAATCCTGTTTCACCAGGATCTGTTACGATATATGCAGCAAAATAAAGGACCTTTTCCAAGTTTCTTGGCGTAATGTCAAGAATCAATCCCATTCTTGATGGAATGCCTTTAAAGTACCAGATATGAGAAACAGGTGCCGCCAATTTGATGTGCCCCATTCTTTCTCTTCTAACCTTTGCTTTGGTTACTTCTACGCCACAACGGTCGCAGACAATGCCTTTATATCTGATTCTCTTATATTTTCCGCAATGACACTCCCAGTCCTTCATTGGGCCGAAAATCTTTTCGCAGAAGAGACCATCTTTTTCAGGCTTTAATGTCCTGTAGTTGATTGTCTCTGGCTTTGTTACTTCTCCGTGGGACCAGTCAAGGATCTTCTCAGTTGAAGCAAGTTTGATCTGTAATGATTCGAAATTGTTTAATTCGAAATTGTTCGTTGATTTGTTTACATTCTCAGTCAAAGATTTTCTCCCCTTTCTTATAATAACTCTTCTACATCTACAAAGTTACCGCTATTTTCTTCGTCATCATGGTCGGGGGTTTCTTCGATGAAGCCCTCTGCAAGCAACTTTTCTTCGCTTTCGATTTCTGTGTCGCCGCTCATTAGGTCGTCAACTCCTGAAATGTCTTCAAATTCAGCTGTTTCTTTGATTTCTATTTCCTCATTGTCTTCAGTTAGTACTTTTACATCTAACGCCAGACTTTGCATTTCTTTGATCAAAACCTTGAAGGACTCAGGAATTCCCGGTTCAGGGATGTTTTCGCCCTTTACAATGGCTTCGTAGGTCTGTACTCTTCCCACAATATCATCGGATTTCACCGTTAAGATTTCTTGTAGGGTATATGCAGCACCATAAGCTTCCAGTGCCCATACTTCCATCTCTCCGAAACGCTGTCCACCGAACTGGGCTTTACCACCAAGTGGCTGCTGCGTAACTAAGGAATAAGGACCAGTACTTCTTGCATGGATTTTATCATCAACCAAATGGTGAAGCTTAAGCATGTACATGTATCCTACGGTTACTGGATTGTCAAACCACTCTCCAGTTCGTCCATCTCTAAGGTTAAGTTTTCCCGATTCAGAGTAACCAGTTTCCACTAGCATTTCTCGGATATCTTTTTCTGATGCTCCATCGAATACAGGCGTAGCAATGTACCAGCCTTTCTTCTTTGCCGCAAGACCCAAATGAACCTCCAGTACCTGACCTACGTTCATTCGAGATGGTACACCTAGTGGGTTAAGCATTACCTGAAGTGCTTGTCCATCTTCCATAAATGGCATGTCCTCTTCTGGTAAGATTCTAGAAATAACACCCTTGTTTCCGTGTCTTCCAGCCATCTTGTCACCAACATTGATTTTTCTCTTGGTTGCAATATAGCATCTCACCAATTTGTTTACGCCTGGTGGAAGTTCATCTCCATTTTCTCTGGAGAAGATTCTTACATCTACAACAATACCGGTTTCACCATGAGGAACTCTCAGGGAAGTATCTCTTACTTCTCTAGCCTTTTCTCCGAAGATTGCTCTAAGCAGTCTTTCTTCTGCACTAAGGTCGTTTTCTCCCTTTGGTGTTACCTTTCCAACCAAAATATCTGTAGAATCCACTTCCGCACCGATTCTGATGATTCCCTCTTCATCGAGGTCTCTTAAGGCATCGTCACCGACGTTAGGAATGTCTCTCGTGATTTCTTCTGGTCCTAGTTTAGTATCTCTAGCTTCTGATTCATATTCAACAATATGAAGAGAAGTCAGTACGTCATTCATTAATAGTTTTTCATTAAGGATAATGGCATCCTCGTAGTTGTATCCTTCCCAAGTCATAAATCCAATGAGTAGGTTCTTTCCTAGAGCGATTTCTCCTAGATCAGTTGAAGGGCCATCTGCAATGACTTCACCCTCTTCAATACGCTCACCATGACTTACAATTGGTCTCTGGTTGATGCATGTACCCTGGTTGGATCTCTTAAACTTTAGCAAGGAATATTCGTCTAATCCATTGTCTGCGTCTCTTCTAATACAGATTTTTTCCGCATCAACAAATTCAACAGTACCTGCTGATTTGGCAAGAATTACAACGCCAGAGTCTCTAGCGGCCTTAAATTCCATACCCGTTCCAACGATTGGCGCTTCAGTAACCAGTAGTGGTACCGCCTGACGCTGCATGTTGGATCCCATCAGCGCACGGTTGGCGTCGTCGTTTTCAAGGAACGGGATCATTGCAGTCGCAACAGATACTACCTGTTTAGGGGATACGTCCATCATATCCACGACTTCTCTAGGGAACATGGCGATTTCTCCGCCAACACCTCTAGCCGCAACCTTGGCATTGACAAAATGACCCTCTTCGTCAAGGGGCTCGTTGGCCTGCGCTATAATCATCAATTCTTCTTCATCAGCTGCAATGTAGCGGATTTCCTTGGTTACAAGGCCTGATGCTTTGTCTACTACTCTATAAGGAGCCTCAATGAAACCGTTATCGTCTACAATACCATAGGTAGTCAACGATCCGATCAGTCCAATGTTTGGACCTTCTGGAGTTTCAATTGGGCACATTCTTCCATAATGGGACTGGTGAACATCTCGCACCTCAAATCCAGCTCTTTCTCTAGAAAGGCCTCCAGGTCCAAGGGCAGATAGTCTTCTCTTGTGGGTTAATTCAGCTAGCGGATTGTTTTGGTCCATGAACTGAGATAACTGTGAGCTACCAAAGAACTCTTTGATGGCCGCCGTTACCGGTCTAATGTTCATCAATGCTTGTGGTGTGGTCACTTCAATGTCTTGAATGGTCATTCTTTCCTTAACCACTCTTTCCATTCTAGCAAGACCAATTCTAAACTGGTTCTGTAGCAATTCGCCAACAGTTCTCAGTCTTCTATTTCCTAAATGGTCAATATCGTCAACATTTCCGACACCATAGCTAAGGTTCAAAATGTAACTTACTGACGCGATAATGTCTTCAATAATGATGTGCTTAGGAGAAAGATCATTCTTTCTAGCAATCAGCATCTCCTTCAGTTCTTCTTCTGATTGAGCGGCTTCCATGATTTCCATCAAAACAGGGTAAAATGCTTTTTCTGCAATTTTCAATTCTTCAACGTCAAATTCGACATACTGGTCCAAGTCAACGAAGCGGTTACCAATGACCTTGGTTACCTGGCTATCGTCATCATGTCCATATGCCATAACGAATTCTACACCTGCGTTTTCAATTTGCTTTCCTAGCTGACGAGAAATCTTTTCACCTTTTTCTACCAGAATTTCTCCAGTATTAGGGTCAATGACGTCCTCAGCACAAGTCACGTCTACTAGTCTGTTGGACAGACCTAGTTTTTTATTGTATTTATATCTTCCCACCTTGGCAAGATCATATCGTTTCGCATCAAAAAACAGCGAATTAAGCAAAGACTTGGCACTTTCCACCGTTGGTGGTTCACCTGGTCTTAGCTTCTTATAGATTTCCTTCAGACCAGTTTCGTAGTCTGTCGTTGCGTCCTTTTCCAAGGTCTTCAGCAATCTTGGGTCATCTCCGAAGATGTCCAAAATTTCCTTATCTGAACCGATTCCCAATGCTCTAAGCAATGTGGTCAACGGTTGTTTTCTTGTTCTATCTACTCTAACGGAAATAATTTCGTTAGAGTCGGTTTCATATTCCAACCAAGCACCACGATTAGGGATGATCTGAGTGGAATATAATTTATTGTTTGATTTATCAGTTTCGACGCTATAGTATGGTCCAGGTGAACGTACCAACTGGGTAACGATTACTCGTTCTGCCCCGTTGTAAATGAACGTTCCTTTTTCTGTCATCAAAGGGAAATCCCCCATGAATACTTCCTGTTCTTTTACTTCGCCAGTTTCTTTATTGACTAATCTAACTTTTACTTTTAATGGAGCTGCGTATGTTACATCTCGTTCTTTGCATTCCTCTTGCTCATATTTAGGAGGATCATTAAGGGAGTAATCGATAAATTCTAATATCAGATTATCCGCATAATCTCTAATTGGTGAGATGTCTTCGAAAACTTCTCGTAATCCCTCTTTTATGAACCAATCATAGGAACTGGTCTGTATCTCGATCAAATTCGGCATTGTTGCAACCTCATTAATCTGCGAGAAGGTCATACGTTCTTTTCTACCTACTTTTATAGGTTTTGGCATATTTATCACTCCTTATATCTTAACAGTTTACATTTGCGTGGCAGTCTATTATAATATCATACCTTAGTCAATTGGTCAAGGTCTAATAGAAAAATGCTGTGAAAAAATTCAGAATACAAAAGGGCTCTCGCTTACTGCGAAAGCCCTTCTTATTTTAGTCGCTTGAGCCTAAAAGAACTATTTTAGTTCAACTGTTGCTCCAACTTCTTCTAGCTGGCCTTTGATTGCTTCTGCTTCGCCTTTTTCGATTCCTTCTTTAACATTTGCAGGAGCTCCGTCAACTAGGTCCTTAGCTTCCTTAAGTCCTAGGCCAGTGATTTCTCTAACAGCCTTGATAACTTTGATTTTTTCTGCACCAGCTGATGCAAGAACTACTGTGAATTCACTCTGTTCTTCTTCAGCTGCACCGCCTGCTGCACCTGCAACTGCTACTGGAGCTGCTGCGGATACTCCGAATTCTTCTTCGCAAGCTTTAACTAATTCATTTAATTCCAATACGGTCATCGCTTTGATCGCTTCAATGATTTGATCTTTATTCATTTTCTTATTCTCCTTATACTAATATATTCTTTAAACTTTGTTTTTAATTTTTAAGCAAGCATTGAGTAATGCGTCGGAAAATTCGTTCACAGCTAGGAAGCAAACGTGCGAAGCGCGGAACGTACATTGGGTACGTGGCGGTAAAACTCATCAAATCAAAGATTTGTGAGTTTCTCGCATGAGACCTGCCAGTGATTTGTCTCGCAAATCAGGCTAGGGCTTCAAGCACTGAGCAACGTGTAGCTGACAACGCTGTGAGGGAATTTAACAAGCATTAATTATGCTTCTTTGGCATCAGCCACCGCCTGAAGAGTTCTAACAAACTTGCCTACTGGTGACTGAATGCTGCCCATGAATTTGGCAACAAGTACGTCTCTTGATGGGATGTCTGCAATCTGTTCGATGCCGGCTTTATCATAGTAAGTGCCTTCTACAACACCTGCTTTGAATTCCATCTTTTTGTAGTCTTTGATTATGCCGTTTAATACTCTTGCTGGGGCAGTTGCATCTTCTGTACTGATTGCTACTGCACTTGGTCCATCAAGAACTTCTGCTAGAGGCGCATAATCTGTTCCTTCGATAGCTCTTTTGATTAATGTGTTCTTGTAAACAGTATAATCAACGTCTGCTTCACGAAGCTTCTTTCTCATTGCATCTGCTTCTGCAACGGAAATTCCCATGTAGTCGATTACAACCAAGGATTTTGCTTCGTTTAATTTTCCTTTTATCTCGTCAATGATGACTTGTTTTTGCTGTTTTGCTTCTACTGACATATTGTCTCCTTTCTGGAGCTGCCGTACAGCTCTCGGATGTGGTACTCAATAAAATAACCCTGTCCGTAAGACAGGGCCAATATCTATGTATTGTACCTCGGCGGGGAATTAAGCTTGGCGCTTTAGCGCTTTGCTCCCGCTGTCTACGGTTAACTTTCTAAGTTGTTGTTTACCGATTATAGCATTGCCGGATTTAGTTTGATTCCAGGCCCCATTGTGGATGCTACAGTAACGCTCTTTAGGTATTGTCCTTTTGCTGTAGCAGGCTTTGCCTTAATTACAGCTTCCATAAGCGCTTTGAAGTTATCCTCAAGTTTTTCTGCTCCGAAGGATGCTTTTCCAATCGGTGTATGGATGATGTTCTGCTTGTCTAGACGATACTCAACTTTACCAGCTTTGATGTCTGCCAATGCTTTTTCAAGATCCATTGTAACTGTTCCTGATTTTGGGTTTGGCATTAATCCCTTAGGACCTAGGACTTTACCTAGTCTACCAACAACACCCATCATGTCAGGTGTAGCGACTACTACGTCGAAATCAAACCAGTTTTCAGTCTGAATCTTCTGTGCTAATTCTTCAGCACCTACGTAGTCAGCTCCAGCTTTTTCAGCTTCTTCTGCTTTAGGTCCTTTAGCAAATACTAGAACCTTTACGCTTTTACCAGTTCCGTGTGGAAGTACGATTGCACCTCTAACTTGCTGGTCAGCGTGTCTTCCATCAACACCAAGTCTAATGTGAACTTCAACTGTTTCATCAAACTTTGCTCTTGACGTTTCAACAGCCAATTTCATTGCTTCTGTTGTTTCGAACAGCTGTGTTTTATCAAATTTTTCAGCTGCTGCATTGTAGGTTTTACCTCTTTTAGGCATAATGTTTACCTCCTTGTGGTACTAACGACTTCTGCTCGCCTTTTGTTTGCGACTAAAGTCTCCCATCTTCAATTAATCTTCGATAACGATTCCCATGCTTCTTGCTGTTCCCTTAATCATCTCTGTAGCTGAATCAAGGTTAGCTGCATTTAGGTCTGGCATTTTAATCTTAGCGATTTCTTCTGCCTGTGCTCTTGTCAGAGTCGCAACTTTCTTCTTGTTAGGTTCTCCTGAAGCTGCATCTAGTCCCGCTGCCTTCTTAAGTAGTACTGCTGCTGGCGGTGTTTTGCATACAAATGTAAATGATCTGTCTGCGTAAACGGTGATTACTACTGGAATAATCATGCCTGGCTGATCCTGAGTCTTAGCATTGAACTGTTTACAAAAGTCCATAATGTTAACGCCCTTTTGACCAAGTGCAGGTCCTACTGGAGGTGCTGGAGTTGCATTTCCGGCTGCTATCTGAAGTTTAATGTATCCTTCAACTTTTTTAGCCATTCTCTTCTCCTTTCCCTATAGTATTGACTATAGTTTGTCTACCTGACTGAATTCTAATTCTACAGGTGTATCTCTACCGAACATTGAAACTTTGACGGTCAGTACTTGTTTCTCTGTATTCTTTTCGATGACTTCACCCATGAAGCTTTCGAAAGGACCACTGATGACACGCACTGTATCGCCGACTTCAACATCCAGATCGATGTAAACTTTTTCTATTCCCATTCTAGCCACTTCTTCTGTGGTTAGTGGAATAGGTTCGGAGCCATGACCGACAAATCCGGTTACTCCCTGTGTGTTTCTTACAAGGTACCATGATTCATTGGTAACAATCATCTTTATAATTACATAGCCTGGAAACATTTTTCTGGTCTTGATTTTACGTTGACCTTCTTTTATTTCGACTCTGTCTTCAGTTGGTACGATGATGTCTACAATTAAATCTTGCATACCACGATTTTCAGCCATTTTCTCGATATTCACTTTTACTTTGTTTTCATGACCTGAGTAGGTATGCACTACATACCATTTGGCTTGGCCATCGCCTCGGATTCCTTCTCCTTCTAGAGGGGAAACCGCATTTGTCATTTCTTTATCTTGTTCAGACATTTTACGTACCTTCTTTTCCAGATTAGTTCATTGTAATTCCAAGAACTGCTTTTAGAGCAGCCAGAATCCCAGTGTCAATCGCCCAAAATCCTAGTGCGAAAACTGCACAGGTAGCGATTACGATTCCAGTAAAAGTACCCAATTCTTTTCTTGTTGGCCATACTACTTTGCTCATTTCAACTTTAATGCCTTTGAAATAATCTTTAGCACTAACGCGCTGTTTTTTCTGCGCAGCAGCTGCCCTTTTAATTTGATCCTTATTAGCCATAATAATCTCCTTATTTGGTTTCCTTGTGAAGAGTTTCTTTATTGCAGAATTTGCAGAATTTCTTCAATTCAATACGATCAGGGTCATTCTTCTTATTCTTCATCGTATTATAGTTTCTCTGCTTGCACTCTGTGCATGCTAATGTAACTTTTACTCTCATTTGATTGTCCTCCGTCTTAACTCAAAATTCAGAGCCGGGCGACCCAGCTCTGTCATAATAATCATAAAGTTGCCTATTAAGTGTATAACACTGCGCTGTCAATGTCAATCATTTTTTCCTATTTCTTAGTGGTTCCATCCATTACTGCAACAATCTTATCAATGGCCTTGATGATGCTCTCTTGGTCAGGATCCATTACAGAAACCAAATAATCTCCTGTGGAATAGCAAACAGCCATATCCCCTTCTCCATGAACGCTTTGACTTCTGATTTTCCAGCTTGGCATTTCATCGAGCTGCATCTTTACTAAGTTTTTAATATCGTCACTAGTCATGTTCAATTCTATATTGTCTTCGATGGAGTTGAGAATTGAGGTGTACTGTGTCAATAGCGTTGTACTACTTGTCGCCTTCTTTAGAATTGCAGCGACAATCTTCTGTTGGTTTTTATTTCGCTGAACGTCACCGTCGGTAAAGGACTTTCGTTCTCTAGCAAATGCCAATGCGTGAGCGCCGTCTAAGTAATTGATTCCTTCATTATAGCTAAAATACACCTGCTGCCCATGGGTGGTAAACGCAAAATCCGAGTCTACCTCTATGCCGCCGATGCCATCCACAAATTTTGTTACAGTCGTGTAATTGACTTTTACGTAATAATTGATATCAATGCCCATTAGCTTTTCCACTGCACCGACAGTTTCGCCAATGCCATAGATTCCCGTATGCGTCAACTTGTCCAAAGCGTTTTCTTTGCTCGGCAGGTTGATCAAATAGTCTCTTGGGATTGAGGTCAATAGCACGGTATGGGTCACTGGATTTACAGTGGCAATCATGTTCACATCGGATCTAGATGTTGCATCAATAGACCCTTCTATATCTAATCCACTAATGAACACATTAAAGGATTCTTTGGTTACATCTACGGTTTTAGAGATATCCTTAGGTTTGGTTTCGATTTTTACGGTATATAGCACTTTAGAGTCTTCTTTAAACGTGGCATGTTCTTCACAAGCAAGGTTGTAATGGGCCGCACTAATAAAGATTGAATCAAAGGTTCCGTCGCTAACGCCTTCCACCAAGGTGGAAAGGTTTTCTACCATTTCATAGTTAACCTTCTGCTCCTCTTGCAGTTTGTTCTTCGCTTCGGAATAGGTCAAATCGTTGGTTAAATAGGTGCGTACTGTCTCTCCTTGTAATTCCGCAATCTCTTCATGAGTGCTGTCCGCTTTAACCAAAATATAATAGTCTTCTGTCTGTACTCTCGTTTCTGTTATGGTTGAGAAGAAGTCTAGTGTGCCTGATAGGTAGACCGCCCCCACTGCGTAACCTGCCATGAACAAAAGCGAAAAAACGAAGCATGCAATTTTCCTGCTCTTCTTAAAGTTTTTAAAATATAGCGCGGGAAAGGTAATTAACGTCAATGCAGTAATGACCCCTGCCGCAATCAACAAATATTTTGGTGATAATAAGTTGGCGTAAATCAAATATCCAACAAACGCAAAAACAGCCAATAAATATATGATTGACCATCCCTTGGCAAATTGGCTAAACTTCGTGGTTTTCTTCTTTTTCTTGTCGCTTCTCATCGTTCACACTGTATCCTTTTTGGTTCTTATTTGCTTAACTTTCTTATTTTACTATTTATATGAATGTTTGTCGATACTTTTGCAAAAAATAGATTCTATAATCAATGCCAGAGTGATTGAGAAAAATCAGGTCACGCCCCAGCCGGGTTATCCCTATAGGGCGACGAGGCAGTTAATGCGCCTCGGTTGGTTTATCACAAAAGCTGCTCTTTTTCAAAAAAGGTGATAATTTTACTGTGCCCGTATGTGTGTTCAATTGCGTTATACATTTTTTATGCACCAATCCATTGTTTCATGTATAAATACTCACTATCCTAAGCTGCCAACGTGAAGAGATGAAGGCATCATCACGACTTCCGTCGTTTTCGTCTGATTACACCCTCACTATTCGATAATGTTTATCACTAAAAATTCAAAAAATCCATATTTGTGACAAAAGCCCTTCCGTTCGCAACCAAAAACCGCCAGGTTTTATCCCGGCGGCTATGATTACTCATGATATTTGGTTATTCGATGATCTCTGTTACAACTCCGGATCCTACGGTTCTTCCACCTTCTCTGATGGCGAATCTTAGTCCTTCTTCAATCGCGATCTGCGTGATCAATGTGATTGTCATTGTTACGTTGTCTCCAGGCAT
>JBNDKG010000020.1:0-15588 GCA_050435405.1 Clostridiales Family XIII bacterium PM5-7
ATGATGTATGGTACGCCTACCTGTCTGGACAATAGGATATGTTCTCTTGTCTGTGGCATTGGTCCATCTGTTGCTGCACATACTAGGATCGCTCCGTCCATCTGTGCTGCTCCTGTGATCATGTTCTTTACATAGTCAGCATGGCCTGGGCAGTCTACGTGTGCGTAGTGTCTGTTTGGTGTTTCATACTCTACGTGTGATGTGGAAATCGTGATTCCTCTTTCCTTTTCTTCTGGTGCTTTGTCAATCTGATCAAAGTCTACCTTTTCTCCCAACTGATATCTCTGGAACAAGGTTGTTGTGATTGCTGCTGTCAGCGTTGTTTTACCGTGGTCTACGTGACCGATTGTTCCGATATTGATATGTGGTTTATTTCTTTCGAATTTTTGCTTTGCCATTTTTTTCGTTTCTCCTTTATAAATAACAAATAAATTTTATGGAGCTGTTGAGCAGACTTGAACTGCCGAACCTCTTCCTTACCAAGGAAGTGCTCTACCAACTGAGCTACAACAGCCTATTGCAACATTGTAATGGTACTATATTTTTGACCGCTTGTCAATGGAAATAGCCATTAATTACTGTTCTAAATAGGTGGAAATTTTTCTTTTGATTCGTTGCATGGCATTGTCCACGTTTTTCGCAGGTAAAGACAAAACCCCTGCAATTTCCTTGCACCGTCTCCCCTTTAACATTTCCGCCCAAACCTTATTTTCCATAGGACTAAATAAGTCCTTTTCATTGTCCTTTAGGTATTCCACCACTTCACGCATCATCATCATGACCTCTGGCTCTCCATCCTGTTTAGACGGCAGAACTTCCGAAAGTGGTCGGTTGACCTCCCCTGCATCATTGGATTCGTTCAGGGAAAGAGACTCATTGAGAATCTGATGCTTCTGCCTGTTGGCCGTTTTGATGGCCGTAATGATTTGGCGGTTTACGCATAGGGTGGCGAAGGTTTTGAAGGAGGTGTCTTTCTCCACATCAAAATCACGGATAGCCTTAAAAATGCCAATCATCCCCTCTTGAATGACGTCCTCATTATCACCACCAGTGATAAAATAGGATTTGGCCTTGTTTCGTGCCAGCTCCTTATACTTTGTAATCAAATATTCGTAGGCCGTATTGCTCCCCTCTTGGGCCATCATTACAATGGCTTCATCAGTGAGGATATTTAAATCCTTATTGTCCATCTCTTTGCTTTCTTACTTCATACATCAAAACCGCCGCTGCATTAGATGCATTGAGGGAGTTGATTTTTCCTACCATCGGCATAGAAACAACAAAATCGCATTTCTTTTTTACCAGTTGACTGATGCCGTGGCCTTCACTGCCAATGACAATGGCTAGTTTTCCTTTTAGATCTTGTTCGTAATATTTTGTGCCATCCATATCGCACGCAGCAATCCATACGCCGTCTGCTTTTAAACGATCAATGATTTGGGCAAGGTTTGGCACCTTAACGCAAGGCATATACTCTACAGCCCCTGCGGACGCTTTAGCAACAACCTCAGTTAATCCGCATGAGCGACGTTTTGGAATAATGACACCATGGGCGCCTGCACATTCCGCAGTTCGCATAATGGCACCTAAATTATGAGGGTCCTCCAAATTGTCTAAAATGATGATCAGCGGATCTTCCCCTTTTTCTGCTGCCAAGGCATAGATATCTTCTAACTCAGCGTAGCTGTATGCCGAAGCGTAAGCAATGACCCCTTGGTGAGGGCTTCCGCCAGCAATACGATCGAGGGCTACTTTGTCGCTTTGGTAAATGGGAATCTGTTTCTCCTTCGCCATAGCCACAATCTTTGCAATAGAACCTTCGGCACCTTTGCCAATGAACAGTTTTTCGATTTCTCTGTCGTTTTTCAACGCTTCAATTACTGGGTTTCTTCCCATAATGACATGCTCAGAAGCAGGTACCGCTATGGTTTCCTCTCGGGATTCGAAAGGTTTCGTCGCTGTTTGACGGACTGGCCTTGAACGTTTTGGCTCTGTCTGTGGAACATAACGCTTTCCCTTTCGGCCGTTAATTTCTTCCCAGTTTCTTTTGTTTTTCTTTTTTTCTGACATTGACTAGCTTCTCCTGTATTCAAAAAATTGATAACGAATTCCGTTTTCTTCCTGGACATCACTTTGCCATACCACGTGGAATTCTGGGTTTTGATCCAAATTCACAAACTGGGTATCCGAATCAAAGGTCTGATAAATTTTCGTGATGTAACACGTATCGCAAAGGGGTAAAAACTCCCTGTACACTTTTCCGCCTCCAATGATGAATACTTGGTCGGGTTCATAGCTCGCAAGCACTTCCATCAAAGCCTCTTTGGAATGTACCACTTGTGCACCCTCCACTTGATAATCTGTACGGGTGCTAAGAACGATGTTTTCCCGTTTGGGTAATGGCTTCCCTCCTGGTAGGCTTTCCAACGTCGGTCTACCCATGACAACGGTTTTCCCCGCAGTTCTTTCTTTAAAGTATTTCAGGTCTCCCGGAAGATAACAAAGCAATCCTCCGTCTTTTCCGATTGACCAATTTTCGTCTGCTGCAAGTATGAGTTTCATTCATTTCCTCCCTAGATGGCAATAGGTATATTCTTTATTTGTGGATTTTTCTCATAGCCCTCAATGATGACGTCATCTTTGGTGAACGCATAGAAGTCCTTTATGTCTGGATTTAGCTTGAATTTCGGTGCCGGATACTGTGGTCTTTTGATCATTTCTTCAATGATTGGAATGTGCTTATCGTAAATGTGGGCATCAGCAATCACATGGACTAGCTCTCCGGCTTCAAATCCACACACCTGCGCAAGCATATGCACCAGTACAGCATACTGTACCACATTCCAGTTGTTTGCTGCCAGAATGTCTTGGGATCTCTGGTTCAAAATTGCATTGAGCTTGTTTCCTGTTACGTTAAAGGTCATGCTATATGCGCAGGGCTCAAGACCCATTTCCATCAAGTCCGAAAAGTTGAAGATGTTGGTCATGATTCTTCTGGAGTAAGGTGTGTTTTTCAACTGCCAAATCACATTGTCCACCTGATCCATTTCTCCTTGGTTGAACTGATATTTCACACCAAGCTGGTAACCATAAGCTTTACCAATTGAACCAGTTTCATCAGCCCATTCATCCCAAATGTGGCTAGATAGTTCTTTGATGTTGTTGGATTTTTTCTGCCAAATCCAAAGCAGCTCGTCTACTGCCGACTTAATGGCAGTCGGTCTTAAGGTCATGGCCGGGAATTCCTCGGACAAATCATATCTGTTGACTACACCGAAGGTTTTGATGGTGTATGCCGGTGACCCGTCTTCCCATCTGGCTCTTATCTGTTGACCCTCTGTGGAAAAGCCTTCATCTAAAATCTTTTGACACATATTTACAAATAATCCATCTGCTTTGCTCATCTTTCTCCCCCCAGTTCAATTCGCTGTATCGCTTCTAAAATAATTGCTTCCATTCTGTCCTGCTCATCGGCTAAGTACAAGTGTCCAATCAATGCCTCAAAAGCCGTCGCCAATTTATAGGTTACCGCATCGGCACTTCTAGATTTGGAGGAAAACTTTTGATTTCGCGCACGCTTAACAATTGTTGTTTCCTCTTCACTGAGCATGTCCTTCATCAAGGATTTGACCGCCTTTGCTTGTCCACCTGCACAGACATATTGGATGGCCATTTTGTGCAGCATATCCGCATTTTTCTGGCCAGCTTCCATCACGTGTTTCCTCACGTATACTTCATAAACGGCATCGCCTAAAAACGCCAACGCCGTTGTATTGATTTCCTTTGGATTTAATTTTTCCATACTACTCTTTTATGATTTGCACCCCTTGTGGAGTGTCTTTCAAGGTGATACCTTTTGCCTTCAATATGTCTCGGATTTCGTCGGCACGAGCAAAATCCTTTGCCGCTCTTGCAGCCTGTCTCTCGTCAACCAACGTTTGAATTTCATCATCCACGCCTTGGTCTGCCTGTCCCTGCAATAAGCCGATAACGTCAGCCAGCTCCATGAGCATGTCCAAAGATTTCTTGGCAAATTCTTTGGTTGCACCATCCTTTACGGCTGTATTGATTGCCGTAATCAGCTCGAATATGGCACTGATGGCGTCTGCCGTATTAAGGTCGTCGTCCATTGCCGTAATAAATGCCTGGCGATATTGATCGTAGTCATCAAAGGCTGCCGCTTCACTGTCGGTCATGCTTCCTTCTGCTCCAGCAGTAGTAAGATACACCAAATTCTCCTTGCAGTTTTCCATTCTAGCCAAGCTGCTCTTTGCCTGCTCCATCAATACATCGCTGAAGTTAATTGGGTTTCTATAGTGGCCAGACAGCAAAAAGTATCTCATGACTTCGCCGCTGTATTCTTTAAGAATGTCTCTTACGGTAAAGAAGTTGCCCTTAGATTTGGACATTTTCTCATTATCTATGGTGATGTAGCCGTTATGCATCCAATAGTGAGCAAACGGTGCTCCATTGCAGCATTCTGACTGAGCAATTTCGTTTTCGTGATGTGGGAACTGTAAGTCCTGTCCACCAGCATGAATATCTATGGTAGCCCCAAGATGTTTTTTGCTCATGGCCGAGCACTCAATATGCCAACCTGGTCTGCCCATGCCCCATGGAGACTCCCAAGCGATTTCATCATCACTTTTCCTTGCTTTCCAAAGTGCAAAATCAAGGGGATCCAGTTTTACTTCTCCGACAGCAATTCTGGCGCCAGATTCCAAGTCGTCAATATTCTGCTTAGACAGCTTCCCGTATTCATCGAATTTTCTCGTAGAGAAATAGACGTCTCCATCGGCTTCATAGGCGTAGCCTTTGTCAATTAACGTCTGAACAAAATCTACAATATCCTGAATATGATCAGAAACCTTCGGATGAACATCTGCTTTTCTCACATTGAGGGCTGCCGCATCCTTGTAGTACTCTTCGATATATTTCTCTGAAATCTCTGGGGCAGTTGCGCCTTCTTCCTTAGCTCTGTTGATGATTTTGTCGTCAACGTCAGTAAAGTTCTGCACAAACTTTACCTTGTTCCCTCTGTATTCCATATACCTTCTCAAGGTATCAAAGACCACAAACGGTCTTGCATTTCCAATATGAAAAAAATTATATACCGTTGGTCCGCAGACATAAATGGAAACTTCTCCTGTTTTAATCGGTACAAATTCCTCTTTTTTCCTCGTCAACGTATTATATATCTTCATCTTCATTTCCTCTCAGTTTATTTTCTAGCAAAACAATTCTTCTTCTAAGGCATTCTAGTTCTGTAGCAATTGGATCGGGTAGGTTAACCTGATTCAAGTCTTCCGTAGTTTCACCATACCGTTTCACGATTTTCCCAGGGATACCAACTACAGTACACCCTGCTGGAATCTCATTGAGCACTACAGACCCTGATCCGATTTTCACATCGTCGCCTACAGTAAACGGCCCTAACACTTTGGCTCCAGAGCTAACAATGACTCTGTTGCCAATGGTCGGATGTCTCTTTCCAGTGTCTTTTCCTGTACCACCAAGGGTTACTCCCTGATATAAGGTAACATCATCGCCGATTTCCGTAGTTTCTCCAATGACCACAGCCATTCCATGGTCAATAAAGCAACGTCTACCGATAGTTGCCCCAGGATGGATTTCGATTCCCGTAAACCATCTCGTCAGCTGAGAGATGATTCTTGCCAGGAGTTTGCAGTGATGCTCATAGAACCACTTTGCTGGTCTATGCCAGATCAACGCCCAGATTCCTGGATAGCAAAGAAGAACCTCCAGGCTGTTTCTTGCCGCAGGGTCTTTGACCAACACTGTTTTGATGTCTTCACGAACTTCTCTAAAAAATGCCATTGTCGTCGCCTTTCAACTATGTATTATTCTACCGTAATGGTCTTGATCACTACAGGCTCAAGTGGATCATCCATTCTTCCTGTAGGTACGCTAACAATCTGCTGTGCTACATCCATGCCTTCTGTAATTTTTCCAAATGCAGCATAATCTCCATCTAGATGTGGTGCATCGGCAACCATAACAAAGAACTGTGATCCTGCTGAATCTGGAGCCATAGCTCTAGCCATAGAAAGAACACCAGTAGTGTGCTTAAGGTCATTTTTTACGCCATTGGAGTTAAATTCACCCTTAATGGTATATCCAGGTCCACCTGTTCCAGTTCCTTGCGGACATCCACCCTGAATCATAAAGCCAGGAATGACTCTATGGAAGGTTAACCCATTATAGAATCCGTCATTGGCTAGCTTCTCAAAATTCTCAACAGAAATTGGTGCAATATCTTCATATAATTCACCAGTCATCACGCCGCCATTGTTCATTTCAATTGTTACTTTTTTCATGTTAGTTCTCCTTTTTGTGTTTCATTAATCTTGATATCTTAATTTATAATACGTCATTCCGTTTTGTTCTTCTTCTAGTATACCCCATATTTCCTCGTTGAAAAACTTAGGATAAACGTGCTCTAGCTGATTGATTTCTTCACGAGACATAAACCTTACCTCACGAAGAACTTGCTTGTCCGGTGCTAGCTCAGGATCTGTTCCCAAGCCTAACTCTCCACCAATGATCTCTCCAATCATGTAATTGACAAACCGCTGCCCTCGCTTCTCCGATACCTCTTCAATATGCCACGCGACACCGCACACTTCAATATCCAAGCCGGTTTCTTCTTTTGCCTCACGAATTGCGGCCTCAATTGAATTCTCTCCCGGCTCAATGCCACCTCCTGGAACCATCCAAATGTCTCGATCTTCATGATGCTGCTTGACCATCAAAATCTCATTTTTCTCGTTCCGTATGATGACTCTTACTCCACCTACCCACATACACATGCTCCTATCACGCCCGCAATCACCATGACGATGATGGGACTAACTTTAAACTTTCCAATCAGTACTATGGTCCCAAGACAGATAGCTACTGGAACGGGTTCGATTTCTGCGAAAGCACTTTGACCCGTAAAAAACACTGCGGCTCCGACTAATCCTACTGTTACTGGGCGTATTCCTGTAAATGCACTATCGATCGCTTTCGTTTCCTTGAAACGATTGAGGAAATAGCAAGCCAGCAGAATTAAGATAAAGGAGGGCAATGCGACACCAAAGGTTGCTACTGCTGCTCCAAAGATTCCTCCTGCATTGTACCCTACATAGGTCGCTGCGTTGACGGCAATGGGCCCTGGCGTAACTTGAGAAATTGCGACAAGGTCAGAAAACTCTTCTGCAGACATCAATTCAAAGGTTTTTGCACTTTGATAAATCATCGGCAGCATTGCCATGCCGCCACCGAATCCAAACAATCCGATTTTGGCGAATACCAAAAATAATTGAAGGTAAATCATTGGGCGTCACCACCCTTTGCCCTATGTTTATCTCGAATCAGTCCATAACACAATCCGCTAACGATTCCGGCGAGAATCACCCAAACGGCGTTTATGCCAAAGTATGCAATGGTCAGAAATGCGCCGACTGCCAATATCCATTGAAACGGGCCAGTCAACACTTGCTTTCCCAGTTTATATGCCGAAAACGCAATAAGGCCTGTGACTGCGGCTTTGATGCCAACCAATGCTCCTTCCACGTATTGGTTATCGCCAATGCCATGAAGCAGCTCAACCACCAAAATGATGATGATGAAGCTGGGCAAGATGATGCCTAATGTGGAAACGATAGCCCCAAGAATGCCTTTTTTCTTCTGTCCAATAAAGGTCGCCATATTGATGGCGATTACTCCCGGAAGTCCTTGGCTCACTGCGATGCAATCCACAGCCTCTTCCTCAGTCATCCACTGCTTTTGGTTCACCACCAAATCTTGAATCAGCGGAATCATGGCCATGCCTCCTCCAATGGTAAATAGGCCTAGCTTGAAAAACGTGGTAAATAATTGTACATATATGTTTTTCATCAATCTATGTTCACTTTTCCTAAATGTAAATTTTTAAAGATGGCCACCAGCCTGATGACCAGTGTCACACCAAAGCAGACATACATGGCCACGGTCATGCTCACGAAATCGCATGCGATGAAGAAGGCAATTGCACCAACAATCGACGCAACTGCATAGACTTCTCGGCGAAAACACCTTGGAATCTCTTGGGCGAAAACATCTCGAAGCACTCCCCCAAAGGTACCTGTTAAAACAGCAAGCGCAATAATCACGTATACGCCATCATGACCGCTGGTCACCGCCACACTGGAACCAATTGCTGTAAACGCTGCAAGTCCAATGCCGTCCGCAACGGAAACCAAATGCGACCAAGTGACAATCTTTTGATAAAAGAAAATGACAACTGCCGCAGTGGCAACGCTGACAATGGCATACAAAGGATTGGCCAAGGCTGACGGTAATGGCTGGTCAATGAGAATATCTCGAATGATTCCTCCGCCAATTGCCGTAATGATGGCCAAAAAGCATATGCCATAATAGTCTAGCTTTTTTTCGATGGCGACTACTGCCCCTGATACAGCAAAGGCAACTGTCCCAATCCATTCCATTGCAACAATAAAGTTCATCTACTATTTTTCCTTATTGACGATTTCAACGGCTCTTGAAATCGCTTCTTCTACGGTGACTTCTTCTTTTTCCGCATCTCTTCTCAGCTTATATTCAACCTTGCCTTCTCCAGCTAGCTTTCCAACCGTAATTCTCACTGGAATTCCCAGAAGGTCTGCATCCTTGAATTTAACGCCAGGTCGTTCGTCTCTATCATCAAGTAAGACTTCTACTCTTGCCTCTGCCAACTGCTGATATAGCTTCTCCGCCACAGCTTCCTGAGCTTCGTCTCCTGGTTTAACCAAGGTGATGATCACATGGTATGGAGCGATCGCCATTGGCCAAATCACTCCGTTTTCATCGTGGTGCTGCTCTACTACAGCCGCCAAGGTTCTTGTTACGCCGATGCCATAGCAGCCCATTACGATTGGCTGTTCTTTTTGGTTTTCGTCGCTATACATTGCACCCATAGACTCGGAGTACTTGGTGCCCAGTTTGAACACTTGTCCCACCTCAATGCCACGAGCATGCTTGACAGGTGCACCACAAATTGGACATGGATCTCCCTCTTGCAGGATCTTCAAATCTGTTACGATGTCACCTTCATAATCTCTTCCGTAGTTGACATTGACGGCATGGTGATCAGCCTTGTTTGCTCCTGCACAAAGATTTTTTAGTCCTGGTAACTCACTGTCCACTACAACGGTACAATCGTGGAGTCCGCAAGGACCTGTAAATCCAGCAACGCATCCTGTAACAGCGCCAATCTTTTCTTCATCAGCAAACTCGATTGCATGCTCTGGTATATCTAGCGCATTAATCAGTTTGGTCATGTTCAGTTCTCTGTCACCTCGAACAAAAGCGACCACATATCCGTTTTCCTTTTGTTCCTCGTCAAAGGTGACAAACAATAGGGCCTTAATGGTCTGAGATTTTTCTAAATGCAAAAATCCCGCAACCTCTTCAATGGTTTTGGTTCCAGGTGTATGTACCACTTCCATTGGAAGCATTTCCACATCGTCTTCTGCTTTTGCATCCACACATTCAGCTCTTTCTGTGGTTGCTGCCATTTGGCACTGTTCGCAATAAGCGATTTCACTTTCTCCAACCTCTGAAATGGCAGTAAATTCGTGAGAATTGCTTCCTCCAATGGCGCCTGAATCCGCCTCAACAGGTCTACAAGTTAGTCCGCATCTTTTGAAAATACGGTCATAAGCATCGTACATTTCCTGATAGCTTACATCTAATCCTGCCTCATCCTTGTCAAAGGAGTATGCATCCTTCATGATAAACTCTCTGCTTCTCATCAAGCCAAATCTAGGACGAGCCTCGTCTCTGTACTTTGTCTGAATTTGATAAAGATTCATTGGTAATTGACGATATGAAGATACGTCGCTTCTTACAATGTCAGTGAAGATTTCTTCGTGGGTTGGCCCCAAGCAAAAATCTCTTCCATTTCTGTCCTTTAATCTCCATAGCTCTGGTCCATAGGCAAACCATCTTCCAGATTCCTCCCAAAGCTCTGCAGGCTGAACCGCTGACATATGAATCTCCTGCGCTCCTGTGTTGTCCATTTCCTGTCTGATGATGTCTTCAATTTTTCTAACAGATCTCCAGCCAAGAGGCATAAACCCATAAACACCAGACACTAATTTTCGAATCATGCCTGTACGTAAAAGTAAAATATGACTTGGGATTTCCGCCTCGTTAGGCACTTCCCTTAATGTTTTAATATGCATTTTTGATAATTTCATTTGTAACTCCTCTTCAATAGGCAGACTGCTTCTGCCCCAATGCCCTCACCTCTTCCAACAAAGCCTAGCTTTTCTGTGGTGGTGGCTTTAATGCTGATTTTGTCCAGGCCTACGCCTAACGTTTCGGCAATATTCATTCGCATCTGCGGGATGAATGCTGCCAGCTTGGGTCGTTGACAAATAACGGTCATATCGGCATTACCCAATGTATAATCTGCATCTTCCATGGCTCGTTTAACTTCAGCCAAAAGCTTGATGCTAGAAATTCCTTCATAGGCTGCCTCGTGGTCGGGAAACAGCGTTCCAATATCACCCAGTGCCGCTGCGCCTAATATGGCATCCATTAAGGCATGGGTTAATACATCTGCATCGGAGTGGCCCAGCAATCCCTTTTCATAAGGAATCGTAACGCCACCTAAAATCAATTTTCTATCTTCAACTAGTTGATGAACATCAAAACCAGTTCCTATTCTCGTTTCCAATGGGATATCCTCTCGCGTCGTAATTTTAATATTTGCTTCCTCACCTGGAACAATGTCAATGTGATAGCCTAGTCGTTCTACAAGGCTAGCGTCATCTGTTCCATAGAAGTTATCCTTCTTCGCCTGATCAAAGGCTTTTCTAATGACTGACAGTTGAAAACCCTGTGGCGTCTGCACACAATACAGCTTGCTTCTATCAAGGGTTCCGTCTTCTTGATGACGGATGGTGTCCTTCGGCCTAATTGCTGCAATGGCTGCGGTTTCATCTTCTGCCGCGTAAGTTACTGCCTCAATCAGCTCTTTGCTGACAAAGGGGCGCACGCCATCATGGATCAACACAATATCCTCTGGATTTGCTCCGAGACATTCTATCTTTTCCAAAGCATTTCCAATGGAATCTTGTCGTTCTTTACCACCTTCAACCACAAGAATTTTACCCGATGCAATTTCTTCATGAAAAAATTGGCAGCATTGGTCTATATAGGCTTTTGCTGTCACAATCACGATCTTGTCCACCAAAGAGACGCCGATAAACTGATTTACCGTTTGCTCCAATATGGTGGCTTCACCTATTTTTAGAAATTGTTTGGGCAATGAAGCTGCCATCCTTGTACCAGATCCGGCAGCTCCAATAATTACATATATGTTCTTATCATTTAACATCAGTTTTTCAATCTTCCAAATATCATGCGACCAGCAGAAGTCTGTAACACGCTAGTAACATTGATATTCGTTGTCTTCCCTATCATTTTTCTGCCATCCTCTACAACGATCATCGTTCCATCGTCTAGATATGCAATGGCCTGACTATTATCCTTCCCTTGCTTAACCAAGCTAACGGTCATTTCTTCTCCAGGAAGCACAACTGGTTTCAACGTATTAGCCAGTTCATTGATGTTCAATACGCTGACGCCGTTTATGGTTGCAACCTTATTTAGGTTAAAGTCGTTGGTGACCACTTTACCATTCATCAGCTGCGCCAGTTTTAGTAATTTCACATCAACTTCCGGAATTTCTTTCAAGGTTTTTTCGTTGTCAGTGTTGTAAATTTCTATACCATAATCAGTTTGAATTTTGTTTAGGATATCTAATCCTCGTCTTCCTCTAGTTCTTTTCAATGAATCTGAAGAATCAGCGATATGTCGTAATTCAACCAACACAAATTCAGGAATAACAATAGGTCCTTCTAAAAAGCCTGTCTTCATGATCTCTGCAATTCTTCCATCAATGATGACACTGGTGTCGAAAATTTTAGGGGTTCCATCATGTTTTTTCTTCGATCTAGAAAAAATATTTTCCTGTGGAGCTGGCTGCGCTTGGGTTTGTTTTCTCGTGGCCACCAGCGAAACCATTTCTTTTCCCTTTTTCGTCGCAATGACAACGCCCAAATAACCAAGCACCATATAAGTGATGATGGAAATCACCGCATACAAATATTTGTTGGTGATTGAAGTATAAATCTGGGTAATGAGTAGCGCAATGAGTAAGCCTGTAATCAGACCGATTACGCCCATGAATAAATCATTAGCTGATACGCCGCGCAAATCATCCTCAATGTTGTCTGCCACTTTGGCACTTTGACGACTTATGATTGGTGTCAATCTGAAAAAAATAATTCCAAAAATAATTGCGAAGGTGATTCCGATTCCTGTCTGCTGGCCTTGGGTAAACACGTCGTCGACGTTGGTGCCGCTTTCGTGAAGCCAATAGCTGAGAAGTAGAAATAAACCGTAACCTAAGATTGCACCGACTAAAGAAGAAAGTCCCTTAAGTAATTTCTTAAACATTTCTTATCCTCCTTTTCTGTAGAATTTTTATAGAGTAGGTGTTCTACTGTTCAAGGGGAATAATCTAAACTGCATCCTCTACTAAGTCGTCTACCTTTAGGGGGTCAATGTCTCCTGCCAAGACCAATTCGCTCATCAAAATTTGCTTCGCATTGGTGAGCATTTTCTTTTCTCCAGTGGATAGCTTTTTCACCCTATCCAGTCGGAGAAGGTTTCTAACTACCTCAGCCACAAGCATGATATCGCCTGTTCTGAGTTTGTCCATGTTTTCTCTCTGTCTGCGATTCCAGTTTCCTGACATCTCTGAAGATTCTCCATGAAGCACAACAAAAACCGCTTCAATCTCGCTTTGCGGAATGATCGGTCTTATCCCCACATCTGGACCCTTGTCCACTGGTATCATCACACTCATATCTCCGAAAGGGAACTTGAGAATATAGTACCTTTTGGTTTCTCCCAAAATGTCTCTTTCCTCAATATCTTGTATGACACCTGCCCCATGCATTGGGTACAGGATTTTGTCTCCGGCTGAAAACATACGCACGCCTCCATCTTATCTCTATACATTACAGTATAGAGCAATACAGGAGGCAATGTCAAGTCTTGTAAAAATACATTATATTATCACAGACAAATTTTTCTGTCAACCTTTTTTCTATGGGCTCCATCCAAAATACTTTTATTCAATCCCCATTTGTGGTAGAATTATCTATATAGAATTCATCTAAACTACATATATTCCTTATAGTATAGTAGTGAAAGATGATAAGGAGGATACGATGTATAAATTATTAGTAGTTGACGACGAACCTAAGATTCGTGAAGTAATAAAAGAATATGCCGAATTTAACGGCTACGAGGTAACCGAGGCTACCGATGGAATGAGTGCAGTTGGTTTATGTAAGCTTAACGAGTACGACTTGGTCATTATGGATATCATGATGCCGAAGCTGGACGGATTTTCCGCTTGTAAGGAAATCAAAAAGAACCAGGATGTGCCCATCATCATGCTTTCAGCGCGCGGCGAAGAATACGATAAGCTATTCGGATTTGAGCTGGGCATCGACGACTATATCGTCAAGCCGTTCAGCCCGAAAGAGCTAATGGCAAGGGTCAATGTCGTTTTAGCACGTCGAAACGCATCCGCACAGAACAAAGCAGACGTATTGCACTTTGATGGATTAGAAATCAACATTGCGGCAAGAACCGTTTCTGTTGATGGAACTAGAGTGGAGCTTACGCCTAAAGAATATGAGCTGCTGTTCTACTTGATTGAAAACAAAAATATTGCATTATCTAGAGATAAGCTGCTTTCTGATATTTGGGGATATGATTTCTTTGGAGATGATAGAACCATTGACACCCATATTAAGAACTTAAGAAACAACTTAGGTCCATACCGTGATTTCATTGTCACTCTGAGAGGGGTAGGTTATAAATTTGAATTTGAAGAGTAAATTTGATTTCAAAAGCATAAGATTCAAGCTTTGGATTTACTTTATCGGTTTCGCTTTGCTTCTCATCGGCTTGATTTGGATGCTGCAAACGTTCTTTCTCAACAACTATTATGAGGCCATGAAAATTCAGCAGACTACCAAGCTGGCAAATCGAATTATCGACGATTTCAAACGGAATGATCAAAACTTGGTTTCCCTCGCTGAATACCTGCAAAAAGTGGCAAAGACCAACAGTGATGTTTACATTCGCGTGGAAACGGGAAGCGGCGCCATCATTACGCCTGACTTCAACAGCCATGGGCCAACCTATTTATATGGTTTGCAGGCGCAAGTACTGGCCAACAAGCTAAAGGAAACTAAGCTTGACCGGGCATCGGTAATTTATGATGAAAAGTCTGGTGGGAAAACAGGAACGTTATCCTATGCATGCTATTTGCATAAAGCGACAGATAATCTTAGTGAAGAAACGAATTTTTCCAATAGCTATATCTTATATATTTTTTCACCTCTGTACCCGATGGAATCTACAGTGGCGATTTTGCGTGCCCAATTGATTTATATCACCTTAATTGCCGCCTTACTTGCTCTGGCTCTAGCCATCTATTTGGCCAATCGAATTTCTAGACCAATTAAGCGCATCACCAATTCTGCAGCAGAAATGGGAAAAGGCCACTATGGAGTGATTTTCAAAGGCGGGCATTATTCTGAGATTTCCGATTTGGCTGATACCTTGACTAATGCATCTAGAGAGCTGGAAAAAACCGATATGTACCAAAAGGATTTAATCGCCAATGTGTCTCATGATTTGCGTACTCCGTTAACCATGATTAAGTCATATGCTGAAATGGTGCGAGATCTTTCTGGGAATAACCCAGAGAAACGGGAAGTACATCTGAATGTCATCATTGAAGAAGCTGACCGATTGAACACTCTGGTTAACGATATGCTCAACATGTCTCGTATGCAATCGAAAGAAATCATTTTAGAAAAATCCGATTTCAACATTAAGCATACTGTGGAAACATTGCTGGCTTCATATGAAATCCTTGCAGAAAGCGAAGGCTATCAATTCAAGTTTAGCTGCCCTGCTCCGATTTTGATCAACGGTGATGAATCGAAAATCAAACAGGTTCTCGCCAACTTGCTCAACAATGCTGTAAAATACTGTGGTGAAGATAAAGAAATCATCATCAATCTAAAGCGTTCAGGCAGAAAAATGCGCTGCGAAGTCATCGACCACGGTGCAGGCATTGCACCAGATGAGATCAGTCACGTTTGGGAACGCTACTATAAGTCAAGCACCCATCACGTTAGACCAACAGATGGTAGTGGTTTAGGTCTTTCCATTGTCAGAGAAATTTTATCCTTGCACAAGGCAGAATATGGCGTCATCAGTAAACTGGGCAAAGGAAGTACATTCTGGTTCGAGATGGATATTGTGAAAGCCAACAGAACCAATGAGCCAAGGTTGAAGGCTAGGTAAAGGGCTACGTATACAAACAATTCATATTTCAATCAAAAAAGGCTCTATGTCAAATGTTGGGGTGGAGCAAACTTTAATAAAATATTGAACGTTTTTCCAGAGGCAATTTTGCCTCTGGTTTTTAAATACAATAAC
>JBNDKG010000021.1:0-10817 GCA_050435405.1 Clostridiales Family XIII bacterium PM5-7
TCACACCTGTTCCCATCTCGAACACAGTAGTTAAGCTCTCTAGCGCTGAGGATACTTGGCGGGCAGCTGCCTGGGAAAGTAGGACGTTGCCGGTTTGGTTAAAAAACAAGCTACATAGTAGCTTGTTTTTTTAGTGTAACGTACCAAACGGGACAGCGAAAGGAATCGACCGAGCACGGGCGGTGACTGGAGGAGCAACAGAAAAGAATGAAAAGTTGCGTTGCCGGTTTGGTTGAAAAACAAGCTACATAGTAGCTTGTTTTTTTAGTGTAACGTACCAAACGGGACAGCGAAAGGAATCGACCGAGCGCGATCGATGACTGGAGGAGCAACAGAAAAGAAAGAAAAGTTGCGTTGCCGGTAAGCTACATAGTAGCTTGTTTTTTTTAGTGTAACGTACCAAACGGGACAGCGAAAGGAATCGACCGAGCACGGGCGGTGACTGGAGGAGCAACAGAAAAGGCCATGCATAATTATTGACTAAGATTTAGGCGCCGATAGCGATGCAGTCAATCTGATTTTGGTACAAAATCGACTTTTTTTGAAATTTAGTGATAAAAGCGGTTGGTGATGAGCGATGAAATCAAGCTGAATTGTGCTAATTAAGCTGAATATAGGGATTAGATGCTATTGATGAGCATAGAAGCTTTGATGTAGAACAGACTATATGCATAATTATTCGTATATTTACTGAATTGTGCATAATTAATGTATATTCATTGCGTCACTTTTCTAGTGGAAAAATAATTTGTCACTATTTTTGAAAAAAAGCTGAATTTGTACCAAAACTGTTAATCCGCGGACAAAGCAGAAATCCCTTAATCCGCGAGCAAAGCTGAATTTGTACCAAAACCGTTAATCTGAGGGAAAGAATGCCGTCTAAAACCCTGTAAGCGTTGCGATTACATGGAAAATGAATACTTCACTAAGTTGATGGTTTGTGGTATAATTATTCTGTAATCTTGTACCTAATAGTGTGCGAAGGTGAGTCCAAGACACACGCTATAGGGGCGTGGATTGAAATAGTCTAGGTGAAAGGCGAGGGTTATATGATGATGCTAGCGTTGAAAATTGTTTTTTGTATATTGCTTTGTTGCCCGCTAGCCTATGTAGGGGTAAACTTATTTAATCACATTGTAAATGACGCGACAGAGAAAAAGCGTTGATATACATCGAGAACGACAATATCTCAAGGAGACGGAAATGAAGAGTGGTGTTTTTATTACCTTAGAGGGACCAGATGGATCTGGAAAGTCAACTCAGGTAAGATATCTGAAGGAATATTTGGAGAGCCAGAAGGTGGAGACAGTGTTCACTAGAGAGCCTGGTGGAACAGACATTGGCGAAAAGCTGCGAAAGATTATTCTTGATCAGAAAAATAGCGAAATGTGTGATATGTCAGAGGCGTTGCTTTATGCTGCGTCTAGAGCACAACATGTAGAGCAGCTCATCAGACCTGCACTGGCCGAGGGTAAGGTGGTTGTTTGTGATCGATTTATTGACTCAAGCATCGCGTATCAAGGTTATGGACGGCAGTTAGGCGATTCAGTGAGAATCATCAATGAACTGGCTGTCGCAGGATGCATGCCGGATCTGACTCTTTTGATGGAAATTTCCCCAGAAGTAGGAAAATCAAGAATCAAAGTGGAATCTCAGGATCGACTAGAACGGGAGAAAATCGATTTTCACAATAGAGTTTTTGCAGGATACGAAGAGTTATTGCAGGTTTATCCGGAGCGTTTTGTTGGCATCGATGCATCGAGAGATAAAGACGCAATCAGAAAAGATATTGTTGCCCAGGTAGATAAGCTATTAAAAGATAGAGGGCTGTTATGTCGCTAAGAGATTATCAAGAATATGGCAAGCTGGTGGACAAAATTAGTCGTACCATAGAAAACGGTAACGTCTCCCATGCATACATTATTGAGGGAGATGGCTGTGCAGAAAAAATGACCTTTGCAAAGGATTTTGTGAAGGGCATTCTCTGTCAAACGGATCCAGGCTATGGCTGCGATGACTGCGTAACTTGTCGAAAAATTGACCACGATAACTACGAGGACTTATATTACACCCTGTCCGACGACCTTTCGGTAAAGGATGCGAGCATTTTCGGTTTGCAGGAGAAGTTGAAAAATAAGCCGACAGCGGGAGAGCGAAACATCGCAATTATAGATCATGCGGACACGATGACCTTGAGAGCGCAGAATCGATTATTGAAAACCTTAGAAGAACCGAATCCGGGGACAGTCATTCTGCTTTTGTCGGAGAACACGGAGAATTTGATTCAAACCATCAATTCAAGATGCATCACCTATCGATTAGGGAATTTTGTACAAGAGAAAGAAAATGAGCAGATGGCGTTTGCGAGAAAAATCATGGCAATGATTCTTGATGGGGCTTACTTTGATGAGTTGAAAACCCAGCTTACTAAAGGGGTTAAGGATAGAAATGCTGCATTTACGTTTCTGGACGCAATCGAGCGCGTCTTTAGAGAGTATATGATTGCTGACGAGCCAAGCGTAATGCGAAAAGAAAAAATTGTGGAACACGTCAACTATGTAGAAGAGGCTAGAAGAGATTTGCTAGCCAATGTAAATTATAAATATGCGATCAGAAATCTGATCATCAAAATTGGAGGATAAATGAATGGTGAAAGTAGCAGGAGTAAGGTTCAAAAGTGCCGGTAAAGTATATTACTTTGATCCTGATCAGTTAGATATCAAGCTTAACGATAACGTTATCGTTGAAACTGCCCGTGGAATGGAATTTGGAACCATTACCATGGACCCGACAGAAATAAAGGATGAAGATGTTATTCAGCCACTGAAAAAAATCGTCAGAATTGCCAATGCGGAAGACCAGAAAAGGCATGATGAAAACGAGCAGAAAAAAGCAAGAGCCCTTGTGTTGTGTCAGGAAAAAATTGAAAAGCATCATCTGGACATGAAGTTAATCGATGTGGAATACACATTTGATAACAACAAAATCATTTTCTACTTTACCGCAGATGGCAGGGTGGATTTCCGTGAGCTGGTAAAAGACTTAGCTGGCGTATTTAAGATGCGTATCGAATTGAGACAGATTGGCGTAAGAGATGAAGCGAAAATGCTAGGCGGAATCGGTTCTTGCGGAAAAGGACTTTGCTGCGCGTCATGGCTTTCTGATTTTGAGCCAGTATCCATCAAAATGGCAAAGGTGCAAAACTTGTCGCTAAATCCAACGAAAATATCAGGTATTTGCGGCAGACTGATGTGCTGCTTGAAATACGAAAACGATATTTACTTGGAGCTGAGAAAGGGTCTTCCTGATAACGGCGAAAAGGTGAAAACACCTGACGGAATGGGAAAAGTCATTGATACCAACATCCTTGAAAGCAAAGTAAAGGTAAGACTTTACAGCGAAGAAAAGGACGAGGATGGACAATACAAGCTGGGCACAGAGATTTTCTTCTATAAAAAAGAAGAAATCAATAGACTGGGACGTGGGAAAAAGTCCAATGGACCAAACCCGACAGATATTTTGAAGGAAGTCGATGAAGAATACATTGACGAATTGAAGGAATTGATTAAAGAATAATGATGGACCTACGTCTTGATGATACAGGATTTGGTACGATAGAAATCTATCAAAATCCCAAAGGATTTTGTTATGGTATAGATGCGGTGTTACTTGCGGATTTTGCAGCACGAGAAAGCAAATCCTCTGGCAAAGGGCAACGAATTATGGATTTAGGAACGGGAACGGGAATTGTACCGTTGCTGTTATCAGAAATGACCAAGTCTGATGAGATTGCTGGTATAGAAATGCAACAAGCATCATACCAAATCGCCATGAAGAACAGAACCCATAATGGATTGGAAAATCGATTAACCTTTTTCCATAGAGATGTAAAAGATGGGCCGCCAGAGGGCCTTGAGGGGACTTTTGATGTGGTGACATCTAACCCACCATACACCCCTGAAAACTGTGGAATTGAAAGCAAAAATCAAGAAAAAGCCCTTGCACGTCATGAGACAACAGCCAGCCTTGACGATTTTGTTCGATGTGCAGCAGAGCTCCTCATCGATAAGGGCAGCTTTTTTATGGTTCATCGACCAGCCAGACTGGTGGATATCTGCGAAAGCTGTAGAAAAAACAAACTAGAGCCAAAGAAAATACAGTTTATCAGTGGGAAAATTGGGGAGAAACCAAATATTTTGCTGGTGCAGTGCATCAAGAATGGAAACCGTGAGTTACGCTTGCTGGACCCGATTTTTGTCCACAATGAAGACGGAAGCTATTCCAACGAGATTTGTCGAATTTATCACAAATAAAAAGAATCGTATTGCTACTATTTGGAAAAAAAGGTATAATACTCCATAGACATAGTAAGGAGGTAGACAATGATTACTATCGATCTAAAATCCGCGTTAATCTATTTGGTATTAATTGCAGTGTTTGTGTTACTTGTTTATTTGATTGTGATGGCAAAGAATTTGGTAAAGACCATCAAAGAAACCAATACAATTTTAGAAGATGCAGCTACAATTTCTAAAATCACCGCAGAGCGAGCAACTCAAGTTGATGGCATTGTGGGAGACGTACAAGAAGCTGTAGCAGATGTAGCCCAAGCAGTAAAAGGGCAGCAAAGCGTAATTGGAGGGTTATCCAATATCGTTAAGGCAGTTGGCTCACTAATTGCCTTGTTTAAAAGTAGTGAAAATAAGAAATAGGTTATGTTGAAAGGAGTTAGTTATGAAAGCGACAGGAATTGTAAGACCAGTTGATGCGCTAGGTAGAGTGGTTATCCCCGTAGAACTGAGAAGAACTTTGGGTATAAAAACTGAAGACTCACTTGAAATTTTTGTAGACGGACAGTATATCATGCTAAAAAAATACGAGCCGTCATGTGTGTTCTGTGGAGAAGTTGAAAACGTGAAAATGATTCACGGAAAGACTGTGTGTGTAAACTGCATTGAAGAAATGAAGAAACTATAAGAATTTTGATTATAAAAAGCCTGATTTATCGGGCTTTTTTTCATCTTTTATTGAAAAAAAGGGGAATTATTAGTATACTATTATTACAATAGTTTATGGAGGAGAGAAGTGGCAAAATTTTTAGTTCAACGGAGCGAGCCATTAAATGGAGAAGTCGTAATCAGCGGTGCGAAAAACGCGGTATTACCTTTGATGGCAGCTGCCATATTAGCAGAAGATAAATGTGAAATCAGAGACGTACCAGCCCTTCGTGACGTAGATGTCATGAAGGAGATTTTGCGTTCTTTGGGTTCGGAAATAAAAGAAGTAGAAGAATCGATTATTGAAATCGACACAAGAAACATATTGACCAATGAAGCGGAATATGAGTTGGTCAGCAAAATGCGGGCATCCTTTCTCGTGATGGGGCCATTACTGGCAAGAACGGGTAGAGCAAAGGTTCATTCTCCAGGAGGATGTACCATTGGTGCAAGGCCGATTGACTTACACCTAAAAGGATTCGAAGCGTTAGGCGCTGAGATTATTGCGAAGGATAATTATGTAGAAGCCATTGCCGGAAAAGATGGCTTGGTAGGTGCGAGTATTTACTTGGACTTTCCAAGCGTAGGCGCAACAGAAAACATTATGACAGCGGCAGTACTTGCTAAGGGCAATACCTATATTGAAAACGCTGCGGAAGAACCGGAGATTGTTGATCTTGCCAACTTCTTAAATAAGATGGGCGCAAAGATTAAGGGCGCAGGGACAGATACCATTAAGATTGAAGGGGTAGAACGTCTATCGGGAGCAAAGCATACAGTAATTCCAGACAGAATTGAAACGGGAACCTTTATGCTGGCAGCGGCCATTACCCACGGGCAGATTTTGATTAAGAACGTAGTGCCGGATCACGTGAAGCCGATAACAGCAAAGCTAAGAGAATGCGGTGTTACGGTGGAAATGGGCGACGAAGGCATGTATGTTGTTGTTGAGAAACCAGAACTCATTGCAACAGACATTAAAACCTTGCCTTACCCAGGATTTCCAACAGATATTCAATCGCCATTTATGGCATTTTTGACGACTGTTGATGGTGGGAGTAATGTTATTGAAACGGTTTTTGAAAATCGATTTATGCATGTGGCTGAGCTGAATAGAATGGGAGCCAACATAAAAACCGAAGGAAATAAGGCCATCATACAAGGCGCAAGAGATTTGGAAGGCGCACAAGTGATCGCAACTGACTTAAGAGCGGGAGCGGCTTTGGTGCTAGCAGGATTGGTTGCACAAGGAACGACTGAGGTTTCAGAAATTTATCATATTGAACGAGGATACGAGAAATTTGTGGAAAAATTTAGAGCCCTTGGAGCCAATATCTTAAGAATCGATGAATAGTATGAAAATAGGCCGTAAGGCCTGTTTTTTTCTTGACCGATAAACCTTGCAAATCATTGACGCAACCCCGTGGAAATGGTAAAATAACTTAAAAGTAACTTGAAGGGAAAAGGTGTGTGACATGACAGCAATATCTAATTTTACGCAGGCAGTTCGTGAACTAACCGGGTTTGATGATAACGGCCCAAAAGAAGAAACCACGAAGCTTCACGCTGAAGAAGAGTCTCAACAACCCAAGGCGGTAAATGTATACCGTAAACCAATTGAATTCGAGCTAGGTGGATTTGACGCAAACGGTGACAATCTCATTACTCGCTCCATGGTGATTACAGGACAAATGGACTGTAAAACTTCGTTAAAAGTCGAAGGAAAACTATCAGGCGAAATTCACTCTACCAGCGATGTATCTGTTGAAGGTGTTGTCGTTGGCAATGTAAATGCGCAGAATCTTATCGCCACAGGAAAGATTAAGGGCGATGTACTAACGAAAGAAAATACAAAGATTAACCATACAGCAATCGTTGTCGGCGATGTACAATCGGATAACGTGTTTGTTTACGGAAAGATCAAAGGCAATCTAAACATCAAAGATTCAACGGATGTATCGGAAGATGCATACATTGTTGGAGACATTACCACCAGATCGTTAGTGTCTAGTCGTGGTAGCATCATTGATGGAAAGATTATCGTCAAGGATAAAAAACCAGTTGGGTTTAATGCTGAAACTATATTTAATATTGAGGAGTAATTCATGGATAATAAGAAGAAAGAAGTGCTTGACCAGAACATTACTCCAATAGAACATGTTGTGGAAAATGAGCAAGTTGTGGAAAATGAACCAGAAAAAGAAATCATTGTAGAAACTGAACCAGTAAGAAAAAACACAATCGTTGATGAAACTGGTATCATCGCTAAAGAGACGAAAGTCACTGGAGACATTGCCACCAAAGGCCATCTGATGATTCACGGTGCAGTATACGGAAATATTAGTGCCAATGGAAATGTGGTGGTAAATGGCAAAGTTGAAGGAGAGATATCCTGTAAAAACATTAAATTCTCGGATTGTAAAGCAAAGACCAATACGACTGTAGAAGAACATGCTGATATTGGAAAGGAAGCCGTAATTGAAGGACGAATCACATGCAAACGCATTACTGTCGAAGGAATGTTGAAGGGTGATGTCGAAGCAGAAGAGGTTTGCCTCTATGAAACTGCGCGAGTGGTTGGAAGCATAGTAGCCAAAACCCTTAGCATGGAAGCAGGCGCAGAATTACAGGGAAATGTGCGTGTGGTGAAGTAAATGGACAGCCGTTTTACAGTTAAGTTTTTTAAGCGAGTGATCACCTTTACGGTCATTGGAATCATTCTGGCTTTGGCGGTAACTGTTATTGCTTTTGGCATGCAATTAAGTGGGCTTAAGGAAAATCAAAAATCTCTATTGGAACAATTAGAAACCAATGGAAGTGGAGAATTACCGAATGCATCGACAACATATCAAAAGAAATACAAGAAAATGTTCGTTAAGCGAGAAAAGGTTGCAGACACAGCTGAAAAAAACACAGTATATTTAACCTTTGATGATGGTCCTTCATCTAACACCATAAAGGTGCTAGATGTTTTGAAAAAGCATGACATCAAGGCCACCTTTTTCGTTGTTTATCAGGGTGGAGAGCAATCCCAAAAAATCCTTCAACGCATAATCGATGAGGGACATACCATTGGAATTCACAGTTATTCCCACGATTACGAGAAAATCTATCAATCAGTAGATGCGTACTTGAAGGACTTTTATCGATTGTGGAGCTACATTGATGAAGAATTTGGTTACCAATGCAAAGTCTTTCGGTTTCCGGGTGGATCCATCAATACCTACAATCTAAATGTATATGATTTGATTGCCCCCGAAATGTATAGACGTGGATTTACCTTTTATGATTGGAATGTATCTGCAGAAGATGCAACCTCTAATCATGTTAGTGCTTCCAGCATAGAAAGTGCAATCGTTGCAGGTGTTCGCCGCAATGAAAGCAGTGTTGTGCTGATGCATGATTCTGTGGGCATGGACGCAACCGTAGCGGCGCTGCCAAAAGTAATCAAACGCCTAAAAGCAGATGGGTATGCGTTTAAGACATTGGACAACTCTGTGATGCCATTGACGTTTATGAATTAAAACTGAAAACTGGTCTGTGCTAGGCAAACAGGCCAGTTTTTTCATGTCGTGATTTGGCAGATACCAATATAGACAAACCAAGTGTAAACGTATATAATGTCTTTATAATGAGTTTGCAGTTATGAGAGGAGAACAAATGGTTGACCTAAAGTTCCTGGAACTACTTTCCAAGGATTATCCCAACATCAAAGCGGCTACTGCCGAAATCATCAACTTGAGAGCAATTTTGGCACTGCCAAAGGGAACAGAATACTTCCTAAGTGATTTACATGGAGAACATGAGGCCTTCATTCATATGCTAAAAAGCGCATCAGGCGTCATCAAAGGAAAAATAGACGAACACTATCGCGGCGTGCTAAGCGAGGGAGATAGAGAAGATTTGGCGGCTTTGATCTATAATCCTGAAGCGGAAATCAAACGAAGAAAAGCGTGTGAACCGGATTTTGATAAGTGGTGTACAACCATAATTTATAGATTGGTGACCATTTGCAAATCGGTGTCAACGAAATATACTCGCTCTAAAGTGAGAAGAAGACTACCTCAGTATTTGGCCTATGCGATGGATGAGCTTCTCCACGCCGATGATGAAGAAAATCGTGCACACTATTATAGCGCAATCATCAATACTGTTGTTGAATCAGATATTACAGAAACATTTATTATTGAAATGGCTGATGTCATCAGTACGTTGGCGGTGGATCATCTTCATATTATTGGAGATATCTATGACAGAGGCGCACATCCAGATACCATTATGGATTTTTTGATGGAGTATCATGATGTGGATTTCCAATGGGGGAATCACGATATTGTGTGGATGGGTGCAGCTACAGGAAACTGGGCGTGCATTGCCAACATCCTTAGAATGAACATTAGCTATAACAATTTTGATATGCTGGAAATTGGGTATGGCATCAACCTAAGACCTTTATCTACATTTGCAGAAAAGGTTTACGGAGATGATCCGTGTACTGCTTTTGCACCACATATGCTGGAACGAAATCAATTCGACCAAGTTGAAGAGGAGCTGGCGGCGAAAATGCATAAAGCCATTGCCATCTGCCAGTTTAAAGCCGAAGGACAGCGCATTATGGCGCATCCGGAATACAAGCTGGAAAACCGATTGATTTTAGATAAAATCAACTGGGAAGCGGGCACTGTCATCATTGACGGGATAACTTATGCGTTAAAAGATACCAACTTCCCTACCATTGATCCAGAGCATCCATATGAGTTTACAGAGGAAGAGCGTGAAGTGATGAACTCTTTGGAGGCATCCATCATCAACTCTGAGAAATTGCAGGCTCACATTAAATTCCTCTATAGTCATGGAGCGCTATACACGAAAGTAAACGGAAATTTACTTTATCATGGTTGTATTCCGATGACAGAAGATGGAGAATTCGAACAGGTAGAAATCAATGGAGAACGCCTTTCAGGTAAGGCATTAATGGATTATTTGGATGATGAAGTGCGCAAAGCATATTTTTCGCCAAAAGAATCTGGAGAGAGCGGACGCCTAGGAGACTTGATGTGGTATCTGTGGCTAGGTGGAAATTCCCCATTGTTTGGAAAGGACAAAATGACCACTTTCGAGCGGTTATTCATTGCAGATAAGGCTTCGCATAAGGAGCACACTCGTCCGTATTACAAGCTGATTAAGAGCCGTGGACCGTGTGAAAAGATTCTTCGAGAGTTTGGACTTGATCCAAGCCGTTCTAAGATTCTCAACGGTCATGTGCCAGTTAAAATCAAAGATGGGGAAAGCCCAATCAAAGGCGGCGGCTTGCTGTATGTAATTGATGGAGGCATCTCCAAGGCATACCAAAAGCAAACGGGAATTGCTGGATATACGTTTATCTATAATTCCAAGCATATGGTTTTAGCAGAGCACCATCCTTACCAGCCGTTGCAACCAGATGGTACGCAGGTGTTCACTTCTCCAATCATGAAAACGGTAGAAACCTTGTCAGAACGCATGATGGTTATCGACACGGATCAAGGCGTTGAGCTGATTACACAAATCGACAATTTCAAGCAATTGGTGGAGGCATACCAAAAAGGCTTGATCAAAGAACAATACGAATAAAATACCTTTGACAAAATAGCGCAAATTATATATAATAGATGAGTACGAAAAATGTTTTTGCGCTATTAGCTCAATTGGATAGAGTAGCACACTACGAATGTGAAGGTTTGGGGTTCGAGTCCCTAATGGCGCACCAATAAAACCCTGTAATTGCAATGATTACAGGGTTTTGATTTTCTCTTGACTACATTTTGACTACATTTTTGT
>JBNDKG010000022.1:0-10053 GCA_050435405.1 Clostridiales Family XIII bacterium PM5-7
GGATATTGCACTTATGCTCAATTTTTTTGTATTAAAAAATGCTGGGATGGTTGATTTCTTTTTTTCAACCACCCCAACATTTATTATAGAACCTCTTTTTGTGGTAGATTTTAGTACCATTTTCGTACTTTTGATGGGTTTTAGAGACAGCTAAATTTCATCTCTTTTTTAGGTAGTCACATTCTTATATAATTAAAGTTGCTGTACATATTAACAGATTATGATTACGAGGAGGAAAATTTATGCCAGCATATAAACACACCAATGGAACTTGGTATGCATCCTTTTATTATCGAGAGCTAAATGGGAAAAATAAGAAGAAAAAGAAATCGGGATTTGACACGAAAAGAGAAGCATTGCAGTGGGAGAGAAAATTTCTACAGACCAAATCTGGAACCATGAATATGCTTTTTGAAGATTTTGTTGCCATCTATACGGAAGATGTTAAGCCGAGGCTTCGGTATAACACATGGATTACCAAAGAACACGTCATCGAACAAAAGCTGTTGCCCTACTTCGGAGGGAAAAGTATGTCGGAAATCACTACGGCAGACGTCATCAAATGGCAAAACATCATGATCACTTACCGTGACGAAAAGGGAAAAGGCTATGCGGATACATATCTGCGCACCATTCATAATCAGCTTAGTGCCATATTTAACCATGCGGTTCGCCTATATGGGCTACATGAAAATCCCATCAGAAGAACTGGTGGCATGGGTAAAGACAAAGCCAAAGAAATGCAGATCTGGAGCAAGGAGGAATACTTGCGGTTTTCTGCCGCGATTAAAGATAACGTCTATTCCTATTTTGCCTTCGAGCTGCTCTATTGGTGCGGTTTGCGCATCGGCGAGCTTCTCGCTTTGACGGGAAAAGACTTTGATTTCGAAGAACAAACCATTACCATCAGCAAGTCATATCAACGTCTCGGCAAAAAGGACTATATTACTGCACCAAAAACAGAAAAAAGCAATCGGGTGATTACTATGCCTGATTTTCTTTCTGATGAGCTATATCGTTTTTTTCGCAGAAGACAGCGCGTCAATACACCTAGACGAATATTTACCATGTCACGCAACTTTCTCCATACAGAAATGAATCGAGGAGCACGTATTGCCAGTTTACGACGCATTCGCATTCACGATTTAAGACATTCCCATGTATCTTTATTAATTTCCATTGGCTTTTCACCAGTAGATATTGCCGGTAGACTTGGCCACGAAAGTATCGATATCACCCTTCATTATGCCCATATGTTCCCTACACGCCAAACAGAAATGGCACAAAAACTCAATATGGAAAAAAGCCAACATCATTTGGCATAAAACCCACCAAAAGTACGAAAATGGTACTAAAATCCACGTAAAAAAGAAGGACCGAAAATTCGGTCCTTCTTCAGGTTTTAATATCAGTTTTGCTTATTTAGCAGTTCTGTATACTACGCCTGAGAACTTAGTGTAAACAGTCTTTCCACCGATTACTCTGTATCCTCTAACTTTGTAGTAGTATCTCTTACCTTTTACCAGGTTCTTAGTGTTAGTGTAAGAAGTTTTAGTTGTCTTACCAATTGACTTGAATCCTGATGTTTTCTTAGTTGATTTGAATAACTGGTATCCATCAACCTTGAATCCCTTAGTTCTGCTGAACTTAAGAACGATCTTACCTTTGTATGACTTTGATGTGATCTTAGCCTTAGTGTTCTTAACGCCGTTAGTTAGGTATTCGTCGTTAATTACTTCAAACTGTTTTTCAGCAGCTACTAGTTTGTCTAATAATGCCTTGTTGAAAACATCTTTATCTTCATCAGATAATGCATCGTATGCAGCTCTTGCAGCATCGATTACATCCTTATCTGCAGCAGTGATTGTTTCAGGAATAGCAGCAATTTTCTTAGCAGCATCTGTGATCATTGCATTTGATAGATTTGTTTCAGCAGTAGTAAGTGTAGAAAGGTTTGATACAACAGCATATCCATACGCGAATGGAGTACCATTATAGTCGCCATATGCTTTATCATAAGCATCTACAGCAGCTCTTGCAGCTTCTACAGCAGCTTTATCAGCAACTGTAACAGTTGTAGGAAGTGCTCTAATCGCAGCTTCTACAGCAGCTTTTTCAAGACTAACGATTCTTGACATGTAAGCAGTAAGTAGACTTACATTTGAAACGTCTCCTGGCTTAGCACCAGCATTTTCTAGATAAGTTTCAAGTGATTTCTGTACTGCAAGGTACTGATCTTTGGTTTCCAAAGTTGCAGTTGTAGGTAATGCTTTGATAGCCGCTACAATTGCATCTGCTTCAGAAGCTAGAGCAGTTGTAGGTTTCATTGCATCAATCTTAGCTAATGCAGCGTTATAGTTATTCTGAAGAATAGCTTTAATCTGTGCAGGTGTTAGTTTCGCATTCTGTTCAGCCAATACTGCATCATATAGAACCTTAGCAGCCTGATTAACAGCCGCCGCTTTAATTCCAGTACTGTATGTGTTTGCACTATCTTTAGCAGCTACGCCATCAGCATATTTAGATAGAGTACCCTGATCGCCTCCGTCTACTGCATTAGTTACAGTTGCAAGAGAGTCAACGTAAGTTAATACTTTCAATTGAGCCAATACATCAGTCATAACTGTACCTGCCTGAGCAATTGTCAAATATTTATCCATTGCAGCTTGCGCTTCTTTTACTAATGCAATGATTTCATCAGCTGTTGTTGCAGCTTTGATTTTCTTTGTGTAGCTCTTCTGGATAGCTTCTACGGCATCCTTGTTATCGTCTGCCCAATTGGTTGACGCATAAAGGCCCACAAGACCATCTAAAACTGTGTTTCCAGACGCATTTGCTAAACTGTTCAAAGTGATGATTTCTACACCAGCAACAATTTCTTTTGCTAAATCAGCTTTTTCAGTAGCTGCCTTTTTAATGTTTGCTTCGTTGTCCATCCATGCTTTTACTAAAGTGTATGTTGTTAGAGAAGTACTAGTTTTTTTAATTTCAGCAGTTACTGCTTCAAGACCTTTGTCTACAGTTGCAGCATTATAAACAGCTAAACCAGTAGTTCTGTCATACATGTTTTTCATTTGTGCAGCGTAATCTGTTGCATATTTAACTAGCAAATCAATTGCAGCTAAGTTGTTCAATTCAGTTTCAAATTGTGGATATGCAAGTGCAGCTAAAGCATTATTTTTTACAGTGTCAACAGCCGCTTTTTCAGTCACTAAGTTGGTTGTAGTTGCTGTAACAACAACTGCATCAATTTTTGCTTTGTAAAATGCAACGACTAATGCAATATTTGCATCAAGGTTGTTTAAATCAACTGTGGCTTTAGCCGCTAGAGTAGGATCAGCACCATTAATGAGACCCTGTAATCTTGTTGTTTCTGTTCCCTTGAAAGAATCAGCTTTAATGTCAATCGCATCTTTTGCAGCTGTTTTATAGTCAGTCAACGTTTTTGCTGTATCAGCAACAGTTGATTTTCCTTTAACAGCATCAGCGAAATCGTCTTGTGCAGCAAGAACCTTGCCTAATCCAGCCGCTGAATTATCAGCAGCAGCAATTTTTTCCTTTTGAGTGGTAGCTTCTGTGCGTAATGCTGCAGCATCAGCATCTGTGTATGCAGATAAATCTACTGCGTCAATCGCTGCATTTGCTGCGGCTTTTGCATCAGCAACTGCTTTGGTGTATAAAACGCCATCAGTACCAGCATAAGCGTTAAACACTGCAACAGCAATTTTTTTAGCAGTGTCAAGATCCGCCCATCCAGCAACAATTGCTGCGTCAGCAGTAGCTTGGTCTGTATAACCAACCAATGCGTCTGCTCCTGCAGTCTGGATTTTTCCATTATAATCAGCAATTACCTGAGCAACTGTATAATCAATTGCAGTTTTAGTAAGGTTTGTGTCAGTACCAACGCTTTGTGGGTCAGTAGCCAATTTGCCTTTCTGATCATAAATGATTGTTCCAGCATAATCGTTTACAGCTTCTGCCATTTTAGTCTGTTCAGTCAATACTTTAGCAGCAACTGCTTCAGCAGGTGTTGCTGCTGCAAATGCAGTTCCTACTGTGTAAGTGAAGACTACAGACAATGCAAGAAGCACTGTTAAAAATTTCTTCATGTTAAGAATTCCTCCCTTTTTTTAGTTCGTTTTTGTAAGATTATAGTTATTGCGCTTTATGCACAAAACTTACAAATGAAATTATAGTTCACAATGAATTCCAAAATATGACCGAGGTATCTTTACCTAATAATTGTTAGCATTTAACAAGTCAATAGAGATTCACAAAATATGAGCGAGTTTCTGAAAGAATTTCACAAAATATGAGCGAGTTTTTGGAAAAACTTCACAAAATTCATTTATACGAGAAATCATTCTCAATTTTTGTCTAGATTTCAATGTAGAGAGAAGAATGCTCATGAAGCATTCCAGACATTAATAAGCGAATCTTATCGGAAACTTCCCCTAGCGATTATTTGCGTTTTAGACGAAGGAAATCTTTCGGCAAGTAAATTTGTGTGAGAATTGCAGAAAAATCGATGAGAGCGCATTAGAATGGCTTCTAGTCCATAGTTGGCTTCTTGTGCGGGTTATCATTAGTAATTTGGATTAAGACAAGAAAATATAATCGTATTAACTAATCAATTTGCTTAACATGATGAAACGGAATACACGAAAAAAAGAAGGACCGAAAATTCGGTCCTTCTTCAGGTTTTAATATCAGTTTTGCTTATTTAGCAGTTCTGTATACTACGCCTGAGAACTTAGTGTAAACAGTTTCTCCACCGATTACTCTGTATCCTCTAACTTTGTAGTAGTATCTCTTACCTTTTACCAGGTTCTTAGTGTTGGTGTAAGAAGTTTTAGTTGTCTTACCAATTGACTTGAATCCTGATGATTTCTTAGTTGATTTGAATAACTGGTATCCATCAACCTTGTATCCTTTAGTTCTGCTGAACTTAAGAACGATCTTACCTTTGTATGACTTTGATGTAATCTTAGCCTTAGTGTTCTTAACACCAGCTTTGATTTCAGCATCTGAGATAGCAGTTGCTACTTTTAGAGCTGCTTCAGCCAAAGTAAGTTTATCAATGTTAGTAACATTTTTCTTAGCATTATCATCAAGTGCATCATAAGCTGCTCTTGCTGCTTCAATAGCTGCCTTGTCATTTACTGTTACTGCATCTGCTGCAGGAAGTGCAGCAATCTGATCAATTACAGCTTTTGTTTCTAATTTAGCTAGAGCATCAGTTGCATTCTTAAGAGTAGTTTTAGCAGGCTCAAGATCTGCGCCATATTCTGCAAAATATGCGTCATAAGCTGCCTGTGCAGCTGCGATTGCATCTTTGCTTGCAAGAGTTACAGTTCCAATTGCTTCTGCTTTTGCTTGTACATCAGCAGCTTCTAGTGCCTTGATAGATGCTTTAGCCGCAGCTAGAAGTGGGAAATTAGATACATCTGTATCTAGAGTTCCAGTTAATTTCTTGTATGCCTTCATTGCATCATCTGCAGCTACAATTCCTGCTTTGCTTGCAAGAGTAATGTTTTTGTCAATTGCAGCAATTAACGCTTCAACAGCCTTGGCTGCAGCTTTAAGTTCTGCATCTGTTTTTAGTCCATTTACTAATGCTTTAGCACCTTCAAGTCTTGTTGCCATTTCTTCAACGGTGTATGCTTCGAGCATGTAATCCTTCGCTGCTTTTTTTGCGGCAACTTCATCAGCTTTTGGAGCGTTAGCGCCTGTGTTAGTTAGGTAGTATAGGTCGATATTTGCATCGATTATTGCTTGATACTTAGTAGCATATTCTTTGCCTAACACACCCATCGCTGCAATGTCCAGTTCGTGTTGTGCAATTGTAATCACTTCATCATACTTTGCAGTGGCAGTTGCTAATGCCTTTGTAACATCAGCTGTTGTCTTTGCTGCATTGATTGCTGTTTTAGCATCTGCTGCAATTTTCTTCACTTCTGCAGCTCTAGTGTCATCATATAGAGCTAAGTTAGTAGCTGTAATCCATGCATCAACAGTAGCGATAGCCACTTCTTTAGCTGATACTAAATCTGAATTTTTCTTGCTAGCAAGAGCATCGTCCAGTTTTCCTTTAGCATCGGTAGGAGTAGTGTATCCTATAGCGCCTTCGTACACTTTACCAAGTACTGTTTTTAGTGCTTCGTCTACTGCACCATCCTGATACAACGGAGTTGCGCCAACAACTGCAGCTTTTAGAATTTCTGCGTAAGTTTTCACTTCAGCAGCGATTGCGTCATATCCAGCGACAGTAGTCTGTGCAGTGTCATTCCATGCAGTTCCTGCAGCATATGTAGTATTTGCTAGAGCCTTTGCCGCAGCTACAGTTTTAGCGGCATTTACTTCTGCAGTTGCAGCTGCTACGATAGCATCAATTCTGCCTTTAAGCGCAGCCATTTTGTCCTGTGTTGCTTTTAAATCAGCGCCAGTCTGTGTTTTTGCTGTTTCAGCCAAAGCAGCATACTGTGCTCTGTATTCGTTATCAGCAATGTTGCCAATTGTCTTGATGGCATCTGTTTTTGCTGCAGCCAATTCCTGAGCAGCTGTAGCTTCATCAGCAATTGTTGGAACAGCCTTAACGTTTGTCATGAATGCTTCGGTAGCAGTCTTCATATCTGCAACTGTTGCATCAGTATCATTGATTGCAGTCAATGCAGTATCCTTATACTCTGTAACTTTTTTTCTTGGCGCATCTCCAGCTTCAGCAGTAGCTGAATACTTAGTCAAGTCTACTCCGTTTACAATTGCAAGGTAGTTTGCTTTTGCATAAGTAAACTCTGCTGCCACTAAGTCAGCACCAGTCACTTTAGCTGCGAAACCAGTTTTCCAAGCATTCCACGCACTTGCAATAGCAGTTAGTGCAAGATCTAGCTCTTCCTGAGTAGTTGAGCCATAAGCTGCTGCTGCTGCAGTATTGATTGCAGCCTTTGCAGCATTATACTGTGTTTCAACAACCTGATTGAAAGCAACTTTTGAGATTGTCTTAGCAGTTTGACTACTTAGTTCAGCTTTGTTGTACAGCAAACCATTGTTTGCATCTGCTTCATTAGCTATTTTTTCAAATTCTACGCTGCCTACATATAACGTCTTCGTTGCATCGAGTGCAGTGATTTCGTTAGCAACTTTAGCACTTACTTGCTGAGCCACTTCAGTTCCACCTATTGGAGTAGTCGCAGCAAATGCAGTTCCTACTGTGTAAGTGAAGACTACAGACAATGCAAGAAGCACTGTTAAAAATTTCTTCATGTTAAGAATTCCTCCCTTTTTTAGTTCGTTTTTGTAAGATTATAGTTATTGCGCTTTATGCACAAAACTTACAAATGAAATTATAGTTCACAATGAATTCCACTTTTCATGAAATCTCCATTTGCCTTCTGCCGATTTTCCGTTATACTAATAAGTAAGAAAAATCAATAATAGTGAGGATATAACATGAACATAAAGAAAATTATATTAACCACCCTTTGTCTAGTCGTTTGCTTTGCTTTTGCTGCTTGCGGTGACAAAGAACAAAATTTCGGTGGCTTACACGAGGAAGCAAAAACGGCCTACGAGGACGACCTAGGCGAATTGCAATCTGGCACCATCAAGGACACCTTAAGCAACACATTCTTTGATTGGACTTTGAACTCTGTGGAAACCAAGGAGACCCTTGAGGGAAAAACCCCTGAGGAGGGCAAGATTTTTGTTGTGGCCAACATCACCGTAAAGAACACCTCCACCGAAGAATACGAAGTCGGAAACTACGACTTTATTGGCATTGTCGGCATTGAGGAAGGCGAGCAGTTTGATACCTTAGACGCTTTCTACGACGGCATGTACCCAGACGGAGAGAATTTGGCGGCAGGCAAAACCTTGACAGGAGATATCGTCTTCGAAGTCAGTGCGGACTGCACAGAATTAATCATTGACTATCAAGAATATTTTGGCGACGATAGCAAAGGAAACACCAACTGGTTCTACATCAAACTTTAGGGGATTTTCCCCTTGCAAAAGTCAACCAAATGAGATAAAATAATGGTTAACTTTTATCAAGTTTTGTACAAAATCATCAGGATTTTTCCTGAATCATAATTAAGAAAAACAGGAGAGGAGAACCAATATGGCCCATTATTTCAACGAACCATCAAGAACCTTCAACGAGTACCTACTTGTTCCAGGTTATTCATCTAAGGAATGCACTATTGACAACGTAAGCCTGAAAACGCCTATTGTCAAATTCAAGAAAGGCGAGGAGCCTGAAATAACCGCAAATATTCCACTAGTTTCTGCAGTGATGCAGGCCGTTTCTGACGACAAAATGGCTGTTGCGCTTGCAAAGGAGGGTGGAATTTCTTTTATATTCGGATCGCAAACCATCGAAAGCCAAGCTGACATGGTGAAAAAAGCCAAGTCCTACAAGGCAGGCTTTGTGAAAAGCGACAGCAACCTGAGACCTGACCAAACTCTAGCGGACGTCCTTGACTTAAAAGCGAGAAGTGGTCATTCTACCATTGCCATCACTGAGGACGGCACAGCGGACGGAAAAATCGTCGGTCTAGTCACCAGCCGTGACTACCGTGTAAGCAGAATGGAACTAGACGCAAAAATCAGCTCCTTCATGACGCCCTTCGAAAAGCTAATCTACGCAAAAGAAGGCTGCACTTTAAGCGAAGCCAACGACATTCTTTGGGATCACAAGCTGAACGCAGTGCCAGTCATTGACAGCAAGCAGAGACTGACCCATTTTGTTTTCCGCAAAGACTATGACAACCATAAATCCAACCCTAACGAATTGTTGGACTCCCATAAGCGTTACGTTGTTGGTGCAGGAATCAACACCCGTGACTACGAAGAAAGAATCCCAGCCCTCATCGACGCTGGTGTAGACGTGTTATGTATCGACTCCTCAGAGGGTTACTCTGAGTGGCAGCTTGACACCATCAAATGGGCTCGCGACAAATATGGCGACGACATCAAAATCGGCGCAGGCAACGTGGTTGACAAAGAAGGCTTCAACTACCTTGCTGAAGCTGGTGCGGATTTCGTGAAAATCGGTATCGGTGGCGGATCTATCTGTATCACCCGTGAACAAAAAGGCATCGGCCGCGGACAAGCCTCTGCTGTCATCGAAGTGGCTGAAGCTCGTGACGAATACTTTGAAAAAACTGGCATCTACGTGCCAATCTGCTCCGACGGCGGCATCGTCTACGACTACCACATGACGTTGGCGCTGGCTATGGGCGCAGACTTCATCATGCTGGGCAGATACTTTGCTCGTTTTGATGAATCTCCAACCAACAAGCTAAACATCAACGGCAACTACGTGAAAGAGTACTGGGGCGAAGGCTCCAACCGTGCCCGCAACTGGCAGCGCTACGACTTAGGCGGCGACCCTAAAATGAAGTTCGAGGAAGGCGTGGACTCCTATGTTCCATATGCCGGCTCCCTACACGACAACGTAAACTTGTCCCTAAACAAAGTCAAAGCAACCATGTGCAACTGCGGCCTGCTGACGATTTCAGACCTACAGAAAAAAGCCAAATTGACCTTAGTGTCCGCAACCTCCATCGTGGAAGGCGGCGCCCATGACGTTATCCTGCGAGATAGCAGCAATCAGGGGATAAGGTAAGAGGCGGAAGCCCGTTGGGTTGGACCACTTGGGTGCCCGTTGGGCAACTTGGACGTTGACCACTTGGATGCCCGTTGGGCAGCTCGGATAACCCGCTGGGTGGAGACCACTTGGAAGCCCGTTGGGCAACTTGAATAGGCCGTTGGCCATAAAAATTGGAAAGAGCTCGAAAGAGCTCTTTTTCTGATGGGACGAAGCCCGATGGACGTGTCGTGCTGTGTGGCGAATGAGGACGCGCGGTGAATTGAGGCGTTTGGGATGCGCCTTGAATTGAGGCGTGTCGAAAAATGCCGGCTCTTGTTGGATTCAGACGAATCGTTCCCCATAGAAGGTTGTGCCCATATAATGGTGTAAATTCAAAAAAATAAAAGAGCCAGAAACTCTACTATCAGGTATAATTGATTTACCAGAAAAACTAACCGGAG
>JBNDKG010000023.1:0-8414 GCA_050435405.1 Clostridiales Family XIII bacterium PM5-7
TCACTGCCAACCGGCTCGATTCTCGCGTACTAGTTGTACGCTCCGAGCCTCACCGCTTGACGTTCCTAGCACAGCGAAAAAATATCTGCGCATTGCGCTTGTCAACTTCGCTCTCAGCGTTGTTGTACGCCAGCGACGCATTCATTAGACAGAGAAAGGGACTAACATGTTATTTGACTCACATGCACACTTGAATAACGAAAATATTACGGAAGAACAGCGGGAAGTCTTGATTCGGGAAATCGAGGCTTCCGATATATCCTATGTGATGGATGTAGGTTTTGATCTAAAAAGCTCGACCCAGGCCGTGAAGGATGCAGAGCAAAATCCTTGGTGCTATGCAGCCGTAGGGGTTCATCCCCACGATGCAAAGTATATGGATGAAATGGTGCTAGAATTAATCAAAGGCTTGACGAAGAAAGACAAGGTGCAAGCCATTGGAGAAATCGGCCTAGACTATCATTATAACCACTCCGAGAAAGAGGTACAGCAGCATTGGTTTAGACGACAAATCCAGCTAGCCAATGAATTGAAGCTGCCGATTTCCATTCATTCTAGAGAAGCCGATGAAGACACCATGACCATTCTAAAGGAAGAAGGCGCTTTTTCGGCAGAGCGTCAAAGCTGGTTCCCGAAGCGAAAGGGGCCAGAAGGAGAGGAGCTGCCAGATAGCAGGGTGCTGATGCATTGCTTTTCTAGCAGCAAAGAAATGGCGAAGCAGTACGTAAAGCTTGGTGCCACCCTTTCCATTGCTGGGCCAGTAACCTATAAAAATAATCGAAAAACCCCAGAAGTTGTACAGGAAATTCCGATTGAATTCCTCTTGGTGGAAACAGACTCGCCATATTTGACCCCGGAACCCTTAAGAGGAAAGAAAAACAAATCGCCATATGTGGAGTATGTAGTTCGCAGAATTGCGGCGCTGAAGGGAATGGAATACGAAGACGTTGCCAACATCACCTGCGAGAATGCGAAACGGTTCTATAATATATAGGGGAATCAACATGATAGAGGTAAAAGAGTTTTATAAGGTAAGTGAAATTGCGGATTTTTTCGGCGTTTCCAGTGATGTTATCCGTTTTTATGACAAAATGGGTATCCTAAGTCCGGGGAAGAACAAAGCCAACAACTACAGGGCATATACCTGGAGTGACTTTATTTGCATGGACTATATTTTCCGTCTGAAAAAAATGGATTTGCCACTGTCGTCGATTAGACAAATCATCAATGAGTTTTCTATAGAAGATTCGTTGGATTTGATGAAAGAGCAGGAAAAGGAAATCGATAAGAAAATCGAACAATTGGTTTATGCGAGGAAACTAGCGAGAGAGCATATTTCTTTGTTTGCAACCATGGAGAAAAATGATGGATTGATGGAAGTCATAGAATCACCAATTTTCATCTGTAGAATCATCGATGGGCCATTGCAAGGAATCTTAGATGATTTTCAGCGGTTGACCAATGCACAGATGCCATATTTGACCTTTATCCTCAACAAAGAAGCCACCTGCTTAACGGATGTAGATAAGGATGCCAGCTACGAGGAATATAAACGTAAAGTCGTGAAGCCATCAAAGCAGTACATTTCCATTATTGATGATGGAACCTTAGCAGAAAGCAAGCTGGTACAGGAAAACGAAAAAATGACCATTTTCAAGCCTAGGCTTTGTCTCCATGCGATGGAAACCGTAAAGCTAGGAGAGACCTTAAAGCATATGTACCAAATGCACGAGTGGAGAGAAGCACAGGGATACCAAGTCTGTGGAAATATGTTGACGCGTATGTTGACCTTAGCCAATGGTGGCGAAACTGAATTCACTTATTACGATATGTGGATTCCAGTAGAACCAAAACTTTAGAGTTACACCAAGGAATAAGGACAAATTGTACTCGTTTTAGCACAATAAAGTAGTAAAACGATACAGCGAAAAAAGCGAAGAATCGTTGAAAAATAAAAAGATTAGCTGTCTTGGCCGAGGCGGCTTTTTTCGTGGGAAATTAATGGTTGACCTTGGAGTTGGCACCAGTTTTATAATTTAGATGACAAAAGATTTTGATAATTTATAAAGAAAGGATGAATCAAAATGAGTTTTAAAGAAATGTCAGAAAGTCAGTTATTGTATGTATTAGCTGGCGCCGCAATTTTACTCGTCACTTTAGTGACCCTTTATTATTTAGTCGCGGGATATAAGCATGCCATCGCATGTGGCGTATCCAAGGAAAAGTTAATGGACGTAGTGAAGTCTTCTGTAACCTTTTCCATCGTTCCATCCATTGCAGTTATGGCAGGTCTTGTGACCTTAGTTGCTGTAATCGGAATTCCGTATGCATGGCTCAGATTGTCTGTACTTGGTTCTGTAGCCTATGAGTTAATGGCCTCCAACATGGCATTAAGTGCCCTGAATTTGGACTTAGCCACTGCCGACGGTTACGCTTTCGGGTTGGTTATGTGGACCATGTGCGTAGGCATTACCTTACCGCTAATCCTCAATGTGTTCATGTGTAGAAAGGTTCACCAAGGAGCGCAGAAATTAGGAGACAAAGATGTGAAATGGGGACAGATTTCCCAGACTACCTTTATGTCAGGACTATTGATTGCATTGGTTGTACCGATGTTCGGAAAAGGAATTGTAGAGTTTATCACCTTCCTCGTTAGCGGCGGAATTGCTATACTCATTTCCGTCATTGTAAAGAAAACCGGTTGGGGTTGGCTTGGCGGGTTCACTCTTGCCATCAGTATGATTGGTGCCATGGCGGCGTCAGTTGGCCTTGATAAGCTGTTTAATTAGGAGGAAATATCATGAAAAAAGAACAAACATATTTTGATAAAGCGCACAGAATCGGAAAAGTAGTCACTTTAGTTTCCATGGCTATCTTTCTCAGTGTACCGCTAATTTTTTGTATGGTTAACGGCATTATGCCAAAAATGGCCGATTTAGTTTTAGCAGCTGGTGGAATTTGCGCAATCTTCATTCCAATGGGTGTTGCAGAGGTTATTGCCGAAGTGCCGGTAATGGGTTCCTCCTATTACTTAGCCAGCACCACAGGAAACATTTTGAACATGAAGCTTCCTGCATCAATGAATGCAGTAAAGATTGCTGACGTGAAGCCAGGAACAGAAGAAGCTGATGCCATTTCTTGCGTAGCAGTTGCAGCGTCATCACTGGTGACCATCGTTATGCTTGCCCTTGGTGTATTATTGTTAACACCGTTAAAACCAATGTTATCTTCTGATGTGGTAAGCACAGCAGCAAACTATGTTCTTCCAGCATTATTTGGATGTATGGTACTGAGCACATTTAGCCGTGATGTCGGTGGCGGCGTCAAAATTTATGGACGTAATTTAGCCAACATCATCCCTCTACTCATTGTGGCAGCACTATACTTCTTCATCATGCCAGAACAGTATGAATCCTACTCGGGATTTGTGGCAGTCATTCTGATCGTCATTATTTTCTTAAGCTGTAAATACTTGTACAAGAAAGGGAAAATCAGAGTAGAAATGCCAGAAGAGATTGGGGTGGAAATCAATGAACATGAACAATAAGGATATAGAAAAAGTAAATGGCCTAGTGGATGGCCTTGCTCCAGAGCTTAGGGAATTGGCATTATATATACATGCCAATCCAGAAATGGGCATGGAAGAATTCAAAGCTTGTCAGGCACAAACGGATTTGCTGAAAAAATATGGCTTTGAAGTAGAAGTGCCTTATGCAGGATTTGAAACTGGGTATCGGGCAGTTTACAAAGGGAAAAAGCCTGGCCCTAAAATCGCCATGCTAGCAGAATATGACGCTTTGCCCGAGCTAGGACACGGCTGTGGACACAATTTGATTGCAATGGTTTCTGTTGGTGCAGGCATTGCCATGAAGGTGTTTGCTGACCTTTACGGCGGTGAAATTTACGTTTACGGCACACCGGCTGAAGAAACTGCGGGAACCAAAGTGGAGATGGCAGCAAAAGGTGTATTTGATGAGATGGATGTGGCCATGATGGCCCATCCAATGCATTACAATTTTGACTCCATGAATACCCAGGCCGTAAATTCCTATTTATTCAAATTTTATGGGAAAACTGCCCATGCGGCAGCTACCCCTGAAGAAGGGATAAATGCCTTAGATGCAGTGATCAATTTCTTCAATATGGTCAATGCGCTGAGACAGCAAACCAAGCCTGATGCAAGGATTCACGGCATCATCACCAAGGGTGGAGAAGCGCCGAATATTATTCCTGATTATGCCGAAGCGCACTTCTATGTTCGGGCAGCAAAAAGTGCTTATTTAGAAGAGCTTTCTGCCAAAGTCATAGACTGTGCTAAAGCGGCAGCCTTGGGAACAGGAGCAAAAATGGAATGGGAATTCAATCAAGCCAACTTTAAGGATACGGTAAGCAACATGAGGCTGTCCGATTTGCAAAGCGATATGGTTGAAGCCTTGGGAGAGCAGGTAATTCGCATGAACGGAGCGGCAATGCCAGGTTCATCGGATTTAGGCGATGTGAGCTATGTGTGCCCTGCAATTCAGTGCACCTTTGAGATTACCGACGGAAAAGATTTTGGTGCCCATACCAAAGAATTCGCAGAATGCGCAGGGTCGGAATATGGAATTAATAAAGGCCTAACCTATGTCAAGAGCTTTGTATTGACTGCCATCGAGCTGATGAAATCACCAGAGATTTTGGCAGAAATCAAAGAGGAGTTCAGTAAAATCAAATAGACTAAACATGTGTTAAGGAGGAAAGAAATCATGCAGGTGAAAACTGCATACGATTGCTTCCACGAGGGCATCGAAGCGGTGGCTGATGATTGCGTAGCGAAAATGAAAAAGTTCAGCAAGGTGTATTTGACCTTTGATATCGACGCACTAGACCCTGGATTTGCAGCAGGAACAGGAACGCCACAGTTCGGTGGACTTTCCCCGAGAATGTGCCTGACCTTTCTAGAAAGAGTGTTCAAGGAGCTAAACATTATTGGATTTGATATTGTGGAGGTTGCTCCAGCCCTTGACCCTTCCTTAACGTCTATGTTCGCGGCAAGAAAGCTACTAACGGAGATGTGGGGATTTTGGGCAGAAAAAATGGGAAAACTGCGCCCTTGACAGAACAATCAAAGCCGTATAGAATAATGGTACAATTGAATGTATGAAGGTCCCCGCAAGGGGGTAAAAGAGAAGCAAGTAAAAGCTTGCACGGTCGCGCCGCTGTGAAGACGTAGCCAATCCTCGATGATACCACTGGGAAATTTAGTACTGGGAAGGTGAGGAACGGTGTATGATGTCTAAGTCAGAAGAACTACCTAAATACAGCCAATTTGCACATGGTTACGAACGATGACCTGGTGTGAACACGACATGGGGTAGTTGTCCATTTTTTGGCAAATATCCTATAGCGAGAACGCCTGTCTGATTCGGACAAGCGTTTTTTCGTTTATTGTGAATTTTGTTTATTTGAAAGGAGAAAAAATGACAAAGAGGCAAAGACTAGTATTATCAATTGTATCTGTATTTTCACTGCTGTTTGGTATTGTTCCGTCAGCAAGTGCAATGCACGTAATGGAGGGATATCTCCCACCTACTCACAGCTTAATCTGGGGTGTAGTATGTATTCCTTTTGTGGTTTGGGGGTTCATTTCCATTAAGAACACTTTAAGCCAAAACCGAAAAGTCATTACCGTTCTAGCTATGGCTGGAGCGTTTATTTTCGTGATTTCCTCATTGAAAATTCCTTCAGTGACGGGAAGCTGTTCCCACATGACCGGAACTGGTCTTGGGGCAATCTTATTCGGGCCTGCAGCGGTAAGCATTCTAGGCATTATCGTCCTGTTATTTCAGGCGATTTTACTTGCTCACGGCGGACTAACCACCTTGGGTGCCAACACCTTTTCCATGGCCATTGCTGGGCCGTTTGTATCCTTTGGCATTTATAAGCTATGCAGCAAAATGAATGTGAACAAAAAGGTTTCCGTATTCTTAGCGGCTATGCTAGGGGATATCTTCACCTATTGCGTGACCAGCTTGCAGCTGGCAGCAGCGCATCCGTCTGAAGTCGGCGGATTCGCCGCATCTGCAGTGAAATTCCTAGGTGTTTTCGCGCCAACCCAATTGCCACTAGCAGTGGTTGAAGGGCTACTTACCGTAGTGATTGTCATTGGACTAGAATCCTTTGCAAAACCAGAGCTACGATCCATCGGATTTATTAAGGAGGCGAAGTAAGATGAAAAAGAAAAAGAACAACAAAGCCTTAGTCATCGTACTTTTGGTTTTATCCATTTTGATCTGCCTTATCCCATTAATCACCATGAAGGGCGCGGAATTTGGTGGCTCTGATGATGCTGGAAGCCAAATGATTGAACAGATTCAGGGTGAAGAATATACACCATGGTTCACCCCAATTATTGAAGAATATCTAGGCGGCGAGCTGCCTGGAGAAATTGAAAGCTTGATTTTCTGTGTACAAACAGGAATTGGCGTAGGAATACTGGCCTTCTTTATGGGCAGGTTCTACGAAAGGAGCAAATGGACTAAAGATGATCATTGATAGGCTTTGTTACTTATCAAAATTGAGATACGTTAATCCAGGAGAGAAATTCGCCTTTGCAATGCTGACCCTTATATTTTGCTTAGTCAGTCGTTCCATTGCAATGGGCGTTTTCGTCCTTATCCTTAACGCTGTTCTCAACATCAAAGTTGCCGGAATCGCACCAAAGAGATACCTAAATCTCATGTTGGTGCCTTTGACGTTTTTGCTTTTAAGTACGGCGGCCATCATCGTGAACTTTTCTAAAGCACCGTTAGATGCCTTCGCTATTCCGTTTGGAAGCGGTTACATCACGGGAAGCGTCGAAGCGATTTTGCATGCAATCCAGCTGACCATTACTGCACTGGCGTCAGTATCGTGCTTGTATTTTTTGTCCTTAAACACCACCATGACGGACATTTTGACCTTGCTCCGAAAGCTTCATGTGCCAGCCTTACTGGTGGAATTAATGCTGCTGATTTATCGATACATTTTCGTTTTGCTGGATATTTCATACTACATTTCCACCGCACAGCACGCGCGCCTCGGGTACAAAGACGCAAAAACTTCTTTGACCTCCTTTGGCGGAATGGTGCAGGCATTGTTTATCCGTGCCATGAAGCGGTCACGAAACTTGTTCGACGCCATGGAAGCAAGATGCTACGACGGAGAAATCAACGTGCTAGACGAAACCAAGCCAGTAAACAAAAGAAACGTTATCCTTATTGGAATTGTGGAAGTGCTCTTATGTACTGCTACAGTGCTCTTGAAACTATACGAATAGGACATTCACATGAAAGACATCATCATCAAAGCAGACAATTTAACATTTTCCTACGACGATGCCAACAGCTACTCCTTAAACGGATTAAGCTTGGAAATCGAAAGGGGACGAAAGGTAGCGTTTATGGGTGCCAATGGCGCAGGGAAATCCACGTTTTTCCTCTGCCTTAACGGAATTCATCGGCCATCGTCAGGGATGCTGTATATAAATGGCGAACCTGTAGACTACAGCAAAAAAGGTCTTCTTGACCTGCGCAGCAAAGTGGGCATTGTCTTTCAAGACCCAGACAACCAATTGTTTTCTGCCAGCGTCTTTCAAGAAATTTCCTTCGGCGCATTGAACATCGGCATGAGTAAAGAGGAAGCAACTGATGCGGTGAACCAAGTCATCGACTGGCTAGAAATCGCACCCTTTGCCGACAAACCGACTCACTCCCTTTCAGGCGGCCAAAAAAAGCAGGTTTCCATTGCCGACGTGCTGGTCATGAATCCAGAAGTGATTATTTTAGATGAGCCGTCTGCATCCTTAGATCCAAAGCATGGAATCATCGTCAACAAAATCATCGACATGCTGGTGGAGCGTGGCATTACCGTATTGGTCTCCACCCATGATGTGGACTACGCTCTGGAATGGGCTGACGACATCGCCCTGATCCACGACGGAAAAACCCTCATGTACGGTGCTCCAGAAGAGGTCTTCGGTGATGATGAGGTTTTGGCGAAAACCAATCTGAAAAAACCAGCAGCCATGGAGCTGTTCGACAGCCTAGTGGCCAAAGGCGTCTTGCCAGAAACCTTGCCAGTGCCTAAGAGCTTGGCAGCATTAGAGGCGTATATTCATAAGATTTGATCTGTTTCGGGTGAAAACCACTGAGATTGTTGGGTTTAGATAAGAGCCGTCGGTTATCGACTCTCGCCTGCTTCGGGTAAAAGCTGCCGTAGCCACTCTTGAACGACAGCTTTGGTACAAAAACAAAGTTTTTTGAAAAAAAGTACCAATTTCATTTTGATCAAGAAACGGACTGACCCGTCCCCCAAAAAGTAAAGTAAAAAAAGTATGGTATAATATAGCCATAGAAAGAGAGGACAGGTCATGGAAAGGAAGATGTATTCAAAAG
>JBNDKG010000024.1:0-6896 GCA_050435405.1 Clostridiales Family XIII bacterium PM5-7
GCCATTGCAAAAACGCAGCAACTGAAACAAACAGCATAATATACTGTGAAAATTATACCTGATTTTGAATTTACACACAAATTAGGACTTGACCTTTTTATTTAAAGAATACTGCGATTTATTTTGTTATTTTCGTCAAAATCGCCTTATGCGCCCTTTTATTTGCAAAATACTGCGGTTTGCGAAAATAGGAAAAATTTCCCCGACTTGCTGAATCAATTAGAACTGAATCGCCAAAAGCATATAAAAAAGCCGACCTTCATATCGTTAGACTTTCTAACTAATATAGGGATCGGCTTGGTAAGGACATTACTTAGAGAGATTGGTAGCATGTCAGCCAGCATTCCCTAAAGAGAAACCCCTTATCCCCGAGCTTCCTTCACTAAGTCAGCACCTAGCTGAAGGGCCTTCAAGTTGATCGCTTCAGAGCCCTTAGGGATATGGCCAAGAACGGCCTGCTCCATAGCATCCTTGCTTGCAATTTGCAAAGCTTCGTTGATTGCACCGATGCAAATGATGTTGGCAACTACAGGGCTGTCTAAGACTTCCTTCGCCGAATAGAGAATGGGCAAAGACAGAACCTCGTGCCTTGATTTAATGCGTTCGGGAACTTCGATGTGGTTGTCCACAATAATCAACGTATCTGCTTTGGTTTTCTTTACATACTTATCGAAAGACATTTGCGTCAGGGATAGAAGCAAAGTAGGAATTTCGATTTTGGAGTAGTTGATTCGCTGTTCATCAATAATGGTTTCGGCTTTACACATGCCGCCGCGGGCTTCAGGACCGTAGGATTGAGATTGAACGACATGCTTGCCGTCCATGTATCCAGCTTCAGCCATGATGATGGTTGCTAGAATGACCCCTTGGCCTCCCGAGCCTGTAAGTCTAAGCTGATGTCTACTCATTACTGCTCACCTCCAGCTTTTTTGATGATTTGATCGTAACACTCTGTATATTCAGGGGCAATGCGTTTAGACATCACACCGAACAATTTTTTACCTTTTAATTCTTCTGGCGTCATTTTGGCTGCCTTTTTTACATCAACAAAAGTTTCCGCTTGCCAGTTCATCATGGCGAGAGCGTCACCCTTCTTGTTTTTTCGTCCGTAATACGTAGGGCAAATACTAACCCCTTCGATGACCGAAAAGCCTTTGTGCTTGATGCCGTCTTCCACCATTTTGATGGTTTGGATGCTGTGGTAACAGTCACCTCTTGCAGTGAACGTTGCGCCAGCAGCTTCAGCCAGCTTCGGAATATCAAAATCTCCGTCGATGTTTCCGTATGGGGCGGTGGTTCCCAGCTCGCCGAGAGGTGTTGTCGGTGAATATTGACCGCCGGTCATTCCATAGATATTGTTGTTGAAAATGATCACCGTTAAGTCGATATTCCTTCTGGCAGCATGGATCAAATGGTTCCCGCCAATGGCAGTAGCATCGCCGTCACCAGTGATGACGATGACGTGCATGTCTGGCTTGGCCATTTTGATGCCGGTGGCAAAGGCAATGGCTCTACCGTGAGTGGTATGAAGCGTGTTGTAGTCCATGTATCCTGCTGCTCGCGAAGAACAGCCGATGCCGCTAACAATGGTCACCTTTTCTTTTGGAAGGTTTAAGTTATCGATGGCTTGGCAAACGTCACGCATCAAAATTCCGTGGCCGCAGCCAGGACACCAAATATGAGGAAGTCTGCTTTCGCGCATAGTGTTTTTTATCAATTGACTTGGCATAATTAATCATCCTCCTCTGCGATTTTTCTCAGTATTGACTTAGGAGAAATAGCCGTTCCATCGACCGTGCCGAGGAAGTCGACTTTGGTGTCTCCTTTGATGATGCCCTCTACAGTCAAAAGAACTTGACCGTAGTTGTGTTCGATGACGATGATTCTGTCTAAATTTTTCGCACGTTGTACCAGCTCATGTTCTGGGAAAGGCCAGAGGGTTACTGGTCTGAACATGCCGACTTTGTAGCCTTCATCTCTAGCCATTTCAATGGCATCCATTACCGCTCTCGTGGTACCGCCATAACAAACAATGGCTGTATCTGCATCTTCCATGTATTGTTCTTCGTAATCTAAGATTCCGCTATATTTATAGACTTTGATTTTTTCCATTAGTCGTCTGCCTTCTTTGGCTGCGATTTTGTTGTCGTTGGTTGGAAAACCAGTGGCATCGTGGAAAAGTCCCGTGATGTTGTATCGGTTTCCTTCGCCAAAAGAGGTCATGTGTGGAACATATTGCCCTTCGCCAAATGCGTATGGCATGGCGTTGATCATGTTGTCGTTTCTATTGTGGATTTCTAGCTCTTCCGTTGGAATCAGTTCGCAGCCTTCCCTCATGTGACCAACGATTTCATCCATCAACAAAATCACCGGCGTTCTAAACCGTTCAGCTAGGTTAAAGGCTCTGACGGTTTGGTTGTAGGTGTCTTGCACAGAGCAAGGACAAATTGCAATGACTGGGTGATCGCCGTGGGTTCCCCATTTTGCTTGCATAACGTCCCCTTGTGATGGAGAAGTAGGCAGTCCAGTTGAAGGGCCAGAACGCATAACGTCAACAATAACGATTGGAATTTCCGCAATGGTTGCATAGCCGATGTTTTCCTGCTTAAGAGAAAAACCTGGGCCAGAAGTAGCGGTCATGGATTTTACGCCTGCCACTGATGCCCCAAGGGCAGCTGCAATTCCTGCGATTTCGTCTTCCATTTGCATAAATTTACCACCGACTTGCGGAAGCCTAATGGCGCTTCGCTCTGCAATTTCTGTAGAAGGGGTAATAGGGTAACCAGAATAAAATCTCATTCCCGCTGCAATAGCACCCTCTACACAAGCCTCATTACCTTGAAGGAGTTGAAAGCGTTTTTGTTGATTTTTTTCCATCTTTCTTGTCCTCCTTTTCTATCCAAATTGCAAAATCTGGGCAGTGTAGTTCACAAAATCCGCAGCATGTGCATGCCGCAAGATTTTTTACAATAACTTTTTCATTTTCTAATGCCAGTACATCCTTTGGGCAGAAGTGGACGCAATAGCCGCAGCCTTTGCACCAACTAGGTTCTGTCACCAAACGTTTACCGTTCGCCATGTCTATTCACCTCGTCGTTCAATTAGTTCCATGTTACTAAATTGAATATAACATATATCTAGATGAATAACGGAGAAAAACAATTTATGTACGATTATACATTATACGAAAAAAACAAAGTAGTTTACCTTGATAAAGGGTTGAAATTTAGGGATTTGGAGGGAAGTGTTTGAAGAGGTTAAGATAGATGGGAATTGACTTTTAGTTATTACTGAGTTATTTGGATTGTGACTAGTTTATCAGTGAGGGCAAAAGCCTTTACAGGGACAAAGAAAAACGATATGATGTTGTCTGGAGGTAAGGTGTATGACTCATGATTTTGCCAACAAAATAAAGCAGATAAACAAAGCGATGGTGATAGCGGTTATTGTTGTGCTTTGTTTTGCTTTAGTTGGGTGCCGTTCGGAAGAAAAATCCGAGTACGATGAAAGCACAAATCAGCAGGAAGATTTTCATGGAATTGAATTTCAAGTACCACAATCATGGAAACTGGACGTCAAGAACGATAACTCCGTAAGTTATATTCTACAGGAAAATAATGATGACGAAAAAAACAATATGACTTTGGTCCTGATGGGTTCATCAAAGGATTATGAAAAAGTTGAAGATGATTATTGGAATCGACTCACTGCGTCTAAAGAGGATGGACTTATCGAGACCATTAACAAATCAACCATAACCGTTAATCGCGAGACGTTGACTGTTTTGGAATATACGGAGAAGGGGAAGGAAGACTTTCCTGCGAAGTTGGTACTCGTACAAGGGACAGATGAAATTATAGGGATTACGTTTTATGCAACAGATCCCGTTGCGTATGAGGATTTTGAAAAAGTTCTTTTCTCCATCAAAAGGACTGAAGAATAAGAAGACTTCGAAGAGATTTGGATTAGTTATCCCACTTCAATCATCGAAACAAGATATTCATTTAAAAGGGTTCCTTGTGCAAAGGTTTTATTTATTTCATCTTTAATGCTTTCTTTTTCTTTTTCGCTAATTGACTTTCTGTTTTCATTCGAAAAGTAACCGTACATTTTACTTTCAAGATTATTCTTAAGAGAAAGCGTGCAATATTTTCCCCCCAGTTCTACTATGCTATCAAATTGCTTTTCATCAGTTTCATTTTCCATGAATGGAACTGGGATGGTGCACATTGCAAGCCCTAATACTAATTGAAACTTACAATTGATTTCCATTTCTTTTTTTATTAGAGCAATATTATTACGGAATTCTTTTTTTAGATCATCATACGCAATGAAACTGTTTGGATTATTTTTGTCGACAAATAGCCCCCAATCAGCAAGAATCCACCAAGAATCAAACAACAAATATAACCAATTGTCGTCATTTCTTTTATCCATGTCTAAATCAATACTTAATAACGAGAGCATATCTTTCCAGTTACAGTTTGACTCAATATCTAAAATTGTTTTTATAGTGACGTCCATTATTGTAGTTTCCTTTCGTACATCGAACATAACCTGTGAGGCAAGAATCTGCTTAAACTTTTTATAGAAATGCCATATCATTGAGGTGATCATTAATGCCTGTACGGATAAGCCTATCAAATTTATCATACCTTTTTTCTTTATCCCTGTAAAGGCGTTTGCCCTCACTGACAAACTAGAATCAATCGAGTAACTCAGTAATAACTAAAAGCTGGTATAATGGTATTAATAAATTGAAGTATGCGATTCGCTTCGGTTGCTAGTAGAAATAGGGGAATTCTATAGCAAAATCTGCTATACAGGTGGGAAATATGATAAAGCAACAGAACTCTATTACCTGAACGCTAGAGGCTATGACCTTGACGGCGAAAGGGATTGGTACAAGGATGGAAGGAACATGCAGGTATAAAATTCGCCGAAAACAACGTACTGTTTCAAGGAGGAAAAAATGAAAAAAACAATGATCATCACTCTGCTTGTTGTTATATGTCTTTGTGTAGTTTCCTGCGGGGCAAATGATGAAGAAGACCTATATGCTGAGCGAGATATTGATAGTATTGCAGCATGCCTTGGCTATTTCGATGGAATTGAAGTAATCAACCCTGCTGATACACTTCCAGGGGCACTAGCCGCAAAAGAATATTTGGACGGTGCATTAACAATCTATGAATTTGATCCAGAATCCAATGGATATAAACAACGGGAACATTCCCCGCGCAATGATGGCTTTATTTTGATGATAAAACATACAATATATGATCAAGAACTCTTTGACTTAATTGATAGATTTGAAAAGATCAAGTTCGAGTAAGGAAGGTGAGAGATAATGGGAAGAGCGATAAAAATAGGATTAGGCATAATACTATTATTTCTAATCATCAACGGCACAATTCTTTTAATTTCGGAACATAGTAACAAGAATATGCCTATAAACGCAGAAAACTCCATGGGAAATCCAAACGAGCTAAATCAAGATAATTGTGTGATATATAGTGAATCCAATGGATTAATGACTGCACCTTTTATTTTTGGGAGTAGACTTTATGTCTACTCCATTGACGAAGATAAAGACTATCTTGTTAGCAATTTAAAACGACCTTTTCATGACTGGGGGCGCAACTTTTGTTTTAAAGGCAATCGAATCGTAGCAAGTGGAGGTTTTGATACTGGCGATGGTGCCGCAACAGAGTGGCTGATCACACTAGATGGGGAGAAAAGGGAACTTCAACTCGATACATATCATTGTCAAGTGTTAGGTAATGATGATATTTTTGCCATAGATCATTTCGGGAAAACAATCAGCCGTATTGATCTAACAACGGAAGAGAGAGAAATGTTAGTTACTCGAAGTGATTATTCATTTGAGCAAATAAACATTATTAACAATCACCTCATTGCTGAAGACAATAATTGCAACGAGCTTATCGTCATAGATTTATTATCGAAAGAAGAAAACACGTTTAAACTAGACAATACATCAGTAACAGCTGTTACTGAATTCGGAGAGAATAAATTTATAGCAATATGTTCACAACCGGGAGACATCTTGGAATTTGACTTGCAGAAAAACACCATGAAAAAAATAGCAGTTATAGATTCTAAAGAAAAAGGAAAAGGTGCCAATTTTTCAGAAAACTGCAAAGTCATTGAGCACACGTTGTATTGTAATGATTTTGAGTACAATATCATAAAAATTAACTTAAGAACTGGGGAAATAAGTAATCTGATTGATGTGTCTCTCGTCGGGGAAGACATCGTAACCATGAGAGCATATTATTGTACGGATTATATTGCAATAGAATCCTATCTTGGTGAAAACTATAAGAAGCAACTTCAAATCTTTGATTATGAAGGAAAATTGCTAAAAACGAAAAAAATACGTAATAAGTAGATTGCAGTGATGAGAGAAGATTAAAAGCAAAAAAATAAATTACAATACACCTCAGGGGTGAGAGCGGGAAGCTCTTGTGCTTGAGGTGCATTTTTGCGTTCTTTTATTTTAGGCTCTATGTCAATTGTTGGGGGATAGTGCTTTGCGCTTTTTATGATGGTCGCAGTATTTCAAAAATAAAAGGCTTGATAAGGCGATTTTCGAAGAAATCCATAAAAAATCGCAGCATTCTTTTCTATATATTGACCATACGGCGCTTTTCGAGAGAAAACTCACTAACCCTCGCCCAGACGTAGCTAGGTCAAAACTATTCCTTGCTGAAAGCAGGTGAAATTGCCATATTTCACCAATAACCAAGCCCGATACTACCGTTTATTTGCTCTGAAAAGGTTGTGCCCATATAATGGTGTAAATTCAAAAAAATAAAAGAGCCAGAAACTCTACTTTCAGGTATAATTAATTTACCAGAAAAACTAACCGG
>JBNDKG010000025.1:0-2922 GCA_050435405.1 Clostridiales Family XIII bacterium PM5-7
AACCGGCAACGTCCTACTTTCCCAGGCAGCTGCCCGCCAAGTATCCTCAGCGCTAGAGAGCTTAACTACTGTGTTCGAGATGGGAACAGGTGTGACCTCTCCGCTATAGTCACCGGATTCAGTTATGAAGTTTAGAGGGATACCCTCAAATCTGAATAACATATATCATGTATTTCACACTTCTTAGAGGTGAAAACCACTGGTCAAGTGCTCGACCTATTAGTATCGGTCAGCTGAACATATTACTATGCTTACACCTCCGACCTATCAACGTGATAGTCTCTCACGGGTCTTACCATAAATGGAGGAGATCTCTTCTTGTGGGGGGCTTCGCACTTAGATGCTTTCAGCGCTTATCCCGTCCATACGTAGCTACCCAGCGATGCCTTTGGCAAGACAACTGGTACACCAGAGGTATGTCCATCCCGGTCCTCTCGTACTAAGGACAGCTCCACTCAAATCTCCAACGCCCACAGCGGATAGGGACCGAACTGTCTCACGACGTTCTGAACCCAGCTCGCGTACCTCTTTAATGGGCGAACAGCCCAACCCTTGGGACCTACTTCAGCCCCAGGATGAGACGAGCCGACATCGAGGTGCCAAACACCCCCGTCGATGTGAACTCTTGGGGGGTATCAGCCTGTTATCCCCGGGGTAGCTTTTATCCGTTGAGCGATGGCCCTTCCACTCGGAACCACCGGATCACTAAGCCCGACTTTCGTCCCTGCTCGACTTGTAGGTCTCGCAGTCAAGCTCCCTTCTGCCTTTGCACTCTACGCGCGATTTCCGACCGCGCTGAGGGAACCTTTGGGCGCCTCCGTTACTCTTTAGGAGGCGACCGCCCCAGTCAAACTGCCCACCTGACACTGTCCTCATACCGGATCACGGTACAAAGTTAGAATTTCAATGTTACAAGGGTGGTATCCCAACGGTGACTCCACCAATACTGGCGTACTGGTATCAACGTCTCCCACCTATCCTGTACATGCAACACCGAAACTCAATATCAAGCTACAGTAAAGCTCCACGGGGTCTTTCCGTCCTGCTGCGGGTAACCGGCATCTTTACCGGTACTACAATTTCACCGAGTCTATTGTTGAGACAGTGCCCAGATCATTACGCCTTTCGTGCGGGTCGGAACTTACCCGACAAGGAATTTCGCTACCTTAGGACCGTTATAGTTACGGCCGCCGTTTACTGGGGCTTAAGTTCTGTGCTTCTCCGAAGATGACACTTCCCCTTAACCTTCCAGCACCGGGCAGGCGTCAGCCCCTATACGTCAGCTTTCGCTTTTGCAGAGACCTGTGTTTTTGGTAAACAGTTGCCTGGGCCATTTCACTGCGGCCTGCCGAAGCAGGCACCCCTTCTCCCGAAGTTACGGGGTTATTTTGCCGAGTTCCTTAACAATAGTTCTCTCGCTCACCTTAGGATTCTCTCCTCATCTACCTGTGTCGGTTTACGGTACGGGCACCTCTGATCTCGTTAGCGGCTTTTCTTGACAGCGTGAAATCGACTGCTTCCGGCTCATTTGCCACCCCATCACGCCTCAGAATTGCCACGGCGGATTTGCCTACCATGACTCCCTTGACGCTTGGACACGCTCAACCAACGGCGTGCTCAGTCTATCCTTCTGTGTCCCCACTTCACTCAATCGATCTTCGGTGGTACGGGAATATCAACCCGTTGTCCATCGCCTACAGCGTTCGCTCTCGGCTTAGGCCCCGACTAACCCTGAGAGGACGAACCTTCCTCAGGAAACCTTAGATTTTCGGCGGGCAGGATTCTCACCTGCCTTACGCTACTCATGCCAACATTCTCTCTCGTGTGCAGTCCACCATTCCTTTCAGAACAGCTTCAGCCCGGCACACGATGCTCCTCTACCATACATTACTGTATCCGTAGCTTCGGTAGTAAGTTTTAGCCCCGTTTATCTTCGGCGCAAAGTCACTCGACTAGTGAGCTATTACGCACTCTTTAAATGAGTGGCTGCTTCTAAGCCAACATCCTAGCTGTCTGTGCAACTTCACATCCTTTTCCACTTAACTTACATTTTGGGACCTTAGCTGACGGTCTGGGCTGTTTCCCTTTCGACTATGAAACTTATCTCACATAGTCTGACTCCCGCATTTAAATATTCCGGCATTCGGAGTTTGATAGTTTTCGGTAACCGGTGAAGGCCCCTAGAACATTCAGTGCTCTACCTCCGGATATCAACATGCGAGGCTAGCCCTAAAGCTATTTCGAGGAGAACCAGCTATCTCCGGGTTCGATTGGAATTTCACCGCTATCCACAAGTCATCCCAACCTTTTTCAACAGATATGGGTTCGGTCCTCCATAACCTATTACAGTTACTTCAACCTGCTCATGGATAGGTCACCCGGTTTCGGGTCTACAGCATACAACTCATTCGCCCTATTCAGACTCGGTTTCCCTACGGCTCCGTTGCTCCAGCAACTTAACCTCGCTGCATACCATAACTCGTTGGCCCGTTCTACAAAAAGTACGAGGTCACTTGCGCTCCCTCTGCTTGTAAGCATAAGGTTTCAGGTTCTATTTCACTCCCCTCCCGGGGTTCTTTTCACCTTTCCCTCACGGTACTGTTCACTATCGGTCACTGGGTAGTATTTAGGCTTGGGGGGTGGGCCCCCCGGCTTCAGACCGGGTTACACGTGTCCGGTCCTACTCTGGTGCCACTCTGCGGTTATCTGTTTTCGTCTACGGGGATTTTACCCTCTATGTCAGGACTTTCCAGACCTCTTCGACTAACAGAACCCCTACGTGATGAGTGGTCCACAACCCCGAAGATAAATCTTCGGTTTGGCCTCTTTCCCTTTCGCTCGCCGCTACTTAGGAAATCGATTTTTCTTTCTCTTCCTCCGGGTACTTAGATGTTTCAGTTCCCCGGGTTGCCTTTAACACAG
>JBNDKG010000026.1:0-2069 GCA_050435405.1 Clostridiales Family XIII bacterium PM5-7
CCCATAAACTCATAGTATAGAAAGTAAGTCTCCTTAGAAAGGAGGTGATCCAGCCGCACCTTCCGATACGGCTACCTTGTTACGACTTCACCCCAGTCATTGATTTTGCCTTAGGTAACCTATTAAATGGCCAACTTCGGGCACCCCCAACTTCCATGGTGTGACGGGCGGTGTGTACAAGACCCGGGAACGCATTCACCGCAGCATTCTGATCTGCGATTACTAGCAACTCCGGCTTCGTGCAGGCGGGTTTCAGCCTGCAGTCCGAACTGGGACCGGTTTTATAGATTTGCTCCGCCTCGCGACTTTGCGTCTCATTGTACCGGCCATTGTAGCACGTGTGTAGCCCAGAACATAAGGGGCATGATGATTTGACGTCATCCCCACCTTCCTCCGAGTTGTCCCCGGCAGTCCCATTAGAGTGCCCAACTAAATGATGGCAACTAATGGCAAGGGTTGCGCTCGTTGCGGGACTTAACCCAACATCTCACGACACGAGCTGACGACAACCATGCACCACCTGTCTCTTCTGTCCGAAGAAGGATCCGATTAAGGATCTGTCAGAAGGATGTCAAGTCCTGGTAAGGTTCTTCGCGTTGCTTCGAATTAAACCACATGCTCCGCTGCTTGTGCGGGTCCCCGTCAATTCCTTTGAGTTTCACACTTGCGTGCGTACTCCCCAGGCGGAGCACTTAATGCGTTAACTGCGGCACCGAAGTCTTGCGACCCCGACACCTAGTGCTCATCGTTTACGGCGTGGACTACCAGGGTATCTAATCCTGTTTGCTCCCCACGCTTTCGTACCTCAGTGTCAGTAACAGTCCAGAAAGCCGCCTTCGCCACTGGTGTTCCTCCTAATATCTACGCATTTCACCGCTACACTAGGAATTCCGCTTTCCTCTCCTGCACTCAAGTAGCCCAGTTCGCAAGGCGAACAATGGTTGAGCCATTGCCTTAAACCCTGCGCTTAGGTAACCACCTACGTACTCTTTACGCCCAATAATTCCGGATAACGCTCGCCCCCTACGTATTACCGCGGCTGCTGGCACGTAGTTAGCCGGGGCTTCCTCCAAGGGTACCGTCATTTTTTTCTTCCCCAAGGACAGAAGTTTACGACCCGAAAGCCTTCATCCTTCACGCGGCGTTGCTGCATCAGGCTTTCGCCCATTGTGCAATATTCCCCACTGCTGCCTCCCGTAGGAGTTTGGACCGTGTCTCAGTTCCAATGTGGCCGATCACCCTCTCAGGTCGGCTACTGATCGTTGCCTTGGTGAGCCGTTACCTCACCAACTAACTAATCAGACGCAGGCCCATCCCTTACCGATAAATCTTTGGCAGCTCCTTCATGTGAAGATGCTGCATTATGAGGTTTTAATCATCGTTTCCAATGGCTATCCCTCTGTAAGGGGCAGGTTGCCTACGCGTTACTCACCCGTCCGCCGCTTTCCACTCAATCACGTTACCGAAGTATTGTTCATGAGCTTCTCGCTCGACTTGCATGTGTTAGGCACGCCGCCAGCGTTCATCCTGAGCCAGGATCAAACTCTTAATTAAATGGTATATGTAAAGCCGAAGCTCTATATATCTTCTTAATCAGAGATCCGTTTCTGGATCAAAACGCTTTTGCGTTTGCTTTAATTTCGTTTCTGAAATTATTGTCTGTTTTTTAAGAAATTGTCGGAAACGATCATGTACATTTTGTTTACCAAATTGCATTTGATTGTTTCGTTTTAGTTTTTGAGAACCAAGGTTCTCTTTGACTACAATTCTATACTATGAAGTTTTCTAGGTTCTGTGATTCCTGTTGGAATCACTGCCGTTCGCAAGTTTAGCGAACATCTAATATATTATCATTTGTTCACTACATTGTCAACATCTTTTTCAAACTTTTTCAAGTTTATTTCTCTCCGCCAAAGCGGCGATTGATGTTTTCTCTGTTCTGCGACAGCTTGACTATCTTATCATACGTTTTATGCTCCTGTCAACACTTTTTCTTAACTTTATTTCGTTATTTTTTCGTGCTCACTTTCGCTTTTCCGCTTTCCTAGATAGCTTGACTATATTATCAT
>JBNDKG010000027.1:0-1273 GCA_050435405.1 Clostridiales Family XIII bacterium PM5-7
TGACGCGTACCCCAAAAAGTAGAGTCATAAAACAATAACTTTATCGTTGCCCATTGTAATATTCCCAAGGTGTAAGATAACCATTTGCGGCATGTGGTCTTTTCTTTGCGTAAAAGGACCAAACATATTCTAGCACATCTTTTTCAGCTGCCTCAATTGTATCATACTTATCTTTTAACCATTCGGTTTTCATCTTGCCCCAAAAGCTTTCCATCGGCGCATTATCCCAACAGTCACCTTTTTTACTCATACTACATTGGAATCCAGCTTGTTCTAAAGCCTTACGGTAGTCTTGCGAACAATAGGTGCTTCCTCGATCAGAGTGGAGAATGCATCCTTCTTTTACGCAGCCACGCCGCAAGGCGTCTTCCAGCGCTCCCATTACCAGAAATCTGTCATTTCTTCTACTCATATACAATCCTGCTGGCATCCTCCCGTATAAATCCAGTATTCCTGCGATATACACATCACCTTGCTTGGTTGCTACGACTGTTGTATCACTGACCATCTTCTGGTTGGGTCCCTCTGCATGAAAGTCTCGCTGTAAAAGATTCTCAGCAACTGGCTCTTTATGATCTGAGTCGGTGGTTAGTAGATACCGTTTACTTGTTTTCGCATAGAGCATGTTTTCTCGCATTAATCGTTCCACTCGTTTGTGATTGACTCGAGTTTCCGGTGTCTTTCTTAACTCATTGGTTACTTTTCGTGATCCGAAAATTCTTTTTGAATCCGCATAAATCTTCCATATCTTCTGTGTGAGTATGAGATCCTCTTGTTCCTTTTGGGAAGGAGGCTCTGATAGCTTATTACACCATTTGTAATATCCGCTCTCAGATACGGAAAGTACCTTGGCCATCCTGGCAATTGTGTGTTCCTTTTCATGCTTTTTCATGAAAGCGAATTTTAATCTCGCTTTACACTGGCCAGGAAGGCCGCTGCTTTTTTTAAGATTTCCACCTCTTCTTTCAGCGCCTCATTTTCTTTCTCTAGAGCCTTCATTCTTTGACTTTCCCGCTTTTTCCACGCATCTTTGCTGAATGCCGCAGCTCCTTCTTCTTGGTACAGCTTTTTCCACCTTTCGATGGTCCATGGCATGACATTGTATTTATCTGCCAAGACATTTACTGCCCGCTCGTTTTCTGGAAGCATTGCTTCTTTTGCTACTGCAATCTTGAATTCTTTTGAATACATCTTCCTTTCCATGACCTGTCCTCTCTTTCTATGGCTATATTATACCATACTTTTTTTACTTTACTTTTTGGGGGACGGGTCA